>JAHDFP010000021.1 GCA_020628095.1 Saprospiraceae bacterium
ATGCATTTAGCACATTATTCCATGAGAAAGTAACACCTTCGTTATCTGCATTACAGCCTATTATTGGCGCTTCCAGAGGTAAGTCCACCTGAATCGGCAGTGTAGCCATCTCCATACAAGCATCACCATTGCCATCTATACCACTCGACACTGTAACAGATACCTCGTATACGCCTTGGTCATTAAATACAACATCATGTGGACCAGCACCACTTGCTGTACCACCATCCCAAGACCAATCTAGAGAAAAAGCAGGGTCAAAAGTGGTCGCCAATTGTACAGTACCTGTCTCATCGACACATAATGCATCTATGACTACTATCTCAGGTTTTGGTCTGGATAGAACAGTAAACTCTAAAAGATGTAGAGAAATACAATTACTTTGATCTGTATATGTGAATGTTACATTATATATCTGATTATTAGATGTCACATCTGGGAAGAAAACACCACCCATAAATCGGGGATCGTTATATTCTACAACACCTCCCGCTGGATCACTAATAACTAACCCTATATCTATCGGACCATCACCGTCCGCCCAGCAGTATGGACCACGGTTGTAATCAAAAGTTACTGGTGGACAAGGATTAGTCTCGCAATCTATATTCTTAGCAGCCGTATCACAGTAGCCTGTCGCCGCTACAGCATTCACTACAAAAGTTACCACTGCTCCAGGAGGTAAATCCATCTCTGTATACTCAGAATCCGTAAGAGGATACGTCTGTGCTGCGCCAGTATTTCCGTCTGCAGTCACAGTCACGGTAATCTCATAACCACTGGCTCCGTCGACGTCTTCCCAATCCACTGATACAAAGTCTATCCCTGATCCTGTACATATCAGGTCACCCAGTGCCATAGGGATACAAGATTCGGCAGGACATAACGCTCTGGATGGGCCTGTCGGACAGTAACCTGCGTCTGGAATCGGTGTCACAAATATCTCTACTAAGTCATCCGTCGTTAAACCATCTTCTACCCATTCCGAGTCAGATGTCATCTCATTACGGATAGCGCCACCATTAACGCTGATATCGAGAGAATATCCAGAAGCTCCTACTACATCATCCCAGTCAAACGTCACAAAATTCTGATTAGCCGCTCCACATATTACTGGCCCCATAATCAAAGTATCCTGCACCTCTACAGAACGCATAAAGACACTCTCACAACCCTCAGGAGTCGTCACCATCACAGATACTTCTTTAGTACCTGCAGTTTCCCATAGAAGCTCATTATTCGCATTAGGTGCAATACCATCAGTATATGTCCATGCTGCAGAAGCTGTAATATTGCCATCATCGACGGTGACGGACTCGCCCAAGCAGATGACTGAAGAAGAAAGATCAAACTCTGCTTCTGGTACATCAAAGATTTCAACAACAAAAGTCGGTCCTTCTCTATTACACGGTGGATTGTTATTCTGTAAAAAAGTATATCGTGATGTAATCGTATAAACACCAACATCTAAATTAGACGGATCGACCGTCAAAGTATTCGCATCAAAATAACTGCCAGCTGGCGTTAGTACAAAATCCTCTAATTGTCCATCAGGCTCATTATCCTCGAGAATCGCTACGCTAAAATCAATGACACCCTGATCATCTCTTTTGTTGATACAAAAACTATATGTCGTCTGAGGTGTATAATCAAACGCAGGATCTGGACAGCTGTCAGTCGTACATTCTGTACCCCCTGCATCAGAATCCCCACATGGTGCATTACCGAGTGCAATAACCGTAATCTCCACTGTCTCATTTACATTCAGTCCATTGACTTCATAACTTGTATTTTGGTAGTCCCTTTCGTCTATATTGACATTTGGTCCAGTGATACGGATATCATAACCTGTGGCATTATCCACTGTTTCCCATTGGAATTCCACCGTACTGGAAGTAATAGATCCGCACCGCAAGACAGGAGTCTCTAATGGCTCAAAGACTACATATTCTTCCATTACAGGGTCTGACATACAGCCTTCATCATCCACCACGACCAAGGTGACGGTATTGGAGCCGATGTTGTTAGAATTAAATGTCGGATTAGGAATATTACCGGTCATAGGCATCCACATGTAATCTGTAATACCTCCAGTACCCGTATACTCAGCCTGTGACGATTCTCCGAGGCACACCTCTCTATCTAAGTCAAAAGAAGGCTGTGGTACAGGAAGTGTATTGAATCTTATAGATCCATCAGAAGGGCCACAATCAGTAGCTCCACTGACCATTATTGCCTGACTAAAATCATGATTAGTCAGATCAAGGGTTACTTGGGTATTTCCGTTATTACTATCCGTGATAACTGCACCTGTTGCAGCGACATCCCATACGTAGTTATCACTACTACCTGGTGCTGTGACTATGTTGATAACTTTTCCAGTTAAATCATTGGCACAGAATGTTGTTTCTCCTTCAAAAACTGGATCCACAACAGCATCTGATTCCAGATAATATGGACCAAAGTATTGTTCGCAGTAATCTAATCGCTCTGGGCTACCTTGAGGATGGTTTCTATTTTCGAAGTCAATTTCCAATTTTATGCAATAATCGCCTACTTCCGAAGGTGAGACTTCTAAGACTGGATTAGGGTTCGCTGGCGTACCGTCTGCTACGACAGTGCTAAAGTCGTCACATAATACCCAATCGTACACATAATTAAAATCTAACTCTGGCCACTGATCGAAACCTCGACCCAATGGTTCCAACTCCCAAGTATACTCAATTCCTCTAGGTCCGCAGACACCTTGGATATAATCACCCATAAGATCAGTCAGCTCTACGGATAATATCAAGATAGAATCACACTGCAAATCCTGCCAATCTGACTCCTCAGAAAAGCCATCAAATACCACCTCTTCGTTATCATAATCTGGAAGAATGTTATAGCTTCCACCATTTGGTCCATACCAGACATAAGGCTGAAGCTCTTCATTATATTCCATCATGTTACGCGCTCTAAAATCTCTAAACTGACATTCGAACATATACCACACGTCAAATGGCTTAGGACCTAGATTACCTCTTGGATTAAGTTTTAGTTTCTGATCGAATATACAATTACAATCAGGGTCAAAAGCCTGGAATACCAATTCTCCATCTGGTGCATCTAATACATCATCTAAAGATATATCTACACTTCCTTGCCATCCTCCTAAACTGTTAGGATTGGCGTCAGACCATCCTGCTGTTGGGTCATAACCCATCTCTAAATCTTCTACACATACATCAAATTCTGCCTCTTCTGCCGGCAAAGGAGAAACTACAATCTCCAGACAACAATCCCCAGTACACTCAGCGAATGAGCAAGGCTCTGCACATGGGCCTGATACCTCTTCTATACATATAGTGAATGTAGTAGGTTCTTCCACCTCGGGCAAGGTAAGCAATGGAGTAGCAAAACCTCCTTCCTGTATTATATTATACGTCGCGTCGGATACACCATCAATCGGTGGATCAAAGTACCAAGTAAAACATAAGTCTGCCTCATCATCATACGTATCACCAGGTGCATTATGACCATCCCCGAAAACGGTCTGAGAATCGCCATCATGTAATACATTAAATCTTACCTGCTGACCTGGACAAAATTCAGGATCTATAGGAGACTCGCATTGCTCATCATCCACTATAACCTGCATCATACCAGGAAGACCATACTCCTCTTGACCGTCTATACTAATATTAACACCACATTCGGCCCCATTACACCCATCAATAAATATGTAATAGGTCTTTCCAACGACTAAATCACTCAACTCAAAAGTCTTAGGCGTATGGTCACCAGTACAACTATCATCACCAGCCAAACAATCTCCACCACACTCGTCATATATTCCAGCTTGTATACCTATCTGAGGGTTATCTCCCTGAGCGCAGTCAAAAGGAGCAACCTCTACAAATATCTCAGGTGATCCCGCAGTAAACGTGTACCAAGTCATATTATGTGGAACGCCACCTCCATTGCATAATGGCGATGGTTGTCCACTTTGAGGACCAGTACCATCATAAGGCGGTGTACACGATGCTAATGACAATGCATTGAGATCACAAGAATGGCAAGCCGTACCTGGACCACCTTCTTCACAGAAATCACATCTATCACCATCATAATTACCACAACTACCGCAACTTACTTCTATATCAAATTCGTGGGTTAGATTAGGTCCACATGGATTTTCAACAGTATATGTTACTGTAATTATAGTACCGTCACCTCCTGGAAAAATACATGGTCCTAAATCTGCAGTTACAGGCAAGGGACTTGAATTACAACCTCCATTAGCAAAACCATAATCCACTCCCCAAACCAAAGCATCTACAAAAGGCCAAGTGCGTGAATTAGGGTCTTCGTTATCTTCTAACCATTCGCCCATATAGCAATACTCCATCGCACACAATGCCTCAGCCAGAGAAAGCGACAAACCTTCTGGAAGCTTAGAATCATCTAGCCATACCAAGTCATCTGGCGGACCTAATGTAATAGTTTGCACAAGGGGATTAGTTGATCTTCCTTGTTCAATATTACCACATAAATCCTCTAAGTAATATTCTCTAATAATGACACCATCCGACTCGCAAATAACACCTGAAAGGTCTTCTACAATTTGAAAGTCCAATCCACCTATCAATATACCTTGACAAGCATCATCTAATTGGGCCTGTGCAGGAGGCACATCTGAAAGACATGGATACGATTGGTCCACAGGATAACCATCGACGATTGTCGGTCCTTCTGTATCTCTTACAGGAATCGTAATTACTATCGATGAGCCATCGGTATTAGCGCACTCATCAGCGACCATTAGCTCTACTTCATAAGCCTGATCACATGGACCATTGACAACATTTGGTGTGGAAGGTAATGGAAAAGGTGTCTGAGTCCATACTAGGTCAGTACAATCCTCTGTAACAGTATTGGGGTCATTTCGGATACCATCTATGAGTGCTTGCGCATCTGTTGCATTATTATCTACATCACACTCTAGCCACATCAAGGTTTGATCTCCTATGTTAAACATAGGTGGTATGTTATCTTGTATCTCAACGGTCACAGTTATTGGATTACCCCTTCTTCCACATGGGTCTTCTATATTGACCGTCACAGATATCTCGGTAGGACAATCTGGTGGAGCCGTTCCACCTATTGGCTCATGGGTTATAATTAAATCACCAAAGTTAGCACAGGCCTCCGTAACATCTCCAGGACCCAAGGTTGCTATCCAAGCCATCACTTCTGCATCAATCAAAGGCTGATTATCTGATGCAGTTCCTGCGCACTCTATAGGATTTAGTATAGTACCATCTAAGCCTGGAGCAAATTCTGCAGGCACCATATCGGTTATACAGTAAGTTGCCGTCTCGGTAGGCAATGTGTTAGGCGGAGAACAATCATCCATGACATCAAAATTCACATCTATACACCACTGACAAAGGGCTGGGTCGAAAAAGAAACCACCAGGAGAAGCATCGTCGGTGACAGTTGGAAACCCTCCTGGACATCCTGCAGTGGCTGTAAAAGATGTTAACCATGCCTGAAAGTCTGGATTATTGAAAGGGTCATCATCTATACATTCAGAAGGGCCACCATCGGTAGGTACTATATCCCAGGTGAGCTGAGCGTTAATAGATAATACCATGAAACCGAACAAGAAAGTAAAAAGGTATTTTTTCATTATGTCAGGATTAAGTCTAAGTTCTCTTTTACTGGTTTTTTGACACTTTTAAATTAACAATAAATTAATTTCTGACTGTGACAATCCAGCAAAGAATCGAATGCTTGTCTACATAATTTTTCTGCATTTTATACTTAATTATAAATCAGAAAAATATATATAGGTTAAAACTATAATGTAATGGAAGTAGTGGGTCTATTATGATTTAACTATATAATAGATACGTACATTTATACAATTGTTGCCTAAGGTTCCATATTATTTCAAAAAAGAGACATTTTATGAAATAATACTAACTGTCAAAATCAGATTTGACAGAATAATTCAACCTAATCGACTAGATGATTAAAAAAATTAGAATAAGGAAAATATCCTTTTACAAGTCCTTGATTATCTCTATCAAAAGAACTTGTAAAAGGATATAAGAAAGTACCTACTATCTAATTATAGTAATATCTCCTAAAATTTCTCTAGTGTCCCCTTCGACTTCTATTTCTAATTTATATACATAGACCGAGGAAACTATATCTGGACCAGTACCATCAGAGCCATAAGTACCATCCCACAATAGTAACTTGCCGTCTGGCAAATTATCCGCGTTAAAGTTCCATGTTTGGTCATGCACAAGATTACCCCATCTATTGTATATTTTGATACTCTTAGGGAATACCTCATCGCCTTTTATAAATAGTGTCCATTGGTTATTACTAGAAGTAGGATCCTCAAGCTCTGAAACCATGTTAGGAACATAAAAGGCCTGTACTTGCTTCACATTAATTGAAAATAATTCTGTCGTAATAGTACATCCCCCATTATACGAAATAGTCGCTTGTAATTCTCCGTCCATTTGAGCACTGGCATATAAATAAGCTATAGAATTACCACCAACTGTTCCTCCATTGAAAGTCCACTGGATAGTATCAATCTGATCTGGTGACAATGTTCCGCCAAAATCTAATTCGTAATTGCCATCATTGCCATCTATTATAATGGCATCTCCCGTAATACGTGCTGTAGGTGTAGAAGGCGATGAGATTGTAATAGTTTCCGCCGCACTCATACATCCATTGGCATCTATTACACTTACACTATGCGTTCCGATAGATAGATTGGACAAATCTCCAGAAGCTTGCGCTGAGCCTCCATCCACACTGTACATATAAGGCCCTGTTCCTCCTGATCCCTCGACCATAGCCGAACCTTCTGTATCATCTGGGCAAGCAGGATCAGTAAGATCTACTACGCTGACGCTTGGTGGTGCTATGAATGTTACGGAGGTCATCACTTGGTAATTACATACCCCTTCTTGATAATCATAAGTAAGCATGTAAGTTCCAGCCGTCGATATGAGACTTGGATCTACTGTACCCGTGGATGCATCAGATATCGGATCACCGCTCCATGTCCCTGTACCGTTACCAGGCAGCCCTTGTGGTGTTGCCGATATGCTAAAGGCTTCCGCATTTTCGTCAAGGCAAATTTCTTCAGTCTCGTCCCTGCTAAAATCAAAATCAACCTGAGGGCAAGGCTCTGACTGACAACTCATCGTTGCTGAGACCACATCACTACAAGCACAATCAGATAATGCTTCTACGTAAACTTCTACCGCTTGCTCAGAGGTGAGATCAGTCACCTCGTAAGTCAGTCCAGACTGAGTTGTAGCCAATGCACCGTCTACATAAACATTATACATAGATGCACAGTCTACCATATCCCACATGAATTCTACGCTGGTTATAGTACTGTTAGTGCACATAATAGTCGGTGCGACCAATTCTGGCTCTACTAATATGTCGATACTCTGCATCTCTGATGCACAGCCGTTATTATCTATCATCAGGGTCACATTATAAGTACCAGCATCAGCAAACGTGACTTCTTGAGGGCCATCCATCGGACTTACAGAAGACCCTCCTGCAAAATTCCATTGGTAATCCAATGTACCCGAACCTGTCCAATCAAAATTTATAGATGTCGATTCTCCCTCGCATATAACTTGTTCCGTTGCACTGAGCGAGAATTCTGGATTATCATATATCTGTATAGTAATAAAGGTGTCCTGAAGACAGACACAAGACGCACAAGTGGCTTTGATGGTATATTCCTGAGACCCCGCAGTAGGAGTCAACACATTGCCGACCACATTAGGATGGTCTAATATAGCTGGTACGCCCACCGTTCCACCGATAATAGGGTCAAGGACTTGTATGTCCAATTCAATGCCCGGATCACCTTCCTTATAGCAGTAGCTATCTAAGACAAAGACATCCCATCTCGGAGAAAAACATGGCACTGCATTACAGGTCAACGTATCGGACTTTGATGCACAAATTCCATTGTTCGCTTCTACTCTAAGCGTCAAACTTTCTCCAAAATCCAAGCCATCACGACGATACTCAGAAGTAGTTACTGTTTCCTGAAATTCATCATTTATATAAATATCAAACTGGGTGGAAGCATTTCCATCCTCCCAGTTCCAAACGATGTAATCTGTTTCTGTTTCCGAACAAATAATATTTATATCACCTATAGAATCTATAACCTCTACCATAACACTAGTCGTTGTAGGTTGGCAACCAGGTACAGCATAAGTCAGAGAAGGCATATAAGTTCCAGCCGCACCCCAGGTCACATATCTTTCGGTAGCGGATTGCTGGTTAGTGTCTTGTGCTCCATCTACAAACCATTGCTGCGCATCCACGGTCGGTGGCAGCTCATCATACATAAGCACTAACTCATCACCGACACATAAAGTCATCGTACTCGCAGTCAGATTAGGCACTGGTACTTCTTTGACCTCCATATCATACTCCGCCATATCAGTACATCCATTAGGAGCCGTATATGTATAGATTATAGTATAAATTCCTGCCCCTAATCCATCTGGATCAAATAGAGCCGTCATATCATCTATGGTGGTGATGCCTGTTCCTTCCCATCGGCCACTGCCTGGTTCTGGATCGTTTCCATTGACCAAAACGGTCATATTGACAGTGCTGCCAGACTCATTACTACAGAATACATCACGTGGTACTGTAAAGGCTATATCTGCCTGATCGCAATTCTGAGCCGTACATGATGTACTATCTTCTGGCGCCGTACATACGCTGGTAGATATGACACGGACTGTAAGAGATACTGTCTGTCCTTGCGACAGGCCACTTGCGACATAGCGCTCATCACCAGGCATTCTGGTCTCAGTGGTCATATTACCATCTGGATCTGTTATCGTCAATTCGTAAGAATCCGCTCCTACAATCGTATTCCATGCAAAAGTGACTTCGCTGGTTGTAGCCGCACAGGTTAGTGTCAGCGCATCTAGCTCTGGTACAACATCTATTGTAATCATAGACTCATCCGTACATCCCGTCGCATCATCTGTCAGCGTCACCGAGATAATCTTAGGTCCCTCGGTTGTAAAAATGAGATTATTAGGATCTCCATTACTCTCACCTGCAGGACCAAAGTCCCACACAGCATTAAGGCTATTATCTGTTAAATCTAAGGTAACAGGCGTGCCAATACAGACGACCATTGCTGATGGTGTAATGGTGGCATCAGGATCTTGATTAAGTCTGACGTTAATATTTTCTACCTCAGCACAGCTACCATCTGGCAATGCGAATCTATAAGTAATCATATTATTACCTACTGATAAGGCGGGATCTTCTAAGTTTAGTTCTCCCGTAGCACTTACACCTGGTCCAGAGTATTCCCCTACATAGCCCGCAGGAGGCGTCGCATCAAATTGCAGTGTCCCAGATAAATCCGTAGGAGCACATAATTCTGTATCCACAAAATTGCCTGCCGTAAATGGAGGTGTAGAACAGTTAGAGGCAGAACATGTCTCCGAAGCACTCGGTGCACGGCAAGGTGTATTAGAGACTATGGCGCGCACAGTTATGGATACAGTCTCACCAGGTGCTAGTCCTGTTGCATCATAGCGCTCATCGCCTATCGCCGCTGATAAGGTTGTCATGCCACCAGAAGCATCTGTGTACTCTATTTCGTATTCGTCAGCACCAGATATTTCGTTCCAGATAAAGGTGACAGCATCTGTCGAAGTATTACATTGGATCACGATGTCATCAAAGTCTGCGAAGACCTCTACATTAGTGGAGGACTCTGCCATACATCCATTAGGGTCGGTTACTGTAACTGAAATAGTCTTAGGGCCTGCGGTGTTAAAAACCAGATTATCAGGGTCGCCATTAGAATCATTAGTCGCTCCAAAGTCCCAATTTGGCGTTAGGTTATTAGACGATAACGTCAAATCAATTGCTTCTCCTAAACAGATTTCCATATTAGAAGGATCTATGTTTGGATCAGGATCATTATTGATCGTGATTGTTATTCTTTCTTGTTCTGGGCAAGTCCCATCAGGTAAACTATATCTATATGATAGCGTATTATCACCTGATTGTACAGCAGCATCGGTCGGGTCAAAGACACCAGCCGTCGTTATACCAGGTCCAGAATATTCTCCCACATAACCCGCTGGAGGTGTCGCTGTGAAGGTGATAGTCTGATCTTCTGTCGGCACACATAAGGACATATCCATAAAGTTGCCTGCATCAAATGGCGGCGGTGAGCAGTTAGTAGAAAAGCATGAAATCTGCTGTGTCCGTGGATTACCACAATTACTGCCTAAGGTTGTCACTACTATAACGACCTCATCTCCAGGACTTAAATCAGATACTGTAAAAGTCCCATTATCCGCATCATCCATTACTGTTGCCCCTGCTGGAACATCTATCTGAGAGACATCATATCCTGATGCGCCACCATCTACAGTCCATGAGAAGACGATCTCGCTTGTGCTTTCCGCACAATCGACATCAGCTACAGGGAGGGCATCATCTATTGCTATAGAACCATTATCACTATCATCACAACCGAGACTATTAGAAATATCCAAGCTATATGACAAAGTTCCTGCAGCATCAGGCGTCACATTGATAGTCGCTCCAGAAGATGATCCATTGATCGTACCACCTGTCACTGTCCAGTCAAAATCCACCCCAGACGTACTGCCTGTGTACTCTATATCAAAAGCATCTCCGACACATCCACTGTTAGGCGCATCTATATCTATCTGAGGTAACTCTGCCACCTCTATAGGGAAAGGTTCTCTCCTATCGCCGCACTCTGATTTTATAATTATAAATAAGGTATCTGAAGGATCATAAGTGTCTATATCCACATTAATAGAAGCAGAACTTGTACCGCCATTGACAGAATAATTAGCGGGCACATCCCAGTCATAGGTGACATCAGGATCATTCTGTACTCCAAAAGTAAGTCCTCTTGTATCGGCTGCACAGATTTCATCGTCATAGGCTAAAAATTCTGGATCGGCTATCGTGGCGCCTTCTACGAAGTAGCAATACTCAAATATACACGATGCTTGTTCCATAGTATACTGATCGTCAACTAAGCCATCTACCAAGACACAATACCTCTCATTAGGTGGTAAATCTGCAATCCTCGTTGTCGCTACTTCAACACCTGTAGACTCGATTGTCCAGCTATATGAAGCCGAGCTGATATCAAAAACATTACCATCAAGCCTAAAGACTACAGGTTCTACTCTCACACCATCTGGTCCACATCCAAGAACCTTAATAGAATCCCCTACCTCAATCTCGTACACATTTAGTACGTACGCACTATCACAAGTAACTCCTCGATCATCTGTTAGATTTGACCCACTAAAGAGTGTTCCGCAGACATTATCATAAGAAACGACATCCGATATAATCTCAGATTCCCATACATATTGCGTTTCATTATTTGCTTGACAAGAATATAAATAAATATCAATGACCTCCGCATTATCCTTATTTGCTCCAATGAGATTCACCTTTACTCTTTGATTAAGGGGGCATTCACAATCATCCGTACCACCAATAAGTTCAGCTATTCCGTCTGAATCTAAATCAAATGCCGAAATTGCGCCTCCTTGCCAATCGAATAATGTTCCATTTATATCAGCTGGTGGTGGTGTCCAAGAGTCGTTCTCCATAAATAACCGACATAGATCGTATTCTCCAAAATCTTGTACATCAGGATCTGCAATAGTAATATCTATACATGCTGGACCTCCAGATACAGATTGGTCACAAAATGTAGCATAGTTATCTAGGCATATCGTATAATCACCAGACACCCCAAAAGTCAAAATCATTTGATTACCACCCACACCATTTCGACTCGCATCTGCACTGCCATAAACAGCGGTAGGCCCTGTACCCGATCCAGCACCAAACTTGGTTTCTTCCCAAGTCACACTAGATGGATCAGGACCAGAGATGCTCCATTCCCATAATCCACCTAACTGAGATAAATCATAAGACCCTTGAATACCTTCTGCATTTAGTATGATTTCTGGACCAACGCAAAATACATCTGGAGGGTAGCTCGAATTACATCGTCCTGCAAATCTGGCATCTAATGTTACCACGCTCAAATCTGGAATTTCAAAATCCCATGGTCCTCCTATAGGGCTCGCAGATATAGTAACATCACTACAAACTGTTCCACAGCATCCATCCATGATTACATGATAGGTTGCTCCCAAAGTCATACCACTAACATCAAAGGATTGGGAGCTTGTATAACAGTCAGCATCCCCAGCAATGCAATTACCACTGCAATCATCCCATACAGCAATCTGCACACCCAGATCATTACACGGTGGGTTATTGGTAGGTAGCATACAGAGCGTTGGATCGACATTGACAGTAATGTTCATATCTGTATTACCAGCTATAAAAGAAAAATAGACAGCATTATGTATGACACCACCATTACAAAATGTCCCACCATTGTTCCCTGTATAAGGAGGATTTGTTATTGATGCTCCATTAATTTGGTCTAGACTACATTCTGGTATTCCGTCTCCACATTCCAGATCTTGTGCTGAAATCATACCGTGTCCAATAAAGAAGAGAGTAAAAATCAGGAATAGATTTTTCATAAGAGTGCTGTTTCTGCTTTTATAATATGTTACAGTTGGTCTATTGATTGCAAATACAAAAACAACATCATCGAAGGAGGGAAATCGCTCGGATTATCTCTTTCTCAGTGTTGGTTGTGGTTGTGACATTTAACTTAAGGACATAGACGCCCGCGTCCAAATCCTCCCCCTCAAAGCTTCCATCCCATATAAAATTATCAATATCTCGGTATTCCTTACGAAAAAAAAGCAAATTTCCCCACCTATCAAAAATTCTAATATCATAAATACGACTTATGCCGTCTCCGTGATATATTCTAAGGGCATTGTTATCTGTATCACTTTCAGGGAAAAATATATTAGGAATATAAACATCTGTATTATCCTCTGGCTCTATTACCGAAATAAATAAATTATCCGATACCATACAGCCATTCTCATCTGTCAAGATCAATTCTAAAATCGTATCATTTTCTATGGTTACCACGGGGTCAAAACATGACGTACAATCCAGTACAGACTCATCAGACCACATCCAATCGCGTATCTGATCTTGCAACAGATTGGTAGAAATACTTACTTGTAATTGCTCCCCTCTTAGTCCAGTGAGGTCATCTCCTAGATCTAAAGTCAATTCATCAGGATATATAGCGGTAGAATCAAAAGCAAACTGACAACCATTATTATCCTCTATCAATAAAGAGTATGGACCTGACGGTAAGTAAAGTTCTGTCGTCTGTTCTATCGGTTGCTGATTAAAAATAAAGTCGATAGAATCTGATACAGGTACGCCACTGATCAAAAGAAAAGAAGAGTCCTGTGCGCATGGCGCATCCAAAATCTGTAATTGTATATTATCTATATCAAATGCGGCAGCTTGTCTTATAACATCTATCGTATCCGATATACAGCAAGTATTGCATGCATTAATTATATACCGACCTTCTTCTTTTATTATTAAATCTGGCAGAATAGAAATCTCCTGACCACCAAGCAACCATTGCAAATCAATGTTTGATTGACTTATGCTGAACTCAGGTGAGACAAGAACTGAATCTACCTGACAGCTGAGGGCTAGTGTGTCTGGAATGTTATTAATGGTAAAAAAGTATTCGTTTACGTTGCTATATGTTACAGAATCTATGCCATAACAAGAAAATCCCGAAAAAAACTCTATGTGATAAGTTCCAGACTCCTCTATAACCAAGCTATCCTGATCAGAAATGATATCACCATTGAATGTCCATTGTATCCTGTCAGCGTTATGTTCGTATACAGAAAAAACTATCTCTTGATCACAATCTACCCCACCCCCTATCTCTACAAAATTGGGTACAACATTCTCTCGACCCAATACTAGACTATCCGATTTGATGCAACCATTAGACCCGAAAATCTGGAAATAATAAACGCCATTATCTGATACGGCTGGATTGATCTCATTACTACTAAAGTTATCAGGACCAGACCATCGGACTGAGTCTATAACTGACAAAACTGACAAGGGCAAAGTGACTGTATCTCGCATGCAGCTAATCTCCATATCCATCGTAAGATATTCTGGTAGATCTTGACTTTCTTCTACAGTAAAAGATTGCATGGCGGTACAACCATTATTATCTGTCACGACCACAGAGTAGTCTCCTGCTGTAGATACACTAATCATATTATCAGTCTCGGTAATATTTTCAGGACCAGAGTATTCATAATTTTCTATTATCACATTAGACGATACGACCACCGTAGACAGGGTATTATCACAATCTATTATAGAAGTAGATACCTGAATATCGATGGGCGTTGTCTGACGCTCCAATCCAATACTGTCTATTCTACGACAACTACCGCTATACATCTCGACTGTATAAAAGTCTTCTTGCTGAGTTATAAAAGAGTCCACTGCTGGGACAATCGTATTGATGGTAGAAACAAAAACAGAATCTAAAGACAACTCGGACTGCCAATAAAGTGTCATAGGCTGGTCTACGCAATAAGCCGTATCATAAACCAACGCTGCACTAAAAGTGTCTCTTTCATAGATGGTGATAAATGCACTATCCATACATCCGCCACTTTCTATATCCAAGCGATAAGTGCCTCCTTTATCCACCTGAGTTACTGGACCGACATCCGATATAAAATTCCCATCTACCGTTGACCAATCATAATCAATAGAGGGCAAGGTGGAGGTACTGCTGTTGCCATTAATCAAGATTGGTTCTCCACAAATCACTGTATCTAAGGAAGCCGATAAAATGGAGTTCACCTCTATTTGTTGAGCAGATATGATAATCAAAGAATCACAGGCCACCTGATTAGCCCTTAGAATATTAGTGTCCAAATCATCAAATATTTTTATACCCAAAAAAGATATGGTATCCCCTACACAGAATGTGGTATCCACTTCGACTATATGATCTACTGGTGAAATCTGAAGAGAAAAACAAGGTGCCGTCAGGTCTGCACAGACCTGATTACTTTCTATCGAAGATCTTATATCAGAGAGATTGGTTTGAGTCAATAATGAGGGTTCATCACTAATTTGATACGCCATACCACAGATTGTATAAAAGCCAGGTGATAAGGTATCTAAATCATTGAGATCTGGATCAATGGCAAGAATATTATCAGATTCCGATAATATGTATTGGTATTCTTGATCAGCCACAGGTGCATAATTGCTTATCACCAAATTGCTCAAATTCCTAAGTGTCAAATCCTGCTGACAAGTGGTATAAAAATCAGAATCTAAACTACCCGCGTCAATGACGCAAGGCACACAGGATATACCAGTATTATCACAAAAGATAATCTCGAAGTACTCTATTCGCCCTTCTAGTGGACCTAGATTTTCTATTTGCAACTGCCATGTCCCATTCGCTGACCCAGAATTAAAGTCTTCTAAGCAACCATTATGAGGATGATATATTCCATTATAAGTTGATAATGATTGCCACGGCTGGTCATTATCCCATACTGGATCAAATCCACTGTCAGGTACTGCAGGTGTGGCGCAAGGAGAAAAGATAATGTTCCAATTGACTAATTGGGTGAGTCCAGAAGAGTTCCGACCTGGCCCTAACAAAGTGACCTCCTGATTATCTGGAGAAATCAAGGTCATACGCAGGTTTCCTACCTGTCCATGAGCAAAAAACATCCTTATACCACAGATGCTTTGATTAGTAGCAAGGTCATCATTAATTAAGCCATCGACATCCAGACGTAGTGTGGTTGTGTCTTCTGCAATGATTGTAATTCGCTCTGATATGAAACAATCCTGACCTGAGGCAGAAAATACCGCGAGTAGTATACAAGATATGATATAAGTTCTTAGGCTGGGTATCACAGATCGGCGTATGTCCTCAAAGAACGAAAATAAGCCATAATGTGATCTATCTCAAGTGAGATAGTCTAAAGTACATTATAAGAAAACCACTTTAGGATTTACTAACCAGCAACCAGGTCTGGGACTTACCTGAGCAAAGTCAGGTCTCCGGCTGATTTGAGTTCTTCTCCTATGACATCCACAGTACGGACATAATATGCATATACACCACTAGGCACCAACTTACCCTTAAACTTTCCGTCCCAACCATAGGCTGGATCATTAGGTGGATGATTTTGCGAATAATAGACCATATCGCCCCACTTATTCATAATAAAAAACTCCTTGACCTCAGTGATGTATTCATCGCTCTGGACAAAGTAAGTATTATTTATGCCTTCCTCTATAGGTGAAAATACATTAGCCATATAAAGGTTAGGATCGACTACTTCTGTTAGTACGATACAAGCACTTTCTTCGCAACCATTATCATCTGTGACAGTGACGCAATAAGTAACCACACCATCGGGATCTACCTCGATCTCATAGCAATCATCATGCTGCCCCTCGCAAAGTACCTCTCCATTTTCTTCCCAGACGACGATATTGATATCTTCCGCGGAAGCAATCGTTGTCAAATTAAGCACCACGGTAAAATCTCCGAATTGCACCTCCCTATCTTCTCCGATATCCAGACCAATGTTGATCGGACCTGGTACTTCGATACCTTCTACCGATGACTCGCATCCATTACCATCTCTTATACTCACATCATATAACCCTGGAGCCAATGTATCCTGCAGCGTGCGATTAGTCCATGTCAGACCACCATCAAAAGAATACTCGTAATCTCCATTACCTCCAGAAGAATTAAATATCTCTATACCGCCTGGCGTATTACCAGTACAATCCACAGGTAGTATTCCATAATCGAATAAGGGGATACTTCTATCCTCAGATATGACAACAGAATCTACACTTTCGCATCCAAAAAGGCTATCTGAGACCCTTACGACGTAGATTCCTGGTTGGGTTACGATTGGGTTAGGTGTATCACTATTAGGAATAATCTGGCCCGATGATTCTGACCATTCGTATATTATCCTTGCTCCTGATGCCATATCGGGACCACCGAGCGTCACCGTATTCTGTGAGCAGGTCAGTTCGGTATCTATACCTGCATCAGCATTTGGCTGACTGTTAAGTACAACTAACACCTTAGCCGATGTACCTGGACAACTTGCACTGGATAGTTGCGTATAGGTAAACTCATAAATACCCGCTTCTTCATTATCTAATGTGAATGTACCAGACTCATTATCGAATCCACCTAAAGATAAACTGGTAGAGGTCTCAGACCATACACCACCTGTCTCCGCATTATCCAGTAATAAGAATAAGTCTATCGTGTTTTGCTCAGAGGCACAGAAATTAATAACATTACCAGTTCCAGCCGATAATGGGCTGAATACCTGGATCTCTATAGTCGTACTTTGCTGACAAAAAGAATTAGGCATGTCCACTGGTGTATACTCCAGAGTATATAGGCCATCTGGCATTCCGCTTACGTCTAACATATCGTTAGCATCGATTATCAAAGTCTCTGGTCCAATCAAAAATGACCAAGTACCCTCTACAGTTTCCGGAGTCAAAAGCGTATTAAGATCTAATATTCCACCTTCGTTACAAAGGGGTTCTGGATTATTAAGACTCAGGTCTGGGCAGCTACAATCTATAACTTTTACCGTTGTGGTATAACTAGAATCTTGACAAGGTTCTTCTGCCACATTAGTCGTATAAGTCAAGAAGTATTCTCCTGGTAATATATCTACAAAATTGATTTCGTTATTTTCTATAGATAATAGAGGATTATCTACACGCCATTCTCCTGCATCACCGTTAAGATATAAAGTATCTAAGCCGACCAGATAATCGTGGATGCCATCCACTTTATTACAGACGGTTATTTCGGATACAACTTGTGCGCTCGGTGGCTGTACGACCTTAAATTCTATAGGAAAATCGAAAGTACAATTAGAGTGAAATCCACTTTGATTTACTTTGAAAGCACAAGTGTAGACTCCTGGGACTATGTTCTGATGCAATCTAATTTCACTTCCTACTAATGACAATGATGTGACATCAGGACCATCAAAAATGTTCCATTCACCAGAATCAGTAGTATTAAGATAATCATTAAGGTCTAATATCTGATCTTCTGCACAGAGGTCAGGTATCGCATCGATAACGACATCTGGGCAAATGCAATTTTCTACTTTGATATAGATCTGATCCTGAATATTAAGACAAGGTGCAATGATGCTCGTCGTCTCAAACAAATACTCTAATACCCCCTCATTATTTCCTGCAAAATCGACACTTGTTGGGTCCAGAACTTCATTACCCATATCATCGTACCATATTCCCTCTACACCACTTATAACAATACTGCTAAGATCAAATGTTGTAGGTAAAGCTCCTATATCCTGATTACATACAAAAATAGAATCCTGTATAAGTGCCTCGGTGATAGAGTTATCTTCTTCTACGGTAACCTCTACCTGATCTGTACAGAGTCCGCTCATCACCTGTAGGACATAGACACCTGGCTCAGTTACTTCCAGTTCGTTAGTCTCAGACAGAAGACTATTATCCAGACTATACCATTCGTATACATCCATTCCATCCGCTGCCGATATCGTCACAGGTTGCCCATCACATATATTCCCATCTTGTATGCCAAAATCTATTTCTGGCTGAACCAACACGTCAAAAAATATCGCTGGAGAAGAACAATTAGATTCTGGGTTAAAGTAAGATACCGCATAAGTGATCTGTACGGGCTCATCGGTTAGATTAATGATTTGATCAGGAATTACACCTGTACCATCGTTGAACAACCATTGCTGAGATCCTGTAGTTCCAGTTGTTATCACTGGTTCGACAAAGACGGGTACAACAAACCCCCCAACCACAAAAACTGGTACATCTATAAAATCTCCAGAGCAGATGTCTTTATCCTGAGCACGAAGGTTGTATAAGGTACTACAGTCCATCTCACTATGAAAAGTTGCTGGCGTATCTCCTGTACACGCTGTATTACTATAACAACCTGTCTCACCATCCGCAAACGTAAATATGGTCACACTAAGGTCTCTATCAAATTCTTCCTCACACTCTGCCACATCTGACACCCTTCTAGTGGTCAAAGAGAAACAATGGTTAACTCTAATCGTCTCATCACAGGTCGTGATCATCCCCCAACCATTATCTGGATCTCCATCATTAGTACATCCAGAGTTACCGTCAGACACAAACCACCAACCTTCTGGCAATAAATCACCAGAGCTTAGTCCGCCATCTCCGTATTCTAAGATTAGTTTGCCGTTAGGATCTGTATTAAGTCCGAGCGAGGGATGACTTAGATTATAATCTACTGATCTTTCTCTCCAGTATGTCCATCCTGTCGGTTCTTGATTACTTATATTATTAGCTGTTAGGTCCCATCCACCTCCGAGTACAGGTATAATGCCCTGAGGCGCCATACATGAGTTCCCCGTACCTACAGGATCTACTGCAAACTCCATCTCATAACAAAACTCCACTGTTTCTCCTGGACAAAAAGGACCATCTGGATTAGCTGTTGGATTTTCTGGTCTTCTTACAGAGATTGTACCACTGGCACAATTGACATTATTATCCAGACTATTGACACAAAGATCAAAAGCTGATGGTGTTCCACCATCAGATGATATTTCTATGAGGTAACTCGCATTTTCTAATACATCCAATTTCAAAATATCAGCTTCTCCTATCGGCGTACAGTCTATGATTTCGACAGCATTATCACAGCTTATATTTTGTCTGTATATCTTAATAATAGGATCAAAAAGCGCATTGTCTAACTCTATCTGTAGGGCAGATGCGTTATCATCTGTATTGACTCGTAGCCATACACTTTGGTCAGCACAGTTGCTGTTACAAGAAAAGTTAAGACAAGAAGATATACATTGTTGTCCCTGATCGGATATCGGTGATATAGTATGTAAGCTAGTGACATCTTCGCAATCTTCTGCTGCATTGCAGCCAGTAATCTCTTCTGTATTTATTATGAAAGTTCCGCAGCCTTCGTTCCTTGATAGGACATGAACGAACAAAGGGCCGACACAATTAGTGATCGTAAAAGATATTGTATCAAAACCACCACATTCTGATTTCTCCAGAAGCATCAGATCATTACAATCACCAGTATATATTTCTATACCGATGTGTCCATTGATATCTACGTTGATAAAGTCAAACTTAGTAGCATCATCTACCTGGTCATACTTAAACCAAACACTGGTTTCCATATTCCCGCACTGGTCCACACCCTCTACGTTGCCGCAGCAGGTTACACCTTCTACTGTATTTCCGATATCAATTGCGTCAGAACAGATGTCGTTAACAGGTGCAGGAAAAAGTAGACAATTATATCTATCTACCTGTGCCGACACCTGTGTCACAGACACTAGGCTCCATGCAATGATATAGATAACTGAATAAATCCAGTATCTCATTGTGATTAATGTTTCATTCTCAATAAGACCAAGCCATAAGAAAACAGCTTAGCCAACAGTGTTTTAACTATTTGTGAAAGGTGTTAGAAAGGTATTTCATCTTCAGACTCCAAAATTTGTTCCAAAAATCATCGGAACAATCCTGAGTTAATACGAAGTTACAGAGTATTTAATTATGTATATCTTTGATTACGATGTCTCGTTGTTAAATAAATGACAAGATTATTGCAAATTATCTCATTTAGTTCATATTTGAAGTTATCATTCTAAAACTGAACCATGACTAATAACAAAATCATAATTTTTCTGATTGGCCTGTTTGTATGTATTTCTATATCTGATGCCTATTCTCAGAGAAGACCTAGAAGTAAATCTGATAGAACAGAAGAAAGAGAAAGACAACGTACTAGGAGGTCTAGAGATGTAGAAAAAGTGACTTTTAAGGATAAACTCGCTTGGGATATTCTCATAGGTCAGTTAGGGTTTAATCAGGGTTTTAGTATATCTGGAAAAGGAGGACCATCTTACAAGATTACGGATAGATTTAGCGTGGGACTTGGACTCAAACTAGATTATCAGTTTGTCAATAACCCAAGCCCAAATGGAGATGACATCAGTCTATTTAATTACGGACCATATATATTCCCTCGGTTCAAATTCAGCGAAAACATTTATATCAAAGGAGAATACTACTTGATTTCTTATGATTGCGAAATAGCGAGATTCTCAGGTGTCACCTACCCTCTTGATTGCCTTTCAAATGTAAATTCTCGATTGTCCAAAGGTATTCCAATGTTGGGTCTTGGTTATGCGTCAGGTTTCGGACCTTGGAAATTCGGTCTGGAGTTGATGTTTATTCCAGTTGATAATGACAGGCCTTATTTCGGCAATAATGTATTCGAGTATATGTTTAGTGGGCTTTATAATTTTTAGGAAGTAGTAAGTATTAACGGTTCAGTTGTATCATCAACTCTTTTTTGATTGATAGTAAAGCATAGCAGCCGACATCAGATTCTGCTAAGTAAGGTTAATAATATTATGCAGTTCTATGGGCTAATACAATCGGTGGCTCACCATTAAAGGGATTCATGCCACTACCTATGGTCCGCGCTCCGAATGTCGAAGCGCGCATCACACTACGGCTACCAAATTTGTTTCTGATCTTATCCATCGTCTGATAGAGGTCGACGGTACGCTGTGTACTTTCGAAAAGGTTCATCTGATAGTTTCCGCCTACAATGCCACTTAGCCTTACGCCTACGAGTCTTATGAGTAATCGCTTATTATACAATTGGTCGAATAGCTCTAGTGCTTTTTGGATGAGGTTATGGTCAGCGGCGGTATAAGGGATCTTTGCCTGCTTGGTGTGTGTATTAAAGTCAGAGTATCTTATCTTGACAGTAATGCAGGAAGTGAGTTTTTGTCCGTTACGTAACTGGTAAGCGAGGTTTTCTGCCATCGCTGTGATAATGGTCTTTAGCTTAGCGACATCTGTCGTGTCCTGCCCAAAGGTACGCTCACTAGATATAGATTTTCTTTCGTGATATTGTACGAGTTCTGTATTGTCTATGCCATTAGCTTTGAGCCATATAGATCGACCAAATTTTCCAAAGACGGATTCCATCATTTCGACAGGCATCTGTTGTACATTATGGACACTCTTGACACCCAGATGGCAGAGTGTCTGAAAGGTTTTATCGCCGACGCTGGGTATTTTTTTTATAGACAATGGCGCTAAGAATGGTTTTTCGTAGCCCTGATCTATCTTCAGTTGGTTATTAGGCTTAGCCTCACCTGTGGCGACCTTGGATACAGTTTTGTTTATAGATAGACCGAAAGAGATAGGTAGACCCGTTTCTTTGATTATCTTATTCCTTAACTCAGAAGAAAACTTATAACACCCAAAGTGCTTATCCATACCCGTCAGATCTGCATAGAACTCATCGATGCTTGCTTTCTCTAGGACAGGGACTTGCTCTTTGATTATTTCTGTGACCGCCTTGGAGTGCTTAGTATATGTGCTAGCGTTGCCTTTGATGATAATGGCTTCTGGGCATAACTGTCGGGCCATTTTCATAGACATCCCAGAGTGTACACCGAAGGGTCTTGCCTCATAACTAGCGGCAGAGACGACACCTCGGTCTCCTGTACCCCCCACAAGGATAGGACGACCATTGAGACGGCTGTCTATCAGACGCTCCACTGACACAAAGAATGTATCCAAATCGAGATGTAATATTGATCTTGTCATCAAGAAAACATAAAAAGGACAACAAATAAAAGGAATATTTCCTAATAAAAGGAATAAAGACTAATTAATATTCTATATTAGCAATATGGAAGGCAATACTGAGGCTAAACGACTCAAAGAAATCAGGGAACACCTAAAGATGACACAGTCAGAATTTGGCATCGCTCTCGGCATCAAAACAACCTACGATGTAGAGCGAGGTAAGACCAAACTAAGTGGAGAACTGGTACTAAAATTATTTCGTGATTATAAAATAAACCCACTATGGCTATATGGCGATAGCCAGCAGAAATACCTTGATCCCAAATCCAAGGCTGTAAGCCCCAGCGTGGTCACTATAGATCAACATGGATTCGAAAACATATTGATGGTCAATGAGAAGGCGGCTGCAGGATATGCTGGTAATCTTAATAACCAAGAATACCAAGAGCAGTTACCAGCGTTTTCATTCCCTATACCCGAATATCGTAATGCAACATATAGATGCTTCCAAATAGAAGGATACAGTATGATGCCCGCCATCAGACCTGGGGAATGGATTATAACCAAAGCCGCAGAGAGCCTCAATCAAATAAAAAATGGCAACATCTACGTCATCGTAGACACCGAAAGCATCAGAATAAAGCAGGTCCATAACGAACCATCAAAAGACCATCTTGTCCTTATATCCCTAAATAAAGAGTACGGCATCGAAACCGTAAGGTATGATGACATCATGGAGGTGTGGGAATATCACAGCAGGATAACTAAAGAGATTATACTAGAAAGCGAGTCATCCAAGCTAGATGAGATGTATAATGACTTGAAGGTTATAAAAGACAAACTTAAGGTATGAAATTTGGCAAAGTAGAGAACCCAGAAAAAATTGACTTTACACTTCCTGCAGATGTACCAAGAACTGTGGAGGTACTAAATAAGAATAATCACAAAACAACTGATACACAGATACATATAGGATGTGCCAAATGGAATCGCCAAGATCTCAAAAACTTCTATCCCCGAGGGACAAAGGATGAGTTAAGTTATTATGCCACACAATTCAATTCTATAGAGCTCAACGCTTTCTTTTATAGAATTTTTTCTCAAGAACAGGTCCGTAAGTGGCAAGAAAAAGTAAGCGACGGTTTTAAGTTTTTTCCTAAAGTACCACAGATCATCAGCCAATTCAAGCGGCTAAAAAATGTAGAGCAAGAACTTGCTCAATACATTGACTCCATAAGCCAATTTGGTAAAAAACTAGGCATGTGTTTTCTGCAAATGCATCCTTCTTTTTCGCCGAAGTCTTTTGATAACCTAGAGCACTTTATAAGCCTATGGCCAAAAGATATGGAACTCTCCGTAGAACTAAGGCATCCCGACTGGTACGAAGACACAGCTGCCCTCCATGAATTGTGTACGCTTCTAGAGGAAAATAATATAACTCACACCATTACAGATACAGCAGGTCGTAGAGACATCATACACATGAGATTAACGACGCCCAAGTGTTTCGTTAGATTTACAGGAGCTAATCATGAAAGCGATTATACACGTCTTGACGACTGGACAGATCGCCTTATCTCATGGCACGAGCAAGGAATAAAGAATATCAACTTTTTCGTGCATCAGAATACAGAAAAAGAATCTCCGCTCCTCACGGCATATCTAAACCAAAAACTAAACAAAGCGCTCGGACTAAATCTAATCATTCCACAAACCACAGGCAATAATACCCAGACAAGACTCTTCTGAGATGTATATAAATTGCCATACATACTATAGCCTACGATATGGTACGATATCAGAAAAAGACCTTATAGATATTGCATGTAATGATAATGCTAGACAAGTCGTCCTCAGCGATATCAATAATACTTCTGCCTGTCTCAATTTTGTCAGACTGGCTCAGCAGAAGAAAATCAAACCCATACTTGGTATTGACTTTAGAGTCGGGGTCAAACAACTCTATTTAGGCATTGCCAAAAATAATAATGGCTTCCATCAGCTCAATGACTTTCTATCTCGCCACAAGCATAACAAAACCACCTTCTACGAAATAGCTCCGCCACTGGATGATGTCATATTTATCTATCCTTTTCATCAATTACTCGTACTTAACAAAACCACATTTGACAAAAATGAATATATCGGTATAAATAAGTCTGAGTTGTCAAAACTGACATTTTCTAGATATTCAGAGCATCGCGATAAGCTTGTAATACTCAATAGTTACACCTTTACTAGCAAGAGAGATTATAACACACATCGGCTTCTGAGAGCCATAGACAATAACGTTCTGCTGAGTAAACTAGAGCCTGAGCAGCAGGCCCCACTGACAGACCAATATATTCCTCTGGTACAAATCATAGAATACTATGAGCAACATCCCCATATCATAGAAAACACCCAGAGACTATTAGATAACTGCGAAATACTATTTGACTTTAGCTCTCAAAGAAAACATCAGAATAAGTTAAGTTATACGGGTAGTAGAGAAGAAGATGAGCAACAGATAAGCCAACTATGCGAAAAAAGACTGCCATATCGCTATAAAAGTATCAATGATGTCATAATAAAGCGACTACACAAAGAGTTGGACATCATCAAGAAGATGGACTTTGTTCCTTTCTTTTTATTCAATTGGGACATTATAAATTATGCAAAGGAAAAAGGCTATTATCATGTAGGACGAGGTAGTGGGGCTAATAGTATTGTTGCTTATCTACTGGGAATTACCGATGTTGACCCGATAGAGTTGGACCTTTACTTCGAACGATTTATGAATCTGTACCGGACCAGTCCGCCTGATTTTGACATTGACTTTTCTTGGCGTGACAGAGAGGATGTAACCAGATATATTTTCGAAAAATTTGGAAAAAATGGTCAGGTCGCATTATTGGCAACCTATAATACATTCAAGCATAGTGCAGCCGTCAGAGAACTAGGCAAAGTATTCGGTCTACCAAAACACGAAATAGACAAAATAAGTAATGGCAAATTTGTCTTTGAGCAGTTAGATAAATTATCACAACTGGTCCTCATCTATGCACGACAGATAGAAGGCATGCCTAACTATCTCAGCATTCATGCAGGTGGTATCATTATTTCAGAAAAACCCATTCACTACTTTACCAGTACCGACTTGCCCCCCAAGGGGTTTCCCACCACCCAGTTTGATATGGTAACTGCCGAAGATGTAGGTCTGTACAAGTATGACATCTTAGGTCAACGCGGACTGGGCAAAATAAAAGATGCCATACAACTTGTAAAAAACAATCAACCCAATGCTGAGAATATAGACATTCATAACGTCAAAGCCTTTTTTTCTGACCCCAAAATAAATACACTTATAAGCCAAGCTCAATGCATTGGCTGTTTTTATGTAGAGTCTCCTGCGATGCGCATGCTACTCAAAAAACTGGCAGTGTCTAATTATTTAGGACTGGTCGCCGCCAGCTCGATCATTAGGCCTGGCGTAGCGAAAAGTGGTATGATGAGAGAATATATCCTACGGCACAAAAATCCAGAACGAAGAAAAAATGCCCACCCCGTTCTTAAAGAAATCATGCCTGACACCTACGGCATCATGGTCTATCAGGAGGATGTTATCAAGGTAGCCTATCATTTTGCAGGGTTAGATCTGGGAGAAGCTGATGTTTTGCGCAGAGGAATGAGTGGCAAGTATAGATCCAGAGAAGAGTTTGAGAAGGTGAAAAAAAAGTTTATCGATAACTGTATAAATAAGGGCTATACAAAAGAAACAACAATAGAAGTATGGAAACAAATTGAAAGTTTTGCAGGATACGCTTTTGCCAAAGGCCATAGTGCATCTTATGCAGTAGAAAGCTACCAGAGCCTTTTCCTAAAAACATACTACCCCCTAGAATATATGGTCGCTGTCATCAATAACGGTGGCGGATTCTATCGTACCGAATTATATGTACATGAGGCACGTAAATCTGGTGGCATCATCCATGTACCTTGTATCAATAAAAGCGATTATAACACCTGCCTATATGACAAGAATATTTATTTGGGTTTACATCTTTTACATGGCTTAGACAGTAAACTCGCAATGCGTATTATTAACGAAAGAAATAAAACTGGCTTATTCTCGTCATTAGACAACTTTATGCATCGAGTACCTATCAGTATAGAGCAATTAGATGTGCTTATCAGAATTGATGCATTTAGATTTACAGGAATAGATAAGAGGACCTTGCTATGGGAAGCACATGACCAACTTAGTTATCACAAATCGCATCATAATAATCAACAAGAACTATTCAGTTATACGACCCATAAGTTCCAATTACCAGACTTTGAGATAGGGTACTTAGAAGATGCCTTTGACCAGATAGAATTATTGGGCTTTACCCTTTGTAATCCATTTTTACTATTGAAAAATCCACTACCGCAACGACTTCTTCTTTCTCAACATCTACATGAGTACGGAAATAAAACAGTCACTATCTATGGTTTCCTCATTACAACCAAAAGCACAACGGCTTCTAATGGAAAACGTATGCAATTCGGTACGTTCTTAGATTATGCGGGAGATTGGATAGATACAGTCCACTTTCCACCAGTTAGCGCCAGATACCCATTCCGTGGAAAAGGAATATACAAACTGATAGGCAAGGTCGTCGAGGAATTTGGATTCTATACGATCGAGGTCACACAGTTAGAAAGGATGCCTTACGTCGAGGACGTAAGATTTAATACGAATACGCGATCTATAAATAAGGTGGCATAGAGTTTAAAATATCAAGAGGGAAGATTAAACTTTCCCTCTTGACAATAATCTCTTTCCTTAGAATAAAGTACTTGACAAATCAAAAAGTCACTTCCAATCCTAATAAGAAATTAATACTGGCCTGAGGATATAGATAAGTCGCAACAACGCGATCTATATAATCATAGGTATAAGTATAACCATTGGATTCGTATTCATGATTAAGGAAGTTATTGACTGCTAGCTTCACATTTGCATTTTGAATGAAATCCGCTGTTATATTATAGGTTAGCACGAGGTCATTGACCCAGTAAGGATCTAAGCTTTTAGCATCAGAAGATGTATTATCGAGATATTGCTTTCCGACATACTTACTCATCCAGTCCACCCTGAAGTCTTTATTAACCATATAAGTCAATTGACTACCGCTAATGACGCTCGGAGAAAAAGCAATGTCCGTATCCTCGAACTCGTTTCTTATCTCTACTCCATTAAAATAATCAATGATGACCTGTGTATAATTATTGATCTTATTACGACTAAGTGTAAGATTAGGTGACCAAGACAACTTATCGGTAAACTGGTACTGCAGAGCTAACTCTAGCCCTAATCTCGAACTTTTATCCACGTTAGTCCTCAGAGGTGATCCGACATCATTGACACCACCCGTCAGTACAAGTTGATCCTTATACAGCATGGCATATAAGTTAGACTCTAACTGCCAGCGATCCCCTTTCTTACGCCAGCCTAATTCTATATCATTGAGTTTTTCTGGTCGCGGTATATCCGTACTTATCGCATCTATAAAATCCGATCTGAGCGGCTCTCTCTGTCCAATGGCATAAGATGCATAGAGCATAGAGTTATCTGATAGGTTATAAGAGATACCCACCTTAGGATTGACGAATGAGTAACTCTCATCTATATCTAATGGAACACCCTCATCATCACCCAACACACGGTAAGTTATGTTACGCCACTGTATATCAGCAAATAAATTCCACTTATCACTTATATTCTGATTCCATTTGAGGTATACATTAGCATCTTTTTTATTGCCATTGTTATCATAATACTTTCTTGCAAAATCATAGACACGACTAGATACAACGCCTGGCACACGCCCATAATGATCACCGTCATATATATTATAAGCTCCTCCTACTATGACATTGGACTTTGGAGTGATGCTGTAATCGCCATTGACAATTATTCCATAAAAATGATTGTCCAACCATTTTCTGATAACGACATCATCAGACACTAAGACATTGCCCATCGTATCCTTGACCTCCTCTACAAAAAACTCACTTAAGTCTCTATCATATTTATATGACTCAAAAAATCCGATACCTCTCGTATAATGTAAGGTGGTATTAAGATTAAAATTATCAGAGAACGCCTGATTATAAATAAGCTGGTAATGATCTTGCTGATAGTCATCGACCTGATTATCATATAGATAAGCATTATAGTTGCGCCCAGAATCTACTAGATTAATACTGTCCTGTTGGTTATTAATATCTCCATTGGGATTGATATCAATATGATCTAATAAGTCTTGCATAGATCCCTTGAGCTTAGACTCTGGCACACCATTCCATGCCTGATATGTGACCTCATTACCAGAAAACGCATTGAATCTGATAGAATGATTATCACCCAACTTGGCCAAAGAGAATGACCACGAATTAAGATCAGCAAAGGCACGATCTATATACCCGTCAGACTTGATAATAGAGTATCGACCATCGATGGTAAACATATTATTCATCAGACCCGTGCCTATCTGTACATTAAGTTTTTGCGTGCCAAAAGATCCTATACCACCCGCAAAAGTGACGTATGGATTGACATGTACATCGGTCGTGCTTAAGTTGACCGACGCACCGAAAGCTGCGGCACCATTAGTCGAGGGTCCCACACCTCTCTGTATCTGGACATTACTCACACTACTAGAAAAGTCTGGCATATTGACCCAAAAGACACCATGACTTTCCGAGTCATTAAGCGGTACACCGTTGATAGTGACATTGATCCTGGTGGCGTCTGATCCACGGATACGCATTCCCGTATATCCTATGCCCGCCCCAGCATCAGAGGTCACGACCATAGATGGCGTATGCTCTACAAGAAAGGGTAAGTCTTGGCCAATGTTTTTAAACTCTATGGCCTCTCGATCGAGTTCGGAATAGCTAAAAGCAGATTGTTCGTCCAGCGCATTAGCCGTGATCTCTATCTCATCGACTTGCAAAGGTGCGCCTTGCATAATAATCTCAAAATCTTCCCAATCTTCTTCTACGTAGATGGTCTCCTTATATGATCGAAATCCAACATAAGAAACCTTGAGTCTGTACTCGTTTTCATCTACATTTTCTAGTACAAATCTTCCTTTCTCATCAGTTATCGTTGCATAATCTGTCCCATGCAAAAAAACAGAGGCACCGATCAGTGGCTCATTGAGTTCATTGATAACTTGACCAGAAATAGAATATTGCCCACATAAATTAATTGTAAAAAACATTGCCGCAAGAATGAAAATAATTCTCATCTGTAATAAAGGTTTAGGTTTATAAATGGGCAGGAGGTTGCGTTGTCAACCTTAAGATTGCATTTCCCTACCTGGCATTATCCGGGCAGGTTCTATGGGTATAATCTCAGCACAGAATTATCAATAATTCTGGCACCCCTGCGAGGGCAAAGTTAAGAATAGATATTAAATTATATGTGATATGTAAAGTTAATCGCTGACACTTGCTATCGCTTGCCGCAACCTACCTTCTTGGGTTACGGCGTCTATGGTATAGTAAGTCCAGCGCAGTTTTACCAGTTCTTTTTGGAATAATCCGAAGAGGGCTTTCCTACTCTCTGGACTTTCTCTTAAGGGGTCATAAGTCCACGGGATGTTGGGTTTAAGCAACAGAATTTTATCGAATTGCACCGAACCAATATGTTTTTCTATCCAAGGGTGACATCGCCCGTACTTGATCTGAGACCATATTTTGATATTAATCAAGAAAGTATCGGCAATGTAGTTTTCATGAGCCTTTACGAGTCTCTGATGATGCCTTTGCGCTATAAGTAATAGGTCTGCCTCATCATAGCGATAAGATGTGCCTTTACTCTCAAGGTAAGTGCGTGCATATTCTGGAATAAGTTTTAGATCAAAATGAGACGACAATGCACTGGCTAAGGTCGATTTGCCAGAAGACTCTGGGCCAGTGATGAGGATTTTCATACAGGTTGCGGAGCCAATTGTTTGTCATAATTATGTTTCCACTGTATGTAACCCCATATAGACAATAGAAAATAGACAACCATAAGAAGAGACTCCACCTTGATACCTCGATCATAATAAAGCCAGACAGAGAATGCGTTAATTACAATCCAATAAAGCCATGCCGATAGCCACTTCTGAGCCTCCATTACGGTGGCTAATACGCTAAATATGGTCGAAAAAGCATCCGCAAAAGGTCTGAAACTATTAGCAAGATGATTCTTCTCAAATGTCCCTAAGCTCAATCCCAAAATAAGACCTATGGCTACAATAATGACATGCTGATAAGGTCTTGCCTTGGTAATAACTAATTTGTCCTCTGATGTATCCTGCCATTTGTACCAACCATAAAAGCCAATGAATATGTAAAAGACATACAAGACTGATTCTGAATATAACTGAGACTGGTACATAAGCACCACATTACCTGCAGAAGATAATATTCCGAAAAACCAGCACCAGATATTCTCTTTTATAAGTAAGATAATAAAGAGAAGCCCAAGCGCAGAGGCAAAACACTCTAATATGAATAAAGCCTGATCACTCATAACTAATTGCCTCACAAAATATGAATTACCTCAAATCATCATCAATAGTTGATGGTTTTATTATTTCTTTAATAATACCTTTGCCGTCTGCATGCATGATATAGAACCATATTATAAGTGGAGAGCCTATTATAGCTCAGAAAGTGATAAGAAGTCTCCTTTCTATGGCAGACAGTATGATGAGTTTAAGTTTACTCAGAAAGTGTACAATTACTTTATACATCCGCAGTGGGATAATATCGGTTCTTCTACCTTATACGCCAAATGCATCTATGCCGATTATGAAGAATCTTACGCCATAATAGAGCTTATCGGCGAATGGAATGACTGTCTCCATAATGATATCATGTATCTAAAACGTGAAGTCGTTGACTCCATGATCGCTCATGACATACATAAGTATATCTTAGTCTGCGATAATGTACTGAACTTTCATGGATCGGATAACAGTTATTATGAAGAATGGTGGGATGATATCAAAGATGAAGGTGGATGGATAAGCATCATCAATGCCCTAGACCATGTCCAGGACGAAATGGAAAAATCACGTATACAATACTACTGCAACATCGATGAAAGCCTCAATGATCTCAACTGGAGAAAAAAACATCCGAGAGATACTTATCAGGAAGTCCAGTCTATTATCCAATCCAACATAAAACAACTTAGCCATTAATAATCCCAAACCACACTACTCAGGATACGTCAATATAGTCGGTCGACCCAATGTGGGTAAATCGACCCTACTCAATGTCTTTCTGGGAGAAAAGATGTCTATCATCACACACAAACCACAGACAACCAGGCATCGTATCTTAGGTATACTCAGTGATGAAAACTCTCAGATCGTATTCTCTGATACACCGGGCGTCATAGACGACCCCAACTATAAGATGCAGGAAGCCATGAATGACGCGGCTTACTCTATTTTTGACGATGCCGATCTTATATTATTCGTGCTAGAACCAGGGCAGGAATATCAAGATGAGGAGAGACTCATCGTTCAGATGAAGAAGGCCTCATGCCCTAAATTTTTGATAATCAATAAAGTAGATACCTCCCAACCTCAAATATTACTTGATCTTAAAGCTCAGTGGGAAAAGAGAATCACTTTCGATCAAGTACATCTCATATCCGCCCTTAACCGTATCGGAACAGATCATCTATTGCAATCCATCAGGGACATATTACCAGAAGGTCCAGTCTATTACCCAAAAGATCAGATATCTGATAAGTCAGAACGTTTTTTTATCTGTGAAATAATCCGCGAGAAAATACTAATACAATTTGAGCAAGAGATACCTTACTCTTGTGAGGTTGTGATCGAAGAATTTAAGGATAGTAAGAAGGACGGAAAACCATTCAGTCGGATAAGGGCGAACATCCTCGTCATGAGAAAATCTCAAAAACAAATTCTAATAGGTAAAAACGGAGCGGCTATAAAAAAACTAGGTATCGAGTCAAGAAAATCTATAGAACGGTTTCTTTCTCGTCGAGTCCATCTTGAGTTGTATGTCAAGATCAAAGAAAAGTGGAGAGACGATGATCGCTTACTTAGAAGTTTCGGATATTTACACTAATTTATACAATGTATGGCACATGTCTTGGCGATCGTAGGCCGACCCAATGTGGGTAAATCCACACTATTCAATAGACTGATAGGCGCTAAAAAAGCAATTATAGATAACATATCTGGTGTAACCAGAGACCGTATCTATGGTACTAGCGAGTGGAACGGCAAAAGTTTTACCGTCATAGACACGGGCGGATTCGTCAAAAATAGTGACGATATCTTTGAGGCAGCTATAAGAGAGCAGGTGCATATCGCTATAGATGAGGCGGATGTCATCGTATTCATGGTCGATGTGACAACGGGTATTACAGACCTAGATGAGCAAATGGCTAATATCCTAAGAAGACAAACTAAGAAGGTCTTCGTTGCTGTCAACAAGGTGGACAATAACTCTCGCATGCTAATGGCTAACGAGTTTTGGAGTTTGGGTTTTGAAAATACATTCTTCTTATCCTCCATTAGTGGATCGGGTACGGGCGAGCTGCTGGACGAAATATCAGATAATCTACCTGAAAAAGAAGAAGAGTTATCAGAGACCGAGATACCCAAAATAGCCATCGTAGGACAACCGAATGTAGGTAAGTCATCTCTCACTAATGCCTTACTAGGTGAAGACAGAAATATAGTCACAGATGTGGCAGGTACGACTAGAGACTCTGTACACTCTTACTATAAAAAATATGGAAAGGAATTTTATCTAATAGATACGGCGGGTATCAGAAAGAAAGGAAAGGTCCACGAAAACTTAGAATTTTACTCCGTACTACGCGCGATAAGGGCTATAGAAGAGTCTAATATAGTGCTCCTTCTCATCGATGCTCAGACAGGTGTTGAGTCTCAAGACCTCAGCATTTTTAGCCTTGCTGTCAAACGTAACAAAGGTGTTGTCATACTGGTCAATAAATGGGATCTTATCAAAAACAAAGAAACTAATACCGCCAGAGACCTCGAACAAAAGATCAAGGATAAGCTAGCACCCTTCAATGATGTGCCTGTCATATTCATTAGTGCACTCGAAAAAAAGAGAATATCTAAAGCGACGGATATGGCACTGGAAGTATATCAAAATAGAGCAAGAAAGATCAAGACCTCAGAACTGAACGAGGTTATGCTCAAAGAAATAGAAAAAATTCCTCCACCCTCGCATCGTGGTCGATTTATAAAAATAAAATACGCGAGTCAGCTACCGCTGCCCTACCCTGCTTTTGCCTTTTTCTGCAATCACCCAGATCATGTCAAAGCGAATTACAGGCAGTTTTTGAAAAATAAACTGAGGAAAAATTTTAATTTTCACGGCGTGCCCCTTAATGTTTATTTCAGAGCTAAATAGGATTTAGATTTTAAGAATAAGATATGAAAGTAATAGAGACGGGATTCGAAGGACTTTTGGTTTTTGAGCCATCAGTATACGCGGATGATAGAGGTTATTTTTTCGAATCTTATAATGCCAACACATGGAAAAACAATGGGGTCGAATACCTATTCGTCCAAGACAATGAATCTAAATCACAATACGGCACCATCAGAGGTCTACATTATCAGATAAATCCTAATGCACAAACCAAACTCGTCAGATGCACCAAGGGTAAGGTCATAGATATCGTGGTAGATATAAGACCTGACCAACCCACCTATGGCCAGTCTTTTTCTATTATTTTATCCAATAAAAAGAAAAATCAACTGCTTATACCCAGGGGATTTGCACATGGTTTCGCTACCCTATCTAAGACGGCCGTCTTTAATTATAAATGTGATAACTTCTACAATAAAGCCAGCGAACGCAGTATACATCCTCTGGATAAATCACTAACACTTGACTGGAATATTCCAGAGGATAAAATTATTCTATCCGACAAAGATAAGGAGAGTCCGATCTTTGGAGAGCATCATCCGTTCTGATTAGTATCCTTTATTACCTTTTGACTCATGATGGCTTCTGCTATTATCCAGTCGTCAGGTTCGTCTAACTCCAATCCAGTATACTCTGGCATCTTGTAGACGCCTATCTTACCACTCAATCGATTCTTATTTCTCAAAATATTCTTTACCCGAGAAATGTAAAAAGCACCATTTTCCATATACATCCCCTCAAAATCTTGCCGTCTTGGGCGCTGAGAAGGATCATAGTTGATGGCCTTGCCTTCGTCATTCCAGAAAAATCGTTTTGACTCCACACAACTTAAGAGGCTATCTAAATTTTGAGCAGAATACTGTGCCAAGGCATTATCTATTTCTATACTCTGGGTAAAAGGTGAAGTGCACTGTACCAATATGAAGAGGCACTCCGCACTAAGATCTTTTGCTTTGATATATTCCAGCATGACCGATTCCGTGCTGGAGGTGTCAGTGGCATTCTCGTCTAACCTTCTATAGACAGATACCTTCGGCAAATTGTATGATGAAACGACTTTTTCTATTTCGTCGTTATCCGTCGCTACGATAACTTCATCGATCTGTTGAGCTTGTTGCAACATGCTCAAACTCCACCATATCAATGGTTTACCACAAAATGGCTTTATATTCTTGAGTGGAATCGACTTAGATCCGCCTCTAGCTGGTATGAATGCGATTGTCTTGATAATTATTTAATATCTAAGACCTAAAGTTAGAACAAATGGAATGTATCTTTATCAAAAAGGAATGGACTTAAAAAATATGAACCATCCGCTGCTATAAAAAACTAAAGTGACCACAACTAAAGACATATCCGCAGAAAGAAAAGAACAACTTAAGAATCTTTCAATAATAATTAATGAAAGTATTAAAGAGTTAGGCTTTGCAAAAATCAACTTTATATGTACCCATAATTCGCGTAGATCACAATTGGCTGAGCTATTATTACATGATCTAGGTCGCCGTAAGGGTCTTAAGCAATTGCATACTTATTCGGGCGGAACGGAAGCTACCGCCTTTAATTATAGGATGGTCGATGCTCTCAGGAAATCAGGTTACGATATCGAAATGATAGGAAAGGAAACATCTAATCCTTTATATACCTACAATAACTACGGAGAAGACCATTATTTCTTTTCTAAAAAATACGACCATTCATATAATCCAGGTAAAGACTTCATCGCAGTTACTGTTTGCTCTGATGCTGACGAAAATTGTCCACTAATTCATAATTGTCGAGAGAGATTTCATCTGGGATATGAAGACCCTAAGAAAGCGGATGATACTGATCTGGAAAATCAAGCCTATTCGGAAAAAGTGCAAGAGATCAAATCCGAGATGAGCTATTTACTTAGTCTTATACTTTAACTTTTGGCGTTGCGTCATCTCTATTTCGCTCATATTTTCTTTGTATGTAAGGGCAGAATGGGTCGCTCTAATATTTCGTACCAATTTTTGCAGGCCACTTGGTTCGAGAGAGGCGGCGTGGTCAGTACCCTTCCATGTTCTATCTTTAGTAAAGTGCCTTTCTATATACGATGCTCCCAAGGTGTAGGCCGCCACATCTATGGCAATCCCAAGATGATGTCCTGAGAAGCCGACATCCTTGATATCCTTGTAGGACTCTTTTAATCTCTTGATCTCTAGCAAACATACCTGATCAAAAGGCACAGGATAGGCAGATGTACAACTATATAGGACCAAGCGACCTATGGCCTGACCCCTTTTAAATAATTCAATAAGTTGATTCTCTTCCTCTTTTGTAGTCATACCCAGAGAGACATGGATATCTCCAGTATAAGACTCCATCAAGACTTGCAATAAAGCCTTATGATTATTACAGGCAGATGGTACTTTTATAAAATCAGGCTCTAATCCTATTATCTCCTTCGCTGAAGTCAAATCCCATACAGAAGTCGCATAACCTATACCAATACTCTCGCAATATTCCTTAAGCTGTCTATGTTGGTCGATATCAAACTCTAAAAACTCCCTATGTGCTCCATAGCTGTCTCCGTAGGCGTTATAACTTACGCTGTGCGGAGCATTGTATTGCTCCTTAGTAAGTAGTTCTCTGGGATTTCTTTTCTGAAACTTGGCATAATCTGCACCACAGTCTTTGGCCAATTGTATCAGTTCTTTGGCGATTTCAAAGTCTCCCTTATGATTACAGCCTATTTCTGCTATGATGGTCGGTATTTGGTACAGCTCGTTCATCTATTATCCAATATTAAATAAATTTGTAGAGCTTTAATTTATCTACATATCTTTTTCTATAGACATCAGAAAAAAGCATGAGTCAAAACCAATTACGAAAACACCTCAAAAGAACCTGGGCAGTCAGATGGAGATTCTTTCGTAATTCGTTGAGGTTAGGAAGGTTAGGTGCAGGAGTATATATAGATCCCAATGTCCATCTGATGAGATATCCTAAAAATATCTTTCTCGGTGACAACCTCGTCCTTAAAGAAGGTGCTAGAATATGTCCTTGCAATACAAAAGCCAAAGTAACTATTGGAGAAAACACAACCATCGGTTATCATACATTCATTTTTGCATCTGAAGAAATTACAATAGGTAACAATTGTCTTATAGCCCCTTTCGTCTACCTAGTCGATAGCGATCACCAAATAAAGAAAGACAAACTCATCAACCAACAACCCAATGTCACCGCACCCATAAAAATAGGTAATGATGTATGGATAGGAACCGGTGCTAAAATACTTAAGGGTGTGACTATAGCAGATGGAGCCATTATTGCGGCAGGTGCCCTAGTCAAAGATAATGTAGAGCCATACGCCATAATGGGAGGAATCCCTGCAAAGAAAATCAGCGAACGTCAATGAAAATAGGAGCTGTTATTATATGCAGATACAATTCTTCCAGATTACCAGGTAAGATTCTAAAAACGGTGGAAGGACAACCCATCTTGTACCATATTATTAAAAGACTACAATCAATACCTGAATTAGATGTCGTTATCGCCACATCTAATCAGTCAACCGATGACCCAATATCAGAATACGCAGTAAGTCAAACTATACCTTGCTATAGGGGCTCTTTGGAGAACGTATCTTCTCGGTTTCTTAATGCTTCCTTACATTATGATTTCGATTATGCGATCAGAGTCAATGGCGACAATTTATTTATAGATATAAATACTGTTAAAAAATGTATCGCTCTAGCTTCAAACAACGTCTACGACTTCATATCTAATGTAAAAAACAGAACTTTCCCCTATGGAATGAGCGTAGAGATAGTGAAAATTGCTTTTTATAGACAAATAATAAAAAACTTTAATACGTCTTACTATAATGAGCATGTAACCATCTATCTTTACGAAAACGAACAGTGTGGAAATTTTCACTTTCTATTTAACACTGAGCTTCCCAAAGCCGCTGGATTAAAATTAGCCATAGACACCGCAGAGGATTTAGAGAATGCTCGTCAGATCGTCAAAAAGATGCCCGAAGGGTTGCGAGCTTACTCTTTATCAGATTTGGTGAATATATTGTAACTAAACTTATGACGAATTTTTGGAAGGGTAAGCATGGACCACTGCTCATAGCGGAAATCGGTGGTAACCATGAGGGAGATTTCGAATATGCCAAAAAACTTACTCATCTGGCAATAGAATCAGACGTAGACTACATTAAGTTTCAAATATATACTGGAGACACTCTGGTCAACCCAGTAGAAAACCCCATACGGAACAAACATTTTAAAAAATTCGAGTTGAGCGAGTCTCAGCACACCCATCTGGCAGAGATGTGCAAAAATGCCAATATCGGATACATGGCGTCTATATGGAATCCTGATTTCGCACCATGGGTTGATGCTTACAGCGAAGTTTATAAAATTGGTTCTGGCGACTTTACCGCTTATCCTGTGATAGAAGAATTTGCCGGATACAAGAAACCCTTGCTTATTTCCTCTGGTCTCAGCTCTATGCAAGAAGTGGGTGGCACCATAGATTTTATAAGATCATTAGACCCTATCTATTCTGACCCTAATTATTTGGCTCTATTACAGTGTACATCTATGTATCCCATTCCGTATAATGACGCCAACCTCAAGACGATAACCAGCTTTCGACATACTTTTGATATTCCCGTAGGTTATTCTGACCATACAGAAGGGAGTTATGCCTTAGAGGTCGCGGTTGCGATGGGAGCTCAGATATTAGAATTTCATTTTACAGATGATAGAGAGGGTAAAGAATTCAGAGACCATAAAGTATCTCTGACTAAAGACGAAGTGCATTCTCTTATCCAAAAAATCAGTTCAATCTCAGAACTGAAAGGAGATGGAATAAAGACTTGTAGAGAGGTAGAAGCGCATCATCGCTTATCTTTCAGGCGTGCTTGTTATCTAAATAAAGACATGTCCAAAGGTGACCAAGTCACTAAAGATGACCTTACTTACCTCAGGCCTAATCATGGTATAGATGCGAGAGATTATCGTCGACTCATAGGAAAAACTCTAAAGCAAGATTTATCGGCACTTGAAAAACTAAGTTTTGATTATTTCGAATAAGATCTAAGATATATGTGGACAAAAACAACTGACCTTGTACAGCAGGGAGAAAAGAATGCAGAAACATGGATACGAAGACATGAAGAAAAAGTAGACGTTTATGACATGGACATCTATCTTGGTAAAAAAACTGATTTACTAAAACTCAAAAAAGGGATTATCTCATCTCTGGATGAAAAAATAAACTACTATCGATCCACAAGAGAAAAACTTTATAATAAAGATGAATACGAATATGTGGACAAATGTCCAATCACTGGTATTAGCACAGAAGAGACTCAAGAAATAGCTAACATCTACGGCGCCCAATACGTACAGACTCCAGATACTGGACATGTCTATGTAAAAAATAGACCGACCAAAAAGTCAATCCATGATTTCTATCTTAATGATGTCACTTATGCTGCTACATACACAGATAAGTCTGGTGCCGAAAATAGACTTAATGCCATCGCCGTCCCATGGCTCGAATGGACAAAAAAAGTGTATTATAACCAATATGGGAAGTATCCAAAGAAAATATTAGATGTAGGATCTGGAGCAGGGCATTTTGTAGAGGCTTGCCGTCGTGATGGAATCCATGCAGAAGGAATAGAACTAAGTGAGTCAAGTCAAAAGTTCGCTAAAGATATCTGGGGTATAACTTTAGATGGACGAAACTATCTAGATGTATATCAAGAATATGCAGGGTATGACATCGTAACCTTTTGGGGATTACTGGAACACACACCTAATCCGTCAGCGATCATGGACGCAACTTACGAAATGATAAATAAAAATGGCGGCATGGTTATATCCAAGCTCCCACGCTGGCACTCTTTAAGTTCTGCGGCTCAAAGACTTAGTCCATTGACGATCTTACGTCACATAGATCCTATGGGACATATCATGTTATTCTCTGATGCATCAGCTGCAGAACTTTATCATCGCACCAAATTTAGTCCAGTTGCTGCCTGGTATTATGGTATGGATATATATGAGACCTTTATGCAATCAGCTAACAAAATAAAAGATTATAAAATACTTAATGAGACAGGACAGTTTCAGCAAGATTTACAACAGTTCGTAGATGAGCAGAGGTTTTCTGATGGTCTTACATTAGTTGGTGTACCCATGTAATTAATGAATAATCTTATAACCGTTTATATCACTAACTATAATTATGGCAATTATATACAGCAGGCCATAGAAAGTGTACTTAGCCAAGATGGAGTAAAGTATGAGCTGATAATTATAGATGATGGATCTGTAGATAATTCCAAAAGCATTATTGATTCCTATCAAGCTGATGAGAGGATTTCAATTATATACCAAAAGAACAAGGGGCTTAATGTCTCTAATAATGTTGCATTACACTTGGCACAAGGCGAATACATCATGCGTCTAGACGCCGATGATTATCTCGAACCCCATGCATTAAAAAAATTATCGGATCAGCTAAGAGATAATAAAGATGTTGGCTTAGTCTTTCCTGACTATTACATAGTAGATGCGACTGGTGAAATAATCGAAAGACATCAGCGTCATGATTTCAGCAATGTAACTCTTTATGATCAGGCCGCTCACGGTGCTTGCACCATGATCCGGGTAGAATATCTAAAAGCACTTGGAGGCTATAATGAAAGTTACAAATGCCAAGACGGATACGAGTTATGGATCAAGTTTGTCAATAAATATAAAGTCGTTAATATAAACGAACCTTTGTTCAGTTATAGACAGCATGGCGAAAACCTGACCAGTAACGAAAATAAAATATTAGGAACAAGAGCTCAGATCAATGCAGACTATATCAAAGAGTATCATATAAATAACAAAAGCATTGCACTTATTCCTGTCAGAAATAAGAAGGACAAATTTTACCGAAAAGAGATAAATGGAGAAAAGCTAATCAATATTAAAATTGACCAAGCTCTTAAGTCCAATAGTGCATCTAATGTTATAATAAGTTCTCCTGACGAAGAAGTAAGAGAGGAAATAGATAAGAATCTATTAAACAATGATCAAGTCCTCTTCCATAAAAGGTCCCTATCATCGGCACAATTAAACACATCTCTTAATCAATCGTTATTAGAGCTTAATAATGGTATAGATGAAAAAATAAAAAGCAATCTCACAAGCATCGTAATTTTAGATTTGACCTTTCCTCTCATATCCAATATTAAAATAGACGATGCTGTAAATACCATGTTGCTATTCAAAGCAGACTCTCTGATAAGCGTCCGTCCTGATACTAATAAGTTCTTTAAGCATGATGGCTCCGGCATGAAGGCCATATTTGATTATCAGAAAAAAAGCAAATTCGAAAGAGATGTCATGTATAAGCACGTTGGCGGCATTACAGTAACGCGGTTTAGTTCTTTTATAAAAGCAAAAGAAATCATTAACGGTAAAGTAGGACACATTATACTGGATAAGAACAGTGCTTATAAGGTAGAAAATAAGCAAGACCTGGATATCATAGCATCTATTAATCAATTATATAAGATTATTTGATCGAGCGAACCTATAATATTTTCAAAGAATTATTGCATAGCCTACTAAGCATCTTCAAAATTTTGCTTCGGTCTTCTTTTCTATTAAAACATCACAAAGGTCAATCTGAAGAGGTTGTTATCATAGGTAATGGTCCTTCTGTTAATAACGTGTTTTTGGATCATTTAGATTTTCTCAGAAACAATACATCCCTATGCGTTAACGGGTTTCCACTTTCTGAATATTATGAAAAAATAAAGCCAGAATATTACATTATTTGCTCACCAGGCTACTACAACCAAAAGGCCGTCGACTATAATGTAGAAGTCAGAAAAGAAATTATCCAGCAACTAATTAGTAAAACTTCCTGGAGCGTATATTTCTTTCTTCCACAAGCAGCAAGGAAAAACTCACAATTCATTGATGCGATCAAAAAAAATAAATACATAAACATAATCTACTATAACACAACGCCTGTAGAAGGATCAGCGTGTATCAAACATATACTTTACAGAATGGGATTAGGAGGTCCCAGACCACACAATGTGCTTGTACCATCTATATTACAAATGCTTAATAGTAGGTACAAAAAAATATATCTGCTCGGCGCTGATCATAGTTGGCTACCTCAACTCTCCGTAAATGACAATAACGAAGTGCTGCTAAATCAAAAGCACTTTTATGATGAAAAAAAATCAACTCCCAAACCCATGCATAAGAATGAGGGCAGAGAAAATAGATTACTACACGAAGTGCTACATAAGTTCTATATTTCATTCAAAAACTACCATGACCTCAACGAATATGCAAAATCAAGAGGTGCTCAAATAATTAACTTAACGGAAGAGTCTTTCATCGATGCATTCCCTAGAAAAAAATTAAAAGAGTGCCTCTAGACAATTACCATATCTCCGTGGTTATATGTACTTACAATCGAGATAAGTTCATCCTTTCTTCTTTAGAGCACCTAATAGATCAGTCCCTTTCTAAGGATGAATACGAAATTATAGTCGTCGATAATAACTGCACAGATAATACCGTCAAAATTGTCAAGCAATTTATAGCTGAGCACGATGACTATGACATTCGTCTGGTAAAGGAAACAAACCAAGGATTGAGCTTTGCTAGAAACAGGGGTATCAAAGAATCCAAGTATGATATTATATGCTATATAGATGACGATGGTAATGCTCAAATAAACTATCTCGAACTAATCCAGCAACAATTCAAACAAAAAAGCAATTTGGTAGGACTAGGGGGCAAAGTCATCCCTATATACGAAACCGAGGAGCCTGCATGGTACAATCCATTTCTCAGAATGTTTGTCACGGCAATAGATTTTGGTGATAAAGAATTCCGATGCTATGGTAAAAAATATCCCGCTGGATGTAGCATGATATATACTAAGGACATTCTTATTGAAGCAGGTGGTTTTAATAATGATCTTAAGTGGAGAGCAGATGACAAATATATTTTCCATGAGGTAATCAAGCACTCCCGAGAAGTTTATCATATACCTACACTAAAAGTAAATCATCACATAGATGCCAAAAGATTGACTGATGAAAATTTTGATAGACTGAGTGGCTTGCTTGGCTCAGAAGAGCGTCTGCGGATTCTCGGCAAAAAGCCTTGGCTATACCCTTTCAAAATCTGCGAATTTTTATTTAAGTATTTTGCCACCTATCTCATATCTCTTTACTACACACTCAAAGGTCAGTCAATCAAAGGAAAGTATGTGCGAAGGTTCAGATGGCATGCACTTCTTCATTTTCTTTTTGCGAAAAAGTAAGGTGATTAGTAAGTTACGATGACTTCAGCTATTTCAGAAGCGCTGCGCTCATTTTACGCACATATTAAAAATTCTCTTTATCATTGTGCTAATAAAATGGCCCCGTAGTTCAACTGGATAGAATACCAGATTTCGGCTCTGGGGGTTGAGGGTTCGAATCCTTCCGGGGTCATTTTTTCTCCTAGCTTTCAGAATAAATCAACCTTAGCCCATGATTAGATTATTATGGATATTAGCTCTTGCCATTCTATTTAGCAATCTGGCTTATAGTCAGGAATCCAATATAAAAGAAGAATCAAAAAACTACTTTGTTGGAGGTAATATAGGTTTCACATCACAAAAAAATCCAAACTTTAGCTCACCTATTATAAGTGTTCCAGGAATTACACCTTTTATCGTATTTGGTAATACTTCGAAAAGAACCAATTACAATTTTTCGATTTACATTGGCAAAAATTTAACAAAAAATTGGTCAGGAGCTATTAATATGTCATACAGTTCTTCTTTGTCCATAACTGATAATTTCAGTTCTGTCAATGGCATGCCGTTGGAGATTGAAAATCAAGTAAGAGGAATCGATTTTGGAGTCTTTACACGTTATACTTTTGCCACGGACAATAAGCTGCAATTTTACTTACAACCTTTTTTAAGGTATTCGTTAGGAAACCAAGATTTGCTCCAGGACGGTTTAGAACTTAGTGCACAAGAAAGTAATTCTATTAATTTAGGATTTTCTGTAGGTGCTCTATATGATATAAATGATAAATGGAGGATTATACTGACCTCTTCTGCTATGACATATAGAACTGGTACTTGGAACGTAAGTGGCAGTGATCTTGATAATAACTTTAGTACGTTCGATACTTTTATAAATTTGTCCTCATTAAGATTTGGTGGAGAATATATTTTTTGAAAAAAGAAGTCATAATCTCCAACTCACTTCACTAAAGTAAAAACCCCCGACTCTCCAGCCGGGGGACTCAATCAATAAACCAATCTCATAATCCCCTAGATTAAGGGGAGTAGAAAAGATATAAAAGTCGTCCTCTACATCTAGAGGAAGGCGAAACTTTTATTTATTAAAAAAAAGACGAAATCCATAATCATTCACTCAACGTCATATTTGCTTTCATTCATCTTCTAATAAAGGCTTCTGATAAAACCCCCGACTCTCCAGCCGGGGGACTCAATCAATAAACCAATCTCATAATCCCCTAGATTAAGGGGAGTAGAAAAGATATAAAAGTCGTCCTCTACATCTAGAGGAAGGCGAAACTTTTATTTATTAAAAAAAAGACGAAATCCATAACCTATATGCTCTATGAGCTTCGGTCCGATTATCATCGTATGATCAGGTTTTCAATACTTTCCTTTCAGATCTTTATCTGAAACATCTTCTCAGCCAATCATCGTCTATTGAAGAGGTCGGTAATGGGAATATCTCAAAAATTACTAATCCACATTATCATGGAAGTAACTATTATTTCTTTCTATAGTCGGGTTATCATTATCATCAAAATTGATACTTAGCTTAGATGATGGTCTTTCCTTATTCTCATCCACATCTTCCAAACTTACTTTCCTTCTGAGGTACGCCGGCACCTCTTCCATCTCTGATATCACCTTGGGATTATCTAATGGAATAGAAGTTTCTCGTCTTTGCGATTCATAAGTAGAGTTAGCGCTTTCACGTTCCGCTATTGTTACTCGTCTTCTGGGCTTGGGTGTGTCTTCCTGACGAGCTATAAAAGGGTCCTTCATCTCATTGTCAAACTCTACAACATTGGGAGTAGGAGCAATATCGAATACTTCTTGTTTGCTGCTAACTGTCACCGGCTGTACGTTCCCATCTAGATGCACTTTTATCTTTTCTTTTCCTCTTGTTTCTGCTCGCTTTGCCCTTTCCTCAAATCCAGTAGCTATAATAGTTATAGACAGCTTGTCACCTAAGGTCTCGTCATTACAATTACCCCAGATAAGATGTGTGTCATTACCTGCTTCGTCCTGTATATACTCCGTTATATCTCCTATCTCATCCATTGTTACCTCTGATGTACCCGAGGATATATTGAGCAATATATGTTGCGCACCTCTTATGTCATTATCCTCTAACAAAGGTGAGTTAAGAACGTTGTGCACAGCCACTTTTGCGCGATCTTCTCCTGATGCTTCTGCATAGCCCATAATCGATACACCGCTGTTCTTCATAACGGTATTTACATCCTTGAAGTCCACATTAATGTAACCGGGTACAGTAATTATCTCGGCAATACCACGAGCAGCTGTCGTCAATACGTCATCCGCCTTACCAAACGCATTCTTGAGTGTTAAGTCACCGTACATCGTGCGGAGACGATCATTAGATATAACAAGTACAGAGTCTACAGATTTCTTGAGATCCTCTAATCCTTTCAGAGCCTGCTCCTCTCTACGACGTCCTTCAAATCTAAATGGTAAAGTAACAATTGCCACTGTAAGTATATCCATTTCTTTGGCGGCCTTAGCGATAATAGGCGCTGCACCTGTACCCGTACCGCCACCCATGCCAGCCGTGATAAACAACATCTTAGTGCCATTATCCAAAAAGCGTCTGACCTCGTCGATAGATTCTATACAAGACTGCTTACCTACCTCAGGTACTGATCCCGCACCCATACCTTCGGTAAGATTAGGTCCAAGGTGAATTTTGACATTCACGGGACTCGCATCCAAGGCTTGACTATCAGTATTACATACGGCGAAATCCACTCCGACTATCCCTTGATTATACATGTACGCCACAGCATTACTTCCTCCACCTCCGACTCCGATTACTTTTATAATAGAATGATTTCTTTCTACGAATTGCATATCTATAATTTTTCTTTTTGTCAATTATTAAAAGTCAGAATCTTGAGACACCTCGAAAAAATCCTTAGTATAAGTAAATATTTTATCGAACCACTTACTCTTAGATTCTATAGATTGCTCATTTGACTCTAAGGTAGGATTCTGTGCTTCTTCCAAGTTGTCTTCCATTTCTATGTCATAGACTTCATCCACTGTTGGGTCTAAGTTATCAATGGCTATCGCTAATAATCCAATAGCCGTAGAGTAGATCGGACTTGCTATATGATTAGTATAACCATGCGCCAACAATTCTACAGGCTGACCAATTCTAGTTACTAAGCCCGTATGATGCTCAGACAAGTTTTCAATATTTTTCAGCAAAGAACCACCTCCTGTCAATACAATTCCTGCTATCAATTTATTTTCATATCCTGATCTCTTTATCTCCCATAGAACATAATCGAAAATCTCTCTGATTCTCGCCTCTATGATCTTGGATAGATTCTTTTCTGATATTTCTTTATAATCCCTTCCCTTAAATCCAGGAATAGTAATGATTCGATTATCAATAATCTCTTCGGCCAGCGCAGACCCAAATTTTGTCTTTAATTTTTCTGCTTGGTCCTTCATCACCGTACACCCCTCTTTGATATCATTAGTAATGACATTTCCGCCAAAAGGTATAACCGATGTATGTCTTATTATCCCGTCCTTAAAGATGGTAATATCAGTCGTTCCACCTCCTATATCTATAAGTGCAACACCCGCTTCCTTTTCTTCACTTGTCAACACGGCTTTAGATGACGCAATAGGTTCTAAGGTAATGTCGGCCACATTAAGACCTACCTTTTCCACACATCTCATAATGTTACGAGACGCAGATATTTGTCCAGTAATAATGTGAAAATTAGCTTGTAACCTGACTCCGGACATACCTATAGGGTCAACTATATTGGTCTCGTCATCTACAGTAAATTCCTGAGGAAAGACATGTAATATTTTGTCACCTGGTGGTAAAACCAGTTTATGCATATCACTAATCAAGCGATTAATGTCAGCCACATCTATTTCTGTCTCAGGCTCATTACGCACTAACAGACCATGATGATGTATGCTTTTTATGTGCTGCCCTGCAATACCAACATGCACTCGTCCAAATTTGGACTTAGAGTTTTTCTGTGCTATCTGTATAGCCTCGTTGATAGCGCGTACCGTTTTGTCAATATTAGATACAACACCACGTGACACACCTTCCGATGCCACTGTGCCTACACCCAATACTTCTATTTTGTCATATTCGTTTCGTCGACCAGCTATGGCACACACTTTAGTAGTACCTATATCAAGAGCGATAGCTACCTGACCACTGTTCTTTACTTTATTATTAAAATCCATACGACTGAGTTTTTCTCATTTATAATAAAACCTCTTATTAAGACTGTTTTCGTTTTACAAAAATTTGACTCTCATCTTCATTCAGGAACGAACCATAACTAAAATCCATTTCTTCAAAAGTCTCTAATCCCACATCCTTGATTCCATGCTTATAGTATAATTCTATATTTTCTAGCTTTTCCTCTATGCTCAAATAATCTTGCACATTAGACGGATCATCTTTGGTAAATATTTTACCCACTAATAAGCGATCTGGACCGAGCTTAGGCACTAGTGTCACTTTATCATTCTTATCAATGTATATCTGCTCGACAAGTGATGATAAAAATTCGTTATCATAGATCAGCTGGCTTAATATCAATAATCCCTTATGATTATTATCAGACTGAGATTGATAGTTTTCTTTATACTTATCCACGAAACCTGTAACCACTGGTACTCTGAAAACTTCTGCCACTGGAATCCGCCTCCCCTTATAGTCCAAATAATAATCTGGCCCATCTGCTATCTGTATACGTACAATGGGTTTCCGCTCTTCTACACTTATGTGTAAGACCATATTCTTATCCACATACATGTCCACTGTATTTATGCGATGGTCTTCTTCCAGATAATTTTCTAAATCGTACAAATCCAATTGACCAACCTCCGCCAAACTTATATCATGCCCCAATTTGTCTTTGAGTATTCTTTTGACCTCCTTACTCTTTATCAAATGCTTCTTTTCTTCGCTCTTTGATATCAAGATTGATACAGAAGTAAGTGGCGCATTGATACGACTATAGATGGCATAACATAGATACAGCATAACAAGACTAAAGGCGACTAACTTGCCGACACTTACATTATCCGTAATACTATGTCTTGTTTTTTTACTCAATTCTTTTTCTTTAGTATAGTTTTTATATCATGATGGTACTTGTCCAAATCCGATGCTCCTAAGGTCATAACAATATCCAAATCCTTTCTATCATCTAATTCTGTAATTAGATTATTCGTATGTACTAATCTCTTATTATTACTTGGGATTAGATTATAAATAAGTTCCGACTCCACACCCTTCATTGGTAACTCACGCGCTGGATATACCTGAAGCAACCATACCTCGTCTAATGCCCCAAGCTCTTCTGCAAATTCTCTATAAAAATCCTTAGTCCTGCTATACAGATGAGGCTGAAAAACACCCAGCACATATCGGTCAGGATATAGTTCTTTTACCGTCTTCACAGCATACTTAACCTCTTCCGGATGGTGCGCATAATCATCTAACAAGACCTTTTCTTCGTCATACACCCATTCAAACCTTCTCTTTATTCCTCTAAAATCTCCTATAGCTCTTTTTATCTCTTCTAACCTTAATCCTAACAAATGAGCAACACGAATAGCTAACGCAGAATTATAGACGTTATGCACTCCAGGCAATTGAGTCATTACATTCTCTACTTCTTGATTTCCGCATTTGTAATCGAACCTATATCTCGCAGACTCTATTCGGATATTATCAAAAACAAAGTCTTCGCCCACCACAATCACCTCGATATCATTTTCGTCGAAATACTTTTGGGCTCCATCAGAAAATTTGATTAAGCACTCACGCTTTGTTATAAGTTTGCCATGAGCCTTTATTTGGCAACATAACTGTTCGTAAGATTTAATCATTTCTTCATAAGTCCCATAGATATCCAAATGGTCAGCATCCATAGATATGATAACCAAAATGTCAGGATGACAATGCAAAAATGATCTATCATACTCATCGGCCTCTAATACAACCCATTTCGAATTACCATGCAGGAAGTTTGTTTTTTCTTTGACCAATATTCCTCCCAAAAATGCGCTAATATCTAATCCACAATATGTCAATATATGGGAAAGCAAAGAGCTCGTTGTCGTTTTTCCGTGTGTTCCTGCAATGGCAACGGATTTCTTATCTCTACTCAATTCTCCAAGAACCTCTGCTCTTTTTTTTATGCCATAACCATTAGATCTTAGCCAACGTAATTCCTCATTATTATCAGGTATTGCTGGTGTGATTATAACACCGTCAATATCTCGCGGAATTTTATCTGGATTTATATCATAATGAATATGCATTCCCTCTGCCTCCAACTTTTTGGTAAGGGCAGTTTCGGTTAGATCATAACCATATATTTCTTTGCCTTCATTGAGAAAGTATCTTGCAATCGCACTCATCCCGATCCCGCCGATACCTAAGAAGTACAACTTTCTCACTTCGGACAATTTCATTTCTTCACTAACTTTATTATTTCATCTGCAATAAATTCTCTTGCATTTGGCTTAGCCAACTTTAAGAGATTCTTGCTCAAGCTTTCTTGAGCTTTCTTATCATTAAGTAACCTGACAGCCTCAGTTATCATTTTCTCTTTAGCTTCACCGTCTATCACAAACCAAGCCGCATCATTATCTGTAAGCGCCTTGGCATTCTTAGTCTGGTGATCTTCTGCAACATTGGGAGAAGGTACAAATACACTTGGTTTGCCGACCATAGATATCTCCGATATAGTCAAGGCACCTGCTCTACATATTATAACATCCGCAACACTATAAGCCAAATCCATACGATCAATAAATGGCCTCATCTTCACATGCTCCAAATCTGCAATCGGCAATTCTCTGTAATCATCATAATAAACCTTTCCGACTTGCCAGATAATCTGAATATTATGCATAGATTCAATACGCTCTTTCTGAGCCTTCACTGCTTGATTAATTGATCTAGCGCCAAGACTTCCACCAAAAATTAAGATGGTCTTCTTTTGATCATCCAGACCAAAATACTCTATGCCCTCAGTCCTTCTATTTTCAATCTTTTCCAAATCCTTCCTCACAGGATTTCCAGTTAATACAATCTTTGTACTATCGAAATATTTATCCATATTAGGATAAGCTACACAGATTGAATTTGCATTTTTAGCCAACAGTTTATTAGTTACTCCTGGGTAAGAATTTTGCTCCTGTATTAGTGTAGGTATATCCGCTCTCTGAGCCATTTTTAGCACTGGTCCACTGGCAAATCCTCCCACTCCCACTACAACATCAGGTCTAAACTTATCAATGATCTTTTTAGCCTTTATCAGACTGAAAACCAACTTAATGGGAAATAAAATATTTCTCCATATACGTTGTCTATGAAAACCACTTATCAACAACCCCTCTATTTTGTATCCCGCCTTCGGGACTTTTTCCATTTCAATTTTACCCTGCGCACCTACAAAAAGAATATCTTCTATTCCACGTTCCTTCAACGCATTAGCTATTGCTATAGCAGGATATATATGACCTCCTGATCCGCCACCACTAATAATAATTCTCATGCTTCATCTTATTCCGTGCATAAGAGCTGGCTTGGATATCCTCTTCGGTTACGGCCATCTCTTCTTTCATTATCTCCATCACACTATATTCTTCCACATACTTACTAACACTCAATATTACGCCCAGTGCTATTCCAGTAAATAATATAGACGTCCCTCCCATACTTACAAAAGGTAAGGTCAAACCCGTCGCAGGCAGCAAATGCACATTAACGGCCATGTGTGCGAATGCCTGAATAACAATATTAAGACAAAGACCGATCGCCAGTATAGATCCAAAGGTCTTAGGACAGCGTGTCACCATTTTAGTACATCTGAATAATAACGTGACATATAAAGCGATAATAGTCACCGCCCCTATCAGTCCATACTCCTCACATATAATCGAGTAAATAAAATCAGTATAAGATTCTGGTATAAAATTCCTCTGCATACTAAAGCCAGGACCTACCCCAAAAATTCCTCCCAAAGCAATGGCAATCTTAGATTGTCTGATCTGCCAACCTCCCTCGGAATCTCCTAGGTAACTACTCAGTCTATTTGTCCAAGTCTCCACTCTAATTACTTCTGGGAATATAGTCCCTAACAATACCAAAAGCGACAACACGCCGATCCCTATTAAAGATAAGAGTATGACATACTTAATTGATACTCTACCTATAACCATCATGAGCAAACAGGTTACGAACAATAAAGCTGCCGTACTCAAATCTGCAGGTGCAATCAAGGTACATACGATGACTACAGGAATTATCAATGGTACGAAAGCCGACTTAAAATCCTTGATAACATCTTGCTTTCTTGATATAGATCTCGCTATAAATATTATCAATGCCAACTTGGCAAAATCAGAGGGCTGAAAGGACTGGTTAATGATTGGTATCGTAAACCAACGTCTCGCCCCATTATAACCTGTGGTAAAAAATAATGTTCCTATCAATAATGGTATCGCTAACATAATAAGTACAGGTGCCACCTTAGAATAGAACATATAATTAAATCTGTAGGCCAAATACATAAAAAAGAAACCTACAGATAATAGAACCAATTGCTTAACCAAGTAATATCCCGTGTTACCATCATGATGCATATATGCCTCCTTACTTATGGCGCTATACACAGACAATATCGAACACACACACAAGAGCGTTATAACAATCCAGATAACTTTATCGCCTTTTAATCTATCGTATATGTTATTTATTGTACTCACTTAAGAGATTATGTACTTCTTCTTTAAATTGAGTTCCTCTGTCTTTGTAATTATTGAACAAATCAAAACTAGCACAAGCAGGAGAGAGCAATACAACATCACCCGCTATGGCAACACGTTGCGCGATATCTACACAATCCTTCATATTGCTGACTGAAAAGATTTGGTCTATATCTCTTTCAAAAGTCTTTCTTAGTTTTTCATCATTCTCGCATAGACATATTAAGATCTTGACATTTTTCCTTAGACTATTACCAATGAGGTCGTAATCATTTCCTTTATCAACGCCACCTGCGATCCATACTATTGGGCGGTTTATCGCCTCTAAAGCATAAAGCACAGCATCCACATTGGTTGCTTTACTATCATTGATATATCGCACATCTTTGATCGTGCGAACATACTCCAGACGATGCTCTATTGGCTCGAACGAACCCAACCTCGCAACACTACGATCACGAGGAATACCCAAAAGTTCTGCAACCTTGAGTGCTACCGCCATATTGAAAACATTATGCCTACCAATCAAATGAGATGACTGATCAAAATCAATTGCAGGGTAATTACCCTTGGGAGAATGACCAGATAAAAAATGGTAATTTATCTCGTCTGACTTTGTCTCCTTATACAACGAATTCAGAATACCATCATCTTGATTGAGGATTAAATGTCCACCTTGACGAATGCAGCTTGCCAGATTCCATTTAGCTCTTGCATAACGCATCATATCATTATCGTATCGGTCCAGGTGATCCGGAGTAATATTAAGAATAGCAGCAATATCAACTTTGAGATTGAGCACATCATCTAGTTGAAAACTACTCAGTTCTAGTACGACTCTATCGTACACAATATCACTTAATAAAAGCCGAGAGAATGAATTTCCTATATTACCAGCTAATGCCGTTTTGAGATTGATATCATCAAGTAAATGATAGATCAAAGAAGCGGTTGTAGTTTTCCCGTTACTGCCTGTTACGGCTATGATCTTTCCATTATAAAATCTTGATGCAAATTCAATTTCTGATACTATAGTCTTCTGCCTTAGTCGAAATATTTTAATCAACTCAGCCTTTTCCGGAACACCCGGACTTTTTACGATAATATCGAATAGTCCAATATTTTCAATATCATGTCCCCCTTCTTCAAAAGGGATGTCATTATCCTCTAATTCTTGTCTATATTCTTTTTTAATTTTTCCGTAGTCTGTAACAAAAACTTTAAGGTCATTTTTCTTTGCCAACAAAGCTGCTCCGACTCCACTCTCTCCAGCTCCAATAATTGCTACAGAATTCATCACCTTACTTTTAGTGTGATGATAGTTAATACTGCAAGTAGGATGGCTACTATCCAAAACCGCACGACTATCTTAGTTTCGTGCATGCCTTTTTTCTGATAGTGATGATGCAATGGCGACATTAAAAAAATGCGTCTCCCTTCACCATACTTTTTTCTAGTATACTTAAAATAACTCACCTGTAATGTAACCGATAGCGTCTCCATTAAAATCACTCCGCACATTATCGGTATCAACAGTTCCTTTCTGATGAGAATAGCTAAAACAGCAATTATACCTCCTATAGCTAAGCTGCCTGTATCACCCATAAATATGCTAGCAGGATGAGAATTATACCATAGGAAACCGATACATGCCCCCAAAAAACACGCGGCAAAAATTACAAGCTCTTCTGTATGAGGCAAATACAAAACATTAAGGTACTCGGCAACAATAGAGTTACCCGAAACGTAGGCTAATATCACTAATGCCGCCCCTATAATAGCTGCCACACCTGTAAGCAATCCGTCAAGTCCATCTGTTAAATTGGAACCATTAGATACGGCTGTAATAATAAATGTCAAAATAAGTGACAACGGTATCCAAACCCATTTTTGATTTCCTCCAGTGATTAAGGAATAATCTAGTTGATTATCCTTTAAAAAAGGAATATTAGTAATAGAGGCTTTAGCATAAGCCATTTCTACAACTTGTTCTTCTTGATTAACCTGAGGAATATTAACATCAAAACTCTTGGTAACTTTCCACTCATTCTGTACAGCAGTCTCCAAAGGGACTCTTACCACAATATCATCGTGCGTTACCATGACAAAAGAAATAAATAGCCCAAGAGCGACCTGACCAAAGATTTTGAACCGACCATGTAGACCTTCCTTATTCTTACGGAAAACCTTAATATAGTCGTCCAAGAACCCCAACAATCCCAAGGATAAAGTTGATACGATCATCAACAATGAATACACATTAGTCAAATCGCACATCAGAACAAATGGAATCAATATGGACATGATAATAAGAATTCCGCCCATAGTCGGTGTTCCCTCTTTTTCTTTTTGACCTTCTAATCCAAGATCTCGTACAGTTTCTCCTATTTGCAGTCTTTTCAAAGAACGTATGACCCGCTTTCCAAACACTATACTTATCACTAACGACAAGACAATACCTGTTGCCGATCTAAAACTTATATATTGAAACAAGCCTGCTCCACTGAGCCCTTGTTTTTCTAATAATTCGAATAAATGGTAAAGCATGTTTTTCTAAAAAATAACAGTTAACAGTAGGAATCCGAATCTTTATCCAGATGATCCTACTGCAACTGTTAAAACCAACCTGAGAATGATAATAGAACCTATTCTTATATATCTTATCAGCACAGCAGTGCTCTAATTATTTCTTTATCATCGAATGGGTACCGTTGTCCCATAATTTCTTGATACTTCTCATGGCCCTTTCCAGCTATGAGAATTATATCATTTTCTTGAGCAAGCATCGAAGACAATTTGATCGCTTCCTTTCTATTCGTCACCACGGCAACACCCTCCTTATCTGACCCTTCTACACCTTGTAACATCTCTTTCAAGATTTCTTCAGGGTCTTCAGACCTCGGATTATCAGATGTCAATATTACTTTGTCGCTATATCTATTTGCTATGGCTGCCATCTTTGGACGCTTAGACCTGTCTCTATCACCACCAGCACCTACCACAGTAATAATACTCTGATTTTTTTTCCTTATGGACCTTATTGTCAATAGTACCTTCTCTAACGCATCGGGAGTATGTGCATAATCGATTATCGCAGTGCACTCCTTCTTGATCCCGGCTACAACATCCATGCGTCCCTCCGCGGAATCTATACTGCTAATCACCCTTAGCACCTCTACCTGATCCATACCCAAAATATCAGATACACCGTATACAGCAAGCGTATTGTATGCATTGAACTCACCTATCACTCGTAGAAAAACCTCTTGATCCTGAACTGTCATATGCAATCCATTGATATCATTCGATATGATGCGTGACTTATAATCCGCAGGTCTCTTCAGGGCATAATTCCTCTTGACTGCACCACAATTTTGGACCATTACATTTCCATTTTTATCATCCAAATTTGTCAGCGCATAAGCCTTAGGTGACAATTTATCAAAGAGCATCTTCTTTGCCTTAATATACTCGGCAAATGTCTTATGATAATCCAGATGATCATGCGTTATATTAGTAAATACAGCGACATCAAAATCAATAGACTCTACCCTTCCCTGATCCAATGCATGCGAACTAACCTCCATTGCAACATGTGTAACATCCTCCAATGTCATATCGTAAAAGATTCTCTGCAAATCTACTGGGTCAGGAGTCGTTAATACACTCGGATAAACTTTATCACCTACTCTTATATCCACCGTAGATACAAGTCCAGCCTTATAACCTAATCTTGTCAACAGCTTCCACAGCATAGTAGCAACCGTTGTCTTTCCATTAGTGCCAGTTATACCGATGACAGACAGTTTCTTAGTAGGACGATTATAAAAATTAGATGCCATGAGAGATACACTCTTCTGAACTTTATCAATCAAGACATAACTTACAGCGGAGTCTTCCTTGTAATACTTATCATCTTCGACAACGATCACAGTTGCTCCATTAGCAATAGCACTCTCGATATACTCATGTCCATCTACGGCAACCCCCTTATAAGCTATAAAAGCAAAGCCATGTTTGACTTTTCTGGAGTCATTAGTGATTCCCGAAATTTTCACTTCGAGTCGAGCAGCCTTTCTTATCCTTACACCGTCCAATATGTCTTCCAGCCTTTTCAATATTATTTCATTATCACGTTTGATAATTCTATCTCAAATAAATCTTAATCTTTTTATCCTTAATCAAAGCACCAGGCCTGACGGATTGTCTATACACCTGACCTAATCCTTCTGTCTCCACTTCCATACCTATACTCTCCAATACATACATCGCATCTCTCAATCCCATTCCTGTCAAATCAGACATTTTCGTTTTGCTGATGGTTTTCTTGTCAATTTCTAATTCATCATTCCGTCCCTCCATATTGACCCATCTTGCATTAGATTTTGATTGATAGTCAACACCTATATGACTCAACAACTTCTTAAAGTCAATCCCATTTCCCGCTTGCGCCATCAATACTTTTTCCTCTGTTTCAACTTCTACCTGGAATAAGCTCTCAATTCCCGATAACCTCTTAAGTATATCCCTGAATACTGGACCAGCAACTTGAGCACCATAGTATTCACCCTTAGGATCATAGAGTACCACAACCATACTATACTTAGGATTGTCCACGGGAAAATAACCTGCAAAAGAAGCATTATACTCCTTATTTTCCGTCCAATAATTCACCTTAGTCGTTCCCGTCTTTCCCGCAAAACTTATCTCTTTGGTTTTCAATTTTTTAGCTGTACCACTTTCGGCAACAGCCTTTAGCATCTTCTTTGCTTTTAATATTGTAGATGGACTTGCAATCTGTTCGTTTAGCGTCTTTGGCTTGAATTTTTTGATTGCTTTTCCGTCTTTTACCACTTTTGTAACTAAATGCGGACGCATCATCCTACCGTCATTAGCCACCGCATTATATACATTAAGTATCTGCAAGGGTGTCATCTTCAGTTCATAGCCATGTGCCATCCACGGTATAGTCGTACCCGACCACTTATTAGCCCTGTCAGCTTTTTTATCCTTTGGATTTTTAAAAAATGGCTCTGGCTCTCCATATATTTCAACACCCGTCCTCTGACTTACTCCTAATTCCGCAATGGACTCATAAAACTTACTCCAATCTGACTTGTAATTATCAAAGGCCACCGTTCCCATACCAACATTAGACGACTTCGCGAATACTTCCTTAAAAGTGGCATACTTAATCCCGTGAAGATCCGAATCAAACATCTCTTCGGTATAGAACTTTTTTCTTCCACCATTAATGTCTATACGAGTATTCAAATCCACAACACCATCCTCTAACATCGCCAATGCCGAAACAAGTTTAAATGTAGAGCCTGGCTCCGTCAAAGTACCGACAGCATGATTCCAATTCTCGTAATAACTACCATCACTACCCCTACTCAGATTAACCATCGCCTTTATTGCCCCTGTCGACACTTCCATAATTACCGCCGTTCCTGCTCGCGCACTTGATTCTTGCAGCGCTGACCTTAGCTCACTATGAGCCACACCCTGCATACGCATATCTAACGTAGTAACAATATCCGCACCTTTTCCACGACCAACCTTAGTCGGTTGATACACTGGCAACCACAGCTCATCTGTAAATCTTTGCTTAAGAACTCGTACCGTGTCACCACCAAGAAATTTGTCAAAGGCCTTCTCCAATCCCACTTTAGACTCTACTCTATCTATGCCGACAGTTCTCGCACAAAGGCTCTTAAACGGCTTTTCTCTCCTACTTTTTCTTTCAGAAATAAATCCTCCCCTATTACGACCAAGATTGAACAAAGGAAAAGAATTAAGCAGATCAAGCTCAGCTTTAGTTACATTAGTAAATAACTTATGATAACGCTTCTTGCTTTTTCTTCCATTTACAAACGTAGACTGCCAATGATGTGAATCTTTACCAAAATGCTTAGACAAATCTCTGGAGAGTAGACCTACATTATCATAAAAATTCTTATCCGACGATGTTGCCAAATCCACATATATGTCAAACTGAGGAATGGATGTCGCTAAAAGATTACCTCGACAACTATAGATATTCCCACGCTCTCCTTCTTCCGAAAACCACTTAACATTCTTTTGGGCCGAGTTACGCCATTTGTCACCCTCGATCAGACTTATCTTTATAACCTGACCTATTATAAGCATCGCAAAAAATATGAATCCGAAAAACACTAAGTAAACTCTTACAAGTAACTCCTTCTTCCTATCCATTTTTTATACGTCTACATATTTTTACTTATCTGAAACTTTTACAACTATCGGTGATTGGGATATTGACTCAAAGCCTTGTGACTCCAAGTTATCGGCGAGCTGGGACTCTGTGCTCTTATAAGTTATGTCACTCCACACTTCCTGACATTCCATCTTCGCATCTTCTACATCTTTTTGCAACTCGTCTATTTTTCTTAGCTTTCTTTCGGCGCGATGAGCATTAGATATATACAACACACCCAAGGCCGTTAGCAGAAAAACAAATCCAATATTTTTAGTTACATTCTTCATATAATCATTCTGCAATCTTGACTCCTATCCGCATCTTTGCACTGCGAGATCTTGTATTTCTACGGACCTCCTCCTCTGATGGCAGTATTAATTTTTTTTCACTTTTTATTTTTGACAGAGACCTTCCATATTCATCCTTCCTTTCTTTGCCTGATATTTCACCCGTCTTGAAAAATCTTTTCACCATCCTATCTTCCAGAGAATGATAAGATATAAAAACCATTCTGCCTCCCACTTTCAAGACACTTAATCCAGCAATCAACAAATCTTCCAATGCACCTAATTCGTCATTCACCTCTATCCTAAGAGCTTGATAAACCTGAGACAAATACCTGCTCCGATCACCTACAAACACAGCACCTACAAGAGCATTAAACTCAACCGAAGACCCAATATTCTGATGCGCCATCCTCTTATCTATAATTGACGACGCCAGAGTCTTGGAGTTCTTAATTTCTCCGTACTTAGAGAAAATTCGCAATAGCTCATCATAACCATAAGTCGCCAAAATCTTCTTTGCCGTCAGAGGCATATCCTCATTCATCCTCATATCCAAGTCCGCTTCGTAGCGATGAGAAAAACCTCTCTCGGCATCATCTATCTGATGAGACGATACCCCCAAATCAGCCAACACCCCGTCTACTCGCCCTACATCTAACCACCTCCAATACCTGTACAAGTACCTAAAATTGGACTTAACAAAAATCAGCCGCTTATCATTGATGACATTATCCTTAGCATCTCCATCCTGATCAAAAACTATCAAGCGTCCTTTGTCGCTTAATTTTTCAATTATCTTTTTTGCATGACCTCCCCCTCCATAAGTTACATCTATATATACGCCATCAGGAACAATCCTAAGAGCATCAATAGACTCATCCAACAGAACTGGCACATGGTAATCAGTCATCATCCGACTCCGAAAAACCACCACCAAATACTTCCTGGGCCAAATCAGAGAAATTCTCTGGTTCATCCTGCAGCATTACATTGTACGCTGACTTTGCCCAAAGCTCGATCATGTCCTGATATGCAAACAAAACAACCTCTTTTTCAATACCTGCGTATTGTATCAAAGGCTTAGGTATCAATATTCTTTCAGAAGCATCTGCCACTAACCTTGTCGCACCTCTGTAAAAGTATCTTACAACCTCCCTATTTTTTTTAATGTAGATGTTGAGTTGGTTTAATTCCTTCGTCTTTTTTTCCCAAACATCCTTGGGGTATAAAATCAAATGATTTTCAAAACCCCTGTTGACCATGAACTCAAAAGTACCGTCCGCCGTAATCTGTCGCATCAGATTCGCTGGGAGTCTAATACGACCTTTAGCATCTATCCTGCATTCGTATTCCCCAGTTAACTGGTACATTTTCATTCTTTTCTTTCGGTCGACATATCAAAAGTACACAAGATTTCCACTTTTTCCCACATCTCGCCAATTATTTTCCTATTTACATCAAATTTTTTACCAATATATACCTTGCTGCAAGTAAATTACTTACACATAATGATAAAAATACTTGTATAAATCATTGATTATCAGTGGATAATCTATCCTCGTTGGTTGGTTGATAACGATTTGCAATCTATAAAAGACTGTAAATCAAGAATAAATATATTGCATATTTTTATAATATAATAATTCTCTTACATTTATCAAAATAGGACTGGCATCGTTCTCTCATCAAGAGTTATAACTAATGTAAAATGCGGTAACAAAAAGCGATTGCAGCACTCTATTATAAAACTGCGTCACTTAATAAATACTTAGAATATCTTGGCCGCGCCAATAATTGACATATTAAATACATTAATGTCAGTAACTATTTAATTAAACTTAATTCCTATTCAATGTCTACTTGACACCTAAGAAAGGGAGAAAAGAGAACGTAATAGCTGAATTGTCACAAATCTTTACTCATTCCCATAATTTAGTATGGTAAGAACTTATTATGAGAGCAATCCTAGGTATTATCTTTTTAGCACATTCTATTATTGCGTTTTGCCAAGAACGATTATCCGATTATGCGGGCCCCGGATCTGCTAGACAGAACTATCTCAAAGTTATTGACGATAAAAAATATTTAATTCAATTTACCCAAGACGACTTTCTTGAAACATACAAATTAGAAAGTGCTTCAAATAAAAGTCTTATACTCAAAAAGAAAATACCTCACATCTATTTAAGAAAATCTAAAGTTATCTGTAATGGATTCATTTTTTATGAAGACAAAAAAGAAATCATAGGAATAGATTTGCTTAATGGTCAGAAAATCTCCATTTTTCAGATTCCTGATGATGTCACTTGGGTTTCGCTTACAAGTATTCAAGATAAAATATTGAGAATTTTTGAAAATAATTTTCCTAATGACTCTAGATTTTATCTCTACGATTTTACAAACCCCTTGACTGAAATCTCATCGCTTTACTCCTATGTAAGTGAAGATTACTTAGTACATAGTTATGGAAACAAAATGTACATATATGATGTACAGGCTCATCAAGAAAAGGTATATGATATATGTGCAGATTCTGATACTTGGTTTAGACATAAAGAATCCATTTACTTTTTTGGATGTAATGGAAAAGTTGGAGAATTCAATTTTGAAACATTAGAATTCAAGACATATCCTATTAAAGCTGACTCAGGTGGTTCACGCAAACTTTATGTAAATGACTCATTACTCATTGTTGGTAAAAAGGAAACAGACGAGTTCGATATTCAATATACACAGGACTATGTAAAGATTTATGACATCTCAACATTTAGACTTCTAAGATCATATGAAGGCATTTATTACAACTGGAATGACTACCAAGAAATTATTTCAGGCACTGAAATAAAAAATATTTCGATAACCAATTCTCAAGTACTAATCTATGGATGGCATCTAACTATTCTCGATATAGAATCGCATCATCATTCCATCCATCCTACATCTTATCAATGGAATGGTTATAACACGATGATAGATGAGCATACTTTGTTAATCTGTGCCTATGATGATGGTCAAAATTACTTTGAAGAAATTAACCTAAAAACGAGAGAATCAAAACAATATCAATATCCCATCAATATCGATGAGCACTCCACGTATAAAAATCATTTTTCATACGGCGATACTGTATTAGTAGTTATAAAGTCTCTGTATAGAGATGATCAAGAAATAATCTGTCTTAACAGGAATAACCATACTGCTATCATACCAGATGCATTAGATGCAAGTTATTCTGGTATTGAGCCAAGATCTGCAATTTATGGTATTGGCGGAAGCATCGTTATCTATAATCAAGAAAATTTATTTGCTTATCAGGATGGCGTTTATAACAAATTGAATCCTGATGAAGATACGATAGTACCCTTTCACATTAGTTCTCTTTACGTACACAATGAAAGTCATATTCTATTTCAAACCTTGTCTTCTAAAATATTTCTATATGATGGAACTGAACTCAAAGTTATATTTGACAAAAAAGACTATCCTGGAATCCACGTAGGTCAATACTATAGAAAATTTAAACATTTTGTACTACGTAATGAATACTTATTCGTTCAAGGTGGTGACGATAATCTGCACATCATTAATACTAGTAATCAATCTTACAGGACCATCAAAAATGTAAATGGAGTAGAAACAGCAGGTGGGTTAGTAATATATAACACCACAACAGGCATATATGCGAGTGACGGTACAGAAGATTACTATCTCAAAGAACCATCTAAAATTTTTGAGGGGTACTATATTTGGCAACCTCGTTATAGAGACAAGAACTTTTTATTTACATACGATGGGGTCTGGGAAATTAATAAGAATGATAATAATGTTTCTTTAAACGAAATCTTCACATGCCAAAGCTGTACTTTTTATTTTCAGAGTAATGATACTGGAGACGAAGCACTTTTCAGTTACAATAACTCTTACTACTTTTTTGATGGTCAAGTTAGCCACATTGAAGACTGCGATGAGTTTTTATATGGCGCCCCACGCATCTATCACATTGGACAAAGTAATTATTACACTTTTGAAAGGTACCGAAGTGCAGATAGGGATGAAAAGAGAATGTTTGATCGAAAATCTACTTCCTTTATTAATGTCGGAGCGAGCATAAATGGTTTATCCTTTGAAAATGGGATTCTAAAAACGAAGAATAAGGAGTATTACTTCAGCTTAGAGTTAAAGAGAGAAGAAAACCTATTTACAATTTCAAGCTCTTCTGACGATATCAATGCATACTATAAGGTAGGACATATGAATACTGCAGTCTTTGGTAAAATTAAATCAAACACTATAGGAGATATATCATTAATCGAATTTGGTGACCGCATTTTCACTTTAGATGAATCTGATAACGTGAATATAATAGACGGCATTTACGGCATTGGATACTCTCCGCACAATTCTCTTACTTCTGGAAATAATATAGTAAATATAGATAACAAGTTTTATTTTCTTGCACGACATCCAGAATCTGGAGTTCAACTATATAGGTACAACTCTTTCCCTGATGAGACAGAAGTAAATGAAAGCAACTCAAGCGATCTTGTAATTTTCCCCAATCCTTCTAAAGAATATATTATTCCGAAATTATCGAATGGACTACTTTTAAGTGGTGGTCGTTTTTCAATTTATTCTATCGATGGTAAACTAATTAGAAAATCTAATTTTTCGAATAAAATAAACGTCGATGACTTATTACCAGGAGTATACATTCTCGAAATACAATTGGGTAAAAAACTATGTAGGGAATTATTTATCAAACAATAAACTTCCTTCTCATAATCCAAAGGCAGACTCCTGATAGAATAGAAAATCCAGCTGCGATGAAAAAGTATGTATGAAATCCAGTTGCCTCGACAACTGGTAGACCAGAGACAGGTGCAAGTAAAAACGCAGTGGCAAACATCATAGAGACTACCCCCATGTATTTACCCTGATTAGATGGGTCGGCACGTCTCATAGAGAGGGACGGAATCAGCGGAAAGTTAATTACCTCACCGAATGCCACTAATAAGCTATATAACACAACCGCAATCAAGGGATCGTCGAACAGACTCAAGCAAGCATAGGCAATACCAATTATTATAGCGCCCGCAGCCAGCGGCTGAAAGTACTTATTGGACTTCTCAATCAAATAGACCAGTGGCATCTCCATAAATAGCACAAGCAAACCATTTGCTGTAAAAAAAGCACCTATGATCCATTCGTCCAGAAGGACCTCTTCTTTAAAGTAAACGGGTACAGAAAAGAGAATCTGAAAAAAGGCGATCATATTGATCAGATTAAGGAAGAGGAATAATATCAGTACGCTGTCCTTATATGGAGAGCGCACATGTTCTTTTATCACTTCTTTCCTTTCTACTTTTTTGTTTCGGTGCCCCAGTACCAAGAATAGTGTGATGAGTGCGATAAAGCAAGTAATACCATCTAATACAAACAACCAACTGTATCCATGCCTAAAAGCCATAAATCCTCCGATAGCTGGCCCTATAGCCACACCAAGATTGATTGCCATACGTAATAAAGAGTATCCTCGTGTTTGGTTCTCAGGATGACCCCACTTAGTCACTGCACTAAATGCGGCTGGACTAAACATAGATGATGCGATTCCCACCAGCACCATCCAAGATGCTAATGGATAAAATGACTCAAACATATTAATGCCAAAAAATGCCAGCCCCATACAAGCAAGACTTATTGCCATCACTTTGAAATTGCCTATCCTATCCGACAATTGACCACCAAGATTGGCCCCCATCATCGCACCCAACCCAAAACAGAAAAGAACAATACCAGACTGCGTCTTAGAAAATCCCAACTGATCCGTGAGATAGACACTCATGAAAGGTATAACCATCTCACCACTTCTATTGACCAGATAGATAAGTGCTATACACCACACATCTCGTGAGAGACCAGAAAATGAATCTATATAAAACTTGATTGCTTTCATAAATCAAAAAAGCCTTATCGAAGTGCTTCGACAAGGCTCAATATTTTTTGTTCAAAATAATACTTTGTCTCAGCACAGTAGAGTTACATGCAACGATGTGGTATTATTTCTATTTGCAGTCATAATTTACTTATTAACATAAAGGTATACCTAAAAGATGAGATTTGCCCCCTATTAGATCATCAAAATTAAGATTGCAACTTCTCACTTCCTATTCTGCCTTCGTCAAAACAATTTTTTCATTATTCAACCCAATAATAATTTTATAAAATTCTTTGAGGCCCTCGTATTCTTGTGGTGTAAAAGTCGTCTGATTTATTTTAAGCGCATAATTAATGGTAATAGATTGATCCTTTTGAGATGTGATGTATCTAAAGGTGCCTCCTTTGTTTGGCAATGCGATACTTTTAGGCTCTGGCAATGACTCGACTTGATACCCTTCTGGAATTTCTATAGTTGCAAAGGTCTGTGTAGCTAACTTGGAATCATAGAAGACTGGATATGCTCTTTTTTCTGTATCAAAAGGATTTTTCTCCACACCGAAATCCAATGTGGCATCAATAAATAATTTGCCAGCGACCGCCTTCGTACTGTTATTAACTTCTACTTCATATTCCATCGATATAGACTCTGATAGTTCTTCCAGATTATCTATTGATTTTATTGTATATACGTTTTCGACGTCATAGTTTTCTATATCGTCTTGTTGGTCATCTGACTCATCAGATTCCACACTCTCTACTTCCTTTTCTTGAGATTCATCATTTTCCTCTCTTACTTTGCGTCGATATCTGGTTCCCGCATAATTACTCCTTTTTCTTTTACTCTGTCCTATCAATTGATTTTTTTCCTCGTCATAATTATAATTCGACATGGTTTGCACAACAAACTCATTCGGATTATCTATTTCGAATATCTCACCAGATTTTTCTTTTATAACGACTCCATAAAGGTTGATTGCTCTTGTCGGCAAATCACCATAGGGAGTCAAATCATCACTGGCATCTAGTAACAAATATCCATTGTCTGTAGGAACATATACCATCAGATAATTTAGCTCCGTTAAGGAGGGATAATGCGTATTAAGCAATCCGTGATATCTTGATTTTGATACCACTGGATAACTTTCAATTCCTGCCTTCCTGTATAAATTAAGCAATAGCAAATTGATATCTCCTATGCTCCCAGTTTTCTCTTCCACAAATTTCTTTAGCCCCTCTTCGGATTTAGCTCCGTACTTTTCATTCCATATATAGTTGTCACGGACATAATTATATAGATATTCTTTTCTTTCCTCTTCTTCTAATGAAACAGCCTCTTTTACGATGGGATGTAGTTCCTTTAGTTTAGCATCTAATTGTTTTCCAAAGTCCTTATGCTCATTCAAAGTCTTTGATATATCATTCCAGTCTTTAGAATATGTTTCCACTGGCTTATCCGGCCATTTCACCGACATAATTTCGTACTTCACACCAGATCTATAATCATTACTATTAAGGACATATTTATCTTTTTTGACAGCTGGCACATCGACTGCTTTGAGACTATGACGCACCTCCCCATGCCGAGACTGAGAGACCCCTTCTCTGTTTTGCTCTAATGGAACTACACCTGTGGCCACAGGCGTTAGTGTAAAATAAGAAGGCACTAATAGACGATACTCGGATAACGTGGTCGGTATTTGGTGCTGGAAGTACCACTTAGGAATTGAAAATATATAAGGCGAAGTCACACGATATTTCACCTCGACAATGGAACCTGCTCTGACGTCTGGCATCGCAAAAACCATTTTATTCCAATTATCTGTAGTCTTTTCTTTATAGACATTTTTCTTATTTAGTTTTGTCTTGACGACTTCACCTTCTTGTTGATTATAAGTGACACCCTTGATAGAACTGACACTTTCTCTTTTACCTCCGTCAGCATAAAAAGGAATTTCAAACTTTGCATAATCTTCACCATTTTCGTTATATATTTTGATAATGAAATGATAGTCCATTGTCAACATTATCCCCCATTCTGACTTAAAATCATAAAAAATATCTACAGACTGACGGACATAAGAAGCATTTGCAGAGGAGTCACTAGGAAAGTATGATTGGGTGTATAAGTCCTCAGAAAATTTGCCAAACTTCTGAGCATTGACCGAGATGCTCATTCCCAAAAGCAATAGTAATAGAAATTGTTTCTTCATCGTTTTATAGTTATTGGATTAGTGTCTTTTTTAAGGCATTTATCAAAAAATAATTTTATTTCAGAGTAGCTTTCAGGTTCGTAAGTTCCTCTATTAAGTTTGAAGAATTTTTCAATTTTGATTATCCTCTGATCTACTATCGAGACGTTACAAGCATAACTTCCATATTCAGATTCATGCAAGTAATCTTCTACTTCTAGCAATTCAATCTTAGTGGAAAATTCTATGGTTATTATTTGTTCTTGTAACCTATCCCTCACAAAATAAATTCTCTGATCTCGCTTTCCATCCTTGGGCAATCTAGGTATTCCGATATTTGATAGGACTTTAGGTATAAAGCAATAGTCTCCTGCCGTTTCCAAAAATCTACTTGAACCAAAGCTCATTATTATTTTGCTTTTGGGTTCTCTTTCGTCCTTGCCTATATCTCCTATTTCCAGTTTCTCTATAAAGTCACCCGTAAGAAGATGTTCCTTAATCCAATCTTTTCTGCCTTGTTCCGACCGAGGATGCAGTCTATGGTAAGCCGTAGATAAAGGACCATATAAATTAGAAACCATATTGCCTTCTACCACATTATTATCGCCAACAACAATTGCTATCGAGTCTCTACCGTAGTTTTCTCCATGCGAGTATTCAGGTGTACTGACTAGGTTACCGGCATTCTCACTTATTTCCAGTACCAATCTATTATCTGTGAACGATCCCAAAAAACCAAACTGGTTATACTCGGAAGTACAATCTATCCAAAAAGTGTCTGACTCAAGAGGGACATTCACTATTATATGATTGCCAGGAAAAGGACAGGCAAAATCCTCATACATACTCACAGTAGCATTGGCGTTCGCTGCCACTTCTACATAATGTGATCGAATATTATAAAGGTCCAATATAGATTTCATATAAAAAGAAAGTGCTTTGCAATCACCATATTTCAACTCGTGCACATCTGAAGGATTCATAGGACATAGTCCTCCATCAGCAATACTCACACTTATATACCGTGTATGGTCTTGTATATATTTATATACTTTTCTACATATTTGTTCCGCACTGTCATTAGGACTAATAACTTTATCCAAATCTGCCTTTACTTCTTCTGCATTTTTAAATGTATTATCCTTTAAAAAACTATCGTATATCCATTTACCGTAATCTTGCCAATCAGTTATTCGACCATCACTGTTTTCAAATTGAAACTCTACAGGGCAGTTGATTTGAGCAGGAAAAATTTGTGTTGTGGGTAATGTAAATTTTTCTTTTTTGATAGCTTTCTGATTGCGCATTACTAGACCATCAGATCTAGTTTCTATGGATTTGTAATTATCAAAATTATTGTTCTTCTGTCTGATGTCTTGTGACGAAACTATCTTGTAACTACTCTCAAGTATGGCTACCGCATAAGACCTTATGGGAGACCATACAGGCAACACCAAAGTGTTTTTAGATTCCTTGGTATAAGAATACTCCACAGTAATGGGATAACTACCCGTATTACAACTCCATTCTATTGCTCGATAATCCGTAATAATAGAGTACCCATCCCATGAGGCATGATCCTTAAGTTCTTTTGATTTAGGTGAAAGAATTACATTACCATCTTCGTCAATAATATTGATCTTAATATCCGATATCTTTTCACTGCCCTTTTTATATGGAATTCTCACGGTAAGATGCCCTTCAGCTTTTTTGTTGAGCACCTTTGTTTTATTGTAATAGCTTTGAGTATACTTATTGTAATCTAGCAGGTTTATCACTTGCATTTCTGATATTACAATGGCATTAGCATTAGTATATAGACTATCGGGTATATCTTGTGCATATACCGTTTGTGCATTCCAGGCTACATACCACAACAAGATGGTATATCTCAAATAAAATGTAAGAGGTCTTGAAAAATCTGAGTGAATCTCGGAATGATTGTAAAGCATATCTATGGAAGTTACTCTAAATTAATGATAGACTCTGACTATCAAAAAATGTTGTTATAATTTCTATGAATAATATCTACCGATCTATCAGAGAAGATCAACAATTCTTCCCCTTTTTTCACTATCTATTTAATAGCTTTTTAATTATTTACTTCTTGGTAGAAAGGAATAGAATCCAAGATCTATCAAAAAATCATTTGTAGTCCTGATAATCTTTAGAACTAAAAAGCTAAATCCTAAAATTCCAACATTTATAAAATTACCAATTAAACTACTACCGTCTATAAGCCGGTAGATTTGATTTCGACTATAAGTCGAC
>JAHDFP010000022.1 GCA_020628095.1 Saprospiraceae bacterium
CAAACCCCACGTAAATATTGGTACGATTGGTCACGTAGACCATGGTAAAACAACTCTAACTGCTGCGATTACTTACGTATTATCAGAAGCTGGACTATCAGAAAAGATGGATTATGATGCTATCGATGGTGCCCCTGAAGAAAAAGAAAGAGGTATCACGATCAATACCGCTCACGTAGAATACGAAACAGCAAATAGACACTATGCACACGTGGATTGTCCAGGTCACGCCGATTATGTAAAGAACATGGTAACGGGTGCGGCTCAGATGGATGGTGCTATCCTTGTAGTGGCTGCTACAGATGGTCCGATGCCTCAGACAAGAGAGCATATCTTATTATGTCGTCAGGTAGGTGTTCCGAGCATAGTAGTATTTATGAATAAGGTAGACTTAGTCGATGATGAGGAGATGTTAGAGTTAGTTGAGATGGAGGTAAGAGAGCTACTAGATCAATATGAGTTCAATGGTGACGAAGCCGCTGTTATCCAAGGCTCTGCTCTTAAGGCATTAGAGGGAACTGATGATGGTAAAGCGAAGATCATGGAGCTAATGGAAGCTGTAGATACTCAGATTGCTGAGCCAGTAAGAGATGTAGATAAGGATTTCTTGATGCCTATCGAGGATGTATTCTCTATCACAGGTCGTGGTACTGTGGCAACAGGAAGAATCGAGAGAGGAGTTATTAACTCAGGTGAGCCTGTAGAGATCGTTGGTATGATGGCTGAAGGAGAGAAGCCTTTGACTTCTACGATTACAGGAGTTGAGATGTTTAGAAAGATATTAGAAAGAGGAGAAGCTGGTGATAACGCTGGACTCTTATTAAGAGGTATCGATAAGAATGATATCAAAAGAGGAATGGTTATCGTGAAGCCAGGTTCTGTAACACCACACAAGAAGTTTAAGTGTGAGGTATATGTATTAGCTAAGGATGAGGGTGGAAGACACACGCCATTCTTTAACGGTTATAGACCTCAGTTCTATTTCAGAACGACTGATGTAACAGGAGATGTTGCTCTTCCAGAAAATGTAGAAATGGTTATGCCAGGTGATAACGTTTCTTTGGAAGTGTCATTGATTAACAGTATTGCCATGGAGAAAGGATTGAGATTTGCGATCAGAGAAGGTGGTAGGACTGTAGGTGCAGGTCAGGTTACAGAGATTATCGAATAAGAAGTTATTTGACAACGATATAATAGAAATTAAGCATCTGTTGTAGGTGCTTAATTTTCTGTATTTATAGACATATAGTTTTTTAAGATCAATTATAAAAAATTAATAGGGGAGTAGCTCAATTGGTAGAGCGGCGGTCTCCAAAACCGTAGGCTGCGGGTTCGATTCCTGTCTCCCCTGCTGTTAAAAAGTGATATGAACGATATAGTACTTTATTTTAAAGAAAGTTATAACGAACTAATACATAAGGTCACTTGGCCTACTTGGCCTAATCTTACCAGTAGTACTGTATTAGTCATTGTAGCATCTGTTATTATCGCTTTGATAATATTCCTTATGGATACGGTATCTAAAGGGGTGTTGACAAGAATATACGAGTTGAGTTTTTAATTTATTCCTAACAGGAAACCCCCAATATGTCAGAAGAAAAACGTTGGTATTCTCTTAGGGTTATTAGTGGTAAGGAGAAAAAGATCAAGGAATACATAGAACTCGAACTGCAGAGAAATAAGTGGACTGATTTTGTCACACAGGTGTTAGTACCTTCTGAGAAGGTCTACAAAATCAGAAATGGGAAGAAAGTCATATTAGAAAGAAACATCTTACCTGGATATATTCTTGTAGAAGCCTATCCAAGTAAGTTTTCTGGCGAAATGATACAGGCGATTACTAATACGCCCAATGTGATTCATTTCTTGGGTCGTAATAAGCCTATACCGATGAAGCAATCCGAGGCGAATAGAATGCTAGGTAAGGTGGACGAATCTCAGGAAGTGGGAGAATCTATGCTAGAACCGTTTATCGTCGGAGAAACGATTAAGATCATCGATGGACCGTTCAATGACTTTGTAGGTGATATCAAGGAGGTCAACGAAGAAAAGAAAAAACTCAAGGTTATCGTTAAGATATTTGGACGAGGGACAGAGGTGGAATTGAATTTTATGCAAGTAGAAAAACAATAATAATTAACTCATAATGGCAAAAGAAGTAGACGGCTTTATCAAACTCCAGGTCAGAGGTGGATCAGCTAATCCATCACCACCAGTAGGACCAGCACTCGGTGCTAAGGGTGTCAACATCATGGAGTTCTGCAAAAGGTTTAATGCAAAAACAGAAGACAAGAGAGGAAAGCTTCTTCCTGTTGTCATCACTGTATATAAAGACAAGTCTTTTGATTTTATTATCAAAACGACACCAGCAGCCACTCAGTTATTGGAGGTGGGCAAATTCAAGAAAGGATCACCAGAGTCTAATCGTGTCAAGGTAGGATCAGTCACTTGGGATCAAGTGAAAGCGATAGCTGAGGACAAGATGGATGACCTTAATGCCTTTACAATAGAATCTGCCATGAAGATGGTAGCGGGTACTGCCAGAAGTGCTGGTATTACTATCAGCGGTACCGCGCCTTGGGCGACGGCCGAGGATGCAGAATAGTATAAGAACGTTTTATTATAAATATTTTTTAAAAAGGGAGTCTCTAAAAAAGACGTTAGAACCTTAGACAATTGAAATGGCTCGATTAAGTAAAAAAAGAAAAGTCGCCAACGCTAAAGTAGATGCTGATAAGCTCTACCCAATCCAAGAGGCGATGGCTCTCGTGAAGGAAGTCAATACGGCAAAGTTTAATGCTTCTGTAGACCTTCACATCCGATTAGGTGTAGACCCAAGAAAAGCAGACCAAGCGATCAGAGGGACTGTCACCTTACCTAATGGTACTGGAAAAACTAAGAAAGTATTAGTCCTCTGTACACCTGACAAAGAAGAAGAAGCAAGGGCAGCAGGTGCTGATTACGTGGGCTTAGATGAGTTCATCCAAAAAATACAGCAAGGCTGGACAGATATGGATGTCATCATCGCGGCACCCAATGTGATGGCTCAGGTAGGTCGTGTAGGTCGTATACTCGGACCCCGTGGTCTAATGCCTAACCCTAAGTCGGGTACAGTAACTCCTAATATTGGGGCTGCAGTACAAGATGTCAAAGGTGGTAAAATAGCATTCCGTGTGGACAAGTATGGAATCATACATAACTCCATAGGTCGTGTAGAGTTTAGCGCAGATAAGCTAGCAGAAAACGCTAACGAACTGATTAACACAGTGATGAAGCTAAAGCCTGCATCGGCCAAAGGGACATATCTAAAGGGCCTTAGCGTTGCAAGCACGATGAGTCCGGGTATCAAGATCGAACCAAAATATTCCTAACCTTCAGATAGAACAGAAAGATGAAAAAAGAAGATAAAATTGCAGTAGTTAATGCACTAAAAGAAAAAATCTCGGAGTCTAACTTTTTCTATTTGGCGGATTCTTCGGAGCTCAATGTGCAGCAAGTTAATGCTTTCAGAGGATTGTGTTTTGAGAAGGGAATAGAGATGAAAGTGGTCAAAAATACACTGATCAAAAAGGCGATGGAGGCACTGAGTGAAGATGGTCGTTATGATGAGTTGTATGGTACACTCAAAGGGCCTACCTCGGTAATGTTTACCGACACGGCTAACTTACCAGCTAAGGTTATAGAAGAGTTTAGAAAATCTCATGATAAGCCATTGCTTAAGGCGGCTTACATAGATTCTAGTGTATATATCGGTGACGAGGTGCTAAAAGACTTAGCAGCCTTAAAATCGAAAGAAGAGCTGATAGGAGAGATTGTATCATTATTACAATCACCTGCTAAGAATGTTATATCTGCGCTTAAGTCTAGTGGTAGTACTATCGCTGGATTAGTTAAGACATTGCAGGAGAGGGGCGAGTAATTTGTGTTATTAAAAAATTTGGCTTCCAAGCTAATCGCATCTTTAGAGATGTAATTATTTATTTATATAGTTTTTAAAAATTAAAATTTCATGGCAGACTTAAAGTCAATTGCGGATCAGCTTGTCAACCTTACTGTAAAAGAGGTTAACGAACTTGCTGACATTTTAAAAGAAGAGCATGGAATCGAACCTGCTGCTGCGGCTGTAGCTGTTGCTGCTGGACCTGCTGGAGGTGGAGATGCTGGCGCTGCAGAACAAACAGAGTTTTCTGTTATGTTAAATTCTGCAGGATCGGCTAAACTTGCCGTTGTAAAAGAAGTTAAGAATTTACTTGGTCTTGGACTTAAAGATGCAAAAGAACTCGTGGATGGAGCACCTACTGCTGTAAAAGAAGGTATTCCTAAAGATGAGGCAGAATCAATTAAAGCGGCACTAGAAGCTGCTGGAGCTGACGTTGAGTTGAAATAAGAACGTTCGCTTTTCAAATAGTTGATGCATAAAAAGTTCTAATTCCATAGATAAAATAAGTAGGCTTAGTCGCTGTTAGCGGCTAAGCTATACCTATTTGTGGAAGTTACTTGGTAAAGTCGTTTTCTTTAATTTTTGTAGAAACAATCAAACATGGCTCAAGCAAAAGCTGTAACTCAGTCAAAAAGACACAACTTCGGAAAAGCAAAAGTTGCTGACGCTTATCCTGATTTGTTAGAGATTCAAATCAAATCTTTTCAGGAGTTTTTCCAATTAGAAACCACCCCAGAAAATCGTGGTAACGAGGGGTTATTTAATGTATTTCAGGAAAATTTTCCCATCACAGATGCCAGAAATATTTTCGTTTTAGAGTTTTTGGATTATTTCATAGACCCACCGAGGTATAGTATCAGTGAGTGTATGGAGAGAGGACTTACATATAGTGTCCCCCTCAAAGCGAAATTAAGGTTGTCTTGTAATGACGAGGAGCATGTCGATTTTCAGACCATCGTACAGGATGTATTCTTAGGTAATATACCATATATGACACCTAAGGGGACTTTTGTGATTAACGGTGCAGAGAGAGTCGTCGTATCACAATTGCACAGATCCCCAGGTGTATTCTTCGCACTTAACTTTCACCCTAATGGATCAAAGATATACTCCGCCAGAGTAATTCCTTTTAAGGGTGCGTGGATGGAGTTCACGACGGATATCAACAATGTGATGTTCGCCTATATCGATAGAAAGAAGAAGTTTCCCGTAACGACTTTATTGAGAGCGATAGGATACGATTCTGATAAGAATATACTTGAGATTTTTGGTCTGTCAGAAGAGATCAAGGCAGATAAGAAAAGCCTCAAAAAGGCCATCGGAAGAAAACTTGCGGCGCGGGTGCTCAAGAAATGGAATGAGGATTTCGTGGATGAAGATACAGGGGAAGTTGTTACTATAGAGAGAAACGAAATCATCTTAGAGCGTGATGACACGCTGGATGAGGAGAACATTCTATTGATCTTAGAATCTGATATAGATTCTATTATTCTACAAAAAGATAAGACAGGAGAGGACGTTAAGGATTTCAGTATCATATATCAGACATTACAGAAAGATCCTTCTTCTTCAGAATTAGAGGCTGTAACTCAGATATACAGACAACTTAGAGGCACAGATCCACCGGATGAAGAGACGGCTCGTGGTATTATAGATAAGCTATTCTTCTCAGATAAGAGATATAATCTCGGTGAGGTCGGTCGTTATAAGATCAATAGAAAACTGAATGTCGATGTTCCTGAGGATACGCTGGTATTGACAAAAGAGGATATTATAGAGATCATTAAGTACATCGTCGATCTAATCAATCAAAGAGCAGAACTCGATGATATCGATCACCTGAGTAATAGACGTGTACGTACGGTGGGTGAGCAACTGTACTCGCAGTTTGGTGTGGGTCTTGCAAGGATGGCAAGGACTATCCGTGAGAGAATGAATGTCAGAGATAACGAGGTATTTACGCCGATAGACTTGATTAATGCGCGTACGCTTTCTTCTGTTATTAATTCATTCTTTGGTACATCTCAGTTGTCTCAGTTTTTGGATCAGACTAATCCATTATCAGAGATTACACATAAGAGAAGAATCTCGGCACTCGGACCAGGTGGTTTATCTAGGGAGCGTGCGGGTTTTGAGGTAAGGGATGTTCACTATTCTCACTATGGTAGACTCTGTACGATAGAGACACCAGAAGGACCTAACATTGGTCTGATCTCGACGCTGTGCGTGTTCGCTAAGGTGAATAAGATGGGATTCTTAGAGACGCCATATAGAAAGGTTAAGTCAGGTATTGTGGACCTCAAGTCCAGCATAGAGTACCTAAGTGCAGAAGGTGAAGATTACAAAAAAATAGCACAGGCCAATGCGGCTATATCAGAGAAAGGAGCATTCGTAAGTGATAGGGTCAAGTGTAGAGAGCATGGTGACTTCCCAGTCTTAGTTCCTGATGATATCGAGTATATGGATGTCGCACCTAACCAGATTGTCGGTGTGTCTGCTTCTTTGATACCATTTTTAGAGAATGATGATGCCAATAGAGCCCTGATGGGATCTAACATGCAACGTCAGGCGGTACCATTGGTCAGACCAAGATCGCCGATCGTCGGTACAGGAATAGAGCAGAAAGTAGCACAAGACTCTAGGATACTTATAAATGCAGAAGGAAAAGGAGTCGTACAATATGTAGACGCGGACAAGATTGTCATAGAGTACGATAGATCAGAAGAAGACCAGTTGGTTTCTTTCGAGAGTAATGTCAAGACTTATACGTTGACTAAGTTCAAAAGAACTAACCAAGGATCTACGATCAATCTCAAACCGATTGTCAAAAAAGGTGATCGTGTGGACAGAGGTACTTTGCTATCAGATGGATATGCGACAGAGAAAGGAGAATTGGCATTGGGCCAAAACTTATTGGTTTCTTTCATGCCTTGGAAGGGGTATAACTTTGAGGATGCCATCGTGTTATCCGAGAGGGTAGTAAGAGAAGATATATTCACTTCTCTTCATATAGAGAGTTATGAGCTAGAGGTCAGAGATACTAAGTTAGGAGAAGAAGAATTAACTAATGATATTCCTAACGTCTCAGAAGAAGCCACTAAGGATCTCGACGAAAACGGAATTATCAGACTTGGAGCCTGGGTGAAAGAAGGAGATATCCTTATCGGTAAGATCACACCTAAAGGGGAATCTGATCCGACACCAGAAGAAAAACTTCTTAGAGCGATATTCGGTGATAAAGCAGGTGATGTGAAAGATGCTTCGCTCAAAGCACCGCCATCAACTAAAGGACTTATAATAGATAAGAAATTATTCGCCAGAGCTAAGAAGGACAAATTCCAAAAAGTACAGGAAAAAGAACTTCTTGCGAAGCTGGAAGATACACATGCCGTCGCACTCAATGAGTTGCGTACCATGTTGATAGATAAGTTACTTATCTTATTAAAAGGTAAGTCTTCTCAGGGAGTTAAGAGTATCTATAACGAAGAATTAGTGTCCAAAGGATCTAAGTTTTCTACGAAGCTCTTAAAAGACTTAGACTATTCTCAGGTAGATTACACAGGATGGACTAGAGACGATGATACTAACAAATTAGTGGCATCACTTCTCCATAACTATAGTATCAAAGTCAATGAAGAAGTTGGTCGCTACAAGAGAGAGAAATTCAATATCAGTATAGGTGATGAGTTACCGGCAGGTGTTCTTAAGTTAGCCAAAGTTTATCTAGCTAAGAAGAGAAAACTGAAGGTGGGAGACAAGCTGGCAGGAAGACACGGAAATAAGGGTATCGTATCTCGTATAGTAAGACAGGAGGACATGCCTTTCCTTGCTGACGGTACGCCTGTAGATATCGTACTTAATCCATTAGGTGTACCATCAAGGATGAACCTCGGACAGATATTCGAGACAGTTCTTGGATGGGCAGGGCTTAAGTTAGGATTGAAGTTTTCTACACCGATATTCGATGGAGCTTCTTTAGATGAGATAGAAGATTTTGTCAAGCAAGCAGATCTACCATCATTAGGTCAGACTTATCTATACGATGGTGAGACGGGTGATCGTTTCCATCAGGAGGCCACAGTAGGTATTATATATATGCTTAAGCTGAGCCACATGGTAGATGATAAGATGCACGCAAGATCTATTGGACCATACTCATTGATCACGCAGCAGCCATTAGGTGGTAAGGCGCAGTTTGGTGGTCAGAGATTTGGTGAGATGGAGGTATGGGCATTAGAGGCATTTGGTGCATCTAATATTCTGAGAGAATTACTGACGATTAAGTCAGATGATATACAAGGTAGAGCCAAGGCTTATGAGGCAATCGTCAAAGGTGAGAATCTACCAGAACCGGGTATCCCAGAATCGTTTAATGTACTTATACACGAATTAAGAGGACTGGCACTAGATGTCAAATTTGATTAGTAGTAGTTTTTTAAGAAACAAAATTTAATAATCTCTATTAAAGATTAAATTGTATGCCATTTAAACGTAAAAACGAGCAAACTACAAGGAAATTTGATTCTATTACGATCTGTCTTACTTCTCCTGATGAGATATTAGAAAGGTCGTATGGAGAGGTCCTTAAGCCAGAAACAATCAACTACAGAACTTATAAGCCTGAGAGAGATGGCTTATTCTGTGAGCGTATATTTGGACCTGTCAAAGACTATGAGTGTTATTGCGGTAAGTATAAAAGAATCAGATATAAAGGTATCGTCTGTGATAGATGTGGTGTAGAGGTCACAGAGAAGAAAGTGAGAAGAGAGAGAATGGGACATATCAAATTAGTAGTCCCTGTTGTACATATCTGGTTTTTCAAATCTTTGCCAAATAAGATAGGTTACCTACTAGGTATCTCATCTAAGAAGCTTGAGTCTATTATCTATTATGAACGATATGTTGTTATACAGGCAGGGGTAAAAGAAGAAGAAATTCCTTTCAAGGAATTATATACGGAAGAGGAATACTTCGAAATCTTGGAAACCTTACCAGAAGGTAACCAACAGTTAGATGATGAAGACCCGCAGAAGTTCATCGCTAAGATGGGCGCAGAAGCGGTATTCGAATTGCTTAAAAGATTGAAACTGGATGAGTTATCATATCAGTTACGTCACCAAGCCGCGACAGAAACTTCTCAACAAAGAAAATCAGAAGCCCTTAAGCGTCTGAGAGTTGTGGAAGCATTCAGAGATGGTCAGACAAGAGTAGAAAACAGACCAGAGTGGGCGATCATCCAGTATCTACCGATTATACCACCAGAGTTGAGGCCATTAGTACCTCTAGATGGTGGTCGATTCGCAAGTTCTGATCTTAATGATTTATACAGAAGGGTTATCATAAGAAACAATCGTCTTAAGCGATTATTAGAGATCAAAGCACCTGAAGTTATCCTTAGGAATGAGAAAAGGATGCTACAGGAGGCAGTCGATTCTTTATTCGATAACTCGCGTAAGTCTAATGCGGTCAAGGCCGAAGGTGGTCGATCTCTTAAGTCACTGAGTGACATCCTCAAAGGAAAACAAGGTCGATTTAGACAGAATCTTCTCGGTAAGCGTGTGGATTATTCTGGTCGTTCGGTTATCGTCGTAGGACCTAATCTTAAGTTACACGAGTGCGGACTTCCTAAAGGAATGGCATCAGAGTTATTTAAGCCATTTGTAATCAGAAAGCTCATAGAAAGAGGTATCGTCAAGACGGTCAAATCCGCTAAGAAATTAGTAGATAGAAAAGACCCTGTGATATGGGAAATATTAGAAAATGTGCTGAAAGGTCACCCTGTCTTACTTAACAGGGCACCGACTCTTCACAGACTTTCTATACAGGCCTTCCAGCCTAAATTAGTCGAAGGAAAAGCAATACAATTACATCCGTTGGTAACGGGTGCATTCAATGCGGATTTTGATGGTGATCAGATGGCAGTGCACGTTCCGTTGAGTCATGCGGCAATCCTAGAAGCACAGGTATTGATGCTTTCTTCTCATAACATGCTCAATCCTCAGAATGGATCACCGATTACGCTGCCATCTCAGGATATGGTATTGGGTCTATATTACCTGACCAAAGAGAGGTTAGACCTTGCTGTAGGTAAGAATGGAAAAGAGCACATATTCTATTCTCCAGAAGAAGTTATGATTGCCTATAACGAAGGCAAGTTAGAATTACATAAAGGAATCAAGGTCCGAGCGAAAGTAGAAAATGCAGAGGGACAAATAGTCAAGGACATTGTAGAGACGACTGTGGGTAGAGTACTGTTCAATCAGAAGACTCCAGACAGAGTCCCTTTTATCAATGTATTATTGACTAAGAAGAACCTTAAAAAAGTTATCTCTGATATCATCAAGAGAACAGATTTCCCGACAACGGCGGAGTTCTTGGATCAGATTAAGACGATGGGATTCTACTGGTCATTCAAAGGGGGACTATCATTTAACCTTGGAGACTTGATTAATCCATCAGTCAAAGAATCTACCCTACAAGAGGCGTCAGAGGATGTGGATGAAGTATGGGATAATTATAACATGGGTCTGATTACACCGACAGAGAGATACCGTCAGGTTATAGATAAGTGGACAACAGCAGATAATAAGATCACTGAGAATCTCATGAAAGAGATTGCTGAGCACAAAGGAGGATTTAACTCTGTGTATATGATGCTGGATTCTGGAGCAAGGGGATCTAAGCAGCAGATTAAGCAGCTATGTGGACTGAGAGGATTGATGGCAAAGCCGAGAAAATCAGGTGATACAGGTGGTGCCGTCATCGAGAATCCAATACTTTCTAATTTCTTAGATGGATTATCAGTACAGGATTACTTTATATCCACGCACGGTGCGAGAAAAGGTCTTGCTGATACAGCCTTGAAGACAGCGGATGCAGGTTATCTGACAAGACGTCTTGTGGATGTCTCTCAGGATGTCGTAATATCCATAGAGGATTGTCATACTCTCAGAGGAATTAACATGACACCTTTTATAGAAAATGATAAGGTCGTAGAGACTCTTGCTTCAAGGATAGAAGGTCGATATGTGCTTAATGATGTATACTATCCAGATACAGATGATATATTAATGGAGAGTGGGGAATACATCGATCACGATATGGCTGATAAAATAGAAGCGGCTGGCATAGATAAAGTGAAAATCAGATCTGTACTAACGTGTGAATCCAAGAAGGGTGTATGTGCGAAGTGCTATGGTAAGAATCTTGCGACTAACCGATTAGCAGAGAAAGGAGATTCTGTAGGTATCATCGCGGCACAGAGTATCGGTGAGCCAGGTACACAGTTGACACTACGTACATTCCACGTGGGTGGTATTGCCTCTGTATCCAAGGCAGAATCAGAGACGATATCTAAGTATGACGGTAAATTGGAGTTTGATAACATCAAGACTGTCAAGTACGAAGAAAATGGAAATGTCAATGAGATCGTCCTATCAAGATCTGGAGAAATTAGAGTCATAGATCCTGAGACTAAGAAGCTATTGACGACGATGTACATTCAGTATGGATCAAATCTGAATGTCAAGGATAAAGGAAAAATAAAGAAAGGTGATTTAGTATCCTCTTGGGATCCATTTAATGCCTTGATTATCTCTGAGTATGACGGTATTGTCAAATTCGAGAGTATGGAGGAAATGGTGACTTTCAGAAGGGAGAGAGATGATCAGACAGGTAACGAAGATGTAGTTATCATAGAGTCTAAGAATAAGAAGCTTATCCCGATGATTAAGGTAATTTCTCCATCGGGTGAGGAGATACAGTCTTATACGATGCCAGTAGGTGCCTATATGACGGTAACCAATGGTATGGAGGTCAAATCAGGTCAGAGACTGGCTAAGATACCTCGTAAGCAAGGACAGATTCAGGATATTACAGGGGGTCTACCTAGGGTAACAGAATTATTCGAGGCAAGAAATCCTTCTAATCCAGCCGTGACTTCCGAGATAGATGGTATCGTTTCTTTTGGAAAAGTGAAGAGAGGTAACCTCGAGGTTTTCGTCTATGACGAAAAAACGAATCAGAAGAGAAAGTACCTCATTAAGAAGGGTAAACTCATGCTTGTACAGGATGGTGACTTTGTAAGGGCTGGTACTAAATTATCAGATGGTGCAACATCACCTTTTGATATACTTAATATCATGGGGCCTTTTGCTGTACAGCAATATTTGGTCAACGGAATACAAGAGGTCTATAGATCACAGGGTATCGGTATCAATGATAAGCATATAGAAGTTATCTGCCGTCAGATGATGAGAAGGGTAGAGATAGAAGATGCAGGAGATACGTCTTTCTTAGAAGGAGAAGCAGTGGATAGATTCAAGTTTTTAGAAGAAAATGATTGGATCTTTGATAAGAAGGTCATCGAAGAGGCGGGAGATTCTGACAAATTGAAGCCGGGACAATTGGTATCCTTACGTCAGATCAGAGAGGAAAATTCATATCTGAAAAGAAATGATAAAGCCTTAGTAGAGTTTAGAGATGCCATTACGGCCACCTCTAAGCCGTTATTGCAAGGTATTACTAAGTCTTCATTAGGTGTGGATAGCTGGATATCGGCGGCGTCGTTCCAGGAAACGACTAAAGTACTCAGTACGGCGGCCATCGGAGCTAAGAGAGATACCTTAGAGGGACTTAAAGAAAATGTTATATCGGGTAAGAGAATCCCAGCAGGTACAGGACTCAAAGAGTACAGAGACCTCATCGTCAATGTAAAGAAAGTAGAAGTACAAGAAGAAGCGGCTGACGAAGGCAATGGCGCGATGGAACATGCCGATATAATAATGGACTAAGAGTAGAAAACCGACTATATTATAAGTAACGCCTGGTAAGTTTTTATCAGGCGTTCTTTTTTTGCATATAGTTAGCGATATACTTTCCTAGTATATCATACTCTATATTGACACGGTCACCTTTTGTGAGATGGCTAAAATTAGTGTGCTCGTAAGTGTAAGGAATAATCGCCACCTCCACAATTCTATCTTGTATGGAGACAACGGTGAGGCTTACTCCGTTGATACAGATAGACCCCTTAGGGACGACAAGTAATTCGGATTGTTCGTCCAGCTTAAATTTTAAAGACCAGCTTCCATCCTTTTCTTCTGACTCGATCATTATTCCTGTATCATCGACGTGACCCTGCACGATGTGCCCATCTATACGCGTTGTTGGTAGCATACACCTTTCTAAGTTGACCATATCTCCTTCGCGAAGGTCTCCGATATTGGATTTGAGTAGTGTTTCTTCTATGGCTTCTACGACGTAGGAGTTATCAGTTATTTTGACGACAGTCAGGCATACGCCGTTGTGGGCGATGCTTTGATCTATGTATAGCTCCTCGTAAGGATTCTGGATTTCTAATACCTTATTAGTTCCATCTGTGGTAATACCTAAGACACGCGTTGTTTTTTCTATTATGCCAGAAAACATTTATCTAATTATTTGGATATAGCCTGAAAGCAGATCGACCTCTTCTATATTCCCTTCCAGGTTTTGACCAAAAACTTTGCAGGTGTAATAATAAGTACCCTCATTAAGTGCGTCTCCCTCTAGGGTGTTACCGTCCCAGTTTATATTGGGGTCTGCACTTTCGTATAACAAGTTACCCCATCTGTTAAATACTTTGAAATCAATATTAATTACAAACTGATTTTCTAAAGGGACGAACAAATCATTGCTGCCATCCTGATTGGGTGTAAACGTATTGGGCAATCTATATATAGGACAGTTTTCTACGCAGATAGTTTCGCTTAGAGCACCTTCATTACCGAGATTATCTATGGCACTGATGGCATAACACCCGCTGATACCTTCCTCTAGCTGATGATCAAAATTTCTTATTGGCAGATCAAATGATTCTATAAGAACGAGATCTTCTTCTCTTGTATTAGAAAAGTAAATATTGAAAGCATTAGTGTCATCATTATCAGCGCAGTCACCCTCGTTATCCAGAGTCCAGCTCAATCTATTGAACAAATCCTCTACGATATCACCAGAGTCTATTTGGTCACAGGGGTTTTCTACTGTGAGGATCGGTGGACAAGGACCGACGGTGTCCAATGGCTGAGCGCAGACAACTTGCGATAAGTTGAATAATGGCGTTTCTATATTAGGTAATCCGTAGCTGCCTTCGGATTCTATATAGTAGCAATAATTGACTTCGTTTTCCACATTCGTATCTGTGTATGATCTATCGTTTACAGAGTTAATGTTTTGGAAAGGGTCGCCGATATTTTGACGGTATACATTATAGTTATAATTAGTCCAGGGAGTAGTTTCGTCCCAGGATAGATCATTGATTTGGTCGGAGGCTTTTATATCTAAGAACACAGAACTGGCGATAGGCGAGGAAGAGTATAGAGTCCCGTCGTTATAAAAATCTACACGGTAATAATATTGATTATCGACAGTATTGATCCCTCTATCCGCAAACTCTAATGGTATCGGATCATTAAAATTTTGACTTTCCAGCACTGATGACTGGATGACCGAATAGTTATTACCATCGTTAGATTTTGCAATTTCGTATTTATACGGTCCTTCGATGGTGGTGGTATCCAGATCGGGTAACTTGGGTTTTATCCATTTTATTCTGATTTCCCCATTAGAGGTGTTGGTGTTTTCGACTGTTACATTAGTTATCAATGGCAAGTCTTGCTGGAGGGTAATGCACACCTCATCGGAAGGGATACTTTCAGTAATATTAAAAGGGTTTCCTGTCGAGGTCAGAGCGGCAAAATTGGCAAGGATTCTATAGCAATATATTTTCCCCTTTTCTATCTCATCATCTTCTATATAGTAGGTGTCGCCATCATTTTGTGTGGTCAGGAAGACGATGGGTTCGTAGCCACGACCCCGTAGACCTGTCTCGCATTCTTCCAGTTCGAATGAGTTGCTTCTTATCTTACGCCAGACGCTGAATCCTATAAAGTAATCGTTGATCGTTTCTTCGCAGGTATAGGGTAGTTGCCATCTGATAATAGCCGAGTTATTATTAGTTACTTCTGCGGTGGGTTCTTCTGGTGGTGGGCCTACCACTTTTATTCTTAGGGTTTTGAGGACGGCGATACCTGAGTTTTCGCTTATAGAGTTGTCCTGTGCCCTGAATACAACCTGATAATAAGTCTCTGAGATATGTTCACATTTGGTTTCCCATATAAAGGTCTCTGTTCTGGCGACAGTATCATAGATGCCTTTATTAGTCAGTACAGCACTAGAAAAATCCAATAGTAATGGACCGCCTGTCGCATCGAGCTTGACCAGTTGTCCTTCGTCTGGATCATCTACGGTGATATCTATCTGTATTCTTTCGCCAGCGATAACGCAGATCTCTTCAGGTGCTTCTATGCTGGGCGGTTGGTTATCACAGATATCTACGAATATCTGCATATCCCTGATGACACTATTGAGCAAGACGCCATTACGGTACTCTGATATTTTTATAGCGATATTAAATTCTCCCGCCGATTGTGGTGACTGCCATACAAAATCCCCTGTTTCTCTATCTAGAGAAATCAGATTGTTAGGACCTCCCAGTATTTGGTCTGGAAATTCGTAATTGGGTACTTCTTCACCTCTGGATTGGAACGGAACAACCAGTTCGTAGGATAGGCTGTCTCCGTCGACATCATAGGCATTTGGATTATGGACGAATCGTCGTCCGACGCAGGCAAAGTCTATAGGAGCTTGTAAAAGCTGCACCGAGTTATTGAGTCCCTGAAACTGTGGATTAAGAAAAGTAAAGGTTGTTTCTACATAGAAAGGTACTTCCACAGAATTAGGGAAATTGACATTCTGGATATTATTGACCCGATTAGGATCAGTGAAATACATTGTATAAGTCGCACGCCCTGGATAGGTATGCTCCGCCGTGTAATAGTTGATCTTGAGGTCGGCCCCTGCGACACGTTCGCCAGGTTGGTTAGATCTGGCAACAAGCGTGGCTTCGCCATCACCCCAAAAGAGTGTCAAACTATCACGGTCTGCATCCTGTGACGAAGCCTTGGTGTACGTGGTAATCGTGGCTCTTATCGTTAGTGGTCCTATTTGGGTATAGGTGATTTCTCCAGCTCTATTATGGGTTGCTCTAGACTGGGAAATAGAAATAATCAGGAATAGAAAGAGAAAAATTATTCTTTTCAAATGTTCGATTATTTGATTCAGCTAACAAATTATGGAAAAATCAAAAACCAAACAGAAGAATTATCCCAGCTCTTGCAGACATTTTCTCAGACTCACTTCCCATTCGTCAATTTTAGCTCCTAACTCATCCATGATTTTTTGCTTGGACAGGACACTCCACAGAGGTCTCGGCGCTGGGGCATTATAAGCGACTGTCGTAATACCTCTTATTTTGCAATCTATATTTTTAATATCAAAAATGGTCTGAGCAAATTCCGCCCAATTAGTTACTCCAAGATTACTGAAGTTATAGATCTCTGTTTTTAAGAGGGGTCTGTTCTGACGTATGATATGGATAATACATATGGCTAAGTCTCGAGCATTAGTCGGTGTGCCTACTTGGTCCTCTACGATGGATAGCAAGTCTTTCTCTTGACCAAGGCACAACATCGTTTTGACAAAGTTTTTTCCAAAGACAGAATACACCCAAGAGGTACGGATGATTATGGAATTAGGTATTTCTGATATCACAAATTCTTCGCCTTGCTTTTTGGATTGGGCATAAATGCCTTGTGGATGCGTTGGGTCTGATTCTACCAGTGGACGCCCTGGATTATGATGATATACGTAGTCTGAGGAAATATGTATCAACTGACAGGTGCGAGGTATATATTGTCCTATATGATAAAGGGCCATTCCATTGACGGCGAATGCCTGAGCCACTTCTTCTTCGGCTTTATCCACCGCAGTATATGCCCCCGCATTGATAAAAAAATCATAAGCCGAATCCTGAAGATTAGACCTGATGCTCTCTTCCGAACTAAGGTCTAATTCACTTGACGATTTGAAGTCAAATAAGAACTCCTCATTGTCTTTACTTATAAGTTGTAATTCACTACCTAACTGCCCCGTCTTACCAGAAACTAAGACCTTCTTCATCTAAATGTCTCTCTTGTTAAAATTATAATACGTAAAGCCTAAAAATAATCCTACATAGACTAAGGTCGTTATGGTAGCAACAGGATACCCCAGTAAATAGTCAAAATTGATTTTATCATTTCTGATAAAATCGGCATATTGATATAGAGGCAGAGGCATGAGGTCTTCGGTCGCATTCATGGGATAAAAGTGCATCCTTATGGAGTCATCTATTTTCCTGTGTCCCAGCCATCTCAGCATAGGCTCTAAGATCATGACAAAAGTGTAATAAAAGAATACGGCTACACCCGCTTTTCTTATCGTAAAACCAATGAATAGTGCGAAACTCAAATACGAAACACTCATCAAGAAAAATCTTGGTATGGCCCATTCGTTAGAGAAAACCAAAGGAAAGTCAGGATTGGAGGTATTAAATAAGCCTATAATCAGAGCTATAATAATATAGTATAAAGTCGCTAGTGCACTAATAGACAAGACCACGAGCAGCTTAGAGGTGAAGTACTCCTTTCTCAGCATTCCTGTAATAATAGACTGACGCATGGTCTTATGGCTCACCTCTATCGTGATAGAGTATATGACGAGTACCCCCAGAAAAAAGAACACCATCCAATTACCCGCATATCCTAGATAATCCCAAACCGAAGGGAACGTATAGAAGATTTTGGACGAAATCAAATAGTTAGGTAAGTCTGGTATCAAACTGAGGATATACATAGAAGCTGGAAAAAAAGCCAAAAAGAATATCGTTAGCAATACGATAACCGTGCTTTTTCTGAACTTGCTGTATTCGAGTATGAGTAATCTGAGCATGGGACTTAGCTATTAGTGATTTGTAAAAATTCTTCTTCCAGTCTACGCTTTCTGGCAACAAGGTGTGTTAGTTTGATTCCTTGCGTATGCATGGCTGCATTAAGTGCGCCGATGTCGTAATTATCTGGGGCACGGCATTCTATGATATTATTTTCCGTGGTGATATACTTTATCTCAGGGCGATTATGGATATAGCTCATAAGCTGATCTATATTGGTGCTGGATAATTCTAGCGTGGTATCATTAGATAGTATAGATCCTACAGATCCTGATGCCAACATTTTTCCTTTTTTGATGATCGTCACGTGAGAACATATTTTCTCTACTTCGTCCAGAATGTGACTCGCCATAATGACTGTTTTGCCGCGATCTGCAATTTTTTGTAGGGTCTTTCTTACCTCAGCGATTCCTTCTGGATCAAGCCCATTGGTTGGTTCGTCAAATATGACGACCTCAGGATCACCTATGAGTGTAGCAGCTATAGCCAGACGTTGTTTCATGCCCAGAGAGTATGTCCTGAACGGTGATTTTCTTCGCCCTTTGAGTTTGACTAAAGACAGTAGATCATCGAATGATTGCTTAGGTATTCTTTTTATCTGTCTGATGATATCGAGATTTTCGTCAGCATCTAGATAGGGTAGGAAATTAGGAGTTTCTAGTATAGAGCCTATCTTGAGACGATGCTTGTCGCCAAGTCTATCTTCGAACCATGTAAACTCGCCACTGGTACTTTTGAGGATACCCAGGATAATGCCTAAGGTCGTTGTTTTTCCGCTACCATTGGGACCTAATATGCCCATCACTTCGCCCTTGTTGACCACCATGTTGAGATTGTCGAGCGCGCGTATCCTTCCGTAGTTTTTTGACAGATTATCTATCTGCAGTACTTTCATATTGCTGATTTTATATCAAAGTAAGGTTTAATTTGTTTATGATAGCCCAAAAGACGACAAGTATCCAGAGAAATGGGATTAAAGTCGATCCATGATGGCATCTAGGTCTATTTTCTGACGGGATAGCTCTGTACTTCTTGTCTTTGATTTATTGATGAGTGCTGTCCTCGTGACGGTTGATTCCAGTACGGATTTTACTTTGGGGGCGACATCGTCCGCCTTAGTCCTATCGAAGTATATCGCAGCCTCACCGCAGACCTCTCGACAGATCGTAATGTCAGAGCAGATAACAGGCAAATGATAATGCATGGCTTCGACGAGTGGAATACCGTAGCCTTCATAGTGAGTGGGATAGACAAAGGCTAGGGCATGCTTATATAAATTGCTTTTTTCTTCCGCAGTGACATAACCTAATAGTTGTATGCGGTCGGCGTATTTGGAGTCGTTTAGTGCAGTATAAACAGTTTCATACTTCCATCCTTTCTTACCGACTATAATGAGCTTAAGTTCTGGATACTTTTCGGCTATAAGGTCAAATGCCTTGATCAGTGTTTCGTAATTTTTGCGTGGTTCTATCGTTCCTACGGTAAGTAAATATTCGCCGTTTTTATTTTTGGAATCTGGTGTTTTGCTGGTTGTGACGTGAGGAGGGCATACAACGATGTTTTCTTTTGGGAAACTTATATAGCGATGGATTTCTTCTTTGGTAAATTCTGAGTTGGTAATGACGAAGTCTTGCTTAGCCAAAGCCTTGTTCAAAAATAATTTGTGCCAAAGATGACTTATTTGATCGTGCCACTCTGGGTGTAGGATAGGAGTCAGATCATGTATAACAGTACAGGTCGTAATACCTTGTGGTAAGCTGAACGGACCAAAGTGCGCCATCTCTATGACAAGATCAGGATTGACGGCCTTGATAGCTTTAGGAATACTAAAAAAACTTCTTAATCTATAATGAAATGGTATGGCTTTAATAGGAACTACTATTTCTTGAGCATCAAATTTTCCATAGGCCTGAGGGACAACAATGTAGTATTGATTGTCGGGATATGTGGTAATGACCTGTTCTATAAATTGGTGTGCATAGTGATGGATGCCAGCCGTTTGTGTCACTAAGCAATCTGCAAGAAAGACTATTCTTTTAGCCATCACCTTTGATTATTTGGTTATAACATGTGATGTAAGCATTGACAGAGTCTGATAGTAGATACTTTTTTTCCAGCTTGTAATCCCATTGTCCTGAGATGGCAAGTTTCATAGCTCCTGACAGTCCTTCTATGGATTGCTCTTTCATGGTGATATGTCTTCCAGATACGACTTCCGATAAGGCTCCTTTACCAGAGGAAATAATGGGTATCGAGAGCGCCATAGTCTCTACAGCCGAGTAACAAAAGCCCTCGCTATAAGATGGAATCACAACGCAGTCCGATTGAGATATAACAGATTGTAACTCGGCAAAATCAAGATGACTCCTTATCTTGACCGCTTCACTCAGTCCTTTTTCTACTATAGCGTTTTTTATTCTGTTATGAAAGGCTTGCGGTTCTTTGGGTATAATAAGATTGAAACGAAAAGAATACTTTTCCTCTTTGAGAGCCTGTATAGCTGGAACAATTAGGTCTAACCCTTTGGATATACCCAGCCTTCCAAAATATGTGAATGTAAATATGTTATTTGAGTCACTCTTGGCAGCAGAACTATATTCTTTGTAATTGATGCCATTGTATATCATGCTAACTCTATGGTGTTGTACGCCATGATCTACGAGCTGTTTTTTGGTAAATTCCGAGACTGCGACAAATTTTGTAAATCGAAGTTTCAATAAGAACCATTCGAAAGAATAATGTAGCAAACTCGACACGCGATTCATATATGGAAGCCTATACCATAAGTTTCCCCATACTTCATGAAAGGTGATAATGGTTTTTGTCCTTGTAAGTTTACCAGCGAGATAGGAGGGTAGTCCTGCGTTATAGGATGTAGTATGTATAAGGTCGGCTCGACGGGCATAGGGTAGGAGCTTGCGGATGGATAGAAATGTGAATAGGTATCGGTTCTTATAAGGCACACGAACGATCCTGACCTCATTGATGGTTTCTTCATCCTGTAGGTTGTCAGAAAATTTATTAGTGAACACGGTAACCTCATGTCCTAAGGCCGCCAGTGATTCCGCCAGTGACTTAAATAATGTCTCCACACCGCCGATATTGGGATAATAGTTTTCTAGAACGAAAAGGATTTTCATTCCTCAGTGTATTGAGCTTGTTCTTTTTGCGCCTGGGATTTTTTGGATCTTTCCTTTTTGAGTTGCTGTTTGAGTTGGTCTATTTCTTTTTGTTTTTCGAGGGCGATATTACGTACCAGTTCAGTCATCTTTTTTTCTAAGCCATCGATGGTCGAGGACTGATAATAAGTCATCATAAATAAAAATCCCAAAGCCACGAATATGACCGCATTGATATTACTTGCGAAACCCAATGACTTAGCCAGACTCTCTGAGATAAAATCTGGTTTCATAGCCAAGAGGCTAATTACCACCCAAAATGATACCCATAGGAGCGTTCCTACAAGTAATCTTTTGTTATTACGGAACTGGCTTACAACTCTGTAGATAAAGAACAGACCAATCAATGGCACAAGCCACTGAAATATTCTTAGCGATATGAGGAAAAAAAGCACTTTCTCAGAGTTATTGTTTGGTCTTGGTTCTATCTGTACAAAAACATAACCAAAGATCGTTCTTTTTCGCGAATCTTAGGTCTTGTACTAAAGTAGCTGTTCTAGAAGGTATTTCATGCCTTTGGTGGCAGGTTCTTTTATTAGCTCATGAGGACGCATTTGCAGTTCCATGGAGATGTGAGGTTTGGGGTCTATATAATAGACTGTAGCATGACGGGGCGCATAAGAGATTAGTCCCGCGGCGGGGTAGACTTGTAAGGAGGTTCCGATGATAATGATAATCTCCGCCGTTTGTACTTCTTGCACAGCCAGCGTCATCATAGGCACTTCTTCCCCAAACCATACAATATGAGGCCTCAGCTGATGACCGTTTTCGCAGTGATCTCCTATGTTTAGTGCTTTGGTCCATTCGTATATGAGATGTTCGTCCACGGTGGAGCGTACCTTGAGTAATTCTCCGTGTAGATGGAGCACGTTATTAGTTCCTGCCCGTTCGTGGAGGTCATCTACATTCTGCGTAATGACTTGGACATTGTACTTTTCTTGTAACGTTGTAATGGCCCTATGCGCATCATTGGGTTTGACAGTGAGTAGCTGTGATCTACGCTGGTTATAAAAATCCAGGACTAGTTCTATATTGGCGTTCCAGCCTTGTGGCGAGGCCACCTCCATGACGTCATGCCCTTCCCATAGTCCATCTGCATCACGGAAGGTCTTGATGCCGCTTTCTGCACTGATTCCAGCACCTGAGAGGACGATTAGTTTTTTTAACATAACCTATTAATGTTAACATCTCCTAATTTAATGTAAATCAGCATTATATACATTATATTTAATTCATATTAGTAATTTACCCATTAAGAATTAGATATTCCGACGTTATAAAGATGAAATTTATAGAGCAGTACTGTTCGATCCTCGTTGAGTCTTTTTGTATCTTATTTAGTACGATTTTTGTTGTATTCATTTATGTAAATAGTTGTTAATCAATGACTTATTGATAACGAGCATGTTACATATAAGGAAAATATTTAATATTTTGAAAAATGAGATTGCTTGAGAAAACTAAATATATAATTTTCTGCTTCTTTTGCATGCTATTTTTCTCTAATGAGGAATTGAAGGGGCAGGACTTGCATTATTCTCAGTTTTACAATGCACCACTGACGATCAGTCCTGGATTGACAGGAATCTTCAATGGAGATGAGCGTTTTATGGTCTCTTTCAGAGATCAGGGTCGGTCTATCCCCGTGCCATATCTGACATTTAGCCTTAGCTATGATCGCAAAATATACCCTAAGCGCAGCCGCAAGGGCTTTTTTGGTATCGGAGGGTTCTTTAATTATGACAAACAAGGAGACTCTAAGCTAAGACTACTCAATCTCAATCTAGCAGGATCATACACCAGACTTATTAATACTAAGAACCTTATCACGATAGGAGGATTAATCGGTTATGCTAATCGCGGATTTGACCCTATTAATCTTACTTGGGATAGTCAGTGGGATCAGACTACTAATCGTTTTATAGAAAATGCACCTTCTGGAGAATCATTTAACTTCGAATCATTCAACTTTATAGAGTCTGCCTTAGGACTTAACTACAGATGGCAGAAGTCAGAGAGAACCAAGCTTGATCTGGGAGTAGGTGCCTTTCACCTCATTACACCTAAGGCCAAGTTCTATAATGATGTAGATCAGGACCTGCCGATAAGAATAGCACTATACGGTATCCACTCTCGTGAGTTATCTGAGAAATTGGACCTACAAGTGGATCTCTTATACCAGATGCAGAATAGTTACAGAGAAATTATACTTGGCGGTTATCTTAATTTTTATCTCAATCAGCAAAGAGGCAAGAATAGACAAGTGAGAGCAGGGCTAGGGTATCGATTCAGAGGTAAAGTGCCTTTCTTTAAGCTAGGACTTAGATGGAATGACTTCTTTATATCTGCGAGTTATGATTTGTTTGATTTTTCTCGTTTTGGTGCGGATCACCCAGGGGGATCTGGCATAGGACCAGAAGTCCATCTTAACTATATAATAAAGCATGTGAAGCCTCCTCGTAATTTTAAAGTTTGTCCAATATTTTAATCTGAATCCCAATGACAAATTTCATGAAAATATTGAATGTAGTCCTCATAATAATGGTTGCGCAATCTGTGCAAGGGCAATCATTAAAGGCTTTTATGAAAGCGGCAGAGGAAGCATTGGAAGATAAAAATTACTACGTCGCCATGTATCATTATGCTTCGGCGGTGGAGTTTGATAGCTCCGCCCTGGAGGTCAGATATAAATATGGTGATGCCTCGCTCATGTTCGATGCTTACTCTATAGCAGAGTCTGAGTTCCAATACATTGTCGATAATGATACAGAAAAAGAACAGCCACTGGCTGTATACAAATTAGCCGAAGCCCAACAAAATCTCGGCAAATACGAAGAAGCCAAAAGAAATTACGAATTATTCATATCAGAAAATAACGGAGAATTACCATACTATATAACTAAAGCAGAAAAAGAAATAGAAGCGATCAACTGGGCTTCTGAAGTAACAGCCTCGCCGACACCAGGTGTGACTATTAACCGCTTAGAGTCAGTTAATACGCCACATTCCGAGTTTGGTGCCTATAAGAAAGATGGTAAGCTGTATTATTCTTCTATGCAATACGCCTTTGAGGAAAGTGACTTCTATCCGAGTCGAACATTCAGCCGAATACTGAGCTCAGATGATGAGGAGAGAAGTGGAGAAGTCGTATTCGATAATTTCGAAATAAAAAAGAAAAAAGAAGTCCCCAAAGCACAACATATAGCACATACGGCATTCAGTCTGGATGGGAATAAGGTATACTACACCTTATGTGATTATGTCAATTCTTATGATATCAGATGTGATCTGTATGTCACCGATGTAGATGATAATGGTTCTTTTCAGAATGGTGTCAAATTGCCAGGATATATTAACTCGGATTCTACTACGACAACGCAGCCAGCCATAGGCTATGACATAAGTAGTGACCAGGAGGTACTATATTTTGTCTCAGATCGCTCAGGAGGATCGGGTAAGTTAGATATATGGTACTCGATGATGGACGGAGATAGTTATGGAGACCCAGTCAATATGTCCTCTGTCAATACTAACGGTGATGAGATGGCACCATTTTTCCATCAAGGATCGGGCATGTTATACTTTAGCTCAGATGGTTATATGGGCTTAGGTGGACTGGACGTCTATAGGACTTATAAGTCTGGTGACTATTATGTGACTCCGGAAAATCTTCTCTCTCCGACTAACAGTAGTTATGATGATGTCTACTATACGCTCAACGAAGAAGGAACAGAAGCCCATCTATCATCTAACAGAAAAGGCTCGCTATATAGAGATGATTCCTATGAGGCTTGCTGTTATGATATCTACAAAGCAGACATAGAGGAGATAGAAATAGATCTTAATACGCTGACATTTAATGAGCTGACTAAGGAGCCAGTTCTTGGTACTCGAGTGCGTATTATAGACGCTATTACAGGAGAGATATTATATGAAAACCTAGACGAGCTGGAGCATTCCTATAATTTCAAACTTAAATGTGGCAAGGAATACTTCATTGTCACAGAGAAAGATGGTTATGATTCTGATACCACTAATCTTAGTCTCAAAGACTGTCGTGATATAGAAGAAGTTACCAAAAAGATATATCTCAAACCTCAGCAGGTCAGATTGGATGTTTTCACCTTTGATGCTGATACGAGAAAGGAACTGGAAGGTGTAACTGTAACCTTAGAAGAAGAAGGTCAGGCCCCTATAACAGTTACTAATAGAGATGGAAACGATTTTACGTTTGATATCATCGCTGGAAAAAAATATTACCTGGTTGTCAAGAAAAACGGTTATGTCATATATAATGGACCTGTCAACAGTAATAATATCCAAGATGGCGTCGTCATAGAAAGAATATATCTGAAACGCGAAGAAATCAGACTGGATGAGTATTTACCAGTAATGGTTTATTTTGATAATGACAGACCAGACCTCAGATCACGAAGGCTGACGACAACACAATCGTACTCCGATACGTATTACCCTTATATAGCAAAGCAAGAAGAGTTCAAGACAGAATACTCCAAATCTTTGGGTGCAGATCAGAAGTCTATTGCGATGAGTGATGTAGATAATTTCTTTAATGGAGATGTGAAAGGAGGCTATGCGAAATTGCAATTATTCATAGATAAGCTGAGACTGAGACTAGAACAGGGAGATCGTATAGAGTTATCTCTCAAAGGATATGCCAGTCCGAGAGCAGCTAACAGGTACAACTTAGCTATAGGTCAAAGACGTATCTGGACGATCAAAAATGAGATCAAGACATACAAAGGAGGCATACTAAAACCTTATATAGAATCAGGTAGATTGGTTGTATCAGAAATATCATTCGGTGAAGAAATCGCTCCAGAAGGTATTTCTGACTCTTATAGCAATAGAAGACTTTCTGTATACAGTCCAGAAGCATCTCGCGAAAGAAAAGCGGAGATAGTGAGAGTTAGAGTTATCAATTAATTGGTTATTACAGAACAAAAAGACATGTTTCTAAATTCACAAAAGCTTTGTTCATTTTTCCTGTTTGCATTTCTTTTGATGTATGTGCCGACGACGATGCAAGCATCTCACATAGTGGGTGGAGATATCAGCTATAGATGTCTCGGCGATAACGAATACGAGATTACCCTTACCGTCAGAAGAGACTGCGAAAATGGTGCAGATGATGCCCCATTTGATGATCCTGCGATTATCGGCATCTTTGATATATTCGGTTCTTTGCAGACCTCGCTAGGTAATCTGGGTAGGATAGAAGTACCCTTTACAGGAGAAGATACGATTACTAATGCTCTGATATTTGATTGTGGTGCAGTCGGTGATCCTGTGTGCGTACATGAGTCCGTGTATAAGACCGTAGTCACCTTACCTTTTAATAAAATAGGGTATTGCATCGCGTATCAGAGATGTTGCCGTAATTCTTTACTTAATAACATACAGAATCCTCTGGAGACAGGTGCGACTTATTGGACTTGTATCACCACAGAGGCTATGAATACTTGCAATAATCAGCCAACTTTCAATTCTTGGCCTGATGTATATATATGTGCTGGAGAGGGATTTACCTTTGATCATTCGGCGACGGATGTGGATGGAGATGAGTTAGTATATCGTCTTTGTACACCGAGTCTTGGTGGTACAATAGATAACCCACAGCCGAGCGTACCGTCTAATCCCCCTTATACTGATGTCGTCTGGCAAGCGCCATATAGCCTCAACAATGTATTAGGCGGAACACCACTGAGAATAGATGCGCAGACAGGAGTCATTACGGCAGAACCAGGTACTGTCGGTACTTTCTTAGTCGGTATATGTGTAGACGAATACAGAAACGGTGAGTTAATATCGACGGTAAGAAGAGATTTTGAGTATAATGTACGTATATGTACTAACCCTATTATTGCTGATTTTGAGGTAGAAGATAATGACTGTGACGGAGATCTGTCTATGTCATTTAATAATACGACAGAAGGTGCCGATTCTTACCAGTGGTACTTTGATTATCCTGATAACACACTCACCTCTACTGAGGAGAATCCGTCTATCACATATCCAGAATCTGGTAAGTACACCGTGAGAATGGAGGCTACGCGTGATGCAGATGGCTGTACGACTTCGGTGGAGAAAGTAGTGAGTACTTCGACGACTTTATTAGATGCAGATTTTACAGTGGGCTTTGAGTCTTGTGATGATGGTAATCTCATAAGGCTAACAGACCAATCTGTAGACCCTACAGGCCAGTCTTGCGCCGTAGAGTGGAATTGGACTATAAGAACTGATAATGGCGTCATAAGTGCAGAAGGCAACCCTGCCGTTATAGATATAGGATCGGCTGGTAATGTAGAGATAGAGCTAGAGGTTGTTTCCAGTTCTGGTTGCGTAAGCAATATATCTAAGACAATAGATACATCTGACTTGTTTTCTTTAGGAGATTTCGAGTCTAAGTTACTAAGCTGTACGGTTGATGGTTTTTTGATAGAGCTCATTAATACTTCTTCTAGTACCAGCACCATCTCAGAACCTAGGTGGGTAATAGAACAAGGTGGTAATACGACTAATCTATCAGGTGAGTCAGTACAGATAGATGTTTCGGGTGGAGACCTTAGAGTGGAGATGACCATAGAGACAGATGGAGACTGTGATATACAGGTGGATCGTATTGTCGAGTTATCGGACTTTCTTCCAGAATTAGTTATAGTCAATGACCTAGGGGGTGATTGCCCAGAGGTTTCTAGTGCTACGATCACATTTTCCGGAGAGCTACAAGGCGGTAATATGATGGCTAATCCAACTTCCTACGTTTGGACAGTAGATGGGGTATCATCTAGTGGACCAGAGGTTATGGTCGATATGGAAGATGGAGATTCTGTAGACCTAACCCTGACGGTTACTTATGATAATGGATGTACCTTGGTTGCAATGGACCAAAGATATACGGCTGATTATACGCCAGATGTTACGGTGCAAGAAGATTTGGATTGTGATGGAGATAGAGTCAGGCTAATACTTAGTAACCCATCTATCAGCAGTAATAGCAATGCGACGGCGGTGACCTATAATTGGACAGTAGATGGACAATCTTCTAATAATAATAGTGTCACGATAGACCTTAGTGATGAGCGAGATGTTGAGGTGAGATTAGAGGTAGAGTTTGATAATGGATGTGTTGGTGTATTAGATAAGATTTATAATATCAATGATGACGACCTGCTACCTATCAATATAGTGGAAGATACAAGCTGCGAAGGAGATCGGATAGATGTCACTCTTACTAATGAAGCTAATAGCAGTGTCAGCATTGTATCCCAGACATGGACTGTGGATGGTCAAAGTTCTACTGACGCGAGCGTCATGTTTTCTGTAACAGGAGACGAAAGCGTAACGGTTACATTGAGTGTAGAATATAGCAATGGTTGTAGCAGAACGGTAACAAGAATATACAATAGGAATAATCTCATACCAAAGCCTCAAATAGATGTAGATGCGCTTTGTAATGGCGATAGAATCAGTGTGACCTTATCTGGGTCCAGTCCGAGCAATGCTATAGATATTGTCTCTCAGGTCTGGACTGTGGATGGTGTGACGTCGACAGACAGCAGTGTGTCATTTACTGTAGATGGTGACGAGAGAGTCAATGTAACCCTCAGTGTAGTATACGATAATGGTTGTGAAAGCAGTACCTCTGAGACCTACAGTAGAGATAACTTAATACCTAAGCCTATTATAGATGTCGATGTGATATGTGATGGGGATGATCGTGATGTAACATTGACAGCAACGACAGATGGTACTGTGAACATTGTATCACAAGAGTGGACAGTAGATGGCGTTACATCTACAGACCCTAGTGTCATGATATCCATAGCAGGTAGCCAAACAGTAGATGTCGAGCTTAATGTAGAATATGACAATGGATGTATGAGCAGTACATCTATGACCTATGATGCAGATAATGTAATACCTGATCCTGTCATAGTGGCTGACACGGAATGTAACGGGGATAGGGTAGACGTGACCCTGACTAATGAAGAGGATGGTGTAGATATCATCTCTCGCATGTGGACTGTTAATGGTAGAACATCTACTGGACGTCGTGTTTCTTTTTCTATAAATGGAGATGAAACAGCGGTGGTAACCCTGACTGTAGAATACGCTAACGGCTGTTCTAAGACCGTAACGAGAACTTATAATATCAATGACGATAGCCTCTTACCTATTAATATAACAGAGGATACAAGTTGTGAAGGCGATAGAATAGATGTCACACTGACTAATGAGCCTACGGGCAATGTCGATATCGTATCACAGGTTTGGACGATCAATGGCCAAACTTCTACAGCTTCCAGTGTTATGTTTAGCTTGGAAGGAGACGAAAGTGTGGAGGTGAGTCTGACAGTTGATTTTAGTAATGGATGTAGCAGAACTATAACAAGATTATACAATAGAGATAATCTCATACCAAGACCAGAAATAGAAGCCAGCTCTATCTGTCGAGGAGATAGAATAGATGTGACGCTCTCAGGGTCTAGCACTAATAGCAATCTAGGTATCGTGTCACAGGTATGGACTGTAGATGGTGTTACTTCTACAGATCGCAATGCAACTTTTAGTATTACTGGTGATGAGAGTGTAGATGTTACCCTGAGTGTTGTCTATAGTAATGGCTGCGAAAGCAGTAACTCAGAAACTTATAATAGAGATAACCTTATCCCAGAGCCTATTATAGAAGTCGACGTATTATGTGATGGAGATGACCGCGATGTGACTCTCACAGCCAGCACGGATGGTACAGTCAGTATTGTATCACAGGTATGGAGTGTATATGGTGTTACTTCGACAGATCCGAGTGTTATGTTTTCGATATCAGGAAACGAAACGGTGGATGTCGAGCTAAGTGTGGAGTATGATAATGGTTGCTCTAGTAGCACATCGATGACCTATGATGCGGACAATGTGATACCTGATCCTATCATTACTGCGGATACAAGATGTAGTGGAGATAGAATAGATGTCGTATTGACTAATGAGGAAGCTGGTGTTGGAATAATTTCTCGCACCTGGACAGTAGATGGCAGGTCTTCTAATGGCAGAAGCGTTTCTTTCTCTATAGATGGAGACGAAAGTGTAGAAGTCACTCTCAGTGTGGAATATGCCAACGGCTGCTCTAAAACAATTACACGTACCTATGATAGAGATGAATTGATCCCAGTGCCTGAGGTAGAAGAAGAATCTCAGTGTAATGGAGATATGATAGCGGTACAACTGACACACATAGATGATGGCCTGGATGTCGATAGAAGATTATGGACCATAGATGGTCAGACATTCACTAGCCGAGATGTGGAATTTAATATAGATGGAGACCAACGTGTCGATGTGACCCTAGAGGTGCAATATAGCAATGGTTGTTCTAACACATTTTCGCGTACCTATGATAAGGATTACTTTACACCGAGACCAGACTTTGATGTAGAGTTTGTAGAGTGTGATGACGATGGAGTGATCATTACTCTTAGTTCTCCCGGAGATCAAAGAACCTCTTCATGGACGGTTGTAGATGACAATGGATCGAGCACGTATGGCAGAAACCCTAGCACAATAGTGGTCAACGGAAGTGAGATAGAGGTCACATTGGATGTGGAATATGATAACGGTTGTACGGCGTCGAGCACAAGGACTATAGATATAGACGAACTATCAGGTGGCGGAAATGTCACTGGAGATCCAGAGATAGACTATACCGTCGAACTTGTGGAATGTTATGATTCTACTGGTCTTTTTAGGTTAGAAGCAATCGTGACTAACATATCACCTTGTGTCAATTTTGACATCAATGACGTAAGCTGGGTAATAAACGGAGAGACTTATACACGATCACCTTTGACAGTGGAGCTTCCATTAGGTGAAGAAGTGGATATTAATCTAATCATTACACTTTCAGATGGTCGAGTTATTTCTATTGCCGATGATGGGATCAATAATGATATTATCAATACAGGAGATTACTTTACTCAAGTACCTATAGAGGTAGAGGATAAGGTCGATATAAGATGTGATGACACGCTGAACGTCTGCGTTGTCAACCCTGATCCTAACCTTATCTACGAATGGTCTTTAGACCCAGACTTTGGTAGCATATTGGGTTCAGGTGTGACACTGGAAACTAATGGCGGAGCAGATTATGATGGTCGCATTTATACCAGAGCAATAGACCCTAATGATCCTTGTGTCAAGGGATTCGTAGAGACTATTTTAGAATCTGATGCGATAGAGTTAGGATATGACAGACCTATCATTATTTGTCCTGGAGATACATCCGAGTTTGTAATAGAAAACCTTAATGCAGATCAGACCATTACCTCATGGCAGTGGAAAGATGATTCTGGTAACCTTATATCTGGTGGAGATACTAACATGCCAGTCATAGGAGTCTCAGAGGATCAGACAGATGATTTTTTCATGGTGCTCTGTACGACTAATGATAAAGGATGTACTGGTGTGGATACCATAAGATTTGGTATATCAGCACCGACGCCATTGCAGCAGTTCCAGTCCACGGTAGATTCTTGTGGTTCTCTGACGGTCAACTTTGATATATCACCTAACCTATTAGAAGGACCTTATATCTGGGATTTTGGTGATGGTACAGAGGTGTCTAATAGTGCCATGCCAGTCCATACTTATGATATGCCTGGGGTGTATCCTGTGACTTTGTTTGATTTTAATTCTGTATGTCCGCAAGATCCTATTACGGTCGACATATTTGTAGGTGATATGGTGGTATCGGTAGAAGCCGATACAGTACGTTACGATAATGAAGGTAGCCCTATCGTCTCAGCCGAGACTAATTATATAGATAGTCTTATGAGATGGTGTACATTGGAGGGAGACTCTATATACACAGGGAATCCATTAGAGGGTTTTGATCCACCGACAGATACTTTTGAGGTGGTCGTTAAGGTAGAGGATATATTCGGTTGTTCTGATCAGGATACCGTTGTGCTCATAAGAGATACTGATAATACATCAGAGTGTCTGGATTCGGTGACGATTATAGGTCCTGATCTTGGCATGGTATGTATAGGGGATACATTCTCTGTCTGTGTCAATATGCCAGAAGACTGTGATCTGGAGGATTTTACTTTCTTATGGGAAGAAAATGACTGCATCGTCGATGGTCAAGGAACAGCTAAGATAAGGGCAGTCACGGATAGTGATAAGTCCTTTAGCGTACTCATTACATCTAATACCACAGGCCAAGACAGCATCTATACTTATGATGTTATGGTCAGCAATCCAGCTGTAAGTATTACAGTAGATCCTATTAATATCAATCCGGAAGGTCAACCATTCGTCTGTCTGGGACAGTCCATTGTGCTGACAGCAGAAGGTGATCCAGATTGTGATTATATCTGGAGTAATGGTGAGACTGGTCAGACGATAGAAGTTATGCCAGAAGAACAAACAAGTTATACTGTAACTTGCATCAATGATATAGGTTGCGAAACGACATCACAGGTTTTTGTACTAAATGTCGAACCACCTCAATGCAACGAAAACGATGTATTCTTACCTAACGCATTTTCACCTAATGGTGATGATGTCAATGATATATTGTTAGTAAGAAGTAAGTTTATCCGTGATATGGAATTATTGATACAGAATAGGTGGGGAGAAGAGGTTTTTGTATCTACCGATCAGAATATAGGTTGGGACGGAACGTTTAAAGGAAAAGAATTAGCACCAGATGTATACAGCTATTGCCTCAAAGTGACCTGTATCAATGATACAGAATATGTCAAAGTAGGCAATGTCTCGTTAATCAAATAACCAGACAGGCTAACAATCACTGAAGAGGAATAAAAAAGAAGTTTTTTATTCCTCTTTTTTGTTTAGCCCCTCTGTCATCTCTTTGCTTATCGCGCCTTTGATAACCCTGATGAATGTTTTCTGATCTACCTGTAGCTGTACGACGTTGCCTTCGAGCTTAGTGATCCTGCCGATGATACCACTAGTCGTGACGATTTCATCGCCTTTTTTGAGATTATCGCTGAATGAATCCTGAGCCTTCTGCCTCTTGACCTGTGGTCTCAAGAAAAAGAAATACATAATAAGAAAGATCGCCCCGAACATCAACATCTGAGCCATCCCCGGACTTATCGCACCTTCTAAAAAGAACATGATAATTTCGTTTTTTTTAATTAATGAGTGAGTGCGAAAGTACAAAGTGTTTGTTGATTTTAACTATAATGCCTCAGGTGTATTATAATTTCTATCTGGCCTTTGGTAGTATATAAAAATTAGCAAGAGCTATAAATTGATAAAATAAAAGTGAGACCTTGCTAACTCATCATCAGAATATCAACGATAACAAATGAAAATCTTCTTGTTGGGTTTTATGGGATCTGGTAAGTCGACGATAGGAAGCTTGTTAGCTGATCGATTGTCATCAGGCTATGTGGATACCGACTCCCTTATAGAAGAATATAACGGCACATCTGTCACCTCATATTTTGATAACTATGGCGAAGAATCATTTAGGAAGGAAGAGCGACGGGTCTTGGAGTCTCTTTCGGATGAGGAAGATATTGTTGTAGGTACAGGAGGCGGGCTACCATGTAATGATCATACTATCCACATTATTAACCAATACAAATCTTTTTATTTGTACCTCAGGTCGGAAGATCTATTAGATCGCTTATGGTCTCAAGAAAAGGACCAACGCCCACTCATCGCGCATTACCATTCGAGAGAAGACCTTCTGGATTTTATAAAATCAAAAATTATAGAAAGAGAAAAATACTACTTTCAGGCAGACATCATTATCGATGCCAATCGCTCCCCAGAACTTATAATCCGATCAATACAAAATCATTTGTAAGAACAAACTCGCAGTTACTGGACCCACTTCTCTTCAAAAAAGGCTTCTAAGAGTCTGTTAGGGTTGACCGTATTGACGCCCGCATTTTTGTCGGCGGTATCTATGATAAGTTGGTAGGCTTGTTCTGTTGTGAGGGTGGGCTGGTAATGCTTTAGCACACCGATAAGTCCACTGATGAATGGTGCCGCCATCGAGGTGCCATTATAGGCTGTGTATTTATCATTGGGGATAGTGGAATAGATGGATGTCCCAGGCGCCGATATGCCGTAAGTCACATGACGTACATGGTTAGAAAAATTGGCAGGACGTCCCATTGTATCTATGGCTGCAACTGTTATTGCTCCCTGAGTATTGGCTGGACTATAGCGTGATGCATCAGCACTGGAGTTGCCTGCCGCGACGACGACGATGGCTCCTTTGTCATTGGCATATTTGACAGCTTCGTTGTATGCTTTTTCTTTTGATTCGCTGGTTCTTCCGCCTAGTGAGAGTGATATGACATCGGCTCCTGCGTCAGCAGCTTTTAGGATGCCATTGATGATGGTGCGTTGTGTGCCTATTCCCATATTGTTTAGTACTTTGACACTGCTCACTTTGATATTATGATTGGGAGGTATCCATGAGGCGATGCCTATCTTATTACCTGTGACCGCCGCAGCCACGCCAGCGCAGTGTGTACCATGTCCTTTGGTGTCTTTGTCGTAAGCGGAGGAAATAGAATGGTAATTGTCTTTCAGGTCCTCGTGTTGACTATCTATACCTGTGTCTAGGATGGCAATTATAGTTTTTTGTTTCTTGTTTTTGAGTTTGTTCTTTTCACTTATTCGATCATGAAATTCTTTGAGCTTGAAGTTTTTCGCTGCCCACTGCTTATTGACCTCAGGATCGTTGATGGTCTGCCTTTGTTTGTAGGTTCTCGCTTCATTGGAGTTAGGTATTTTGAGTTGGTAGGTGTCGTTCTTTTCTATATGAACGATATTGTGGTCGGATTCTAATTGAGATAATATATGATCGTAATTTTTGCTAGCCAGAGTGATACATAGGTATTCGTCCATCTGGAAGGAATGATCCTCCGCCTCAAAAGCAGGGTAGTCGATCTTATAGCGTGTGTCATTCTGTTTTATCCACTCTCGGAGGTTGCCTTGATTAGTAAATTCTACGAGTAAGGATAGTTCATCTTCTGTTTCCGTTATCGTCAACTTAGACAGAAGACTATTCATCATAACATTACTCGCACCTAATATAATTAGACCAAATGCTAAGAATAACGACCAGTCCTTTTTCGCCTTAATCGATGGGATGGCTAACAATAAAGCCGATAATATAATGCAACTCGCACCGACCTGAAAAACACTCACGCCATATCCCGAATAAAAAGACATGGCAATATCTCCTGACAATAGTAATAATGCCAAGGTCCGCAATATCCAATTATCTTTTTTTATACCTAGACAAAGCCCTAAAAAAGCACCAGAAAGCAATATGATATGTAAGGAAGCGTACGACATTATTGTGTATAATATTAGAACCAAAGCCAGACTGATATAGTTCTTATTATCTAATCTTCTATTAAGGAGATTAGTTATATAAAGAATTATATTTTTGCAACATATTAAAAATAATTAAAGGATGTCTGAAGATGTGAGATTATGCACCATAATCGGGTCGGGTCCGGCGGGTTATACAGCAGCAATATATGCCGCGCGAGCAGGCCTTAAGCCATTGCTATATACAGGAAAAGAACCTGGTGGTCAGCTTATGATTACTAATGATGTGGAGAATTACCCAGGTTATCCAGACGGAATTATGGGACCCCAGATGATGGAGGATTTCAAAAAGCAAGCGCAGCGTTTTGATACAGATATAAAATCAGAAATGATTACGGAGGTCGATCTATCTGGCCCTATCCATTACCTAACTAGCGAAACTGGTGAAAAAATAGCCACCCATACGGTTATTATCTCTACAGGAGCTAGCGCCAAATGGCTCGGACTAGAATCAGAGACTAAACTGATGAATAAAGGTGTGTCTGCCTGTGCCGTATGTGATGGTTTTTTCTACCGAGGTAAGGAAGTGATCGTCGTGGGTGGGGGAGATACGGCAGCAGAAGAAGCCACCTATCTTGCTAAGCTATGCCCGACTGTACATCTACTCGTAAGACGGGATGAGATGCGCGCCTCTAAGATCATGCAAAAGCGGGTCCTCAATACAACAAATCTGCAAGTACATTGGAATACAGAAACGGTCGAAGTACTGGGAGAAGAAGAGGTCACTGGTGCTAAAGTAAAGAACAACAAAACGGGGGAAGAATCTGTGATAGATGCGAAGGGCTTTTTCGTGGCGATAGGTCATAAGCCTAATACGCAGATATTTTCTAACTGGCTCGATATGAATGAGGCGGGCTATCTTATTACTGGAGCAGATAGTACGACGACTAAAGTCGGTGGGGTGTTTGCTAGTGGAGATGCGCAGGATCACGTGTACAGACAAGCAGTCACAGCTGCTGGAACGGGATGTATGGCCGCACTCGATGCAGAGCGTTATCTTGCAGCCAAAGAAATCATTTAATAAGACAAACAATAATCAACTTTAATATTTTCTCTTATGTCTAAGTTTAGAAAAGGTGTTTTGCATGGTGATGAGGTGACAGCCTTATTAGATTATGCCAACGAAAAAAACTTTGCTATACCAGCCGTCAATGTGGTCGGTACTAATACCGTCAATGCCTGTCTGGAAACAGCGCGAGATATTAATTCTCCCATCATTATCCAATTCTCCAATGGAGGGTCTACCTTTTTCGCGGGGAAAGGTCTGGATAACGAAGGACAGAAAGCAGCCATATTGGGCGGTGTCTCAGGAGCCATGCATGTGCATAATATGGCAGAGGCTTATGGCGTAAGTGTCATCTTACATACCGACCATTGCGCTAAGAAATTATTGCCTTGGGTATCGGGACTTATTGATGCGAGTGAGAGACATTATGAGAAAAATAAGATGCCTCTATACTCATCGCACATGCTGGATCTCTCAGAAGAACCAATAGAGGAAAATCTGGAAATATCGACGGACTACTTTAAGCGGATGAATGCGCTAGGTATCTCTATAGAGGTAGAGCTCGGTGTCACTGGTGGCGAAGAGGATGGGGTAGATAATACGGACATAGATAACTCTAAGCTATATACACAACCAGATGAGGTTGCTTATGCTTATGAGAAATTATCAGAGGTCAGTGATAGATTTACGGTGGCGGCGGCCTTCGGAAATGTGCATGGTGTATATAAGCCAGGTAACGTGGAGCTAACACCGATTATACTCAAGAACTCTCAGGATCATATCATCAAGAAATACGGACTGTCAGGTAATAACCCGATCAAATTCGTCTTCCATGGTGGATCAGGATCATCGACTGCAGAAATCCGTGAGGCCATCGATTACGGTGTCGTGAAAATGAACATAGACACAGATCTACAATGGGCGTTCTGGACTGGTGTCCGCGATTATTACGAGCCGCATGTCGGATATATGCAGTCTCAGATAGGTAACCCAGAAGGTGACGATATTCCTAATAAGAAAAAATACGATCCACGTAAATGGCTAAGAGAGGGTGAGCAGTCTTTCAAGAAAAGGCTGGTCAAAGCTTTCGAGGATTTGAATTGTATGAATACGGCAGTATAGTCTAATACAGCGCAATTCAAGTTTATAGCCTGACGTTAGCTAACTAAAGGCATGTTGATATTAGATCTGGATGATACCATATTCGAGACGAAGAGTATGAGTAGTGACATCTTTGATGAGCCTATATCCGTTCTCAGGTCTTATTATAGTCAGCAACCCGATAACAATACGGATTATATAATCAACGAGCTCTGGACTAATCCTATCGACTATGTTCTCGCTAAATACGATACACCTTCCTCTATCGTAGAAGATTTTTATAACAAAATTGTGGAGATAGATTATAGGGGTCTGGACATCCAGCCACATTCTGACTATCAAACCATCAGAGAAATTGACCTACCTAAAATACTAGTGACAACAGGCCTAAAAGAATTGCAATGGGCGAAGATCAAGGCTTTAGGTATAGAAGAAGACTTTCTTTCTATACATATCGACGACCCCAGAGAAAATCCACGCCGTAGCAAATCCGTAATCTTCTCACAAATCATTATAGAATCTGATCTCCAGCCTAAGGATGTTATTGTCATAGGAGATAATCCGGATTCTGAGCTAAGGGCTGGCAATGACCTTGGAATGACCACAGTACAAAGACAGTCTGAGAGTAAGTCGAGGGGTAAGGAAGTGGATTATTATATAGAGGATTTTGGGGAGTTGTTGTCCCTGCCATTTTTCATGTTGTGAATAACTACCCGCTCAACACCACCGTCCCTAATTTAGCCGCCAACTCTTTCTTGGTCTCTGAGAGTTGTTTGTAGCCTTCTAACGCCTTATTCATTTGCTCGAAGTTTTGGGAGTTTTGCATTTCGGTTATTTTTTCGCCGAGCATCTTTATGACAGTCGTTATTTTTTTGAGTTTGAATCTATAGATGGATTGTAAGCTGTCCTTATAGAAGTTTCTTTCTGGGGGCTTTTGTGTTTGGAGACCGACTTCGTATTTATCCCAGTTAGCGAATTCGTATTTAGAGCTATTGGCGTTAACCGCGAAGTTTCTGATATGTTCTTCTTGGTGGTTGAGAAAATATTCTGTTACAGTTTTGTTCTCGCCATGAGTTTCTACATAGCGGAATCCCTCTTCTATGATTTGTTTGTATAGATCACTGTTGAGGTATTGGAGGACATCGTATATGTTAGAGTATATCAGGTCGGCTATCTGGACATCATTTTGATCGGCATCCTTGATAATCAGATGACCAGCCACGACCATGATACGAGCAAGGTCTTTTTCCTGATACTCGTGCTTGTTTTGTATGACAAGAGTCTCTTGTACAGCTGTGGTCTTCTCTTGTATATAGTCATCTTCATTGATAGGATACTCCTGTCTCAGTTGCCTTCTTTCTTCCCGTTCTTTTTTGAGTCGTTTACTACGGATCTCGTTCCTTATTATTTTGTTGGTTTCTTTGACGAGTATTTTTTCGTCTATTTCGAGGAGCTGGCTCGTTTGTGCGATATAAGTTGCACGCTTGATGGGGTCTCTTATTTTGGCGGTACTTTCGAGAATATCTTTTATAAGGGCGGCTTTTTTTACAGGGTCATTTTTAGCCTCATCTATGGATAGCTCTAATTTGAAAAATAAGAAGTCCTTTGACTTATTTTGGATATAAGCTGTAAATCCTTCGTGACCATTTTTATTGACGAACGAGTCTGGGTCTTCTCCTTCTGGTAGTAGAACTAGCCTGACATTCATGTCACTTTCCAGTACGATATTAAGTCCTCTCAGAGATGCCTTAATACCCGCAGGATCACCATCGAATAAGAACGTAACATTGTTAGTATACCTCTTAATTAGTTGTACTTGTTCTTTAGTCAGTGAGGTGCCTGATGATGCGACGACATTTTCTATTCCATTCTGATGGAGACTTATAACATCTGTATAACCTTCCACTATGTAGCAGACATCGGCTTTTCTGATCGGATTTTTTGCCAGATGCATACCATAGAGTATTTTTCTCTTGGTATAGATGGGCGTCTCTGGCGAGTTGATATATTTGGGCTGTTTCTTGTCATTACTAAGAGTACGGCCTGCAAAGGCTATGACCTTGCCACTCAGATTATGTATGGGAAACATGACCCGATTTCTAAAAAAGTCAAATCCCCTCTGAGAAGTTAAGCCGAGGTCTTTGAGGTATTGTTCGTTATATTGCTTTTTGTGAGCCTTCTCGGTCAGTTCTTTAGATGAATCAATAGCAAAACCTAAATCAAATTTTTCTATTGTCGCCCCTAGAAAACCTCTTTCCTTAAAGTAACTCAATCCGATCTTCTTACCTTCTTCTCGATTGAATAAGTTATCCGTAAAGTAGCTCTTGGCGAATTCATTTATTATAAAATAGCTGTCTTCTACTTTTTTCTGTGCCTCGTATTCTTTCTGGTCATCAGGGCTGGATTCTTCTATAGCGACATTATAGCGTTTGGCTAATGTTCTTATGGCCTCTGGAAAAGATAAGCTGTCATGCTCCATGAGAAACTGTACAGGACCGCCGCCTTTTCCACATCCAAAGCATTTATAGATGTTTTTAGTCGGTGAGACTGTGAATGAGGGCGTCTTTTCGTCATGGAAGGGACACAATCCAAGTAGATTAGCCCCTCTTCTTTTGAGAGAAATATAGTCCTCGATAATGTCTTGCACCTGAGCCAAATCCAAGACTTCCTGTATGGTACTCTGTGAGATCAAATTATATCTAATGTAGAATTATAGATCAAAATAATATAACAACATTCGATGTTTTATGAGACAATCGGTAATTTGACAATTTGTAAGAATAAAAAACTCAAATGACACAAGTACAGGGTATTTCCTATTTGGATCTGGTAGATAAATATGATGCGCCTTTATATGTATATGATGCCGATAACATCAAGTCTATGTATGACAAATTCGTGAATGCCTTTAGTGTGCCTAAGCTGAAAGTACATTATGCTTGCAAAGCATTATCGAATATCTCCGTACTCAAGCTGATTAAGAGTTTTGGTTGCGGTCTGGATTGTGTGTCTATACAGGAGCTAAGACTTGGTTTGTTAGCAGGATTTAAGCCTGAGGATATACTCTTTACACCTAATAACATATCCGAGCAAGAATATGATCTTGCTGTCCAGGCAGGTGTCAATATCAATATTGACAATTTCGAAATGCTAGAATACTTTGGTTCTACATATCCTAATATACCCGTCTGCGTCAGAATCAATCCCCATGTTATGGGTGGTGGTAATAGAAAGATAAGCGTAGGTCACATTGGGTCCAAGTTTGGTATATCCATACATCAGATGCCTTTGCTGGAGAAAATTATCAAAACCTTTGATATCAAGATCAATGGCATACACGTCCATACAGGGTCTGACATATTAGATTCGGATATATTTATACATGCTTCTAAGGTGATATTGGATGTCGTCGATAAGTTTGATTCTGTGGAGTACGTTGATTTTGGGAGTGGATTTAAGGTGGCCTATAAGCAGGGGGGATTACAGACAGATATCGAAGATTTTGGACAGGAGTTCAGTAATATGTTTAACGAATTTTGTGAGAGTTGTAACAGACAATTAGAGCTGAAGTTCGAGCCAGGAAAATATCTGGTAAGCCATGCAGGCGTATTTCTGGTAAGAGCCAATGTGATCAAGCGTACGACAGCCACTACCTTTGTAGGTGTCGATTCTGGGCTGAACCATCTGATAAGGCCTATGTTCTATGATGCCTATCATGACATCATCAACATATCTAACCCCAATGGTAAACCAAAAATATATTCCGTCGTCGGATATATCTGTGAGACAGACACTTTCGGAGAAGACAGAAAATTAGCGGAGGTAAGCAAAGGTGATATCCTCATGATCAAAAATGCTGGGGCCTACTGTTATATGATGTCATCTAATTATAATTCTCGCTACAGACCACCAGAGGTGATGGTGCATCAGGGCAAAGATTATCTTATCCGCGAGCGGGAGTCATTCGATAATATAATGCAGTTGCAGTGCGATCCTGATTTCTTATAAGTCCTGTAGTCGCTTAAAGAAATTCATATCCTTGAGAGTCTGCATATCTAGGTCGGACTTAATATTGAATACAGTCGAAGTCTCTTCTTCGTTAAGTATTGTAATAACAAGGTTATGTATTATATCTCCATCCATATCTGCCCATAGACTGATCTTGTGTTCTTTGTCTCTGGCTTCTACGAGTGGCTCGTAGTTATGCGAGTGGAAGTAATTTATCAATTTAGTATAATGAGTACTGAAATCGGCTGGAGCTTTGGTGTTGACCAGTAATCTCAGCTTTTTGATGTGGCTCGTCAATTCTCTGATCATCTCTTGTTCCTCCTTCTCTAGATCATTAGTCGCTGTCTTACCTGCAAATTTTATTAGCCATCCTGGCACTTTCACACCCAAAGAGTGGTCATCCTTGAGTAGCTTATTCATGAATTTGTCTGGATTCATTTCCTGCGCCCTTAGCGTATCAGAAAATGTAATCAATAAAGAGATAGATAGGAATGTAATCAGAAGTCGCATAGTATTATTTTTCGAGTTTCTCTAAGTGTTCTATGCCATCTATATCCATGTTCTTAGCCAGTTGTGCGATCTTGTTGAGATATATCTTGCCTACAAAACTTAATAGTACAAACTCTTCCTCACCTCCTACAAGTAGTAATAATTCATTGACGATTTTACCACCGTTTTGGTCTTTAACCATAAATCGGATGTTTTGATCCTTATCGCGCACGGTCATTAACTCTTCGTAATCGTTCGTGTTGATCTTATTAATGGCCTCTTTGTAAAAAGACTGCGGACTATCCTGAGTAGTAAGTATCTTAAGCCCTTGCATCTCGTTAAGCATCTCAAGCAACTCAGCATCTACTTCCTCCTCCGCAATGTTAGCAATCAACTCAAACATCTTCTTATTGATAGATACCATGGTAAATCTATCATCATCCCTATATTGGTCAAAGTATTTAGTTATGGCATCTTGTCCTTGCAGACTACTTCCTAAGAAGACTACAAGTAATGATAAGATTATATTTTTCATGTGTTTTATAATTTATAACGAACTGATTAGTACGATTCTAAAAATTATGATAGTCCCCTGAGCGATTTAGTTGTGCTCGTCTTAGGCCTTTCGTATTTATAGAAATATTATTGATAATTTATTGTTTGCGATTTATTTGAAAATGTCTGCTTTCTTAAGGTTGCCGAGATTCTTAGTCATGACACTATTTCCTTTTTCATATTTATTACTCAGATAGCCCAATGCCTCCATGGCAATAGCCAGCGCTTCTTCTGGATCTTCTACTTCTGTGTACTTGGCAGCATAAGAGTTATCCTCTGGGGCAAAGTGATTATAACTCACCGTCAGCAGTAATAAGAAAGATGCGGCGATACCTATAATCTTAGGATATAGCATTCTTATCTTACCCTTCTTCTCCTTAGTGAAACTCAGGTCAGGCTGGAACTCAATATCCAAAGATTTTTCTTCTGAGAAATATTGAAAAAGGGGAATCATATCCTGATGCTCTTCCGCCACCTGACCAGATAGCATGTACGCCCTGATAGCAGACTCTTCTTCCAGCGACGTATCGCCATTCCAGTATTTTTCTATTAGTGAAGACATATTATTTGTCATAACACCTTTTGTTTTATTTGTTCTTTCAATTTTAATCTTGCTCTATGTAGATAGACCTTGACCTTATCTATACTATATCCTGTAATCTGACTCACCTCTTTATAGGAATAACCATCTATGTCTCTTAGTTCTAGTACTGTCCTATGATTATCTGGTAACGCGCTGATAACTTCTCTGACTTGTCTGAGTTGGTCTCTTACGATAGAAAGTCTTTCAGGATTGGCCGTATTAGATTTTATATCATAGTGATCATCTATGTCCGTTGTCTCCATTTTCCGACCTCTGATCTTATCTATTCCTATGTTTCTGGTTATCATCATACAGTAAGCATCAACATTATCTACAGTCGATATTTTATCTTTTACTTTCCATATTTTGACCAAAGCATCCTGCACCACGTCCTTGGCCTCTTCCTGATTTTTGACTATTCGGAATGCCAGTCTGAGCATTTTGTCTTTAAGTCGATCAACGATATGGTTAAATTCTTCGATCTGCATTGTTAGACAGCTGATTATAATTCAAGCACCTAAAATAAGTCTAATTTTATAGTGTGTATTGTCGTTATCTATTCAGCTTCTGTCATAATGACGATCTCGGTAATAGAAATGTTACATTATGCTCATGACAAAAAGATAACTTGTTGATATTCAAAAGAATATATCATTGAAAAAGATAGATAAGCTCGTCATATTAGATTTCATACCGCCATACCTTATGGCTTTTTTCGTGGCGGAGTTTGTCTTGATCATGATGTTTTTATGGAAGTATATCAACGATATGATTGGTAAAGGTGTGTCGTTAGGTATCATATTGGAGGTTATATTCTATCATTCGGTCAAGATAATACCTGAGGCCGTACCCGTATCCATCCTGATAGCTTCGGTGATGGTTTTTGGTAATCTCGCAGAGCGTTATGAGTTATCTAGTATGAAATCGGCTGGTATCTCTTTGACGCGTATTATGACGGGAGCAATCCTTATATCCATCTTGACCGCGTTATTCTCATTATTTGCATCCAACTACCTTAGACCACGAGCCAACTTTAAATTTTACGAGCGTATCACAGCTATCAAGAGACAAAAGCCTGCATTAAGTTTTGAAGAGGGGGTTTTCGTCAAAGACTTCAATAATTATGTTATCAGAGTAGATGATATAGACAGAAATGGAAAAGATATCAAAGATATCTTGATCTACGATCACAGTTCCTTGGAGAGGAATAACCTCAACATTCTATCTGCTAAAGAAGGCGTCATGTACACCGAGGATGATAATGACAATTTCGTGATGGAACTGGAGGACGGTGTGCAGTACAAGGAATTAAAGGATAAAGAAAAAGAGAAGAAAAAATGGACTTACCCACTGGTGAGAACGCATTTTGAGAAGTGGACTAAGATATTTGATATGGATGAGTTCGCTTTTGAGGCACGTAATCTGAGTCTATCTCCCGATGCCTACAATATGATGACTGGTGCTCAGCTTAGGTCATCCATCGACTCCTTTGATCTAGCCATCCAAGAGAATATCGATAAATCCAATAACAACTTTAACACCATCCTTAATATCAAAGAATACGAAGCCAAAAAAGACAAAAAGGAAAGCAATCTTCCCACATCCGTCAAAAAAGCCCTGTCTGGCAAAGCCAAGCAAGAAGAGGAGAATAGAACCAAAAAAATGCGAAAATCGGGCTACAAAAAACCACTGAAACAAAAGGTCACTAAGCCCATTGCCGAGCACGATTCCTTTCACGAACTATTTGATGGAGCGGAGCTAAGACAGATCATAAAAGGAGCCAAATATCTAAGCTCAAAGAAAAACGACCTACTAAAACAAAACACTAAGAAAGATCAAGCGCTACATCATCAGCAATCTCGATTTATGTGGAAGTATCATCAGCAATACTCGTGGGCTGTGATATGCATTATATTCTTGTTTATTGGAGCACCATTAGGTAGTATCGTGCGTAAGGGTGGCTATGGTTATCCATTACTCATAGCCATTATCTTTTTTATGCTTTTTGTGGTTTTCAATATTATGGGTGACAAGCTCAATCGAGCCCACAGTATGGGCCCTATCTTAGCTGCATGGCTACCTAATATTATCATAGCACCGATTGCAGCCATCTTTACTTATAAAGCGCTTAATGATAGTACATTCAAGATTTTTGGCTCATTAGTGGCTTATTTTAAAAGAAGGTTTAATCAATAGTATATTGAGTTAACTACTGGATGACGGCATGAAAACCAATAAGTATTATCTCAGAGAAATAGAATCGCAGGACATCAATAATATTCACAAAGGCTTATCTGATCCAGCTATCACCAAGTATTATGACGTGCATTTTTCTACTCTGGAAGAGACCAAAGAACAAATGAAATGGTATCGAGACCTCAGAGAGAATGGTACGGGATTATGGTGGGGCATATATGGTTGTAATGATGACAATTTCCGTGGGGCGTGCGGATTTAATAATCTGGAAAGACAACATCATAAGGCAGAAATCGGACTGTGGTTGTTGAAAGAATATTGGGGGAATGGAATATTGAAAGAGGTGATGCCTGTATTATTTAATGCTGGATTTAATACTATGGGACTGAATAGAATAGAAGGCTACGTCGTCAGCGATAATCATAAATGTAAAAGGGCGTTGGAGAAAATCAATTTCACCTATGAAGGAACGATGAGAGAATGCGAAGTGAAAAATGGAGAACTGATAAGTGTGGATATCTATTCCATTCTTAAGAAAGATTGCTTGGACAAACTAGGCTAGTTTACAGGGATGTGATCCTCGCTTTACAGCATCTCTATCTTAAGACCAGGTATCACGGTATCTTCAGTTATATCTTCTGGTGAGCGATTAAGGTATTGGGCCTTGAGAGCGGTTATAATTTCCTCATGACGGGATTGTCTCAGCAAGGTGATGAGGTACGGATTTTGGTCAAAGACTTTTTCTGTCAGCTCGATATCCATCTGTTTGATGACATCTAATAAAGGGCCCATAATGCTGTAGTCGAATGACAACTTGTAACCTACAGTTATATATTTTTCTATTATCTCGGCATGGGTAATCGCCTCGATAGCGGCTCCGCGATACGCTTGTATGAGTCCCGATGTACCCAACTTAGTTCCTCCAAAATATCTGACCACGATACAAGAGACATTAACCAATTTATGACTCAATAATTGATTATAAATTGGCTTCCCCGCTGTACCTGAGGGTTCTCCATCATCTGTATATCTGAATATGTCTGTGTCCAAAAACCTATAAGCGAAACAATGATGTCTCGCCTTATGGTGAACTGCTTTCACTGATTCCAGATGTACTTCGAACTGTTCGATATCGGAGATAGGTTTTAGATATCCAAAAAATTTAGACCCACGATCTTTATATTCTCCTTCGCTTTCTTTGTCTATAGTATAGTATATGTCACTCGCGCTCATCTATCCTGATATCAGTAGTACACAAATAATCGCCATCACTAATCCGATATAATTGATACGTGATAATTTTTCACGGAATAAGTAGACACCAAGAATAGTCGTCAATACAATGACGCCGAGGTTGTTAATGGGAAATAGGACAGAACCTTCCCATGTTTCCAGTCCTTTTATGAGAAGATATATGGTAAAGAAATTAGGTACCCCTAATATAATACCACCGATAATATCTTGTCTGGCGAAACTGAATGATCTGGTCACTAATAAATATAACACTCCCCAGCAACCTGCAAGAAAAAACAAAGTCGACACAAAACTCAGTCCTGCATCCGTGACAATACCTTTAGCCTGCGTATAAAAGATAACCACCTCTATCAGACCACTCCCAAATAGCACCAAAAAGGGCCAGTACCAATATTTCTTGGCTGTAGCCAATGTTTCTGGGTCTTGCTTGTCTTTGATATTAATAAGGATTATAGCCACAATGGCTAACAATATCGCGACATATTTACTCATACTTCCTTCCTCACCGAATAGTCCGATCCCTATAATTACGGGAAAAACAAGGGACAATTTCTGGAATATGCTAGTGATTATCATGCCGACCTTTTGTATTGTGTAGGCATTGACATTAAAGAAAATGATGAAACAAACACTCAGAAACAAGGCATAAGGAAACCAAGTGGACGTATATGTGCTGCTATCTATAGCCAGTCTATTGAGTATCAAAGAACCGCAGGCGAAACAAGTGAAATAGTTGACGATAATCGCTTTGAGGTTGGTCACCTCGTATTTGGGAAACATCCTGAACAAAATGGCCAGGATGACATTGGATAATATGAGAATAGCGATTAACAAATCATTTGAAATTGGTTTTGAAATGCTTAGTGACTTATGGGTGTTAGATTATAGACTTTTGCAATACTAAATAATTAATACGTGGATATATTTAGAATTTCTATAATGTATATTTGCCAAAAATAGCCAATTGAGGGATACCAATGTCCAATATGACGCAGTAATAGAAGCCTGCCGAAAAATCTTCGTCCTCAAGACGAGTGATTACGGTACGGCATGGCGTATTCTCAGACCATCTTCTCTGACAGATCAGATATTTATCAAAGCGGCACGTATCAGGAGTATAGAAGAAAAAGGGATGATGAAGGTCAATGAAGGCGTAGAAAACGAGTATATAGGCATCATCAATTACTGCATCATGGCTATGATACAACTGCATAAAGGATCGTCTCTGGATGACCTGGAGATAGAAGATAAAGAGCTGCTCTCCCTCTATGACCAATATGCCGACGAGACTAAAAGCCTCATGCAAAACAAAAATCATGATTATGGAGAGGCATGGCGGGATATGCGCGTCAGTAGTATGACCGATCTGATACTCATGAAATTATTAAGGGTAAAAAAAATAGAAGAGAACAAGGGGGAAACCAAAATATCAGAAGGCCTCAAAGCCAACTATCAGGATATGCTCAACTATGCCGCTTTTGCACTAATCTTAATATCAGAAGAACAAGAATAAAAATAATATGACACTAACTACATTATTGACCAATATAGGAATCGTCGCTGTCATTCTTACCCTAGTGGTAGGCTTTGTAATGAAAGGACATAAGTCCTGGATAATGACTTTTTTGCAGAATTTTTGTGGTGTTTTGTTTTTGTTCTCGGGATGGGTAAAAGCAGTCGACCCACTCGGTACAGCATATAAAATGGAGCAATACTTTGATGAGTTCTATACCACTTTTGAGCCGACGTGGTTGTCTTTTCTTGCGCCATTATTTCCGCTCTTGTCTAAGTATGCGATTTGGTTTTCTGTGATTATGATAGTGTTTGAGATTATTCTTGGACTAATGCTCATATTGGGTGCAAGGACTAAGTTTACGAGTTGGGCGTTTTTATTATTGGTGGGCTTTTTTACCTTTTTGACAGGTTTTACCTATCTCACGGGTTATGTTCCGCAGGGCGCTAATTTCTTTGAGTTTGGTAAGTGGGCAGAGTATAATGCTAATAATATGAAGGTCACGGATTGTGGATGTTTTGGTGACTTTATTAAGCTGGTTCCTAAGACTTCTTTCCTCAAAGATGTATTCCTCCTAATTCCTGCTTTTTATTTCTTGTTCCGACATAAGGATATGCACCAATTGTTTTCTAAGCCCATACGATGGGGCATTATAGGTGTGGGAACCGTTGGTTTGTTTTTATACTGCTTTTCTAACTATGTATGGGACTTACCACATGCAGATTTTAGACCATTCAAGAAAGGCGCAGACATCAGAACCGTCAGACAACAAGAAGAAGATGCGATGGCCGCAGTCAAGATTACACACTATAAGCTCAGAGACAGAAAGACTGATGAAATAAAAATCGTAGAATACAACGAATACCTCAGTAACTATAAGACCTTATATAGCAAAGACAAATATGAGGCACTAGAGCAAATCAAAGAAGAACCTACTCTCAAGCCGACAAAGATCAGTGAGTTCGAGATTACTGATCTGGAGAGTAATGACATCAGTTACGATTTTATAGATAACTCTGATCCTCAGTTTCTTATCGTCAATTATATGCTGAAAGGAGACCCACAACGAAAGTCAAGAATGGTCAAAGATTCCGTTTTTATCGTGGATACGGTAACTGTATATAATGATCAAGGAGGTATTACGGATACGATGCTGGTTAGGAAATTTGATAAGATTATAGAAAAAGAAGAAACCTATATAGATCAAAATTTTGACGCTAGCTATGTCAAGACCCATGTAGAATCTCTTAAGCCATTTACTGATGCGGCTATGAGTGCAGGAGTTCCAGTACGCATGGCGATAGGAAAATCTGATCCTGATGCCATTAGTGAATTTGATAAGGTAACAGGATTGGGTATAGACTATGGGATGGCAGACGATATATTGCTAAAGACTATCGTCAGATCTAATCCAGGAGTGGTCCTTTGGAAGGATGGAAAGATTCTGGATAAGTGGCACATTAATAAGTTGCCTGATTTTAGTGCTGTCAAAAGCCAATATATTAACTAGTAACCGTACTTACCGTTCCATAGGTTTCTGAGGTGGGCTTTCGTCTTGTTCTCTGAGGGATTATCGCTGGGGATATAAAAAGAAGTATTGCTTATTTCCGTCGGTAGAAATTCCATAGCCGAAAAATTGTCAGAATAGTCATGCGCATACTGATAGTTTTTTCCGTAGTCCATAGATTTCATGAGTTTGGTAGGTGCATTACGTAATGAAAGTGGTACAGAGAGATTGCCTGTTTCTTTGACGATGGATTGAGCACTTTTGATAGCCATATATGCGGAATTGCTCTTAGGTGATTGTGCTAGATATATAGCACACTGTGACATGACAATCCGCCCCTCTGGCATCCCGATAGTATGGACGGACTGGAAACAAGCGTTGGCGATAAGAAGCGCATTGGGATTAGCAAGTCCGATGTCCTCTGCTGCCAGAATAATCATCCGACGACAAACGAACTTGGGGTCTTCTCCGCCTTCTATCATCCTTGCGAGATAGTACACGGCCGCATTAGGGTCGCTGCCTCTTATGGATTTGATGAATGCCGAGATGATGTCATAGTGGAGTTCACCAGTCTTATCATATAGGGCGATGTTGTGCTGTATTCTCTGCTCTACAATCGCATTGGTAATTATTATTTCACCATCTTCTTCAATACTATTTATGACAAGCTCTAGTGTGTTGTATAACTTCCGACCATCGCCTGAGCTATATTTCAGTAGAGCTTCGTACTCATTGATAACTATTTTTTTCTCTTTCAGATAACTGTCGGTAGCCAGGGCATCATCGACCATACTGATGAGTTCTTCTTTAGTCAGATGCTCCAGTGTATAGACTTGGCAACGAGATAGCAATGCCGAATTAACCTCAAAAGAAGGATTCTCCGTCGTCGCACCTATCAGCGTAATCGTTCCTTTTTCTACTGCACCGAGCAACGCATCCTGCTGTGACTTACTAAATCGGTGAATCTCATCTATAAAGAGTATCGGCGATTGCGCATCAAAAAATTTCTGACCCTCCGCTTTCTTTATGGCTTCTCTGACGTCTTTTACACCAGAGTTGATCGCACTTAATTTATAGAAGGGAGATTTGGCATGTTCCGCGATGATTTGTGCCAAGGTTGTTTTGCCCACACCAGGTGGTCCCCAGAGTATCATAGAAGGTGTTCTTCCAGATAATATTGACAACCTCAGAGAGCCTTCATCACCGACCAATGCCGTCTGACCTTTAAAATCATCCAGACTTTTGGGTCTCATCCTTTCTGCGAGTGGTTGCATCTACTATTTTAATCTTAAGTAAATGTAATAAGGTGATGGATATTAGATAAATCTTGCATATTTTAATTTCCTGAGAAAATGTCTAAAAGCGATATCCATACCGTCAATTTCCAAGACTTCCTTAGTAGTCAGGCCAATGAAGTTGCCGCAGAAAAAATGAAGGCTTATATGAAGGGGCATTTTGATTATTATGGTGTGAAAGCCCCAGTGATCAAGCAATTTTTCAATGAGTACTGGAAGGAGAACAAATTGGAGCTAACGCAAGATTTTAGAAAGGTAATTTCCTCGCTGTGGACTCGCAATCAAAGAGAATGTCAGTACATTGCTGTGCATCTATTGAAGAAGGTTAAGAAACAATTGGAGAGTAAGGATATAGAGTGGATAGAGCAGCTTATACTAGAAAAATCTTGGTGGGATACGGTTGACTTTTTGGCCAGTCATGCAGTGGGTGAGATAATGCTCCATGAAGAGACATTAAAAATGAAAAAGGCAGAAGAATACATAAATCATGACAATCTGTGGATAAGAAGAACTGCGCTTATCTTCCAGTTATTTTATAAAGAAAAGACAGATGCAGAGTTATTATATGCATTGATAGATAGTACGATTGGGTCTAAAGAATTTTTTATAAATAAAGCCTCTGGCTGGGCGCTGCGACAATATTCTAAAGTCAATCCTCAATCTGTAAGATCATACATAGAGCTACAAAAAAGTAATTTGGCTAATCTCACCATTAAAGAAGGAAGCAAATATCTATAAGGCATGTTTTACTTTTTGTCAAAAGCGCTGTTGTTTTTTCTTAATCCATTGATATGGATACTGAGCCTTTTGATATACAGCCTGCTTACCAAATCACAATCGAGAAAGAAAAAGTCTATTTGGTTGAGCATTGCGATAGTCCTTATATTTTCTAATCCTCTTATCATCCACCACGTCTATAAGTGGTGGGAACCAGATAATATCAATGTATCGGATATCACGCAGCCTTATGATGTCGGCGTCGTACTGAGTGGTTATACTGATCTAAGTCCTCGGACAGATCGGGCGTATTTTTATTATATGGGTCATGGACATCGCTTAGATCATGCCCTAGAGTTATATAGGCTGGGTAAAGTAGAAAAACTTATGTTGTCAGGTTTTATAGGAAGTCCTCAGATGACTAAATATACCTTAGATTATCTCCATAGAAACGACATTGCTCACAATGATATCATCGTAGAGGATAGATCAATGAACACCTACCAGTCAGCATTGATGTTCTCTGATAATATTCCGATGGGATTAGATACAACTTCTCTTTTATTGATAACTTCCGCTTTTCACATGCCTCGTGCTAAAATGTGTTTTGACAAGGCTGGGGTGCAAGTGACACCTTTTGGGGTGGACAGGACACCGCTAAGTTTCCAATATTCTTTTAACAAGGTTCTACCTAACGCGAAGGTAATAGCCGCATGGCAAAAAATAATAAAAGAGTGGGTCGGTATTATAGTATATAAAATAATGGGTTATATATAGATTATGTCAGAGTTGAAAATAAGAAGCGAAAATGTAGAAGGCGCAGAGGTGTCCTGGTTTGCGCCAATATGCAACGGTGATGATCAGTACATCGGCAAACATGACCCGAAGTACAAAAGTAATTGGACGAATACATCTGAGATTGTCTTGACAGCAGAGCGCAATGGTTTCCGTAATGTGTTATGTCCATCTTCTTATCAGGTAGGACAGGATACGATGACCTTTGCGAGTGCTTTAGCGCCGTTGACATCGACGATTAACTTATTGCCAGCCATAAGGTGCGGGGAAGTGCATCCACCGATGTTAGCGAGAGCCATTGCCACTTTAGATCATATTCTACAAGGCAGACTTACTCTCAACATTATTTCCTCTAATATGCCAGGCGAGGATAAGTCATCCAAAGACAGATATCAAAGGTCAAGAGAAGTCGTGGAAATCCTCAAGCAGTGCTGGACGGAATCACAACTAAAGTATGAAGGACAGTTTTATAATTTTAATATAGATAACCTCAAACCTGTGAGGCCTTATCAGCAGAATGGGGGACCGTTGCTTTATTTTGGAGGATACTCAGAGTATGGAGTGGAATTATGCGCACAGCACTGTGATGTATATCTTATGTGGCCTGAGACAGAAAATAATCTGGACGGTATCATGAGAAGGATGAGCAGCAAGGCATCTGAAAATAATAGAACTGTAGATTATGGTTTGCGCGTACATGTCATCGTCAGAGAAACAGAATCAGAGGCTCTGGATGTTACCAGAAACCTGATGTCGCATATAGATTATGAGCGAGGTAAGGAAATAAGAAATCGTGCGCTAGATGCTAGGTCCTTAGGTGTACAGAGACAGTCGGATATGAGAAATGCTTCCGATAAAGATGGCTTTGTAGAAAATAATCTTTGGACAGGTATCGGCAGAGCACGATCTGGTTGTGGTGCGGCGATCGTCGGTGACCCAGATCAGATTGTCAGTAAAATAAATGACTATATTAAGATGGGTATGCGTTCTTTTATTTTTTCTGGCTATCCACATAAGGATGAGTGTGATCTTTTTGGCAAATATGTCATGCCACAGCTCAAGACCTTTTCTATGCCAGAGGTGCAATCCAGAAAGACATCTTCATTACCTCATACACCGTTGGCCGCTGGTCCTCGTAACTAAACGTGTAATAATTTGATAGACTTTACTATAGTCATATTATATTTTGCCGTAGTCATGTTCTTCGCATTGCGAGGAAGAGTGAGCAGTGGTAACGTGACGACTGAGCAATATTTCTTGAGCTCGAGAAACTTGAGGTGGCCTTCTATAGCCTTGTCTACCATCGCGACCAATGTACAAGGTTACCAGTTTTTAGGTATGATGGGGTCTGCCTATCTATATGGTCTAGCACAAGCTAATCTGGAGATCAATGCCATGCAGGGTATTCTTCTGGCAGCTTTTGTATTTGTTCCTTTTTATCTCAGAGAACGGATCATTACCATTACCCAGTTTATAGAATCCAAGCTGGGACCAAGGATTGCATTCTTTTACACTCTAGCTAATATTGCCTTATTCTCTACTATAACACTGGGAGCGGCTTTGTTCTGGGGTGCTTATGCGGCAGATTTGGTATTTGGAGATTATATATCGGTGATTTCAGATAACCGTGCGACGCGATTGTCTTTTTTGATTATTGGCTTGGGTGTTTTTTCAGCAATATATACCTATCTGGGTGGTCTTTCGGCCGTGGTGAAAACCGATGTTATTCAGTTTGCAATACTGCTCATCGGTGGGTTAATTGTGCTATTAGTCAGCATCAATGCGTTGGGTGGATGGTCTGCGTTATATAGCAAGGCCGAGTCGCACATGCACCTTCATCTTCCTGCTGAACATGAAAAATTACCCTGGACTCACATGTTCGGGTTGTTTTTTCTTAATATAAATTATTGGTGCGCTAACCAAACAGTTATGCAAAGATCTCTGGCCGCCAAGTCACTCAAAGAAGCACAGATAGGATTACTTGCGGGTGGTGTGCTAAAGTATCTTATGGCTATAGTCATTGTCGTTCCAGGGATTGCTTTGTATGCTTTGCTCCAAGAGACAGGTTCACCTTTATCTGACCCAGATCAAGCATTCCCATACTTGGTCAATACGCACTTGCCTACAGGTCTCAAGGGGCTTGTTCTTTGTGCGCTATTTGCTTCCCTGATGAGTACGGTAGACTCTACATTTAATTCTATTGCGACCTTATTCTCAGTAGACATATACAAGAAATATCTTAATCCACAGGCCACAGACCTACAAGTGGTTGGCACAGGTAAGAAGGTCATTTTATTTTGCCTTCTGACAGGTATTGTTATGGGTTTAGTACTGATGTACATTAAGCTAAATAGTACCGAGTCCTCATTCACACATACTCTTAACGAACTACGTTATTATATCAACTGTGGCATTGTGGTACTGATATGTAGTGCTATATTATTAATTACACCTAATAGGGAAGCGACTTTATTAGCCTTCCTTATAACCGTTCCACTTCAATTCGTATTTAAGGATTATTACCCTGATATGAATTATTTTGTACGCGCAGGATGTGTTATCTCTATTGCCTTGATGGTCTCGTTGGTTTTTGGTTTTCAGGGAGGATATAGAAAAAGTCTGTTTTTTAGCGAATCCCGAGCGGTCGCTATCACAGGAATAATTCTTTTTCTTTCCTTAGTGCTTTTGCATTTTATTTTTCATTGATATAGGTTTCGCAGATTGTAGATCACTTCATTCTGAAAATGCTCTTCTTCTTTCGTTTTTCTATTAGGCCATTGATTAGTTCTTCTATATATCTTGTAAATACCCAGTAAAGGATGGTTTGTCCTAAACAATAAAGTACATAGACAGTTTTACTGAGATGGCCTGTAGCGTAAAATATGGTAGTGGCAACAATAGAAAGAGTAAAAAAGAAAAGTCCTAATCTCTTAATAGTTTTTAATGGCTTGGACTGCTTTTCTTTCTCCAGATCCGAGAAAATAGTAATGAGCCGTAAGGCCACCATTTTTCGGGTTTTATTGTCAAGCTCTAATTGGTTGACGTAATTTTCTATTTCATCACGAGATTGTCCTTGCGATAATTTAGTGGTGATGGATTCTATTACGTCCTGATATTCTATCTTCTGATTTTTTCTTCTCTAATATATAATTGATAGGGGAAAGCATGGTCAAGTTGCCCATTGCTTATTTCTAAAGTGGCGTTACCTTCTATAAGATACCTGTCAAAAAGGATATCCCATGATCCCGATTCACCTGGACCTATTGTATCTTTTTTGAGTACCCAATCTTCCAGATAAATTATCTGATCTTCTATGCTGCCACTGATAAGTTTATAGGCTCTATTATTGTCAATAATAGCTGCAGCGGAATCAGTCGCGTATATTGCGGTGTTCAAGGTATTGTTGCCTGCGACACCTCCCAATAAAGTGAGACCCAGATTTACTATACCGCCTACATTTCTTGCGGTTCTTTCCCTTTTTACTAATTCTTGCTCATTGTAAAGCATATCGATCAGGTAGTCTTTGTCTATGGCACGTAACTTTCTATCTCTAAGTCCTTCGTTATCAGAAATCATTAGTTTCACATCTCTGGATGACAACTCAATCGTCTCGTCTGATAAGTTATCTATATCTATCTCAAATATGATATAATCAAATGCATCTCCAGAGTATCTTGTGGCGACAGAGACATCATTAGTTTCTATATATTCTGTATCATTTTCGGGACTGGCATCTTGTAGGTAAATCTTTTGAGTACATGAGGTAGATAGAATGCAAAAACTCAAAAAGAGGGTATAGGATAGAAGTCTTGGAGGCATACACTGATTTTATAATTGCAATCTACTACTGTTTGGCTAACAATGGAGCGATCTTAACAAGACATTAATTCTTCTATCTCAAAATATTATTTAGTTAGTGGAATGTTCTTTGAGTTAAAGGTTAATTTCTAATTTACAGGAGTAATTAAAAAAATAACTTCTTTAAAAATTAATCAATAAATATGAAAATTCTACTTCCATTTGTAATTGTCATCTCCTTTGTTTCCAGTATTTATACACAAGAAACCATGGACAGTTTACTATGTTTTTTGCCCTTCAATGGAAACTCTATGGATGAAAGTGGTAATGAAAATGATGCTTTGGTGTTCGAAGCATCTTTGACTACTGATAGGTTCGGGAAAGCAAATTCTGCTTATTTTTTGGATGGAGAATCAAGTTATTTAAAAATTTGTAATAATAGTCTTGAGCTGTCATATAGCTCCACGATATCATTTTGGTTTAAGCCTATGGATGATTTGAGTAGCAATGATGATCCACAAATATTCATGCAATCTGATGTCGCTGGAGATATAGACGGTCATTTTCTTATCGGCTTTAATCGCACTAATTGTCTTCAATATCCATCTACTTCTGATGGCAAAATTAATTTTGAGGTACAGGGTGATTCGCAGAATGCAAATTCTGAAAATTGCTCTCGTTTTGGTTTGACTAGGACGTCTAGCCTCATGTCTAATTGGAATAAAGATGAATGGTACATGGTTACGGTTGTTGTTGATGATGGTGTTTTGAGCTTTTATATTAATGGTGAATTTGAAGACTCTCATCCTTCTTCTTCTGGTGTTTTTCTTTCTAATCAAGATATAATCATTGGAGCGTATGTTGACTTTCCTCAACAAGATGGGTCATATTTTCATGGTGCTATAGATGATGTTGCCATATATAATAAAGGGCTAAGTCAAGAAGAAATTGAAGACTTATATATTAGTATGACTTCTAACGTAGTTAACATTCCAAATAATTTTGAAATAGAAATATTTCCTAACCCTTTTGTTGAGGATATTAATGTAAAAGTAGAAAACTACGATCATCCTTATTACATCGAATTATGCAACATCAATGGGCAGACTCTCGAACAATATTTGCTCTCTGACAAGGAACATAATTTGCATCTTGATATAGGTTCAGGCATTTATTTAGTGGTCTTAAAAAGTAGACAAGGAGAGCTGATAGCTCAGAGGAAGTTAATAAAGTATTGATTGTCACATTGACTTGCAAAAATGATAAAGACACACACTCGTCGCCTGCACCACATTCATAGAACTATTAGTACCATACATTTCGATATGTAATATATCATCTGCTTTCTGTAATAGGTCATCTGCTATGCCTTGGTTTTCGTTGCCGATAAGAATGGCATAAGGCTGAGCCGAGTGGGGAGTAAATGTACTTAAGCTTTGGCTATGTTCCGTGATCTCTAAGGCAATGATGTTGCATCCATCCTGTTTCAGATCATCTATCGTCTGGTGTACGTCTTGGCGGTATTGCCAAACGACTTGAGTTTCTGTACTGCGAGATGTCTTTCTTATTTTCTGATTGGGTGGATGGGGTGTTATCCCAGAAAGATATAACTGCCTTACACCAAACGCATCGCAAGTACGAAATAATGATCCCACATTAAGAGGAGAAAAAATATTGTGTGCAATGATATCTATTGCAAATTGCTTCTTGGTAAATCGGTTATGCGCATGATCTAACTGCTTATCCATGCAGTGTCATTAATATCCACCGAAATATCGCCTCACAAACCACTCTATGGCTAAGAGCAATATAATAGCTGCTAATATCCACTTTAGGTCCAGTACCGACTTAGTTTCTGCTTTTTGATAGAGTATCGGTTTGATATTTTCGTGAGAAGCTAATATTTCTTGTAGTGTATTGATTTGGTCTGGGTAGATGACTTGACCACCATACTTTTCGCTGAGATTATAAAGTAGGTTGTGCTTGGCCGTCAGGTCAAACTGTTCTTTCAAGATAGACTGCACATTGAATTTTCCTGACGCCGTCAGGTTCTTATTGTTGAATGATGTCCTTGCCACATACTCATAGTTGCCCTCCGGGAATCGACCACCATCTAAAAAGTAATAGTTGTTGGACTTAGAAAAAGTATATTCAAACTTTTCTCCCTTTTCGTTTGTGACAGTGAGATAGGCTTCTGGATCATTGATCTGCTCGTAATTGGCATTATAGAGCTGAGCATCGAATAAGATGTTCTCATTTTCCTTGAATGTGTTCTTATTAGTGAAGGCTCGGAATTGTCTTTTGTCCTCCTTCTGCGAGATGTATTGCAAGGTTTTGCCTATAAGTTCGCTCGTCAGCGCTTGTTCTTTGTATTCGGCGTATTCCATGAGTCGCCATCTCCAAATCCCTTCGCCAGCAAGAACGGCTTGCTTATGTCCGTTGAGATCAGAATAGGCGAGTAGTGGGTATTTAGTCTCTACATTTCCTATCTTTTGATGTAACAATACCTTAGATGTGGAGTTAGTCGAAAATTCTCCGAAAGGTACCTTCAGCGGAACGAATCTATTTGTCTTAGCTTTGACGTTATCACTAAGGGTAAATAGATTGAACGAGTTATCGATAAGAGGGGTGACTTCATTGAGACTGTTATTCCCGCCTTGATGAGAGAAGACATCTTGTTCTTCCATGAGTTTTTGCAGATTAGTTTCTGCGCCGACAACATAGAAAACAGGCTTTTTAAGCTTTTTTATTTCACTGAGATAATTACTGACATCATGCTGGTTATTAGGAAGATTGTGCATGATGATAATGTCATAAGATCTGATATTCTTGTTACTGTCCTTAGCCAAAGTGACTTCTACCTCATAGTTTTTATTATTGGTGATGATTGACTTTAGGGCTTTGATATCAGGGTGCGTACTTGCTGATATAATAAGTATCTTTTGGCGGGCATCAAGGACTTCTATATAGGCACTTCTTCTATTGTTGCTTGTACTCAATTCATTACTGATGCCACTGACAGCGATAATATATTTGTTATTTCCGACTCTGTTAGCATCTATCTCAAACTGAAAAGAATTGAAATAATTATTCTTATCGATCACGAATGACTTGCTATCCAGTTTGATCTGATTACCATTATCTACTCGGAATAAATCCACTCGACTTTTGACGCCCACCGCATTATATGCTTGTATGTCGGCTTCTATAAGAAATTTGTCATTGAGATAGACTATGCGATTGTGTAATATATTTTTAACCAAAATATCCCTACGTATGGTTGTATCACCCAAGGGAATAGAGTAGAGTGGCGCGGCGAAATTAGTATTGGCATAGGTCGGATTCTTTCCTTCGTTATATATACCATCTGTACATAATATTATGGCACCGAGATTCTGGTCTTCATAAGTATCAGAAATGTACTCTAATGGCGAAGATAAATTGGACGAAGCTACATCAAGGGAGTCTTCGGGATTGAAAACCAAATTTTCTGCAAATCGTATTTCCTTGATGTCAAATTTATCTGCAAGGCCAGTTTTTAAGTCAGCAATGCCTTGAGATACTTGAGTTAATATAGATTCGTCTGTAGAAAGGCTTATGGATTGGCTTTCGTCCTGAGCAATAACGATGATCGGTTTTTGCGTGACGCTCACGAATTTTTTGATCAACGGCCCTAAGAGCAAAAAGAGGATTCCTAATATGGATAAGAAACGCAGTAGCCCCAGTGCATAGGGTAGCCAAGAGACATTCTCTTTGACTCTTTTGTCTCTGAAGTAAAGCCCCAGCGCAAATATTATGGCTATCAGGACTATATAGAAGAGGTAATATCCAGGATAAGGTAATTGTATATTCTCCAACGCGTATCGCTATTATCTGTACAAAATTAAGCATTTACTCATAGGTGCTTGTTGGATTCCCGCATTATAGCTCATCTTTTTACTTAAATTAATCGTAATTACTTTTTTAATGTAAAACTTCATTGGATTTTTGCTCGTTGTATGGGTGTCTTAGCCTATGTCTCTGGTATAGTTTATCTTTGCCTTTATATCATAAAAGATATTGAATGAAAACCTTAGTAATCTCTGTTCTTTTCTCGCTTGTATCTATTTTCTGTCATGCTTCGTATATCGTGATTCCCATGGAGCATGATGTCCAGAAAAACCATCTTAAGGCCTATGGCATTGCTTATTGGGTATTAGATTCTGGTGTAGAGGTATATTGGTTGCTAAATTATCGTGGTGGTGCATTCGCCTTTAAGAATGTACCGATTTTCGAAAAAGAATGCAAAACCAGAGGTGTCTCGTATGAGGTCATACCTAACGCACAATTTGCACAAATCAGACAGCAAATAGCTGACCCAGAGATAAATCAAGATGTTATAAAACTCGAGAAACCACCCAAAATAGCGGTTTACACGCCAGATTTTAATTCAAGAGGGGAGCGCATACAGCCCTGGGACGATGCTGTTACTCTGGTACTGACCTATGCCGAGATTCCTTATGAGACAATATATGATAGAGAGGTGCTAGAGGATAAGTTGGCGCAGTATGATTGGTTGCATCTGCATCACGAAGACTTTACAGGTCAATATGGTAAGTTCTACATGTCACATGGTAGGAAGCCCTGGTACAAAGCGAACCAACAGAAAATGGAAGCCCTGGCGAAATCTCTCAATTTCAATAAAGTGAGTATGCTGAAGCTGTCAGTAGTCAAGAGAATCCGAGAATATGTAGAGGGCGGTGGATTTATGTTTGCGATGTGCTCCGCGACCGATACCTATGATATAGCATTGGCTGCAGAGGGTTACGATATCTGCGATAATATATATGATGGAGACCCTCAAGATCCTGATGCCACTAATAATCTAAATTTTGATAAGACCTTTGCCTTTAAGGGCTTTAAGTTGGTCACTAATCCATTAGAATACGAATACTCTTCGATAGACCACAGAAGAAGGAAGGTGACTCCTAAGACGGACTACTTTACCTTGTTCGATTTTTCGGCCAAGTGGGATCCTATTCCGACGATGCTTACTCAAAATCACACGAGAACAGTTAAGGGATTTATGGGGCAAACAACGGCCTATCATAAGAGCCTTATCAAATCTGACGTCCTAGTCCTAGGGGAAAACAATTCTGTCAATGAGGCGCGATACATTCATGGTACTTATGGATATGGTACTTGGACGTTTTATGGTGGTCATGATCCAGAGGATTACAAGCACTATGTAGGAGATCCAGAGACTGATCTCAATCTTCACCCTAATTCTCCAGGGTATAGATTGATCCTTAATAATATATTGTTCCCAGCAGCGAAGAAGAAAAAGAGAAAGACTTAAGTGGTTTGCAGTTTCGGTTGAGCACTAAGTGACTTGGATATAGATAAAGTAAAAGTAGACCCATAGTCAGGATTACTTGATACCTCTAACGTGCCTTCGTGCCTGTTTATAATTTGATTACAAATAGAAAGGCCTAGACCTGATCCTTCGTATTTGTCATTAGAGTTGAGCTTGGCAAATTTCTCGAAAATCTGTTCTTTATATTTATCTGATATTCCGATACCATTATCCTTAACAGCGACATAGCTGTATTCTTCATCTTCCCATGACTTGATAGTAATGACACACGGTGTGTTCTGGCGTCTAAATTTCAATGCGTTATCTATCAGGTTTTGGACGACTTGTTTGATCATTGTCTTATCCGCAATGACCCATTTAGTATGCAGATCTACATCTATTTTCGCGTTGTTCTTGTTGATGTTGTATTCTAAGTCAGACCTTACAGCCTCTATGAGTAACTTGAGGTTGACATCGGTCAATTTTAGTTTCTTGGAATTAGCTTTGGTGTAATCGAGCAAATCATCTATAAGCACATTAAGCCTTACTGCACCAGTCTCTATAAGGTCTAAGTATTCTGTTTCTTTGGTATCTAACTTATCCTTAGAGCTTTTTTTCAATAGGCCCACAAAACTGCCAATTGTTCTCAGTGGTGACTTAATATCGTGTGATGCGATATGGGCGAATTGTTCTAGTTGGATATTAAGATCTATGTATTTTTTAAGGTCTTTGTTATTCTTTGCGAGGCTTTTTTCTGTTTCTAATAGTTGCCTGTTTTTAAGCTCGATGTCCTTCATAGCTTTTATAACCTTACTAAAATTAAAGAACAGAAGAGCCAACAACAAGGAAAGGGCAATGATGCTTATGAGTAGAAGTTTTCTGATATTTTGAGAGTGTAGAAGTGATTCTTTAAGGATGACTTCATTTTGTTCCTTTTTCATTTCCTTTTCCTTCTCCACTATTTCTAGATCAGCTCTGTACTGAGCCATTTCTATTTCTTTTTTTAGCTCATTTTGACTTAGGCTTTCATTGAGGGTATTGAGCCTTGTCAGGTAGTCGTATGCCTTTTTATGATTTTGGTTATTGTAGTGGACTGATGTAAGTAAGGATAAAGATTCCCTTTCCAGCGTCGCATCACCTTTCTCCTGAGCCAGAGATAGTGCTTCTTCTATTTTCTTAATCGTATTGGCATTTTTTCGGGAATTTTTATCAATGGACTCTATATTAACGAAAGCAAGTGCCATGTCAAGATCATGACTATTGGCGACCGCTGATTTGTATCCTTGGTCGAAATAGACTCTCGCTTTTTCGGGTTCGTCCATCTCTCTATGCAGTGTTCCTAAGTTAATGAGTATGGTTGTTTTTAGATCTGACATGTTTAGCTCTTCGGCCAGATCGTAGCCCTTTTGGTAGTTTTCTTCGGCCTTCTTGTAATTTTTATTTTGCTGATCTATATAAGCCACATTGTTATAGCCATAGACCATGAGACCCTTATTTCCTAAGGCCTTATCTATGGTAATAGATTTTTCGTAGTAATCTCTTGCCAGATCATTATTGCCAATGTTATTATGAATGATGCCTATGTTGAGCAAAGCCTTGGAGATAGTCATGCTATCCTTGAGGTTATAAGAGACTTCCAGGCACAGGTTGTAATGGTCAAAGGCTTCTTTGTACAAGCCAGATATTCGATTATTATAACCTAGCAATAGATATACTTTACCTTCTATTTTCCCAAAATTGACATCTGGGTTAGACACTATTATCTGTTTTGCTTTATCGATTATTTCATTTGATTGGGCAACATTATTTTCGTTGATGGTGAGATTATAGGCATACCAGTATATGTAGCAGACTTCGTCTACCAGATTTTTTTTGCTAACTGATGACTGTACACCTTCTTTATAATAGTGGTAGATGCTGTCCTGATAGCTCCGATTAGTGCGACCTTCATTGACCAGATATGATAAGAGGTCTAATTTGTGCTGTCGAGTAGAATCTAAATTTTCAGATGTAGCAATGAGCTTCCTTAAGCTATCTAACTTATTGGATTGACACTGTGCAAGAGTAGTGTAACTGAATAGGAATAAGATTGACAATAATTTACCCAAACCACTGAGTTATTCTTTCTGCAAGATAGCAATAATGACATTAGCATCCGCGCATACAAAAATATGAGCCTAAGAAAGTGATGCAAATAGACGACCTAAAAAGTATTAAGCCAGTCAAATTGCCCTTTGTAAATAAATGAAAAAAACAAAGTGACCAATATAGGTGCGATAGAAGATATTAGCATCCAGCGATAATAAGATTTAGGGACTTTGGACTTTTCTATTAGTTCCACTATATAAGCTAGAATTAATATGCCTGTAATAACGAACCCCATTATAAGCCCAATCATTAAAGCCACATATTCGTCCCAAAACCAAAGGATGCTATAAAATATAAGTTGAATCAGGAAGCCAATGAGATAATTCATTACAAAAAGATAGGCTATCCCGTAATGAATCTAATCGCATACACGAGTACCACACTTATTACTAATCCAAGGAAAACTTTAAACAAGTCCATGCCTATAGATTTTAGCTCCGATCTATCGACTTTTTTGTTAAGTCTCCATTTCATCATAATCTCACGACCTGCGAGTAGCCCTATGAATACCCATGTTGTACTCATCGGTAACTTGGAGTCCCAGAGTCCGAGGATGTTTTGTTTGAATATAAGAAGTATGACGCCATATATAAGGTCAATAAAGGTGGCTGATCGGATGTCTGCCGTATTTGTTTTAGCTCGGACTATATCTTGTATCTTTCCACCTCGAGAGTAGAAAATGTATCCTAAGAGTCCGACTAAAATGACAAGAGAGAATATAAATTCTACGACCGATAAATCTCCCTTGCCGAGATATACATATATATTGGCTAAGTCTTGAGTGAGCCATTGTGACCATAGAAATCCTGTAGAAAACCACTGTAAAATGGTCCAAAATTTCGCATTAGTCCACAGGGTGCCATCAGCGCTTTCTATACTGTTGTCTATAAATCTCTTTTCTACTTTTGGGGTTAGCATAAGATAAATGATCCCTCCTAGGGCGAAGGCTATAATGTAGCCCATGATGGATTTTTGGACCATCCCAGGTAAGCTCTTGGTCGAAAAGAAGGTCAATATCATAAAAGTCGTCGATACGGGAATCCCAATCCGAGTGACCAGCATGAGGACAAGGGGAGGAAGAACATAATACCACTCCAGAGTTGCGGGAATGTCTATCTTATCCAGTCGGTCAAAGGCTATATCATCGCCACCTAAACCCAAACTGTTACCTAATCCCATATATCCGATAATCAGTATGATCGATAATATTGATCCCGCATAAGCCCAGAGAACATACCACTTGACACGTTTTTCGTTGGAAGTCAAAAATGTACCAAGTGTCTGTATGACATCATTTCCGACGACAGAATATGCCGCAAGAAAAAAGCCTACCCACATGACTATTGACGAAATCTCCATCTATGTCAAAAATTGAATCATTAAGCCACCAAATGTAAAGGAAAAACTTGTGATCATAATAGGATTATTGATAATATCAGTTTTGATTTTCGGCTAGTGATTGATTGATTTCATTGACATGATATTGTACCTGACCTAGTGACGCCATTAGTGTATTATATATGACTAATCCCTTAGAATTGACGTCTTCTCCACGTGTGTATTCGAATAGGGCACTTTTAAGCTGGTTGATCTTGATATTAAACTCTTCTTTGAGTTCTTTAGAGAGTGTAAGATCGGCATCAGCGTATCGGTCCATTCTTAGATTGGAGAGGGTTTCTTTGACGGAGTGATCGGTTAGCGACATGAGGGAGTTGATATTATCTCTCTGCGTAGGGTTAAACCATATACTATTGGTGATTTTTGAGTGGATGGCCTCGGCAATTTCTTGGTATATATCGCCTATTCTTTCGAGTTCGTTGGTTATGTTAAGTACGGATTTTAAAATGACACTGGTGCCTGTGGTGGTTTCTTGTTTTGATATTTTGGTGACGTATTCTGTTATTTCGTTTCTTATATCATCCGTTATTTCTTCGTATTGGATTAGTTTTTCGTAGTTACGCATTTGTTGGATCTCATCTCGACTGTTGTAGTAGTCTTTGCAGGTAGAAGACATGCGGCTTATAATATCACAGAGGTGCGCTGTGTCTTTTTTCAGTTCCAATGTTGCCATTTCTGAGGACTTGATGTTATTGCTGATATACTTGAGCCTGGACTTTTTCTCGTTTTCATTTTTTTGCGGGACAGTTTTTATGGCTAGCCAGACTAGATATTTAGTAAAACCGATGAGAAGTAGTGCATTACAAATATTGAACAAGGAGTGAAATGACGCCAATGTAATAGCAATATCCGATGGGTCGCCTTCCTGAGGTTTAATATTGAGGAGGTTATCGAGCAGAAAGAAGTTGAACTTTAGAAAATAGGGTAGTAGAATTAGTATCCAGATGACACCGATAATATTAAATAGGGAATGAATGCGCGCAGATCGCTTAGCATGGATGTTAGCAACAATTGCTGCAACTTCGGCGGTAACCACGGTTCCTATATTTTCTCCCAGTATCAGTGCTGCCGCAATTTCTATCGGAATCCAGCCTTTGACACACATGGTAATGGTTAGTATCATGGCGGCGCTGGATGATTGTATGACCAATGTGATAATGGCGCCTATAAAAATGAAAAGCAGATTAGTAAAAAATCCACCTGATGTATATTGCCTTACCCACTCAAATACCTCTATGTTCTGGTTTACATCTGGGACGTTTTCCGTCAGAAGATTTAGCCCCATGAATAAGACCGCAAATCCAATGACAAACTCACCCCAGTACTTAAATCTTTCGTTCTTAGAGAAAAACAAAGGCACACCGATCAAGAACAAGGGTAGAGAGGCTTCGTGAATGCTCACTTTGAACTCTAGTAATGACATCCATCCAGTTATCGTTGTGCCTATGTTAGCACCCATCATAACACCTGCAGATTCCATGAGCGTAAGTAAGCCCGCATTGACAAAGCTGACTGTCATAACGGTGGTCGCGGATGAGGATTGGACGGCGGCGGTTGTGAAGACGCCCGTCAGGAGTCCAAGCCACCTCTTTTTAGTCATGTTTCTGAGGATACGCCTCAATGCGCTGCCTGATGCTTTTTGGATACCATCAGACATGATCTTCATGCCATATATAAAAAGTGCTAAAGCACCTAATATTTTCAATAAATCAAATAGCATAAAAAGCTAAGATATATATGGACTGCATAGTTACTAATTGTTTTCTATAACTGTGCTGTACTGCGATTATTAGCAAATAAAAATGTAAGGAAGAAAGTCATTAGTTCCCCTAAGTGCAGAGTCTATAAGGTGAATGTTAACCTTAGGTTATTTATGGAGAACGGGAAGGTAATCCATATTTAATATGACCATAATATTTAGTTGATTACCAGCTTTTAATTTTATGCATTCATCACTGGAACTTCAACATTCATTTGTTAGCGTTTCAGCCTGTGGAGGATATGTACTAGAAAATAAAAACTCGATGAGCGAAAGTCACCGAGTTACGTTGCAATTTTTCCATTCTGCGGAATGACTAAGTCCTGTCATGATAACTTGACAGGGCTTTTTCTTTAATCCAACATCAACATAAAGTTACTTAAATATTTATCCAATGTTAACTTAATGTTACCTGATTCTTGAAAATAAGCCAAAATAGGTATACTTTTATATCAGTACTTTATTAATGGTATTGATATTTAGTGAGATACATATTTAAAAATATATTATTTATATCTTTTTTGTTAACCTTGAGTTTACATGGCGTAGGGCTTAATGCACTGAATATTGTGAATATTCCATTCACTACTTCTGATGGTCTCATACTGATAGATGCCGAGTTGGAAGGACGTCCTGGGGTATTCATTTTTGATACAGGTACCGAATCAATCATTCTTAATAGTCAGGTACGCTCCGCAGAGGAGCAGGAATTTCATACGGTAGATGGTATCGTGACTATGGGCAAAATGGAGATAAGGTCATTATGGGTTGGTGGCGTACAGTTAGAGAATATAGAGGCCTACAGTCGGGATTTATCACACTTTAGTTCTATACCTAATAACTCCTTATTAGGACTCATAGGCGCTAATATTTTCGAATCTGAGGTCATACATATTGACCATGATAAGAATGTTATAAGGGTTATCCAAAGTAAAGACTATAGACCTAACAAATCCTACAAAACGATCACGACGAGCCTTAATGAAGTAGAGGATGTCATCACCATGCCCGTTAAGATAGACGGCAATACATATAATTTCATAATAGATACAGGGTCTACCACATCCTTTATAGATTCTAGTGTGAAAGAATCCCTGGCTCATGTATTGGATGACAAGGGGAAGAAGGTACGTATACTCTCATCTCATGATGTTTCTTTTAAGAATGTTTATTCTTTTGATTTTATTCACCTAGGTAAGCTCAAGGTATTAAATATGGAAATGGTAGAGACCGATATGAGTGATCTTATAAATACTATGGAGACAGAGATACATGGCATTATATCTTTGAATCAACTACC
>JAHDFP010000001.1 GCA_020628095.1 Saprospiraceae bacterium
CGTTCGCTATCGTAAATGTCTGTGTACAACTTGCGCTTCTTCCACAATCATCTGTCACTGTATACACTATCTCATACTGCGCGCCATCACAATCCGCTTGACCACTCACTAAATTAGGGCCGTCCGTTGTCACGGCACTGCCTAAGCCACATGACGTTGTCGTCGTTGGCGTACCTTCTGCTATATCACTCGCACACTCTACTGTCGCATCCGCTGGGCATACTATCGTAGGTCCATCATTCGCTATCGTAAAGGTCTGTGTACAACTTGCGCTTCTTCCACAATCATCTGTCACTGTATACACTATCTCGTACTGAGCTCCATCACAATCCGCCTGACCGCTAACTAAGTTTGGTCCGTCTGTTGTTATTGCGCTACCTAAGGTACATGACGTTGTCGTCGTTGGTGTACCTTCTGCTATATCACTCGCACACTCTACTGTCGCATCCGCTGGACACACGATTGTCGGGCCATCATTCGCTATTGTAAAGGTTTGTGTACAACTCGCACTTCTTCCACAATCATCTGTCACTGTGTACACTATCTCATACTGAGCTCCATCACAATCTGCTTGACCACTTACCAAGTTTGGTCCATCTGTTGTTACAGCACTGCCTAAGCCACATGACGTTGTCGTCGTCGGTGAACCTTCTGCTATGTCTGCTGCACACTCTACTGTCGCATCTGCTGGACATACGATTGTCGGTCCATCATTCGCTATTGTAAAAGTCTGCGTACAACTTGCGCTTCTTCCACAATCATCTGTCACTGTGTATACGATCTCATATTGTGCTCCATCACAATCTGCTTGACCACTCACTAAGTTTGGTCCATCTGTTGTTACGGCACTGCCTAAGCCACATGACGTCGTTGTCGTCGGTGAACCTTCCGCTATATCTGCCGCACACTCTACTGTCGCATCTGCTGGACATACGATTGTCGGGCCATCGTTAGCTATCGTAAAGGTCTGCGTACAACTTGCACTTCTTCCACAATCATCTGTCACTGTGTATACGATCTCATACTGCGCTCCATCACAATCTGCCTGACCGCTAACTAAGTTAGGGCCGTCTGTTGTTATTGCGCTACCTAAAGTACATGAAACAGTTACAGTAGGTGAACCTTCTGCTATATCTGCTGCACATTCTACTGTCGCATCCGCTGGACATACTATTGCAGGACCTATGTTACTGATTGTTATAGTTTGTGTACAATTAGTTTCTCTGAAACAATCTTTCACAGTATATACAACCTCGTATATAGACGCATCACAATCTGGAAGACCAGTAGTTAGAGAAGGATCTGTATTGGTTACTGTAGCATCACAGCAAGAGCTGTAATCTACCGCTGTAGGACTCCAATCAGCAATACACTCTACTACTACATCATCAGGACACTCTATGACCAACACACACTCATCATCACCATCATCCTCATCGTCAGCATCTACAGAACCATCATTATCAGAAGGTCCTATGTCTCCATCACCGTCCGTGTCAGCACCATTACCTTCTTCTGAATCCAAATCAACCTGATCCATTGCAGTTACCTCCGCAATATTGTTGTAATCGCCACCCGCGGCTGGCGAATTAACAACGGCATCGAAAGTAAATGTTGTACTACCTGGGAAAGCAATGTTTACTCCAGACCATACAATAGTACTGCCTACAACAACTCCACCACCGCTTATATTAGAAGGACTTGAATATCCTGATGGTAAGAAGTCTGTTATCTCTGCATTTGTAATAGGACTTGGTCCATCATTAGTTACTTCTATAGTAAATGTTACAGTCTCTCCTGTCAATGGAGTATTATTATCAACTGTTTTTATCAAAGAAATATCAGCAATTGGTCTCAAACCGAAATCAATTGTCATATCTCCATTGTCATCATCTATAGCATCATCTTTATCACCATTATCAAATGGCTCATTAGTCGGCTCTGTATCAGGAGTCAAGTTGAATACAGTAGATGTGATTTCTCCATCAGTGAAACCATCTCCATCCGTATCCTGCTGATCACCGTTATCATCACCATCCACTTGGTCATCGCCACTTACGCCGTCACTCGAAATAGAGTTAGACTCAGGAGCTGTAAATTTGATATAGTAATCACCTGGCAATAATTCATCAAACAAGTAACTACCATTATTATCTGACACAGTAGTGGCCACTAACTGGTCTGTATCCGCATCATATAACTCAAGTGTTACTGTCTTACCTTTCTCGCCAAGGTTCTCCTCATTAGGATCTTGTACTCCGTTGTTATTATTATCAGAGAATAATGTAGATCCTACTGATACCAATCTAACTAAACCGAAGTCAATCGTCATATCGCCATTATCATCATCTACACTGTCCTTACCACCGTTACTACTTGGCTCATTAGTTGGCTCTGTATCTGCTTGTAGACTAAATACGTTAGATGTAATCTGACCATCTGTCAGGCCATCTCCATCGCTATCTGTCTGCGTACCGTTATCATTACCATCTGCCTGATCATCACTACTGAAATCAGTTGTCGATGATACTGGCGCTGTATCTGGTGCATCAAATGTGATATAGTAATCTCCTGGCAATAACTCATCAAATAAGTAACTACCGTCTGCAGTTGTATTAGTTGTAGCAACGATTGCATCTGTTGCCGCATCTCTCAACTCCATAGTCACTGTTTTCCCTTTTGAGTCTAAGCCTTCTTCTCCTGGATCCTGTACACCATTATCATTATCATCAAACCATACCGTAGATCCTACTGATACCAATGGTACCAATCCAAAGTCAATCGTCATATCTCCATTATCATCATCTGCGCTGTCTTTGTTACCATTATCACCTGGCTCATTAGTTGGCTCTGTATCTGGTTGCAAGTAGAATACGTTAGATGTTACTGTACCGTCTGTCATACCATCTCCATCTGTATCCTGTTGTGTACCATTATCATTACCATCTACTCCATCATCATCATCAAAGTCTGTCGTCGATGATACTGGCTGTGTATCTGGTGCTTCAAACTCGATGTAATAGTTACCTGGTAACAACTCATCAAATAGGTAACTGCCGTTATTATCAGATGTTGTTGTCGCTACTAACTGACCTGTATCCGCATCATATAACTCAAGTGTTACTGTCTTGCCTTTCTCTCCCAAATTCAACTCATCTGGATCTTGTACACCGTTGTTATTATTATCTGAGAACAATGTAGATCCTACTGACACCAATCTTACTAGACCGAAGTCAATCGTCATATCGCCATTATCATCATCTACACTATCCTTACCACCATTACTACTTGGCTCATTAGTTGGTTCTGTATCGGCTTGTAGACTGAATACGTTAGATGTAATCTGACCATCTGTCAGGCCATCTCCATCGCTATCTGTCTGCGTACCGTTATCATTACCATCTGCCTGATCATCACTACTGAAATCAGTTGTCGATGATACTGGCGCTGTATCTGGTGCATCAAATGTGATATAGTAATCTCCTGGCAATAACTCATCAAATAAGTAACTACCGTCTGCAGTTGTATTAGTTGTAGCAACGATTGCATCTGTTGCCGCATCTCTCAACTCCATAGTCACTGTCTTACCTTTGGAATCTAAGCCTTCTTCTTCTGGATCTTGAACACCGTTATCGTTATCATCAAACCAAACAGTAGACCCTACTGACACCAATGGCACTAAACCGAAGTCAATGGTCATATCTCCATTATCATCATCTGCACTGTCTTTGTTACCATTATCACCTGGCTCATTAGTAGGCTCTGTATCTGGTTCCAAATAGAAAACATTAGATGTTACTGTACCGTCTGTCATACCATCTCCATCTGTATCCTGTTGTGTACCATTATCATTACCATCTACTCCATCATCATCATCAAAGTCTGTCGTCGATGATACTGGCTGTGTATCTGGTGCTTCAAACTCGATGTAATAGTTACCTGGTAACAACTCATCAAATAGGTAACTGCCGTTATTATCAGATGTTGTTGTCGCTACTAACTGACCTGTATCCGCATCATATAACTCAAGTGTTACTGTCTTGCCTTTCTCTCCCAAATTCAACTCATCTGGATCTTGTACACCGTTGTTATTATTATCTGAGAACAATGTAGATCCTACTGACACCAATCTTACTAGACCGAAGTCAATCGTCATATCGCCATTATCATCATCTACACTATCCTTACCACCATTACTACTTGGCTCATTAGTTGGTTCTGTATCGGCTTGTAGACTGAATACGTTAGATGTAATCTGACCATCTGTCAGACCATCTCCATCGCTATCTGTCTGCGTTCCGTTATCATTACCATCTGCCTGATCATCACTACTGAAATCAGTCGTTGATGATACTGGTGCTGTATCTGGTGCATCGAATGTGATATAGTAATCACCTGGCAATAACTCATCAAATAAGTAACTACCATCTGCAGTTGTATTGGTTGTAGCAACGATTGCATCAGTTGCTGCATCTCTCAACTCCATAGTCACTGTTTTCCCTTTTGAGTCTAAGCCTTCTTCTCCATTATCTTGAATACCATTATCGTTATCATCGAACCACACTGTAGATCCAACTGATACCAATGGCACTAAACCGAAGTCAATCGTCATATCACCATTGTCATCGTCAATAGCGTCATCTTTATCACCATTATCAAATGGTTCGTTAGTTGGCTCTGTATCTGGTTGTAAGTAGAATACATTTGAAGTAATCGTACCATCTGTCTGACCATCACCATCTGTATCTTCTTGAGTACCGTTATCATTACCATCTACTCCATCATCATCGTCAAAATCTGTCGTCGATGAAACTGGTTGTGTATCTGGTGCTTCAAACTCGATGTAATAGTTACCAGGTAACAACTCATCGAATAAGTAACTTCCGTTATTATCAGATGTTGTTGTAGCTACTAACTGACCTGTATCCGCATCATATAACTCAAGTGTTACTGTCTTACCTTTCTCTCCTAAAGTCAATTCGTCAGCATCCTGTACACCGTTATTATTATTATCTGAGAATAATGTCGATCCCACTGACACCAATCTTACTAGACCGAAGTCAATTGTCATATCGCCATTGTCATCATCGATGTTATCATCTTTTCCACCGTTAGATCCTGGCTCATTAGTCGGTTCTGTATCACCTTGTAGACTGAATACGTTAGACGTAATCTGACCATCTGTCAATCCATCTCCATCACTATCCGTCTGCGTACCGTTATCATTACCGTCTGCTTGATCATCATTGTCAAAATCAGTCGTCGATGATACTGGTGCCGTATCAGGCGCATCAAATGTGATGTAGTAATCACCTGGTAATAACTCATCAAATAGGTAACTGCCATCTGTCGTCGTATTAGTTGTAGCTACGATTGCATCTGTTGCCGCATCTCTCAACTCCATGGTTACTGTCTTACCTTTTGAATCTAAACCTTCTTCTCCATTATCTTGAATACCATTATCGTTATCATCAAACCATACTGTCGATCCCACTGATACTAATGGTACAAATCCAAAGTCAACAGTCATATCACCATTGTCATCATCTGGATTTTTGTCACCATGCTCTCCTGGCTCATTAGTCGGTTCTGTATCTGGTGTTAAGTTAAAGACATTAGAAGTTACTTCTCCGTCTGTAAGTCCGTCACCATCTGTATCTTGCTGCGTACCGTTATCGTTACCATCTACTCCATCATCATCATCAAAATCAGTGGTAGAAGATACCTCTTGAGATTCTGGTGCATCAAATTTGATGTAGTAATCTCCCGGAAGTAAATCTTCGAATAAGTAACTACCATCATTATCTGATGTTGTCGTCGCTACTAACTGATCCGTGTCAGCATCATATATCTCTAATACAACAGTCTTTCCTTTCTCACCAAGGTTTTGCTCACCTGGATCTTGGATACCGTTGTTATTATTATCTGAGAATAATGTTGATCCTACTGATACAGTTCTTACTAGACCGAAATCAATAGTCATATCTCCATTATTATCATCTATATTATCATCTTTTCCGCCATTAGAACCAGACTCATTAGTTGGCTCCTCGTCAGGGAATAATGCGAATACATTAGATGTAATCTGTCCATCTGTCAGACCATCTCCATCACTATCAGTCTGTGTACCGTTATCATTACCATCTACTTGATCATCATTATTAAAATCTGTAGTCGATGAGATAGGCGCCGTTTCTGGTGCATCAAATGTGATATAGTAATCTCCTGGTAATAACTCATCAAAAAGGTAACTACCATTAGACGTCGTATTAGTCGTCGCTACGATTGCATCTGTTGCTGCATCTCTTAGCTCCATGGTTACTGTCTTACCTTTTGAATCTAAGCCTTCTTCTCCATTATCCTGAAGACCATTGTCATTATCATCAAACCAGACTGTAGATCCTACTGACACCAATCTTACAAGACCGAAGTCAATGGTCATATCTCCATTGTTATCATCTATGTTGTCGTCTTTTCCACCATTGGTACCAGACTCATTCGTCGGTTCCTCATCAGGGAATAGAGAGAATACATTAGATGTAATCTGTCCATCTGTCAGACCATCTCCATCACTATCAGTTTGTGTACCGTTATCATTACCGTCCACTTGATCATCATTATCAAAATCAGTCGTTGATGATACTGGTGCAGAATCTGGTGCATCAAATGTGATATAGTAATCACCTGGTAGTAATTCATCGAATAAGTAACTACCGTTAGATGTAGTATTAGTAGTCGCAACAATGGCATCTGTATTTGCATCTCTTAACTGCATAAGTACAGTCTTTCCTTTAGAGTCAACTCCTTCTTCTCCGTTATCCTGAAGACCATTGTTATTATCATCATACCATACCGTAGATCCTACTGATACTAGTCTTACTAGACCGAAATCAATGGTCATATCTCCGTTATCATCATCTAAGTTGTCATCTTTTCCACCGTTAGAACCTGATTCATTAGTTGGTTCTTCGTTTGGATAAAGAGAGAAGATGTTAGATGTAATCTGACCGTCTGTAAGACCGTCACCGTCACTATCAGTCTGCATACCGTTATCGTTACCATCTTGCTGATCGTCATTACTGAAATCAGTAGTCGATGATACGGGTGCAGAATCTGGTGCATCAAATGTGATATAATAATCACCTGGCAATAACTCATCGAATAGGTAACTACCATTAGCCGTCGTATTCGTTGTTTCTACGATAGCATTAGTCGCGGCATCTCTTAGTTCTAATGTAACTGTCTTACCCTTAGAATCGACACCGTCTTCACCCGCATCTTGGATACCGTTATTATTATCATCATACCATACTGTAGATCCTACTGATACTAATTGTACAAGACCGAAATCGACAGTCATATCACCATTCTCATCACTCAAGGCATCATCTTTGCCTCCATTCGATCCCGTCTCATTAAGAGGCTCATCATCTGCTCTTAATACAATAACTGGTGATGTAATCATACCATCTGTCAATCCATCTCCATCAGTATCTTGCTGACTACCATTATCATCGCCATCCTGCTGGTTATCTGCTGTATCTGTTGTCGTAGAAGATACTGGCGCTGACTCAGGTGCCATAAACTGAACAATGTACTCACCTGGTAAAAGCATATCGAAGATATAGCTACCATTAGTTGTCGTATTAGTCGTTCTGATTACTCCACCTGTTCTAGTATCAACTAATTGCATTGTAATGGTCTTACCCTTAGAGTCCACTCCAAGTTCTCCATTGTCTTGCAATCCGTTATTATTATTATCATACCATACTGTAGAACCAATACTCATCAATGGCACTAAACCGAAATCAATCGTCAAGTCACCATTGTTATCATCTGCATCATCCAGATCTCCTTTCTTTTGGCTCTCTGTAGGCTCTTGATTATCGGCAAGATTAATGATCGGCGATCGGATCACACCATCTGTGACGCCATCACCATTCGTATCTTGCTGTATACCATTGTCATCGCCATCCTGCTGGTTATCTGCTGTATCCGTCGGTGTAGACGATACTGGTAGATTACTAGGTGGCATAAATTCTACATAGTAATTACCCTCAAATAAATCATCGAAGTAGTAACTACCATTAGCACTTGTTATCATGGACTCTATGAAAGTCCCATCCGCTCTATATAAATCTACTTGAGTTTCCTTGCCTTTAAGACCTAAAGACAATTCACCCGCATCTTGCATACCATTATTATTATCATCCGAGTAAAGGACACCCCCTATACTCACACATGGTACGATAGGAACAACTACTGTAGCCGTATCCGCACAACCGCTTTGTGCATATACTACAACAGTATATGTCGTTGTCTCAGTCGCATTAGTTGTTATTACTGCAGAAGACCCAATCTGGCCAGCAGGCAAATTAGTACCCTCAAACCAAGCATAAGTCAAAGGTGACCCTGGCTCATCTGGTGGTGGCGTACTGCCTGAAGCATCTAAAGTAAAATCATTTCCTGCGCAGAAAACATTTGGTCCTACGGCATCTGCAACAGGATTAAGATTGACGTCTACTATAACTGTTACTCTATCTACTCTGAAACATCCGTTAACTGGATCATCTACTGTCAACTCATACTCAGAATCGACCAATGGACTAACCAAAGGCATATTAGATGTCGCTCCATTATCTATCGAGTTAAAATCTCCTGATACTACTCTCCAGAAGTAGTTTCCGAACTGAGATGAGGCACTACCGTCAAGAACTACACTTCCGCCTTGACATACAACCTGATCTTCACCAGCTCTTGCTTTTACAGCTTCTGTAATGTTTATCTCTCCTGTACAAGTCGCCTGACATCCCGTTGCTGGATCAGTAGCTACCGCTGTCCATGTATACTGTCCAGGTACATCTGGCCAGTTCATCACTAATGATGGTGATGTCAATGTTCCACTAACTAGAGCTGGATTACCAGTGAAACTCCACTGATAAGTCACATTAGGTAGAGGAGAACTAATCTGAAACTGTGCTGGCTCATCCGCACAACGCACATCTGGTGCATCGCAAGTTAGTGCCAGTGTCGTAGATATTACTGTAACCTCGTCTGTATCCGTACACCCATTAGCATCTGTTACAGTAAGTACATATTGTCCAGGTGCTCCAGCTGTCGCATTAGCTTGATTAGCATTAGTGACACCAGGACCTGTCCACAAATAAGAATAACCCGCAGTCCCTCCGGACGCAGATCCATTTAAAGTAATCGAATTTGTTTCGTCTAAGCATATTACATCATCACTCCCCGCATTAGCCGTCGGTAAACAATGTACATCAAATGTTATCACATTACTAAAGACATAATCTCCACAACCTATTCTTCTTGCTCCTCTTCTAAATTGATGGTCTGCACCATTATTCCCCCATACGACATCTTTAGTTGTTACCCAATTAGTCCATTCTGTCCAATTATTATCACATGCACCTGATCTTCTGAATTGCCATAAGTATTCTACGGCTCTTCCGCAACCTCCTGTGGCATCTGGCCCTCCAAAAGTCTGATCAGCTGGAATAAGATTACAGAATTCTCCACCACCACTTATGGTGCCTGGATTAGTAATTGGCTGCTCTACATCAAATGTTATGACATTACTAAATACGTAATCTCCACAACCTACTCTTCTCGCTCCTCTCCTGAACTGATGATCCGCTCCATTATTTCCCCAAGTAACATCTTTAGTTGTTACCCAATTAGTCCATTCTGTCCAATTGTCATCACATGCACCTGATCTTCTATATTGCCATAGGTATTCTACTGCTCCTCCACAGCCACCAGTAGCATCTGGTCCACCGAAAGTCTGATTATCTGGAATAAGACTACAGAAAGTTCCACCTCCAGATATCGTACCTGGATTAGTCACTGGTTGTTCTACATCAAATGTTATGACATTACTAAATACGTAATCTCCACAACCTGCTCTTCTCGCTCCTCTTCTAAACTCGTGGTCACTTGCGCTATTTCCCCAGACCACATCTTTGCTAGTCACCCAGTTAGTCCAGCCGGACCAACTATTATCACATGGTGCCTTACGTCTGAATTGCCATAAATACTCTATTGCTGCGCCACAACCACCAGTAGCATCTGGTCCACCGAAGCTCTGATTATCTGGTATGATATTACAGAAAGTTCCGCCACCACTTATAGTTCCTGGATTGGTTAATGGTTCTTGTACATCAAAAGTAATCACGTTACTATATACATAATCATTTCCACAGCCTGTTCTTCTGGCTAATCGTCTGAACTGGTGATCACTGGCACTATTTCCCCAGACCACATCTTTAGTTGTTACCCAGTTAGTCCAGTCAGTCCAACTGTTGTCACAAGGTGATTTACGTCTGTATTGCCATAAATATTCGATCGCTCCTCCACAGCCACCAGATGCATCTGGTCCACCGAAGCTCTGATTATCTGGTATAATATTACAGAAGGTTCCACCACCACTTATAGTTCCTGGATTGTCAAGTGGTCGGTCTACTTCAAAAGTAATCGTATTAGTATATGTGTAATCTCCACAACCACTTATTCTTGCTCCTCTTCTAAATTGATGGTCACCGCCATTGTCTCCCCAGGTTACATTCTGGGTCGTCCGATTCCAATTAGTCCAATCACTCCAAGTATCGCTACAACCACTTCTTGCACGATATTGCCATAAGTATTCTATAGCTAATCCACAACCCCCTGATGCGGCTGGTCCTCCAAAAGTTTGATTCGCTGGTATTCTCTCACAAAAAGTACCGCCACCAGAAATCGATCCTGGCGAATCGACAGATCCGCAAACAGTAATATTAAAAGTCACCTGATTAGAACATCCCGCAGGTGTAGAATAAGTTCCTACATAAGTACCTCCAGCAGTAATACTGCTGATCTGAGGATCTCTTACATTAGAAGTAAATCCTCCTGGACCTGTCCAACTCCAGTTATAACTCTCACAACAAGTAGGTCCTGGCCATGGGCCGAAATGTATAGAACTGCCCTCACAGACTGTAACATTACAAGTCTGCTGCCAATCTCCACCATTTACTTTGATCTGGCAAGTCGGATTAGGCGGTGTACATTCTTTGATATAAGTAACTGTATTACTATATAACCATGTATTACATCCTTCTCTTATTGCTGCCCAGTACATCTCGAAACTACCAGAATTAATTGCAGCTACAAAATCTGGATCATTATAACTATCCTCTCTGTAATCATCCCATGCTCCCCAATTAGTACCGCAGGTCGCGGTCCTTATTATTAAGGCATAGTACTCTGTCCCTGATCCGCCTGATGGATATACAGGATAAGTCACAGGTACTGTGTAGTCTTGCCCCTGACATACTGTTTCTCCTCCGGCTAGAACACCAGCAGACGTATAGTTATCACATCCTGATCCTCCAGAACCTCTCTGATATCTTGTACTAGAAGGGTTCCATGTACCAGCTCCGTTATAGGTATAAGTATGACCATCAGGAGGTAAAGATCTACCTGGGTCTATACAGGTGACTCGCTCACCATTGCTGAGATCCCACCAATACTGACCTCCTGAGGAACCAGAATTAGTTACGGTAGCGGTCTGGGCCATAAGACCAAACGCACTCACGCAACAGAAAATAGAGAATAAGAAAATTTTCCTTATTCCAATTTTTTGGGTGTAAAAATTTAAATTCATTTTAAAACGATTTAATTTATGCTTTAAGCAATTTTTTTATTGAAGAGAGCATATCATTATTATCCCCACAGCCGACGCTACGACTATAGACGCTTACAAGTACATGATAAGATGTATTGAGATGCAAATCGGTTATACTTCTGTCAGGATATATTGTATGCTACTTATTCTGATTTATTGATTGTCAGATTTGAGACCAGAACTGAAGTTTTGACTGATCATGTGACCACGTGTTTCGTTACTTCCTTTTCTGGATGTCTGTACAAAACCTAAATCAGGAATAAAATCACCAACGACACGTTGCGCTTTAGAAGAAACAAAACTTCCTCTGTAAGTGGTCTCGTTGTGATAATCATAAGCTAGTTCGTAGGCATTATGATCTTTTCCATTGAGTCTAATTTTTTTCACACCCAATATTTCAAAATTGGATAACCGCACGACATACCTTTTCTGAAAATCCTCTACACCCTCGATGGTCATAAAAAATTCTCCATTCACTTCCTCGATAGAAGACCCTTTGTCTAATCCTGCTGGAATAATCACCCGGTCACCGTTGTACTTGAGCGTCACAGACTCATCCAGATACAGATCCATGTGATCCATAAATGCATTGATGTCCACCGCTACACCTCCATCGGCAAGTGATGTCATATAATAGTCATGCTTGACCGTATAAGGATTAGGCATTGCCTCTTTGACATAATCATATTGTATATGATATACGCCATTCTCATGACTAAGAATTTGCAGGCTAATATCTCCTGCTTCGGTATGTTCTCCTTTCTCTACTTTCCACTCAGGTGCTTTAGCAGACCTGCCAGAGGAAGACTTTTTGTAGTCTTCGCCTGATTGTGGTAGATCGGGAAAAGAAATATTCTGAGCTTGTACACTTTCTCCTAGCATACAAAACATACAGAATATGAGAGTTGCGCTAAAAGTAAGTCTAGCGCGAATTGGTTTAACCCAATTGAAATTTGTACTCATTCTCAATGTTTTTCTCAATTAAAAGGTAAATGGATATAACTTTCGCAAATTGTAATTAAATACAATATGTTGACAGACGGCTACTTTACATTGCCATGTAATGACATGACAAACGACAACCAAGCGACACACTATCAAAGTAATTGTCACATAATTGTCAATGCTTATAATACTGCCTCACCAAGTAAATGATTAGGACATTATTATAAAACAAGAAATTGATCAGCAGTAGCACACCTGTGCACTTATAAGGACAAACAAATCGTCATCTGCCCTTACTTGAATTGTGGTTAAAAAACTTGAGTAGAGTAAAAGCTAGTCAGTTGGTAAACCAACTGACAAAAACTCACACCATGTGAGCAACAAAAAAAAATCCGAAACCTCCTATCCAAATTTTTCCAACGAAGGAAGTATTTGTTATTTAGGATTTTTCAGAAAAAAAAGTACCCAGCCGTGAGGCCGAGTACTCATACTTATAATTTAGTAAGATCCAGTTATACTCCTTTCGGAGTTCGGTTTCATTCTCATTATCTGAACGGTTATTAACGCCGTTCGCTATATAGACAGATAAAACTGGAATCACCCCTATGCAAGTGACAAATATTTTACACTTTTTTTTTGATTAGTGATTAATGTAGGTCAATGGTCTTTCATTGGTCTCCCGACCAACAAGCATATCAAACACATATAAAGCAAAAATCTCAAAATGATATTCTGAACTTTTACAATCTTAGGCGGCATGAAAGGGATTAAAATTGATATGAGGAAATAATAAATTTGTTCATTAGACATATTCTATTTGTTGTTGGTCGGGAGACCAACAAAGGACTTCTCAAAATACATCGGAAAGCCTACAAGGAACATCTAAAAATAAGTCAGAAATCAAAAGATCTTTTGTTGGTCTCCTGACCAACAAGCTCACCAAAAATATAGAAATCAAAAACCTCAAGATGATATTTTGATCTTTACTACGGTAAGCTGTATGGAAGGAATAAAAAAATGGCATGCTGTTCTTATCAGCGATGCCATTGTATATTTTGTGATTTTCTTCTTCTTAGAAAGGAAACAACTATTCTTCTTCCCCACTCATCCGTGATGCCACCTCGTCGATAGTCTCATCAGGATTGAGATCCGTGGACTCTGTGACGGATTCTTTGATATCAGATATTTTGCTTTCCACTGCTTCTTTGGTTTCTGCAGCTTTATCCTTCATTTTATCTACTAATAGACCACCCGCTGCAGCGGCAGTCGCAAGGATGCCTCCTTTCTTGAGTAAGGACCCTTCATCATCTGACTCAGAAGATTCTGATTGCTCTATAGCCACTTTCTCCTGAATATCCGTTTTTATATCCTCTACTTTTTCTTTGACGTCTTCTAGCTTATCTTCTATTTTGTCACCGACGACCTCGCCGACGGCTTTGACCGTATCTACGACATTCTCCAGCGCTTCTCCAGCCACCGTCGCAATCGCACCTAATAAGGATTCTTCTTTCTTCGGCGCTTCTTCTTTTGGTTCTTCCTTCTTTGGCGCTTCTTCTTTCGCTTCTACACTCTCTACTTTCTTATCTGCTTCTGCATCAGGCTTGAGCTTAGAGGCTGCTTTCTTCATTTTTTCGTCATCTACTTCTTTAGACTTTTCTGCTATCTCTGCCGCGATTTTTTCTTTGACCTCCTTTTTCTTCTTTTGGATTTCTTTCTTCTCTTCTCTCACCTGAGCGCGTTCCTTCTCTTTCTCTACTTTGGATTCTAACTCTTTTTTGGTACCGAGCATTTCGTTGAGCTTTTCCTCTTTGGAGGCGATACGTTCTTCTATCATCTTGACTTTGGCCTGACGTATTTGCATCTCCAGCTGACCATCGGTCTCATTGACTCTTCTTTTCTGGAAGTCTATATCTTTCTTATCGCGATCTATAGACCTCTGCATTTTATCGATGGCACCCATAAGACCGTTATAGCGTCTCTCTAATCTGCTCGCATTATTATTACTACCCTCGGCTGGCTTACCGAATTTCTTTTCTTTTACTTTTTTGAACAGCACATCTATATTCTTCCATAGTCTGTTGCTATCACCACGCGTCATCTTTTCGTCTCTGAACTCCGACTGTATTTTCTTCAGTTCGTTGAATATAGGATTGAGACCTAATCCTTTTTCTACTTTTTGCTCTATTTCGTCTAGTTTGGCTTTATATACATCAAATCTCTGCTTGGACACCTCCGAGAACTGCTCGTTGGCCTTATTACGGAGTTCCTTTAGTTGATTGAAAAGTGCATTGGTCTGATCCTTGAGTTTATTGGCCTGCTCTCGGAAGAGGTTTCTTTCTCTGATCTGCTCGTTGATCTTAGACCAGAATTCTTTCATCTCATCCCAGAGACCACCGTCAAAATCTACCAACTGATCCACTTTCTCTTTGATATCCTCTAGCTCTGTCTTATACATATCATAGAGCTTCTCCGATAACACTACGAAGTGCCACTCTGCCTTGGCGCGACTTATAACGTCCGTCCTTATTACTTTGATATTTTCTGGAAGAAGGTCGTCTGTGAGAGAAAGAGGATTAGAAGATACGGTGTGACCATCGGGAAAGGCTACTTCTTTGCCCATTCGCCAATCATTCATCATGAGGTTATAAAATTCCTCAGTGGCTAATTCTTCTGCGAATGTATAGACATTCACTTGGTTATCTTCAGCTTTCAGTTCGAGTGCGACGAGGATTTTCTTTTCGTTTTCGTCATTTCCCCACAGTACAATTTTCTTTTTCATTTTAGGTCTCTTTTACTTTACGTCTTGTATTCTTTATGTTACTTACAATGATATATTTCTGGATATATCTGTATCTTTTTCAACTCTTTCAAAACAACTTTTGCTTACCGTTATAACTTCATAATCGCCACTAACAAATATAATTTTTAATTAAATAAGATGTTGCAAAATCTGAACTGCATTAGTCGCGGCTCCTTTCCTTAGATTATCAGCCACGATCCACATATTGAGTCCATTCTCTATAGACTCGTCTCTTCGGATTCTACCTACGAAAACCTCATCTTTCTTTCTAGCATATCTCGGCATAGGGTATACATTATTATGTATATCATCTTCTAGAATAATTCCTTTTTCGTTTCTCATTATTTCCTTGACCTCTTCTACATCTATATTATTATGAAACTCCACATTGACGGATTCTGAATGTCCACCATGTACAGGCACACGCACAGCCGTTGCGGTAATGGCTATCTGCGGCGCATCCATGATCTTCCTAGTCTCGTGGACAAGTTTCATTTCTTCCTTGGTATAATCATTATCCAAGAATATATCACAATGAGGAAGACAGTTTTCGTATATAGGATGGTGATAAGCCCTATCGGTATTATTCATCGTCTCACCGCGAGATTCTGATTGGTACTGAGCTACCGCTTTAGCACCCGTCCCTGTAAAAGACTGATAAGTGGATATGACTAATCTCTTGATACCATATTTCTTATGCAGAGGATTAAGGGCGACAACCAGTTGGATAGTGCTGCAATTAGGATTAGCTATAATTTTATCCTCTTTTGTAAGCACATCAGCGTTGACCTCTGGGACGACTAATTTCTTAGTCGGGTCCATTCGCCAAGCGGAAGAATTATCTATGACCACCGTTCCTTTTTCTGCAAAAGCGGGAGCAAATTCCTTTGATGTGCCACCACCTGCCGAAAACAAGGCATAATCAGGACACCTATCTATAGCCTCCTGCATAGAGACTACCTTATAATTTTGTCCAGCTAACTTTATTTCTTTGCCCACTGATCTAGCACTCGCCACGGGGATGAATTCCGTTATCTCTATCTTTTGTTCTTCTAGGACTTCTATCATTTCTTGTCCTACTAGTCCAGTCGCTCCTACTAATGCTAATTTCATTCTTTATTATATATCAGATTACAAAAGTATATAATACGTAAATCTATTTCTTAGGATGATAAATCTGTAAAAAGTCACACATCCGATTAGTATATTTATTCCATGCATAGATTATGCCTTACTATAATAATCGTCATATTACCGCATATTATTTTATGCCAGTTATTTGACGATTTTTCATCTAGTGATCTTAGCTTATGGAATGGAGATGTAAATCTTTTCGAGATTAATGATGAGAATAGACTGCAACTTGCAGACGATGACTCAGGAGAGGCACTATTATATAGAGCCTTGTCTTATCCCGATAGTATAGAATGGCTCATGGATATAGAGTTACAATTCGCTCCATCGACATCTAATGCATTGAACATCATTCTGGCTGTCGACCAGATCAATCTCGACCTAGCCTCAGGCTATATGATATCCATAGGACAATCAGGTAATGATGACGCCATCCAACTCATAGAAATAGATCAAGGCACCCAAACGGTCATCGCCGAAGGCATCATGGGGCAAGTATCTCAAGCCTTTCATAAAAAAATCCATATCCTCTATAATGAAAATGAAGAATGGATAATCAGATCAACCGATTACAACACACTGTTGACGTCAGAAGAACTGACAATAAATAAAGACCTGATTATTAGTCCAGCTCAGATGCAATATTTCGGTATAAAATGTCAATACACCTCCTCACGATCGGATAAGTTTTTCTTTGATAACATCAGCATAGATGAGATCAAAAAAGATACCATTCCACCCCAGTTAATATCAGCAGAGATAAGCTCAGATACAACGATCACGCTGGTATTTGACGAGGCACTCTCTGATGTGATTTCCATAGACAATTTTAGCCTTTCTGATGACCAGAGTATAAAAGATGTTGTACTAAGCTCTGCTCTTCAGAATACAGTCATTATCATAACGGATGATCCAATTATAAAAGGACAATATATCGACCTACGCATAGACGGCATAAGTGATGTTGCTGGCAATAAAAGTCAAGAACAAACTATAGAACTCATCTATTACTTGTCACCAGATGAAGCTCAGTTGCATATTAATGAAATACTATTCAACCCGGTCACAGGAGGATCTGACTACGTAGAAATAATCAATAATTCTGATAAAATAGTCGATCTAAGAAATCTGATAATAGCCAATACCGATAAGAATACCGAAAAGATAATTACACAGTCTATCATCCTAGAACCCAAACAGATAATCGCTATGACAAGTGATAAAACACATATAATAGATACATACCAGCCTCTTACAGAAGCCATAATCATAGAAACAGATTTACCTTCATTCAATGATGATGAGGGGAATGTAACCCTTATGTATGACAACGGGAGCGAATTAGAGATTATTGATAGTTTCGATTATAATGAAGATTACCATCAGCAGATCATAGCGGATCGAGAAGGAATTAGCCTCGAAAGAATCTCCCTTATGAGTCCTACCAATGATGCCAATAACTGGACATCAGCATCGGCAGACTATAATTATGGTACGCCAGGTTATGTTAACTCCGCTGCTCAGGACCTGACCGATCCATCAGAAGATAAAGTCTTCTTAGAGTACAAGACTTTTACACCTAATCTGGATGGTGATAAGGACTTTTTGATTATACGATATAATCTGGAGCAATCAGGATATGTATTGACTGCAAAAGTATTAGACGATAAGGGACGCCACGAGACTGATTTATCTAATAACAATCTACTTGGTACTCGGGGAATATTGCGATGGGATGGTAATAAAAGTGATGGCAATCCTTCGCCTACAGGGATGTATATAATATTTTACGAATTATTTCACCCTGATGGTCAGGTGATTAGAGGCAAAGAGGTGTGTGTTCTAAGCCGTAATCTGGATTAATAGATTAACTTTGTCATCTTTCCCTGCCGATATATATGGACTTTTATCTAATTAAGTAATTGAGAACAATACTCAGTCATAAGGTCACTCAGGTATTAGCAAGTATAATCATCTTGCTATCTGCGATTACCCTTATCTATCCTCCTGATATAGATATTCTAGAAAGGACATCAGAATATGCACCTATATTGATGTTTGGGATGTTATTTGTGAGCTTTTTGTTTTTGATTTTTAATCAAAGACGGTTAATGTTCATAGGGATGCTATCGACGGCATTCGTGGCCTTTTTCCTTAAGATGGCCTCTAACTCAGACATAATACTACCTCAAAGCAATTTCTTGCCCAAGATCAAAGTCGTCCATATCAACCTGAGCTCCGTCAACAAAGAAAATCCAGAACTAGCGGAGATTATCAAAAAGCTAAATGCAGACTTTGTATCCTTTCAGGAATACACACCTGACTGGGATGTGCTGCTGCAACGAGAACTCAATATCATATTCCCCATGTGGCACAAAATGAAAAGGGTGGACCCTTTCGGTGTCGCCTTGTTCTCAGAGAAAAACTTTAATGACAAAAAGACATTTTACTACGAAAACATCCCTAATGTCATCATGACCTTGGAGAATCCTCTCCATGACATAGATATCATTTCCGCTTATGTCCCGCTACTCTACCCTCTGCCTAATCTCAATAGGAAAAGCCATTTTGACATCATCACTGAGCAAGTGCAAAAATCTAAAAATCCCGTCATCATCATGGGAGATTTTTCGGAGGTCTATTGGTCCAAAGAACTGAGTAGTTTCCGTACCTCCAATGCGCTGAATAATAGCCGACGAGGTCCTAATTTCAGCCCAGAAAGGTCCTACGATCATATCTTCTACTCCGATCATCTGGAGTGCGTTCATTTTGAAGAAATCACCGATAGTCACGGTAACCAATTAGGTATCTGTGGAACATATCAGATGAAAACCAACTTTCAATTTTCGGCAGATAAAAGTATCTCAGGTTATGATGACGGTCGACGTTAATGACATCAAATTACAGTACGTAATCAAATCCTTCGATCAATTATCTATCTACGAGTTATATGGGCTACTAAGGATAAGACAGGAGGTATTCGTCGTAGAACAAAATTGTCCTTATCAGGACCTGGATGATAAAGATCAAAAGGCGCATCATATCATCGCTTATCACGACGATAAGATTGTCGCATACACAAGATTGTTAGCTCCTGGTGCTTCTTATCCAGATTACAGCTCCATAGGGCGTGTGGTAAATGATCAAGAATATAGAGGAAAAGGAATAGGTAAAGTTATCATGAAAGTCTCCATAGAAAAGACAAAGGAATTGTATCCCCACCACCCTATCAAAATATCCGCGCAGACCTATATTCTTGACTTTTATAGTTCTCTGGGATTTGTCGCTATAGGGGAAGAGTACCTAGAAGATGATATTCCTCATCGGGGTATGATTTTGGAGTTTTAAGAAATTATAGAATTGGACAATTTCAAAACAATAGACCTTTCCATATTTCTATCAGAGGACATCCTTTATCTAGCCACATATCTTCTGGGGAAATACCTCATCAGTCATATAGACAATGAAAAAGTAATCACCAAAATAGTAGAAACAGAAGCCTACAAAGCACCATACGACAAAGCCTCACATGCATACAATCATCGCCGCACCAAAAGAACAGAAACTATGTATGCCACAGGCGGTACGTCGTATGTCTATCTATGCTACGGTCTGCATAATATGCTCAATGTCGTCACTGGACCTAAAGAAGTCGCTCATGCGATTCTTATAAGAGCCGTAGAACCCATAGAAGGCATGGATGTCATAAGACAAAGAAGGCCAAAAGCCAAGAAATACAACCAAACCAATGGCCCTGGTAAAGTATGTCAAGCACTAGGTATAACAAGAAAACACAATGGACTCTCCTTATACGACAGCACTAATCCAGTATATATTGCTGATAATCAGAATATTACCGCTAATAATGTTATAAAATCACCTCGCGTGGGAATAGCTTATGCAGAGGAATGCGCGCTTTGGGATTGGAGATTCAGGATAAAGGATAATCCGTGGACAAGTACACCGCATACGGTAAATTATAAATTGTAAAGTATGCTGAGTTCTCTACGTCTCGTTATATTTAAAAATTAGGTTAAATTACCTTTATAACGATCATTATCAAAAGTAAATCCGTTAACGATTATATGAAGCGCATAGTCATCTTTACCCTCAGTCTAGTATTCTGTGGATATCTACAAGCTCAGCAGACTGTTCTGTACGAAAACAAAGTCTACGAACCCAATATAAAATCTGTTGTATTTGCGCACAGAGCATTGAGCACATCGCTTCCTATAATAGATCTCAACTCCAGCCGCAGTAGCCGACTTAGATTGACCTTTGACGATATAGACGGTGAGTATCGATCCTTTCTATATAGCGTGATACATTGTGACAAAGACTGGCAACCATCCGCTCTGGACGAAATAGAATATTTGGATGGATTTAATGGTGAGGAAATAGATAATTTTTCTTTTTCTGCCAATGGATATTCCGAATACACCAACTACCAACTCGAATTACCCAACGATGATCTTAGATGGATCATATCGGGCAATTATGTACTTATTATTACGGACGAAGAAACAGGAGACCCTGTCCTGACGAGACGATTTATGGTAGCAGAAAACAATGTCAGAATTATGCCCTCCATTATCAAGCCTACCAATGTTACCAAGATCAATACGCATCAGGAGATGAATATCAAACTGGACTATGAGGGTATGCGTATATCCAGACCGTTAGAAGAATTAACCGTATCTATTGTACAAAATGGCAACTGGAATTCTGCTCTTAATAATGTACGAGGCACTTTTGTACTAGGTGATCAATTAATCTTTGATCAATTCGATCAAATCACCTTTCCGGCACTCAAGGAATTTAGAAACTTTGACATAAGAACCTTACAATATGCAACCGAATTCGTCAATGCCATAGAACGTAACGAAACAGAAACCAATGTCCTGTTAGACTTATGTAAACGGCGATATGACAGAAACTTTCTATACGAAATAGATGCTAACGGTTTCTTTGTACTTGACAATAAAGACTATAACGATGGGCATGTCACCAGCGAGTATTGCAATGTCATTTTTCCTCTAGAAAGTTATAAGAAATACGAAGAAGATGTCTACATCGTAGGAGCGTTTTCTGACTGGCAGGCTAAAGAAGAATACCGCATGGAATATGATGCCAGTAGACAACTATATTTGCTCGAAGCCCCTTTCAAACAAGGCTTTTACGATTACATGTACGCACTCAAAACGGAAGACGGACAACTTGACATAGATGCTATAGAAGGAAGCTATTATGAGACAGAAAATTATTATCATATCCTAGTCTATTATCGCGGATATACTGAAGAATACGACAGATTAGTCGGAGTCACCAGCTTCAATTCTAATCCAAGAAATTAGTCGTACTCGGTTATACATTTTCGTATTCCACATCTGTGAGGAATAAGCCCTGAGGGGCTAATAGCTTGACTTGCTCCTGAGGTTCTTCGCCATTAAGATAGTAGGAGAACGTGTCTATGTGCATCTCACCTATTCCTATTGAGACAAGTCGATAAGCCATGATACGGATCATTGATTTCAAGAATCTATTGGCCTTGATAATTATACACCATCTGTCCTCATTAATACGCTCTACTTTTGCATCGTACACTGTGCAGTCCGTAGTATTATGTCGATCTGGTGTCTTACAGAAATATCTAAAATCATGCTTTCCTATTATCAGTTTAACCGCCCTTGACACCAGGTCCAAGTCAAAATTCTGACCATCTAAATAATAGCTATATCTAGTTAAAAATGGGTCTGGAGTATGATGAAAATAGTATCTATAAGTTCTACTCTTTGCACCATATCGGGAATTAAAATTAGCCCGTACAGGTTTAATATTATTTATACTAATATCTGTGGGAAGCATCCTATTCAACTTGTATGCTAAGTTATCAATGGGCTGATCTGGAATGTCTATGTGAAAGTAATAATGCTCGGCATGTACACCTGCGTCAGTTCGTCCACATCCGTAGATTGTAATAGACTTTTGGAATAATAAGGCTAGCTTATTCTCTATGATTTCCTGCACACTGACGACTTGCTTTTGTCTCTGCCAGCCGTGATAAGCCCCTCCATCAAAAGCAATATCAAATAATAGTCTCATCCTAAAGTTATGCGATAAAGACTAATGGGCTTTCTTAAATTTAAAAGTATAACTGCTGGGCTGATCATTTTCTGTGCCGCTGATAGACCTATGAAATTCCTCATTACTGACGAACTGATATATCACCTTATTGGGATTGGAATAATCCGTATTCTCAAATGTTATTTTGTCACTCTCTACACTTGTAGCCTTAAAGATTTTTGGATTGGAATCTTTGATAACACTAAACAAAATCAGTTCGTTATTAACAACCTCTATTTTGTTGCTTGCCTCATATAGCACCTCGTTATCTTCAATATACTGCGCGGTTTGGTTGAGGTCTCCCTTATTATCGAGATACCAGTTTTCGTTGAGCGTGCCATCCCATGCAGTGGATGACCAGTGACCTTGCAAGTTTTGTTTAATCATACTGAATCCCTCTTGTACACTTAGTTCTTTCTTAGCTCTAAATTGGGTCTCTAAATACAGTTGCTTCCAGCCTTCCTCTCCATAACTTCCCACCTTAAAATTATAGGTGTCTTCGTCTACATACTCCCATAGGTCTGTCACCATTGTACCACCATAATCGTATTGGTATCTGATGTTATTTCCATCTATGGTAATGGTCCCTTCTGTCAATCCTCCAAAAACATCAAACTCCCAAAACATGATCTTACCAGACTGAGCATCGTAGCGTCTTATGCCATGATTCCTTGCTCCCAGTTTGGTCTGTTCCTGATCTACAAATCCCAAAGAGTTAGCAATAATAATAGCGCTATCCAGAGAATAAGCATAGTCGATTTCTTGATAAAATCGGCTGCCATTACCCCACTTTCCATCGGCTACCCACGTCTTTCCTATAAGGTTATCAAAGGCTTCCAGATGTTCGCTCTGCGCCACAACGAGCTGAGGTAAAAGAGACATGAGAAAAAATAAATACTTCATAGATCACTTTATTATAGAATCAAATGCAATATATGGCAGAATGCCTGTGCAGAGATAAAAATAGACCTAAGAAAAAAGACAGCAAACACATGTTATAATTATATCATACATAATAATCTGACAATCAATTATTGGCATAATTATTTCTAATGTTATTACAATATTCTAAGGGATCGTGAAATAATATTTAAGCTCTCCAGTCGTTAAGAATAACTAAAGAGGGGTTAAAAAACTATTAGATTTTGCATGGTCTCGGACTATTTGAAATTATTCGTTTTAATTAAGCGTTATAGAATTTGTAAATAGAGTCGGAAAATCAATTTTTTCAGTACTTTTAATAACAAAATCAGTTTAACTCGTAAATGTATTTGATGAAAAACTTAATTATAACACTCTGTGCTTGTTTGGGGGGAGTTATCAGCTATGGGCAAGGGCTGATATCAGACATTATGAATGTAGAGACTGTTAAGATTGAGCTCACAGAGGAAAATGAAAAACTAAGAACGGAGTATCAGGAAACCTTAGACAAGAGCAAAGAAGAACTCGAAAAAGACCTGACAGGTCTTGACGAGGATTATCAGAAAGATGTGGTCAGACTGATAGAAGATTTCTCTAAGACATTAGAAGACGGTGAGGAGATGATGGTCGTTAATCTAAAGAAAAGAACGGTGTCAAGGGTCAAATCTCTGACAATGACTCATAAGAAGCAGAAAAAAGACGCGGTCCAGAGATACCTTAACGAAATGCAGATTGCCAATAGAAAATTGCCTGATTTCTTAAGAGAGGACGCGGCAAAAGAGGTCAAGGAATATGCTTCGACGCAATTAGAGACTTTTGACACTAACTACAAAGCCAATTTGGATTCTGTCAAGGCATTTGAGAAAAAGGAACACCTAATTATATCTAAAGGAGCTTCTGCTTCCACTAACTAAGAAAAGAAACACATAAGTTATATCATAAAAGAGGGCTGATGCAATTGCATCAGCCCTCTTTGTTTTTTCTACTTGCCTCGTAAGACGATATTATAATATCTCGATGCTCAGAATCTCATCGCCCATTCTGATATCATTGACCGTTTCCATATCACTTTCTCCTTTGACCTTCCCAAATACCGTATGCTTACCATCCAACCACGGCGTATCCACGTGCGTAATGAAAAACTGAGATCCATTAGTACCAGGACCTGCATTGGCCATAGATAATATTCCAGGGCTATCATGCCTTAACTCAGCAAGGAACTCATCTTGGAATTTATAACCCGGTCCGCCTGTCCCTGTACCGAGAGGACAACCCCCTTGTACCATGAAATCTGGAATCACTCGATGAAATGACAATCCATCATAATATCCAGCCTTCGCCAATTCTAAAAAATTCAATACCGTCTTAGGTGTTTTAGTACCGTAGAGTACCAGATTGATATCTCCCTTATTAGTGTGGATACATATATCTGTATCTTTTTCGAAAGACGCATTCTCCATAGCCATATTGATTAAGGCTGGGTCTATCTTATCTAATGCTGACATTTATTTAAGTTTTATTCTAGTGAGTATTTTAATTGACTTCTTTTCTGAGTACTTCTAATGGAGATTTGGATATGACATCTCGGGTATTCCATAGACCTATAATCACTGTAAGTAAGGTTATAAATATAAAAACCCCAAATATAGGCCACCATTGTATCTGAAAATCAAGTTCCATTTGCTGTGTCGCAATCAAATAACTGCTTATGAGCGATATCAAAATGCCTATAAAAGCCGAAATCGCCCCTAATATGGCATACTCGGTGGCATTAATCATGAGTATTTTCTCTTTGACAGCGCCTAGCGTTCTCAGTAAGACACTTTCTTTGATCCGTTGATACTTGGACAGCAGAAGTGAACTCAGTAAGACGATAAGCCCTGTGAGTATGCTAAATCCTGCCATGAACTTTATAATATATGACACCTTGGACAGGATATCATTGAGCGTTACGAGAATTGACCCCAGATCGACAACCGATACATTAGGAAAAGTTCTAACCACTTTTCTTCTATAGGCTGCCAGTACATCGTTATTAGGTGCCTTTGACACAAGTACATGAAACTGAGGTGCCGCCTCCAGCACACCCCTCGGAAAAAGAATGAAAAAACGGGTGCGCATCGATCTGAAATTAATCTCCCTGATACTTCCCACATAAGTGGTCAGTTCCGTTCCCTGCACATTCCAGATCATCTCATCGCCGATATCTACATTGAGCGATTCTGCATAACCTTCGTCCAGCGATATCCAGATGGAGTCACCTGCACTGACATATCCCGTGTATTCACCTCTTATGAGCTTCTCATCAAAGGCAATCGTATCACGATACGTCACTCTTGCCTCTCTATTGACAGCCCATCTTCTCGGTCTATTGATGGTGTCGGTTAGCCATTCTGATTTAGTTCTCCCCTTCCATCCTGCTAGTCGCATAGTCACTATCGGTACTTGCTCCACCAGTGGCAGATCAAATTCTTTGGTAATTTCTGCCAGCGTATCTTTTTGGTCCGTTTTGATGCCGTATAGTATCATATTAGGTTGCTCTCCTGCATCCATTGATTGGACATTATTGAGCAATAGACCCTGTATGATGAATAGCGTTGTCAATATAGATGTTCCTAATCCAATAGAGACAATAAGCGTCTTGGTCTGATTATTAGGTCTGAAGAGATTAGATATTCCTTGTCTCAACACGAAACTCCATTGCCTAGGAAAAAATCGTCTAGCAATAAACATTGCCAATGCCGCCATTCCATATAAAATGCCAAAAGACAAAAGTATCCCCGCCGTAAAAATCAAGGCCGCCATCCAACTCTCCGTAAGACTAAAGAGGAATAACAGTAGCATGAGTAGAATGCCTGCATAGACCATATATTGCAACTTATCTAATCCTCCACCAGCATCACCAAAACTCGCTCTCAGTGTCCGTAATGGACTTATTTTCCTCACTGATAACAAGGGTACTAGGGCAAATAAACTGGTAATAGTAGTCCCTATAAATAAGCCCTGCATCACAGCCCGCCAACTGACCTTAAGATCGACCTCATAAGGCAAAACATCTTTGAGTACAATAGGCAACAAAATCTGCAACATACTGCCCAAAAATGTACCTATCAAAACTCCTATAAATCCCAATATGAAGATCTGAGAGAAAAACACCAAGAAAGCATCATTCTCTTTCATACCGATACATCGCAATACGGCTATAGAAGGCACTTTAGATCTGATGTAGATAAGTACACTGCTTGCAACGCCTATACATCCTAACAAGAGGGATACAAGGGCAACAAGATTCAAAAAACTATTCAATGACTCGAATACCCGATCCAGATTACGTCGATTATCATCCAGTGTGGTGACGCGGAAACTCTGATCCCTAAACTTTTCTTTTCGCCCAAAAGACTCTTCCCACAACTCTCCATCGACTCCCTCATCTAACTTTCTGTAGTAATTGTACTCCACCATACTACCAGGCTGCACCAGTTGCGTGGATTCTAAACCCTCATAAGGAATATAGACACTAGGTGCAAAACTCGATCCTATAGACACGGAACCAAAGGTGCTGAGCAACCTCCCCGAAATACGAAACATGCGCTCTCCTAACTTGATAGAATCTCCTACGGATAGTTCATGTTCTTTCATCAGTCCATCATCTAGGAGGGCTTCTTTTTTGTCTTTATAGCTGAGAGCGGCGGACTTAGGTTCTGTATTAAGCGAGCCATAAAAAGGGAAATTTCCCTCTACCGCCCTGATTCTGACGAACTGTGTCTCATCTGACTTAGGAATATAAGACATCGAAAACAACTCTAATTGCTTGGACTTTTCACCTCCTAAGGAATCAATGACATTCTCTAGGTCTGGAGTCAACGGTCGATTACCACTGACTAATATATCTGCTCCGAGTAGTTTTTTGGATTCGTTCTGTATATCACGTACCAGGTTATGATTGAAAGAATTAATAGCTACCAATGCCGTGACACCTAAGACGATGGAAGACATAAACATGAAGAGCTTACCCAGGTTTTTACTACTATCACGGTAGGCTGTCTTTAGTAAGAATCCGAAATTATCCATTGACGGAGGTAGATTGAGAAGGTCCATCAGATATTATTTCTCCACCCTTGAGCTTAATTATGCGCTGTGTCTTATAGGCTAATTCCATATCATGAGTTACTAGTACCAGGGTCGTTCCTTCTTCTTTGTTAATATCGAAGAGCAATTGCTCTATGGCACTGCCAGTATTATCATCCAGATTACCTGTCGGCTCATCTGCAAATAGGATACTCGGATTACTACTGAATGCTCTGGCTATGGACACCCTTTGTTGCTCTCCACCCGAAAGCTGTGTAGGATAATGCGTCATACGATCACCCAAACCTACCCTACTAAGGAAGTCCTTAGAGATAGACTCTGCCTTTTTGTTCTTTTGTAGTTCTAAGGGGATCATGACATTCTCCAGTGCTGTCAATGTCGGGATGAGTTGAAAATTTTGGAATACGAAACCGACATTCTCATTACGGAGGACGGCCTTTTCATTTTCTGATAGGCTGCTCAACTCCTGACCACAGAGACGTATCATCCCCTCTGTCGGATTATCCAGTCCAGCACACAGTCCTAATAAGGTCGTCTTTCCACTTCCCGACGGCCCTATGATAGAGACTATTTCACCTGGAAAGATGTCAAAATCTATCCCTCTGAGTACTTGCAAACTATTATCTCCGCTTTGGTATGTTTTATTGACCTGTTTTGCGCTCAGAATAGAGGCTTTATTTTCGATCGTCTTCTCGTTCATGTAAATTCTAAGTAGGGAATGTTATATTTTTAACCATTAATCTAAATAATGCAGATACCCGTAATACAACCATTAGGATTCACATTTTTGTTATTAATGCTAGTGCTAAGTACGGGCTGTAAAGATAATAAACAAGCAGAGCCATCAGAAGTTGCAACGACAACTAATAAATCAGAGACAACTCTGCCTGACCCTCAAAAAAAGTCAAAGAACATCCTTTGTTTCGGCAATAGCCTGACAGCGGGATATGGTCTGGAAGACGAAAAAGATAATTGGACCTATCTGCTGCAATCCAGAGTCGATTCCCTAGAGATGGTTTATAATATTATCAATGCTGGCCTGAGCGGAGAGACTACGGCTGAGGGATTACAGCGTATTGATTGGGTGCTATCGCAGGCGGTAGATATATTTATACTGGAACTAGGAGCTAATGATATGCTACGAGGCCTGGATGTAACAAAGACTAAAGAGAATCTAGATGCCATCCTAGCTAAAGTCAAATCCAAAAATGCCAATATAAAAATAGTCATAGCAGGTATGCTGGCGCCACCAAGCATGGGTGCGGATTACCAAAAGTCTTTCGACGGAATATATCCAGAACTGGCAACGAAATATGATGCTGCTTTGATTCCATTTTTCTTGCAATCCGTTGCTCAGGTAGACGCTCTTAATCTTCCAGACGGCAAACACCCTAATCCCAAAGGGCATAAGATCGTCTTAGAAAATGTCTGGAAAGCACTCAAGGGCATCTTATAATTCTTAGCTGACATTAAGAAATGAACTTCAACAAAGACCTACTGGAGTTAAATCTTGCAGTATTCTGCATTAGCACCTCTGGTGTCTTTGGAAGGATGATGCAGCTATCTCCTGAGCTTATTATTTTCTACAGATGTCTTCTGGCAGGAGCAATACTCGGTCTATACATTTTCTATAGGCGTATAAGTTATCGCGTAAAAAGCAAAAAGGATTTTTGGCTAATCGTCTTAGGAGGAGTTCTCATGGCAGGCCATTGGGTCACCTATTTTTACTCACTTAAGTTATCCAATATCGCCATTGCTATGCTGACCTTGCACACCTTTCCGGCGATTACATCTTTGCTGGAACCCATTATACTCGGGACACAATTTCGGAAATATCACTTATTGCTGGCTCTACTTGTGATATGCGGTATCTATATCATCATGCCATCTATCGACTTGCAGGATGATATTGTTATTGCTTCACTTTTGGGTTTAGCCTCTGCTGTATTTTATGCCCTGCGTAACATCTACACTAAGAAGGTTATTACCAGCTACAACGGCTCTGTATTGATGTGGTTTCAGTTGATTATTATGACAATTCTATTGTCACCTTTTGTCTTTATTTACGACTCCACTCTACTGACCATAGACTGGCCTTATGTCATCTTATTAGCACTCGTAACGACGTCTATAGGTCATACGTTATTAGTCAAAAATCTAAAACACTTCTCAGCAGTCACTGTGAGCCTTATCAGCAGTATTATTCCGGTCTATGGAATATTGTTCGGCATTTTCTTTTTGCAAGAAATACCGACTGTTACAACAGTAGTCGGTGGACTACTGATTATGACCAGTTTTATGCTAGAGACTCTTAGTACCTCTAAAAAATAAAAACCAGTATTAAGCCAATACTGGTTTTTGCATATTGAACTGTCCCTCCGACTTAGTCAGCCTTAAGAGTTTCATGATAGGGTGCTTATCATCAGCGATAAGCGTCATATCAGAATACTTAAGAGAACATTTGATCTTAGTAAACATAAGCGCATTAAGACCAGTCAAATCTATGTCTGATATTTGTGTAATATCCACAATAAGACGTTCTCTTTTACTGATGAACTTATGCAGCTCAGACTTGAGGTCTATAGCGTTAATAGATTTGAGGACTCCAGCGATAGACACTTTAGTGCCGTCGGCAGTCGGTGTAATGTTATAGGTTATAGCTTCCATAGAAATATTGATTGATATTTCCATGTTTCATCTCGTGCTATGACATTACAATAAATGTGCCTAAAGACCTCCTTCTACTTTGCCGCTTTGACGTGCGACCAGTTTTCGCCTCTTTCTATACGGTTAATCTGTGTGTGACTGACGCCAAACTTTTCAGCAATTTTATTCTTGAGCATCTTGCCTTTGACGAGGTGTTTTTTGATTTGTGCCACTTGCTTCTCGCTGAGTTTAGGTCGACCTCCTTTTTTGTGCGCCTTAAATCCGAATTTCTTTCTTCTATCTCGGATGTACTTTTTCCATTTCTCCTCGTTGACCCATATCACATTAGACGGTTTGTTATTAGATCTATCCAGATCCTTATGGATGTGATAGATATCTTTTCTACCTCCCTTCTTAGACCAGTACCTTGCGACTTGGTTATGCACATAGATGGCGTAATTTCTATCTTCTAACTTGACAGAAGAACGTAGATAACCTTGACGGTCAGGAGATGGGTTAAGCAAGTATTCTGATTTATCTTTTTTGGATATTGACTTTAACCGACCCTTGTTAGAAATGTAGTAATTAACTTTTTGTGTTGGAACTGGGGTTTTGATTTTTTTCCACTTTTCGCCAGAAAGATTTTTGAGCGTCTTAAACCTATTGGCTTGGATTTTCTTCGTTCTAGGCATGTTTAAGATTGTCTTTAATTCTACGCAAATATTTGCTTTTTAGATAATAACTTTTTAACTCTAATAAGTTTTGAGGGGTTAACTTATCGCAACTAAAATTACTAATGATTGGACTAATATTCAATTTTAATTTTTTTTCGATCGAATGCAAGTCTTTTAACAATCTTGTTCTAATGTTTTCCTGAGGATCAAATTTATATTCCATCAACGCTTCGTTGAAGTCCATCATCTCCATTAAAAAATCTTGAGACACCATCTCTTTGCCTTCTTCAAATGTAACGTCACGCAACTCTAATATGTGGCGTAACCTTGACATGTCGTCTTTCAATATCTTATAGCCTTTATTGATATCAGAAGATTTTTGCAAGGCTTCGCTTTGCTCTTCCACACTCTTGAGCGTGTATAGATCGGGATGATATTTTTTGCTTAGATGATAATAACGTGCTGTTAACTCATCTTGATCAATATCAAATGATATTGTCAAATCGAAAAGATCGAAAAAATTCATAGGTTATCTTAATCAGAATTGCCTCAAGATATCTAATCCCAAAGCATAGACCATGAGCGCAATAAGTACAAAAAATCCGATCATCGTCGTCTTTTCCATAACAGAATCAGGAACCTTAATACCTGTTATACTTTCCCATAACAAAAACATAACATAACCACCGTCCAGCGCAGGTATCGGTAACAAATTAAAGAATCCTAATAGTATAGAAAGCATAGCCGTCATTCGCCAAAATCTCTTCCAATCCCAGTCCGTTCCAAACAGCTTTCCTATGGTAATAAAACTACCTAAAGAATCCTTAGCCTTAATCTTACCACTAAACATCTGACCAAAAGCGCGCACCTGATCTCCGAGAAAACCCCATGACTCATTCCATCCTTTAGCACAAGCCGCACCCAAGCCAAATTTTTCTGTCTCAAATTTGAAGAAGCTGGACTCTGGCGCAAAATCAAAGCCAATACGTCTTTTTTTCTCTGCTTTTTTACCAACAAGTTTTTGTATAAGACTTCTTTTGGCTTCGTGCATCGTCTTATAGGTAACGGTCAGGGTATCCGAACTACGTAGTACAAAAAGACTTGTCTCATCTCCATAAGTTGTATCGACGATAGCATCGATGACATCTTTGACATAAGGTGTTTTTTCGCCGTTGACTCGCAATATTTTGTCTCCTACCTTAAGACCTGCACCAGCTGCATCAGCGGGAGAATCTTTGGCTAATGCGCCTACCTGAGCCATATAATTGAGATAGACCAGTCTTTTATCCTTGTTCTCATATTTAGATAATATAGAGCTATACTTAGGGTCTATATCTATGGTTACAGGATTACCACCTCTGAGTACTTCGATAGTTTTGGCGCCATTAATTATGATTTCTTTATTGAGTAAGCCCGCGTTGAATCTATCGAATACTTTGTCTCCTATCTTTTTGATGTGATCGCCATCTCTTAGTCCTATCTCATAGCCCATCTCACTCACAGCAACCCCCGTGGGTAGCCTGTCGGTAGGCAAGTACTTTTCTCCCCAGATCCAGAAGACCATTGCAAACAAAAATATACCCAATATAAAATTAACGGTAACACCCCCGACCATGATAATAAGTCTCTGCCATGCTGGCTTAGACCTAAACTCCCACGGTTGCGGTTCTCCTTTCATCTGCTCAGAATCAAAACTCTCATCTATCATACCCGATATCTTGACATAACCGCCCAGCGGCAGCCAACCTATTCCATACTCTGTCTCTCCCTTCTGCACTTTGAATAATGAAAACCAGGGATTGAAAAACAAGTAAAACTTTTCTACACGTGTCTTGAACCATTTAGCCGCACTAAAGTGACCTAACTCGTGCAATACAATAAGGATGGAAAGACTTAAGATAAATTGAGCGATTGTTACCCACATTATTTCTGCTCCTTAAATTATAGTTTGATAATGTAATTTTGTGCTATCAGGGCGATAAGCCCGTCAAAAGTAGTAATTATATAATCATAAAGCCACATAGACGCATATAGTTCAAAACTGAGCAATTCATGATAATATTTTATTCTGATCATATAGATGAGAACCAGACTATTCTAACGGATGACGAAGCAAAGCATTGCAGTCAAGTACTCCGAAAAAAAGTAGGCGACGACATTCATGTAACTGATGGTAAGGGCAATTTTGCCATTGCTGAAATACAATCTATTTCTAAAAAAAACGTCGTCCTATCCACTATTTCTATAGAAACAAACAAGAAAAGCGAGAAGGATATAGCAATCGCTATCGCTCCTCCCAAAAATAGATCGCGCTGGGAATGGTTCGTAGAAAAAAGTGTGGAAATAGGAATAGATCATATCATACCTCTGAGAACAAAAAACTCTGAAAGAATAAAACTCAACGTAGAACGTGCTCGCAAGATTATAAGGAGTGCCGCTTTGCAATCAAAAAGAGTCTTTCATCCTACCATCTCTGATATATTGTCATTAGATATGCTATATGTAGATAAAAAGTATTCTACGTATGACAAATACATAGCTCATTACCACAAAGACAATCCTTATATAACAAAGACCTCTCAAGAAAAAAAACTCTTGCTGATCGGACCAGAAGGAGACTTTACTAAAGAAGAAATAAGTCTAGCTCAAGAACATAATTTTACGGCTGTCAATTTATCTGATAATCGATTGCGTACTGAGACTGCGGGGATAGTCGCCCTCACTAATATTTGTAATTCATTTTATCTTTAAAATAAATCTCTAAGAAATCCTTGAAGGATAACAACACTCATAATCGAAAATTTTCTGAATGGCTCGAAAACCTACAACAAGAGAGTTGGCAACTTGAGTTGCTCATATCAGGATTCGTAATCTTTGGTCTTTTTGCAGCAAAACCTTACATCAACGAGGTTACTAATTTCCTTATAGCCACTGATGACCGTACCTTATTTATAGGCGCAGTCATTTCTGCGAGTCTGCCATTGGCTTGGTACGTTTTTGTGTCTAACCTTATCATACATGTATTCGTACGAGGATTATGGATAGGGTCTGTCGGCTTGAGATATGTGTCGGGCGATATAGATTATGACGAACTTAATTACAGCAAAATATTCACTGATTACTACAAAGAGAAGTACGGCAGCTTCGATAATTTTATAGAAAATCTTGAGAAAATTTCTAGTATTATTTTCTCTGTCACCTTTCTTATATTTTTCATCTTCTTATCCACATTGATATATTTCGGTTTGTTTATTTATTTGGGTAATCAAATATTTGATTCTGATACATTTATTCTTTTCAGGATCATAGGCACGATCTTTTTTGTTGCACTCTTATTGTCAGGATTATTTATCGTCTTTGATTTCTTTACAATAGGTGGACTCAAAAGAATCAAGAATAGATTTTTTTCTAATTTATATTTCAGACTAAATAAGTTAACAAGTACAGTCACTCTGGCAAGTCTGTGGCGGCCTTTACTACTGAATTTCTTAGATCACAAATTTAGTAGGATGGTTTTTATCCTATCACTACCTTATGCCCTATTAGTATCTATTTTCTTGCCTAATATGTTTATACAATCGAATGTATATCACCCAGATTTTAAGCAAGATACACCTCATGAAAAGGTAATCGCGAAAGAGTCCTATAACTTTAAATATTATGAAGATGAATTAGTAAACTTCTATGATGACACCCAAGACATTGGCCTGGAACAAATTCTCATACCTTCTAAAAAAATAACAGGACAGATAATGCAGGTTTTTGTCAAAGCACACCCCTTGGATGGTTTATTGATAAAACACCTGAACTCCGAGTCATCACCCTTATACGTGACTGGCCTCAAAAACGAACCCTTTGAGAGTTTCAAAAGAGGATTTAACTCCTCTGCATTCTCCAGTGATTCTATAAAACAAGATCAAGAATCAAAATTCACAGCCAATTTTAAATCTATTAAGAGGACTCTGACCAATGTTATGGAGTTCTCCATAAATAATGAGACTCTGTCAAGAGAAAAAGTACAGTGCGATTTTTACATGCATCCGATAAATCAAACCAAAGGGATGCTCTGTATAATAACTTTGGATTCCTTGTCTGAGGGAAGAAATACATTTACTTTTAAAAGATTAACTGGTAATGATTCAGAGCAAAAACCTATGGACGAAACGAGTTTGAGCATTCCGTTTATATATGAAAAGTAGAGTGATAAGGCTTATGTACAGATTGTTGATCTTCATATTATTGCTCGTTCCTTTGGCATCCCATACTCAATCTAAGACTACCAATTCTGAGGAATATGAAAAAGCAAAAGAATACTTCGATAATGAATCTTATGATCTTGCCTACAACTACATACAGATAGTAAAACTCACCAACCAAGTACCCATAGAAGAATCTTCTATTTTAGAAATAAAAATTCTTTATCATTCTAAAAAATATACTGAGTGCATGGATCGTCTCAATTTCTGTATGTCCAATGTAAATTACTCCCTAACTGACCTGACAGCGATATCAGAGATCAAAACCAAAATTCAAAACGACAAGGCTTTTCAAAAACGTGTCGCCGTTGAAAAGCTCAAGGTTACAGAAAAAATCAAAAACGAAAACTCCTCCTGGAATTCTGTGATGGACAAGGCAAAAAACTCTCTCAAGTCCATCATCAATAACTAATCTCACTCGATCTTAACCTCCTCAATCTCCTTAAAAATATCCAACGGCAACGCCTTGATCTTATCCTCATACGATTTCCACTCTTCTCGGAAAAAAGCATTGATACCATCTATGGTTTTTTGGGCCTCATTGTTTGCCTTGGTGACGGCATGGCTTCCATTAGTCGTCGGCGCACCAAGAGATGTCCCTAAGAATCGGCGCGCGTTCCACATCTTGGACATGAGCGTATGAGAGTCATCACGATATTCTGTCTTTTTGCTTTCTGGTAACCAATAGAGATTCTTCAGGCTATCAATTTGTTTTTTGACCTCTTTGTGATATTCCAGGTGCTCTTCTTTGATCGTATCTTCTTGCAACTCGATGATCTTTTTATAAAGGCTCATAGATTTCTCGGCTTCTTTCAGATTATCATAGGCCTTTTTAGTTGCCGTTATGGTCGCATTAAATTCCTTCATGGCATCGTACTTGGCTTTGGTATTGATCTTACGGTTATCTATTCGTGGATCAAGTAATACCTCTAGCTGAGTCGAGTCTTTATGATCGCCCAGCTCCATGACAATCTTGTATGTGCCTGGCAGGATAGGCATACCACCGGGCTCTGACTTCTCTTTAGGCTCTGACCTACGTGGAAAATCTACGCCTTTAGTACTAGGAGACCACCCTATCCTATTGAATCCATCTTTGATTTCTCTTTTGAATGTACGTAGTGTATCTCCATTAGCATCGATACAGTAGATAGTGGCTTTCTTATCATTCTTCTTTTTACCCTTTCCTTTCATTTTGCCCTTATCCGCTTTTTCTTTGGTCACATCATCCTTCTTTTTCTTCTTATCCTTTTTCTTGTCTTTAGTTTTTTCCTCTGATTTTTTGTCTGATTTTTTCTTGGTAGGCTTTTTCCATACATTGAATACAGCGCCACTGCGCTTATTATCACCCACGAAATTACCCTGCGCTATAAATCGTATACCATCATAAGAGCGATAACTGGTCTGGTAAGCTCTGGCGTCGCCCATTATGGCTAGGTCAGAATCAAGTGCTTTGCTTTCAGACGCCAAATGTCTAAGTGGAGTGATGTCATCCAGCACCCAAAACGACCGACCAAAAGTACCCAATACCAAATCTCCAAACTGAGACTGGATTTTCATATCTCTGATCTGCACTGGAGGCAGGCCCTTTCCAAACTTTTGCCAATTCCTACCGCGATCTAAGGAAAAATACAAACCGACATCCGTACCTAAGAATATGAGATCATCCTCCACAGGATCTTGCACCACAGAACATACAAAACCATCCACCTGACTATCATTGACTGTACGTCTCCATGTCAGTCCGTTATCAGTAGAATGATACAAGTAAGCAGACCAATCATTCATCCTATAATTATTGACGACGACGAATATTTCTCCTTCGTTTTGTTTTGATATTTCTATTTGCGGTATCCAGGCATTGTTAGGGCAACCGGGTAACGAGGCACTTAGATTTTTCCAAGTCTCACCTCCATCTCTTGTAACCTGTAATTTGCCATCATCCGTACCCACCCAGATAACATCTGTATCATGGGGACTCGGCGCGATACATAAGATGGTCGTATGGTTTTCTGCTCCCGTAACATCCAGAGTCAGGCCACCACTTTTGGATTGATCTTGCTTGATGGTATCGTTAGTGGTAAGATCAGGTGAGATGATCGTCCAGCTTTTTCCGCAGTCCTTGCTATAATGTACATATTGCGATCCATAATAGACGCCGCATTCGTCAGACGGATGCAAGGCCAGTGCCGCATTCCAGTTAAATCTTAATTCTTCGCCCTTAGGATGCTGAGGCTTGATGAATTCTGTGTATCCCGTCTTTCTGTCCCAGAGTCCGACATTACCGCCCTGTGACATCGCATACCCGTAGCGCGAATCATCTCTTCTCGGTGCTACATCAAATCCATCACCAAAATATAGTTCTTGCCAATCTGCATTTCTTATACCACCACGCTTAAGCACGAATCCCGGACCCACCCAAGAGCCATTATCCTGCATACCTCCATAGACGTTATATGGAAACTCATTATCGACATCGACATGATAAAATTGTCCGAGAGGCAAATTCTCTACGAACTGCCAAGTCCGCGATCCATCTCTTGATATGTTGAGCCCTCCGTCGTTACCATCGATCAGATAATTAGGATCATCTGGATCTATCCAAAAGGCATGGTGATCAGGATGGACATTATTACCATAATCGGCGATGGTCTTGAAGGTTTTTCCACCATCTTCTGATTTGGACACATAACTCCAGAGGTTGTATATTCTGTTTTCGTTTTTGGGATCAACATAGATTTCTGCATAATAAAACGGTCTGTTACCGATATTCTTAGAACTGACTAAGGACCACTTCTTCCCACCATCCGTACTCTTATATAGTCCATTCGTTTTTGCTTCTATGAGTGCATAGATGAGGTCGGGACGTGATGGCGCAAAAGCCAGCCCTACTCTACCAAGATGTCCCTTAGGCAATCCTTCTTTGCTAGTTAACTTAGTCCAAGTATCGCCACCGTCATGACTGACATGTATACCAGACCCTTCGCCACCAGAATTAAACCCCCACGGCGTCCTTTCAAATTCCCACATGGCGGCTACTATCTTGTTAGGATTATGAGGATCAGCCACCATATCTCCTATACCGACATTATCTGCGACATATAAGCTCTTATTCCAGTTCTCTCCTCCATCTGTTGTCTTATAGACGCCTCTATGCTCAGAACCACCCCACGCGGAACCCATTGCACCGACTAATACTTCGTCTGAGTTATGCTCATTAATGATAATGCGGTGTATCAGTTTAGTCTCTTTGAGACCCATATACTTCCATGTTCTTCCGCCATCTACTGACTTGAATACACCAGCACCACTGTTATGAGAGTTACGCGGATTTCCCTCTCCTGTACCTACCCATATTTCTGCTGGGTTGTTTTGGTTTATCTTAAGTGCACCGATAGATAAGGTCGGCTGCTCATCGAATATGGGCTTCCATGAAATACCTCCATTTTTTGATTCCCAGACACCGCCAGATGCTGATCCAATAATAATATGATCCTTATCTCTGAGCGATACATCTATCGCCGTGACACGTCCACTCATCCCTGCTGGACCTATATTTCGGAATTTTAATTCTTTGAAATTTTCAAAATCAATTTTTTGGGTTGATCCCAAAAAAGGTATAAGGAGAAAGCACAAAAGCAATCTGAGATTCATAGAAATTCTATTTTATATAAGTGAACTTAGATAATATATTTTAAAAAATAGAGGATAATCTAATAGCCAATCTCCAAATTACCATCCTCTCTTTTCATTAAGTCATTCTCATCTATGGTTAACAATTCAACAACATTATTTCACTAAAGATGTCAGAAATCTGACCTATTAAGTATATCAAAAAATTCGTCTGGCATGAAATTTTGGATATATTTAGACTAAATGCCAACAAGAGCATCACTCACTACCCTTTTCTGTCTGTATTGGATTGGATTATTTTCCAATGCTAATCCTGTCACGGAAGGTGCCGATAGTCATCTATCCGCAGATGATCCTACTATCTGTGATGCTGGCATTTTCGTACCTGACGACATGCATATATGCGAAGGTGGCCGTATCAACCTCAACGGACAATTGGCAGGTAATTACGATTATGTCTGGTGCGAAAACGGTAACGAAACCAATTATGGACTCAACGATGTTGTTGACGTTTTTCAGGATACAAGATTTACACTTAAGGCAACTTACCTCAGTCAGGAGAATTTGGTTTTCAATGGAGATTTTGGAAGTGGTGATGCAGGATTTGATACAGAATATATACCTGCCATTGGTAACTGTTTTCATGGTGCTGGCTTCCTAGGTTGCGAAGGATACTTTGCAGTAATAGATGATCCCAGTGCGGGTCATTCTAATTTTGACCCCTGCGGTGGCGGGCCATTGAGTGGAGGTAATATGATGGTGGTCAATGGTGCACCAGCATTCCAGCAAATCTGGTGTCAGGATGTCTGCGTCGATCCAGCAGGAGAATATTTGTTTCAGGCTTATGGCGCTTCTGTCAATCCAGGCTCTCCAGCTGAGTTACAATTTTCTATTGATGGGTCATTTATAGGAAGTCAGTTCAATTTATCATCGACGACCTGTGATTGGGAATTATTCGAAGAGACATGGGAAGCCGGAGGACAATCCGTAGTAGAAATATGTATCAATAACCAAAACACCTCTGCTGGTGGTAATGATTTCGCCTTAGATGATATTGGCTTTTTTCGTATCTGCCGTGATGAGAAAAGTTTTGATGTAACAGTATCTAATTTTGGCATTGATTATGAACTACCAGAAGAGCTTACCTGCGAAAATTCCGAAACGGAAATTAACATCAATGTCACGCCGCTAGAGCCATACGACATAACCTGGACCTCAGACCAAGGTGGCATCATAGAAGAGACTAATGATGGCTATACAGTCCTTGTTAATAATACAGGAACATACACCGTCGCCGTCACAGATCAAAATGGCTGCGTCAAAGAAGAGCTGCTATACATCTATGGAGATGTCGATCTACCAGAATTCGATCTATACAGCGAAAACGCACTTGACTGCCAAAACAATTCGACGACCTTATTGGCCGATAATTATTTTGGTAATCTTGATTTTACTTGGTTTGACGAATATGGTAATGAGATAGGCTATGGGGAGTCCTTAGATATAGAAGACGGTGGTACTTACACGTTAGTCGGCTATAACCAAAACAATGGTTGCGAAAACATGGAAGAAATCACCATCGAGCAAGACACTATGATACCGCGATTCTTACTGGATAAGTCGGGTGACATAAGTTGTAATAATCCGACTACAGAGATAAGACTATCCTCAGATTATCCTAATGTACGCTGGCAATCACCTAATGATATATTATCAGGCATCAGGGATGACGAGGTAACTGTCACCGAACAAGGTACCTATATTGCGACGGTGATGCTGAGCAATGGATGTGAGCATACAGATTCTATTTTCGTAGACGAGATAGAACCTGCCTTTTCTTTCCAAAATGAATCCGATACTCTGATAACTTGCAATCAACCGATTGCAGAACTGAGGATAATAGTGGATACAACAAGATTTGATTTCAGATGGCTGAGCAATGACATAGACGATCAAGATTCTCTGACGACGGAAGTCAATGACTCTGGCACATATTATTTCTTAATAGAAGATAGCTATGGTTGCGAGAAACTGGACTCTGTAATCGTAGATAGAGACCTGCGAAGACCAAGATCAATAGATGTCATGTCAGAGACTATCCAATGTGATAGAACCGTCGCGACCATCACAGCAGAGAATCCAGACAATTATGATATAGAATGGTCTCACGAAAATGGAACATCAGGATCAGGCAATACATTCCAAACTGCTGATCCAGGCGAAATCACATACACCATCACTGCTGATAATGGCTGCACCAGAAGCGATAGCATAACAATAATTACAGAAGGTAATTTTCCCAATATAGAAATTATCGGAAGCACTATTGACTGTAATAATCCGACGGTCACCTTAGAGTACAATAGCGACCAAGCTCTGCTGTCTGCAGAATGGATAACGGGTAATAATTCCATAGGCCCTGATAGGTCTATCACGGTAACAGAAGGCGGATTGTATAGCCTCTCCGTCATCGGAGAAGATGGCTGCGCAGCCATGGCCAATTACTTCGTAGAAGTTGATACGCTTGCTCCAGAATTCGTTTTGCCTGATGATGTGACCTTAGATTGTAATAAGCCATTATTATCAGAGGAGATCACTTTTGACTCACCTTATGATGACATAGATTATTCTGGCAACTGGTATGACGAAAACAATAATCAAATTACAATCTCTGATTCTGGCTCTTATACCATGACACTATCAGGGGCTAATGGCTGTATTCGAACCAAAGAGTTTTCAGTAGACGTAGATACAATTGCTCCTTCGTTCGATATCAATGACACCGAAACACTAGACTGTAATCTAACCGAAGTCGAAATAAGTATAAACACCAACGAAAGCTACGCTGAGCTCAGTTGGTCTCTTCCGGACAATACTAATCTTACTGATCAGGAAACTATTCAGGCTAATTCTCCCGGCACCTACATCTGTACGATGACATTAGATAACGGGTGTATGTCAACAAGGACCATCGACCTCGCACAAGATATTTCTGAGCCTGCATTCACAGCAGATGCCACACTCATAGATTGTGTTAATGCCAGCTCGACAATAACCGTATCCAGTACTGATGATATATGGAGCATTGACTACCTACTTAATGATACCATCGTCGCTAGAGGAGAGACATGGACAACAAATGAGATAGATCCCATAACGATCAGAGTGGAAGGCCGCAATGGTTGTATCTCCGAGTCAACCATACAAGTGGAAGAAGATTACACGACGTTTGATTTTACGGCAGTAGTGGATACACTCGATTGTCTAAATAGTGAGGATGGCGTAATGATAAATGTCCTCGAAAACGTAAATTATATTTCCAGCTCCATAACGTCCATAAGCACTGGCGATGTAATAGGCGATATAAATTCTCCCATATTAGAAAGCGGTAGATATTTAGTCACCTTAGATGTTAGTGCCATCTGTCAGTCCACCTACGAGATAGAAGTTGTAGAAGATTTTACCACATTTGATTTTATAGCGACAGCGGATACTCTGGATTGTCATAACAGTGATGACGGTATACTAATAGAAGTTCCAGATAATATAGAGTACATTTCCAGCGAACTGCTGTCGTTATCTAGGTTAGAGGTTATCGGCGATATTACACAACGCATATATGAGCCTGGGCAATACGCCGTGACGCTCAATATCAGCCCAGTCTGTCAATCCACCACCACGCTAGAGATCGTCAGTGATTTTAGTACAATTGACTTTTCGGTATCCGATGTAGAACTGGATTGTTACAATACACCACAACCGATTTACCTTAATATTTCAGAAAGTTTCGAAAGTATTTCTGTTACCTCACCAGACGGCACTATTGACGATGTGGCTAATGCTGTCGTTTCAGAGACGGGAACATATACTTGTTCTGTAACAAAGTCTAACGGATGTGTGTCCGAAGAAACTTTTGAGGTGACTCAGGTGGATGGGATCAGCGATGTAATCTTTGAGTTAGAAGATATTACTTGCGATGGTGCTAAAAATTTCTTTCTTATAGACGTGATAGGAGGAAATCCATCATACACGCATTATCTGGACGGTGTCGAACTTATGACTAATGATTATCCTATTCTTATAGAAGGTTCTGGTGACCATTCTTATCAGGTCATAGATTCTCTGGGCTGCTCTTTCGAGCATATAATAAGCATAGAGGATATAGAGCCTGTGTACGTAGATCCGCTACCAAATATTAATATCTCCGTGGGCGAAACTGTAAGACTAGAATTAGTGACTAACCTAGATTCGGCTGAGATCACATCTATATACTGGTATCCTCAAGAAAACCTCAGCTGCTACAACTGTGTCTCTACTATATTTTCTGGTGACGAAGATGCTTCTTACGAAGTCTCCATAATAGACCAATATGGCTGCGAAAGCCGAACCAATGTCAACATAACCGTAGAGCAAGTAATCAGATACTACGTGCCGAATGTCATGTACGTCAATGATGATGACAATACTTTCACCATATATTCTGACGACATCACTAACATAAACTTCCTTAACATCTATGACAGATGGGGAAACTTAGTATTCAACAGAAATAACTTCGAAGCCTCTATTCCAGAATATGGATGGGATGGCACTCTTAACCAAGTTCCAGTCCTACAAGGCGTCTATGTCTATTATGCAGAAATAGAGTTGCGTGATGGTAGTACAGAAAAACTATTTGGTGATGTAACCTTAATCAGATAAAACCTATTCCTGACTGCTCCAGGTAGACTTTAAGAATTCGCTCACGCCCTCATAGGTGTTTGGTTTTAGTCTATTTTTTTTGCACCATTTATTGATGTCTCCATATTGTGACATGGCTTTCTTTATCGCCTTTTTGCTGTTGCCAAATTTGGATAATTTACCATCCTCTATAACGATGTACTTATATCTGCGTTTGAATTTTTTTCTTCTCTATAATTTCTCCTGGAGGTCTTTCTGTAACTATCGATACAGGCGCGTCAAACTCCACGAATAAGGATTTACTTTCTGTACTAACTAATTGGATATAATAATCGAATTCCAATTTCTTATCAGGACGTGATACGATGACCAATTCGTCTAGGTAATCAAAATCTTTATGATCGCCATCAGTAACAACTATTTTCTTAATGTCCACTGGATTAAGGACAATGAACTTACCCTTCTCATTATAGGCTTCTATTTCTCCTTCTTTACCGTTGTAATTGATAAGCACATTTTTATAATCAGATCCTTTCTTATCATAAAGGGTAGCAGACACATTCTTATCGAATAGGTAGCATTTTCCCTTTATATCAGAATACCTGTTTTCGTCATATTCCTTGGAGTCTATAAAAAAGACATTTTGCTGGGAAGAAAGATTGTCGCTTATCAAAAAGACCGCGAGTAGAAGTAAGTATTTCATATCGGTAAAGTTGTAAAATTAATGATTAAGAACTTTTCTTATTTGTACCAAAAATGTCAGAAAGATTAGACTTACGCCAGTAAGAACGTATACATTAAGAACAGTTTAACCTAAGGATATTCATAAATAACTTTTCCTTTGGAATGTTACTTTGGCATTGCCCCAATGTCACAAACACCCTATTTCCTTATAAAGTCTTTTTGCTCTTCTCTATAGCTTCTGCTCTTATTTGTCGGTCATTTACAAGAACAGAATTACGCCAGAATAATAATCTGCAAAAAGGGGGTAACATAATCAGTCTTGTGAACTCTAATATATAGATATGATACGCTATACGATCGACAGAAAAAGCAAAACTTAAAATGTACACAAGAATCACGGATTTGTAAATGAAGTAAACGATTAACCATATACGCTACGCTAAAGAAGAAATAGCGAAATCTGTCGGTCCAGTAGATGATTGGAGTGATATTATAAAAAGGACATTCTTGTTACTATGGAATCAATTTTATTTCCTTTTGGAATATGTAAAAGAGACAGTTTGGGAGAAGATGTCTTGTCCCCGACCCGTAGTCGATAATGATTTATCAAATCTCAACATAAATACAAATGAAAAAAACAATTTTCACATTAATCCTTTTTGGAATTTCCATTATGACATTTGGTCAAGATCCACCAAATCAAACTTTATTGGAGGCAATAAGCGAATTAGATACAAAATTTAACAAAGAATATGAATTAGACAAAAAAGATAAAGTACAATTAGGTATCAGCTTTGCTTATGGAGAGTTGTCTCAAGATGACACTTACAGGTTCAAACTACCAACAATAGATCCATTAACAAAAAGTCTTAGATTCCAACAATTAGATGGACAATTCATCTTAGTCTCTGCTACAATGACTGTAACACCGTTCTTAGGTGCTTCGTGGATAACAGAAAATAAAATGAAAATTGATGATTCAACTAAGTGCAAAAATTGGAAAAAACTTGGATTGTGGATAGCCGAAAATTCTGGAATAGCTATTAATATAAATTTCCTTGAAATTGCTCCTGGAAATAGTAAGCAAAAGTTTAATCAAATAGTAGAAGGTGGAATTGGAATGTCTTTTAGACTTTCTAAGAATATATATTATTCATTTTCGAGAGAATTAAAATTCCATACAGCATTAAATGATGCTTTTGTTGAAGGTGAACCCATTTATCTTGATGGCCAAATGATTACAAGCATTGATCAATTAGATACTTCGGAGCAAGATTATTATCATAATAAAACACTTCAACATTGGTCAAGTCGAATAATTGTAAACTTCTGACCACTATCGCTAACAAGATATCTGACAGAAGACTACCCTTAGAGATAGTCCTCCACATACAATTGACCCTTAGTTGTAAACAAAGAATAAAAAATGAATTATAAGTTTAAAAAAGGGCAAGCAGGAATCAAAGTAGAGATTTACTTGCCGAAAAAAGCCGAATACCAAGGTACTTTATATGAAACTCTTGTAAAAGGTCTTAGACTCAACTACAAAGAGCATTTTCTAAAAGGTGAAAAACGAAAAGAAATAAATGAACTCCTGAAAGCCTATACTGATATTCATAGCTATACCGAAGATCAGATAGAGCTTTTTCAAAAGCAATTTCCTAACATATTTAATGGTTATTCAATGTACGAGGTTGATGGAGTATTTAAAAGTTCAACTTTAGAAAATCTTGTTTATGAAGAGAGAACCCAGGTAATAAAATTACTTTTTGTTCCAGATTACGAAAAGATTAAAGAGAACTATCCAGATTGGGAGATTTTCGAAATTTTAAAATTAAGTCAAAGGTTTTTTAGGCATGCGCATGTGAATAAAGATGCTTTTTGGAAAGATTCGGAAAACAACAATATTAATTACCTTCAAAAAGAAGGTGCTCGTGAAATTATCCAGTACTTAAGCAATTATGTAAATTGCTCCGCTTTAATAGTTTTTGGCTACATCGTTTTTGAGATCACTAAAAAGCTAGACAAAATGTTAGATGAGAAAAGGGATAGAATTGGAAAGGACTCCAAACTAAAACCAATAGAAGAGGAAATTTGGGTAACTTCAGAATGGAGCTTTACCGTCAATAAAGTAATTTATCAAAATGGATTGAATTAAAATCAAGAATAGACTTACAGATATGATAAATATCCCAAACGAATATAATAAGTTAAGAAAGGTAATTATCCACAGGCCAGGAAGAGAAATTGATAGATTGACTCCATCAAATCTTTCTACTTTGCTATTTGAGGATATTCCGTACTTAGATAGAATGCAAAAAGAGCATGATGCATTTTCAAACTTACTTAAAGAAAATGATGTTGAGGTTTTATATCTTCAAGATCTTCTAAAGAAGTGTATTGAGGAAAATAATGTTCTCACAAAAATATTATCTTTTATATGTAGCGAGTCAAACCAATTTTCTTTAATTAAATATTTGTCAGATAAATCACTTTTTAATAATCAAGAACTAATCGAAATCATTTATGCAGGATTGACGATTAAAGAATTAGAAGAAAAAACAGGTGATAAAATATCAGGTGCTCAGGATGAATCAGATTTTTATCTCATTGATCCAATTCCCAATAGCTACTTTATGAGAGATCCTGCCGCTGTAATTGGTAAAGGAATAATCTCATCTAAAATGCATTATTCCGCTAGAATTCGAGAACCATTTCTTACAAAGTTACTCTTTAAGAACATTGATTTCTTAGCCCCAGAAAGAATTTATTTTGGAGATAATGAAAATGAAAATAGACCATTTACAATAGAAGGAGGAGATGTAATTGTTTTATCAGAAGAAGCAATTGCAATTGGATGTAGTGAAAGAACAAGATCTGAATCGATAAGGAGGTTTGCAACAAATATTTTTAATTCAAACTCAGAAGTAAGCAGAGTATATGAAATTTATATACCCGCCAAAAGAGCATATATGCATCTTGACACAGTCTTTACTGTTGTCGATAATGGACTTGTTGTGGCGTTTCCTGATGTTATGAACGAAATAAAAGATGTGATTAGATATGAACCAACAAATATTCACGGAGAAAATATAGTAGCACTTCCAATTAATGATAACCGAACATTCAACAAAATACTTAAAGATGAATTTGGGGCATTAACTGTTATTAATACTGGAGATAATAATGAACGATATGCTGCCAGAGAACAACTAGCTGATGGCACAAATGTTTTTGCAATTTCACCTTCGAAAGTGATTACTTATGAACGAAATATTCATACCAACAAAGCATTGAACGAACATGGTGTTGAGACATTAACAATTAATGGCTCCGAACTAGTTAGAGGTCTTGGGGGACCTCGTTGTATGACTATGCCTATTTTAAGAGACTCAAAATAGACTACTATGAATGATCCAAAACAAAATTTAGCCATTTTCGGACACGCAAAACATGGCAAATCAACTTTAGGAGGTAAACTTGCATGTGAATTCGGTGCTGTTAGCCCTGCACAATTAGAAACCTTTAAAGCTATAGCCAATAAACAAGGCAAAGACTTTAACCCGTACAATTCTATTTTTCTTCAAAGGAACTCAGCAGTTTGGCAGAAGGGTGTAGATATGCCAGGAGACAAAAGCAGAACAACTTTTCCTGAATTTAGCAACATCAAAATTGATAGTGAATATTCCATTAGTCTTGTTGATACTCCAGGGCATAGAGATTATTTGTCAAACTTAATTTATGGGGTATACTTAGCAGATCAAGCGATACTAACTATTGCTGCAAATTCTGGTATACAGGACATTACAATTGAAGTTATCAAAAGTCTTATAAGTTTTGATATTCCCCCTCTAGCTGTTGTTGTAACAAAAATGGATATTGTTAATTATTCAGAAACAGTTTTTAATGAAATAATTGATGAATTACAATTACTACTAAAATCAAAATTTAGTATTGATCTCGATGATTATTGCGCAAATATTGTACCTGTTAGCTCGTTAGAAGACATAGGGTTTTCTTCTTTTAAAGATCAATTAATTTGGTATAATGGACCTACTTTAAACGATATCGTAGCTCTCCAAAAATTGAAAAAACCTGATTCCTCAAGTGATATAAAATTTATTATTGAAGGATCAAGAGAAATTTATAATTTAGAATCAGTTGGAGTTGTTGTTGTTGGCACTTTAGAAAGTGGTGAATTGTCCAAGAAAAAAACCTTATGGTTAGAACCAGCAAGTACAATATTAGGTAAAAAAATAGAATACAAGATCAAGTCAATTAAGAATGCAAAATCAGTAACTGATAAAAAAATTATTGAAGAACAAGAAATCTACTCTTCAAGATCAATACTTTCACTCTTGCTTTCAAATGCAAGTTATTATGGTCTAAAGAAGCAACTTAAACGAGGTGGTATCCTAAGCGACAAAAAGGTGAACGTCGTAAAAAAAATGGTAGCTGACATAAGTTTCTTTGAAATCAATAAAATATATCAAGGTTATGAATTTATGTTTCACTCAAATGCATGTTATTCAAGTGCGAGAATAGAAACATTCATTGAGCTTACAGATGCTAAAAACTTAGTAACAAATGAATGTGAGATTTCACTAAAAAACCCTATTTGTATTGAAGAAAATAAAATTAGCAATAGAATGAGTAAGTTTCTTCTAAGAAAGGATAAGACAATTATTGGATGTGGAGTTTGTAGAAGAATAATCGAATAGTCTACAGCTAACACTAGTGCCTATTGATACACTATCAACAAATACTTGGATTTTCGTATCTCAAAGAATGCTTGGAAAGAAAAAGTAGCACCCCAAAGTGTTTATTAAGTTCTGTATAAATGAAGTGATTCCAGTCCATGATTATATGCTACTCCTAAATACACCTTACCTAAAGACACGCAGAGTCAAAATCCCCGAACCACCCTAACCCACAAATAGCTTAATACAAAGTAGACCCACACCTCCTAGCACAATCGTGTAAGGAAATGCCATCTTAACCATCTTGAGATAAGACAGATTAATCAATGGCGCGATGGCAGATGTCAGTAAGAACAAAAATGCCGCCTGACCATTAGGTGTCGCTACGGACGGTAAGTTAGTACCTGTATTGATTGCGATAGCAAGATTGTCATAATGCTCTCTAGTAATTTTTCCAGCCTCAAAGACTTGTTGCATCTCTCCTATATAGACCGTAGCGACGAAGACATTGTCACTTATCATAGAGAGTATACCATTAGCGGCATAAAAAACCATCGGCTGCTGTGATATATCTACAGCTAGCGCCCACTCTATAATCGGAGAAAATAGATGCTGATCATGGATCATCGCGACGATCACAAAAAAGACCACCAATAATCCCGTAAACGGCAGAGCCTCTTCAAAGGCTTTACCGAGAGAATGTTCCTCTGTAATACCCATAAAGGCCGTCTGTATAATGATAAGACCAAGACCAATAAATCCTACCGGAGCCAAGTGCAAAGCAAGACCTATAATCAATAAAATAGCCGAAATAGCCTGCACCCATAGACCGTACTTGTCTTTGCTGGTCATTTTCTCGTCCATCTCCTGCGTATAGTTCTCTATGATGCCTCGCGCAACATCAGGCAACTTGCCACCATACCCAAACAACCCTGTAAGCTCCAAAAATACCGTTGTCACCAGACCACAGAAAAACACAGGAATCGTTACTGGCGCCATTCGCCTAAAAAACTCTATGAAATCCCATCCCATCTTCTCTCCTATCAAAAGGTTCTGTGGCTCGCCCACTAGGGTACATACACCTCCTAAGGCCGTTCCCACAACACCATGCATGACAAGGCTCCTCAGAAAACTTCTAAAATCCTCTAAGGTCTCACCGCTTAATTCTTTCCGATCTAGTACTCCGCTTTCATCATAGTCACCCGCCGAAGAGTGTATCTTATGATATATCCCGTAGAAACCCGCCGTCACACTAATCAATACCGCTGTGACTGTCAAGGCATCTAAGAATGCAGAAAGAACCGCAGAAATAGCCACAAAAAGCACAGATAATAACATCTTAGACTTAATGCGAGTAAAGACCTTACTGAATATATACATCAGTAGCGGCTTCATAAAAAAGATACCCGCCACCATGAATACCAATAATAAAACCACCTCCAGATTAGCTTCCACCTCATGGTAGGCATGCTCTGGTGTTGTCAGATTAAGTGCCAATGCTTCTATGGCCAGTAGACCTCCAGATTGCAATGGATAGCACTTGAGTGCCATAGCGAGTGTAAAAATGAACTCCGCAATAAATATCCATGCTGTCGTCGCTGGTCCTAAGGTGAAGTAGAATAGTACATTCAAGATGAGAAAAGCAATCATGGTAAACTTGAACCAATTAGGACTATGTCCTAGGAAATACTTAAACATACATTCTCATATTATGGAAAAGAAAAATCAAATTATTGGCTTGTTGCTTCGTCAAAAATACCTTTTTATTAGAAAAATATTTTTGATAAACTAAAAAAGCTGGTGGAATATGATTCCACCAGCCTTATTGCTTTGATTAATTAGGGTATGAATAATTTGTTACCTTTTTATGAGTAGCATTTTTTCTCTTAGTCGCTCATTTTCAGTGATTAACTCATAATAAATAATACCTGAGCTATTCAGTTGTGTATGGTCTACTCTTGTGGTATTGAGTCCCTTAGAGCCTGTTTTTATCTCTTTGTATAATAATCTACCATTCATATCATAAAAGACAATCTCCACTTCTTGCTCTTTGTCCAGCAGATAATGTACATCCGTGTATTCTGTCCAAGGATTTGGTTCGTTCTGATATAGCGTCACTGCCGATGCCAGACCGCTTCCTTGATCGAACAATAGGGCCACATCGTAGATACGCTCATCTTTATACACCTCCGCGGTGATGGTCTCGTCCATACCGATAAGGTCTGATAATTTGCCCTCTTTTTTAGATATAAAGGCTACTTCTATATAGTTATCCTGTTCTATCTTCTCTCCGTTCCAACTTACATTCAATACAGAATTATCAGAGATCAGATGGTAGTTGTTTTCTCCAAAAGATGGCAAATTAGAACTAACATCTATCATACCTAGACCTGATTCGTCCACCTGTAAAGAATATTGGAAGCCATCTGCACCTGCCCATTGTGACAAATCCATTCTTACCGTATAGGCATGACCATAATCCAGGGCTTGATCCACTATAGACATGGCAATCACATCAGATGTTCTTCCCTCTATCGGCGTATCCGATAGAGCGGTCTCCACGGTATTATTGACATCCCCGGTTTTGATTCCTACGAAATCGATACGCATGGCTTCATCAAAGGATTGTATCATGTAGTTTTCTGGGAACGATCTAGAGAATGGATTTTCTGGATCAGAAAATCGGTATACTGCATCCACCATACGCCAAGAGGTATTGTGAGAAAAATCCTCCACCTTACCCAAAATCAACTTTCTCAACTCCAATAAATCAGTCGCCGTAATACTACCAGAATTATCTATATCGGCTGCAATCATTTTATATGGGGAGTCAAGGATTTTCTTGCCTATAATATGGTTTTGTATATGCACCAAGTCCAAGGTCGAAACACCATTAAGAGGATGGTCATCTTTGATTGGGTTGACTCTATAGGTTCCTCCAGTCGGCATACTCGGGAAAGCATAAGCGCCATCTGTCTCTGTATATTCTATATCGAAAGGACTTCCTTCTAGTTCTATACCCACATCGGGGATTGGGCTATTGGCTTCTGTCGCTATGTTGCCCGATATGATCTGAGGTGCGTTGGAGCCACAGATTTCGTCGAAGTTTTCTATTATTATCTCTACAATACAAGTTGTATCGGTGCCATCTGGGTAAACATCAGTTAGATATACATTTACGAATGATCTTTCTCCCGTTGAACAGTCAATATCTAATGAGGTTATAGATACTAAAGGTGAAAAACTTGCACTGCAATTTTCCTCATAAAGTAAATCTCTCAAACTTATTTGATTTTCTCCATTTTGATTCAAATAGGAAAATTCTCGATCAAAACAGAATCCAGGATCTAATTCTACTGCTTCTATGGTAAAGTTTTTAACGCATTGAATTGAATTACCGCAAAAATCAAAAGCTGTTATAATAGCGCTATGATTTCCTAAAGCATAGTTAATAGGATAGAAAAAATCACCTTCGTGTGAAGTATATGTTTCAACCGTTCCATCCTTGTCCCAATCAATTTCTAAGGTGTATTGTTCTACATCACCACCAGGATGATCGCAACTGGAAGTTGCACCAAAAGACAATTCTTTGCGATCATGAATATCACATGCATATACTGGAATAGTCTCTGTCTCGCAACCATAAGTAAATGCAAAAAATTCATTGCCACAATCTTCATCAAAGTCGAAAACATCCACTCTTACAGTACATTCTATATTAATCCCATTTGGAAGAGAACCAAATACATTTACATCCACAAACGGAAGATCATCACATGTTATATCAATAGTTTTTTGACTCAAATCAGAATTAAATCCAAAAGAAGATCTTATATCACATTCGTTTAATAGTGGGTCAACAAGCTCCTCTATTTGCAATTCATAGGTTCCATTCACCAATCTAAGGGAAAGAGACGGAGCGCAAGTGGTACTATAAGGCGGCAATAAAAAAGTATCTATCTCTGTAGTTACCACCGATGTACATGATTCCGTATTTCCGCAAGCATCAGTAAAAATTATACTTAATGTATGGTCTCCTACACCTGCATATTGTTCGAATAGAGAAAATCCTACGCCGAATCCAGTTCCGCTCGTATCAATGATACCGTCGGTGAGAAAATCGACCTCGTAAGAATAAGTTAAGTCTTCAGGTACAGGACAATCAGGAGAAAATCCTTCTACATAAAATTCGACAAACTCTTCGCAAGGAGGAACTTGGAAACTATAATCTATGCAATTAAGTATCTCAAGGTTACCGCCGCCACCACTACAAGAATTATCAGACTCAAATAAATCCACGATCGCGATGCAACTTTCTATTACCCCATCTATATTCAATCCATAGACAGTAATCGTGTCTTCTGGCAGATCATCACAATCAAACTCCAGCAACTTCACAGATAGATCTGGAGAAAATCCAAAGTCTCCAAATACATCACAACTAAAATAAATAGGGTTAACCACCTGATCTATGGGTAATTCTCCAGCACCATTGCTGATGGTCACGAATGCACGATCCTGGCATATAGGCTCTGTTCTTATAAAATCATCTACGGTGACCGTTACTGTTTTATTACAGACGGATGTATTACCGCATTGGTCAGAGAAGGATGCTGTTATAGTATGCGGACCTAACCCTGCCACATCAGTAAAGTAATGTAAGAAATTACCGAAACCACTTCCTACATCATCTATAGTACCGTCAGAATTAAAATCCACAACAAACTCATAGGTCAAATCGAATGAGTTATTACATGTCGGAGACTCCGCGAATATGTTGAAGTCCAAAAAGTTCTCACATGGCAACACGTATATTTCATAATCTTCACACGCTTCGAAGATTATTGCATTATTGATGGCAGGACAAAAATCATCTTCGTCCTTGATCTCGACAATTGTGTTACAGACGCTTTGGACACCATTAGCAGCAGTAACCACTAATGCAACGGTGTTCATGCCCTGATCGGAGCAACCAAATCTTCTTTCTGTATCGTTAATATCAGAACTAAGGCTAAGGTCCACCTTATAGTTGCATGGATGAAAACTGCCGCTCTGTCCTAGACTGCTATTGTCCGCATTGAGCATATCGGCCGTAATCATAGCCATAATTGTATCTATACTTCCATTACCATCTAGGTCCATCTCTTGCAATGGTATCGATAACCCTGACACACATAAGGGAACAGGAGGTGCCGTATTGACTATACGGATACGCTTAGAGCAGCTAGCCGTATTTCCGCATCCATCAAAAAATTCTAATATAACATTATGCACACCCAATGGCATATCTTGCATAAAATTGACACGATTGTTATTATAGCTTTGTGTGGCTTCTATGTTATTGTCTACGAATTCGTCATAAGTTATTCTCGATGTGATTTCTCCATTGACAGTGCAAGCATCTGTTGCGGCTACTGAGACATTGACAGAAGTTAGATCGCAGCTTGCCGTATTTATAGTTACATCATCACAACCAGTACCTATAACCGGTGGATCAAAATCATTGACCTTGATGGCTTGATAAAAGGTGTCTGGTGTGTATCCCATGACATCTTCCATACATACATCTTTTACGATCCATTCCCTCAGTATTTTAAGGCATCCGTCGCTGTCATTAGAAAATCTAAAAGTCTCGTCTGTATGCGGTAAAATTACTAAATCTGTACAAGCCGCACCACTTATATCAGGTCTACCAGTCACACTTGGATCTAGATTACTTCCACATCCATCATTAGTCTCATAGTCTTCTGGCCAATCTATCATGGAGCTTGTCAGCGCAGCAGATGAGAGCAAACTAATCGTCTGCGTACAACTCACTGTACCATTGGCATCGCTTGCCGACCAAGTCCTCACGATGTTACCCACGCCACAAGAATTAACAGACGTCACAAAAGAACTATCTATAGTAATTGCACATACATCCGAAGCCGTAGACGTACCATAGGTATGGAGATTATCCATATCTATATTAGCACTACAATCCAGTGTCAAATCATTAGGACATGCGATGACGGGTGGCACCTTGTCTTGTACCTCTACTCTGACCATACAATCTCCACTGACTGAGCCAAACTCATCTATTACTCGGAATCCTACCATAATCTCTTGTCCCGCATCCGCACAACAGAAACTCACAGCGTCAGAGTATCCATAAGGGTCAGCTGTCTCATAGACATAATAATGTCTTGCCGTACCGTTAGCGACCTGCCATTCTCCATCCGCATTGGCGACTACATAATCGCCGACATTGAGCGGTTGCCCTGCTGCCCAATTAGTATATGAAGGAGTTACATGATCAGGCCATAAAAAAGTACCATCATGTCCTATATCTGATAATCCTATATAATATGGATCAATAATGTGTTGACTTACCTGCTCATGCACCCAGACTGCTTCATTAGCACTTTCTAGAGTCAGTAGTGTACCACCAAAACCACTGGCAAAAGCAGTAGCCGCAGATCCAGATACTTTCCACTCAGATAGATAATAGAATCGAGTACTATCACGATGACCTAGATACTTCATATCCTTAAACTCAGGAATCTGAAAACCACAATTATTATCAAATCTTTTGATCAATGTCTTATAAATGTCTCCACAGTTATCAAAACTCCCTTCATCAAAAGTGTCGGACCATGCCTTGGCTGTTCCATCTGATCTCAAGGAGACCACTACCCTATCGTCACACACGGCTGTCGGGTTAGAGCTATCGACGACGGTGACTGTATAGAATGTATCTACTAGGTTTTCGCAGTTATCATAGACGAGATATCTGATAATATTTTCTCCTGCGGGCAGTATGACGTTCTGAGGTGTTGTTACGTTATTCAGAAAGCCACCATCATAAGATATGTCTATCTCTAACACACTGCCACAATCATCACTTACCGTCGGAAGGGGAATTGTCACGCTGGCTTGGCAACTTGGCTGTGGTCCAGCGGCAACAGTTTGATTATTAGGAGGTGTGACGACTGGAGCTTCACGATCTGTTATTTCTATTTTCTGAGCATATACTGTATCTATGGTCGTATTACACCACCATTCATAAACAGTCCATGTTCTCATATATTTTTTAGTACAGCCTATATCCGCAATTAGAAAATCTTCTTTAGTTACGCCTATATTACAATATGCACCATCGCTAGGATATAGTGCTTGTCCTTGGAAAGTCGGAGTGCCTGTAGAACCAACTGACGGAAAGCCGTCATCATCAAAAGTCACATCACTACATGACAAATTAGTCATACTGGAAAGCGTGAAAGAATTAGGCATCACTATATTATCTAAATCTATCCTACTGAATCTTACGGTTTGCTTACATGCGGCTGATATATTTCCATAATTATCTACCGCTCTGTAGTAATAGCAATGTTCTTTGATGTGGTTCATATCACATGGCAAAGTTCTTATGTCCCTGCCCGTGAGCTCCACTGTCGCTGTACCACAGGCATCTATAGCAATAGGTGTAACCGCCGTCGTATCAAAACAAGCCAAGACTGTATCTCGACACATTATAACAGGCGCCAGCTTATCCTCTACATTGATATGTGACCAACAGGAATTGCCATCAGAGGCAGTCACCTTGCCCGTCACAGTATGACCTATATGATCCAATGTCAGAGAATCTCCTGATACGACTTGTCCACCTCGATCGGTAAGCATCACATCATAAGTTATACCAGACCGCATGTCGGATAATAACTCATCAGGAGTAACTAGGGAAACACAATTACTATCAAGAGATACATTGACCACTTGAACGCATGAAATTTGTGCATATCCACTGGATAGACACACCATTATCAATAATTGAATCATTGAAAAGGTCTTCGAAAGACGGGGGAGTCTTTCGGTTCGGTTTTTAGAATTTTTCGAAAGCATACATCTTCTTTTGTATAAATACTTATCCTTTATAAGTACTTAGTATACGCGAATACTTATGCCGTTTTTGGGAACGAACAACAAACATATTAAATATTTTTATAATATTTAAAAGTCTGTAAATAAATATTTTAAACTAATTACTTGTCTCAGGAGAACAATTCCTTATAATTACCCGTCCACATGGAGGAGGGTAATTAGTTCTTAAGCCGAAAAAGAGTAGGATTATCAAAAGCGGTGAGATCATAGACAATCGACTCTAACAGTACATTGACGGTCACAAAGGCATGGATACGATCATTATCCAGAACGAATTTGTCAATTTTGATTTTTCGCACATCGACATTCAGATCTAATTGATCTTCTACCTTATAGTTTTCTACTTGAGCATCAATAATATTCTGCAACTCCATCATATTATCATTAAGTGAAAATTGCATCATCTCTTTGAGTTGATTCTTAATTTTACCCTTGAATAGCCATGCCGCCGCTTTTTTTACGACATTTCTGGTTTTGATATTGATGTCTATATCATCTGTATAAAATCTCTGGTTATCATTATCAAAAACAGGTTTTCCACTTATGATCAGGTCTCCATTGATTGTTCCTGATACATTGGATATCACCTCTAGCTTATCCTGCCTTTTTCTCAGATCTATATCATTTATAGTAATGTGCTTACCGTCGTTTTCAAATCTCTGACCTTGATAATTTTCTTTTAGATAACGATTGATCTTATCATAAGAGACATCCATCACCATATTTACATGAGATGTATCGTCGAGTTTTTTCTCCCACGAAAAAGCTGGCAATTTGATTCCTGAGATGCGATCCGTAGGCTTTTCTGAGCTCAACTTAGTAGTACCATGTACAGTCAGATTTCCTATGGCATATTCTGCCGTATTTTCTATATCTGACATATATATCTGGTTAGGACGCAAGACCAGCCAAGAGTTAAGTACAGTATCTAGAAGAATAGGCTGCTCTACATGCTGCATCATACCCAATACTCGATTTCTAAAATCCAATTGCTCAGATACTGAGAGGTCGATTTGTTGCTCAAAGCTCTCCTTACTTCTATCTATGATCGTATTAGCTAATGAAGCAATACTTAGCTTAAGACCACCAAGGTTTAACTTCGGTTCTTCTATCCATTCATAATCTTTCAATATGGTCTCCGTGATGACTGTCCAATTAGTATCCACATCTATCTTGGAGATAAAGGTCAATTGTATAGAACCATTCGCCTCTATATCCTTGAATATTGTCTCTTTGTGCAGATAGATAGATATGGGCAAAGTGGTCAGCACCTCTCTTCCCAAAAACTCCATCGTAGCGTCTTCGGTTTTTGATAACTTGACTTGACTTCCGAGCGCCTCTATCTCCATATCTGTCTGCAAGTAATTATCTATCAAAATATTGAACGTATCATTAATAGCTTCCTTATCTATTTTGAAATGTACGTTGAGAGTTGACATAAGTTCTGGCATCACAAAAGGGGTATCTATTTCTTCTATAGTGGAAACATTCTTTTTGCTACAAGAATATATGGACAGGAGAGCAAATAATAAAATGGTTAATCTCATATACGAAATTCAAGTTATATATCTTAAAACGAAAAGAAGCCAAAATGAAATACATTTTGGCTTCTTTATAAGAACTTTAACTAAGATTATAAATATTCGAAACAGATTGTAAAAATCTTAATTACACAAGAATGTTCACACAAGATTTTTTTGGGGTAACATTAAAATTATCCTTTAGCTTCCTATGTTAATATTCTTACTTGTATACTGTTCTTAAAATGATATAAAATCGATTTAAAAAAATAAAACAATAAGGGGGATGGCCTCTAAACATTATTTAATGTGTCGAATTGGTCAAAAAAGTGTAAAATAAAATCAGAGACCTGCTGCTCCATATCACAAGTTAAAAAGGTTAATTAATATTCTATTTCAAGAGTAACATTTTACTATTTCCTTTGTAATGGTCTGTTATTACCTCGTAGTAAATAACACCATTTGCGCCAAGCTCATGCTTATATATCGTAAGCTCATTGATACCGATTACCGTTTCTATATCCTTAGATAATAAGACCTTACCATCTACATCATAGAACATCACTTTGGCATCTCCTAGATGCGGTGCGTAGAACCTGACATTAGTCATTTCTGACCAAGGGTTAGGTTGATTCTGATAGAGTACAAACTCTTCTGATGTAGCACTATCCTTGGTATAATTAAAGTCTATGTCATGTATACCAGACTCCGAGTAGGCTTCCGCATTCATATACTTCTCATCTATCTGGAATACCTCTGAGGACCAGATAGGTGCCTTAGCTCTCATAGATATGGTGAATAGATCATTACCTACGTCTTTGCTCTCAGTCGTCTTATGCCAACTCATTCTGATCTCTCCATTATAGAATGCATCTATATTAAAGTTGTTATCCATTAGATCAGATACATGTGCATCATAATGTAGCATCTCTACCCTATTGTTATCTAAGCTAAGAGACATTTGCAATCCTTCTATCTTATCCAGCATCTCTGACCCCAAAGTCAAAGTAATAAGATCACCTACCTGATACAGTTTTTCTTCTATATCAAATACAAATTTTTCTTCGTTTCTCTTTTCGATGACCTCATCATATAGATTGGCTACAACCGTATTGTTAACATCACCTACCTTAACTCCGACGAAGTCCACAACCATATTTTCATTGAACTGAGCTATGTGATATTGCTCTGGCAATGCATTAATAAATGGCTGAAGAGGATCCACAAAATCATGGTGTGCATCTATCATTCTCCATGATGTATTATCAGGCAACTCATCATAGACACCCAAGATTAACTTTCTAAGTTCGATCAAATCCAATGCCGTTATGGTCTCGGAATTATCTACATCCGCCGCTATGATTTTGTACGGAGATGACAATAGCTGATTACCTAAGATGTGCTTTTGGATAGCAATCAAATCAGAAGTAGATACACCATTAAGGTAATCTTTATCCTTTTCAGGAATTACCTTATACTGACCACCAGTTTCCATCGTAGGGAAAGCATACTTTCCATCCTGATCCGTCATAGTCTCAAAAGGGCTACCCGCTAACTCCACTTCTACCTCAGCCACCATATCATGATCTTCAGTAAAGACCTCACCCGCGACACGAGATGTAATATTAGTTGTCATACAATGTCCATTTCCATCTAATACCTGAAGGATACTTGTACAATCATTGACTAATACGTTATCATGCCAGAAGTATACAATATAATCTGTGATACCTAAGAAACTACAATCTACAGTCATTACATCTACATTAGGATCTGTATCACTCCAAGATATCTGAAACTGATTGTCATCACAGATACTACAGAACACCGCATCTGTCAAGTCCACTGGTACATCCACCATCATATTAGGCTCTATCGTTACGATAATCTTGTCACACGTTTTGATAGTTGCCGTGACATCTATTACCTGTACATCATAAGCATGTGTTGCTGTATTTCCGCATACATCAGTTGCCGTCAATGTAACCGTAGTACTGCCAGTATATGTACCAGAGGCATCAGCCGAATTATTAGTAATGGCAAATGGCGAATCATTAGTCGCTGTAAATCCTGTTACACAATCCGTTACGGTCGCAGGTAGATTTAAGAAAGTATCACATGATGCGAAAGTCGAATCTAATTCTATTCTTATATCACTCGGTGCATTAGTGATTTCTGGACCAATGTTATCTTGTAAGATATAGTTCTGTGTAAAGTTCCATGACATGCCCTGACAATGGTCTGTCACAGTATAAGATCTTATGATCGCGTCATTACATGGATCGAATCCTGCCGTCGGATCAGTATCTGTAAATGTTATTTCTATATCAGAACATTCTGCATTAGAGTCATCCACGACTGGTGGAAACTCAGGTAGATTATTAGGATCAAAGCAGTTATTAAGTCTGACAAATGTCGAATCAAATGTTATATCTGTTATACTTATAGGATTGTTAGGAGGGTTAATCGTGATTACTTGATCACAACTCGCCGTATTACCAAATCCATCTGTCACAGTAAACCTTCTCGTCAAAGTTCCCACGTTACAGCTGTTAGTATTATCTATAACATCCTCAGTTGTCATTGTATTACTACTACAGTTATCTAGGACTGTAGGCACACCAAACATAGATAGATCACTTACATCTGCTGTACAAGGAAGATTTTCGTTAGGTGGACATACGATAGTCGGTGGTAGCGCATCTACTACAGTAACTACAGCATTACAAGTACTTGTAAGACCAGTAATAGTCGTTACTGTCAAGGTTACCACATTATCACCAATATCATCACAATCAAAACTATCTGGAGTAACAGAATATGTGAAGTTAGACGCACCACATGGCGTACTACTTCCTCCGTCTACATCCACGCCTTGTATTATTACTTCTCCATTGGCATTAAGACCCACTGTAATATCCTGACATCTTGCAGTCGGTGGTCCATTATCCGCAATAGTGACGAACGTAGAACAAGTACCCGTATTACCACAATCATCAGTAACTGTTACTGTAATAGGTAGTGGAGAATTAGGTACATCCGCACAAGTAAACATATCTGGCGTGACACTAGAAGCTGAAGAGGCAATCGCACAATTATCTGCGAAAGTCTGCAATACCGCATCCACCGTAATCACTTCTCCCGGCGCAAATATCAATCCTGATGTCAGAGCACATACAGGGTCAAGATTATCTTCTACACTCACCAGTGTCGTACATGTACTCATATTACCTGCCTGATCAGTGGCCGTAGCCGTCACTGTTGTCGGACTGGCTTTATCACTGCAATCTAAAGACGAGATGTCTATAGATGTCGTAAACCCACAATTATCTGAAGAACTACTAATGACCATAGATGGCGTCACTGTAGCCACTCCACTTGCATTGATATCAAGTGTCAATGTATTTCTACAATTGATCGTCGGTGGCATATTATCTTCTACGACGATATTGGCCTTACATGTTGCGGATACATTTTCCGAGGTAGTCACTGTAATATTAACGCACAATGGTGTTCCTACCAGATTACATAATATCGGTCCGGCATAATCTATATCTATAGATCCTGCGCAACCTGAGCTACTACCAGCATAGAGAGCCAGCGTATCTGCTGTTGTCAACGTATATGACCCGATAGCATCTAAGGATACTGTAATATCATTAGGTGTACATACAGGAGTCGACGGATCAATAACCTCTATCGTCGTACTACACACATCAGATACGTTACCGCTATCATCAGTTACCGTCACCTCTATTGTCTGCGTGCCTAACTCATCACAATCAAACTGATCCTGAGATATCGTCGCAGACGCCGCAGCAGAATTACAATTATCAGTGAATGTCGCCAAGAGTTGGTCTACAGTAATCGTAGCATTCACTGGGAATGTCATACCAGGAGCAATCAATGTACAACTTGGATCAAAGTTATCTTCCACTGTAACATCGGTCGTACATGAGGTAGAGTTATTAGCGTTATCCGTTACCGTTGCAGTTACCACCTGTACCGTTCCGATATCAGAACAATCAAACTGATCTATATCTATGCTTGTCGTAATAGGACAATTATCATTAGAGCTTGTCACGATATCTGAGGCCGTGATCGTTGCCTCACCACTTGCATCTAGATTAACCGTTAAGTTGTTTCTACAGTTAACAGTCGGTGGCGTATTATCTTCTACGATTATCCTTGCATCACATTGTGCCTGAGCTCCAGAACTGGTTGTCACAGTAACATCTACATCTATTGGTTGACCTACATCATCACAATTAATAGGTCCAGCAAAATCTACATCTATCGTACCATCGCATCCTGCACTACTTCCTGCTGAGATAAGCATTTCGTCCATTGCCGTAATAGTATAAGTACCATTAGCACCTAGCTCTACAGTAAGGTCATTAGCCACACATATAGGATCAGATGGATCGAATATGACTATCGTTGTGCTACATACATCTGAGACATTACCACTATCATCAGTCACAGTGACATTAATAGTCTGAGTTCCTAATTCGTCACAGTCAAAAAGAGTCTGTGAGATATTGGCAGATGCTGCAGCTGTATTACAATTATCTGTGTAGTCTAATAATATCTGATCTAATGTAATCATACTGTTAGCTGGAAATTGCATTCCACCTGCTATCAATGAACATGATGGTGCATCCACATCCTCTACCGTCACCTCTACATCACAAGCATCAGTGTTACCGCAGTCATCAGTTATTACGACATTGACAGTTATAGTAGATCCGGCATCATCACAATCAAATACTAACGGTGCTGCCGTCTGAGACACCACATTACAGTTATCCGTTGCAGATGATATAAAATGATCTACATCCAGTTGCATAGGTGCTGTACCTAATGAGATAGTAAAGTCATCTATACAAGTCACTCTTGGGTCAATATTATCTTCTACTGTTACTCTTGCATTACATCTATCCGTATTTCCACTTTCATCAGTGACTGTAAGTCTTACGGTATTATTTCCTTTATCAGCACAAGTAAATGTATCCTCGTCAATAGCCAATGTGACATTGCCACAGGCATCAGATGACCCTCCGTCTACATCAGCCGCCACGATAGTCGCACTACCCGCATTATTGATCTCCACAGTTATATCTTGACATACTGCGACAGGAGGATTTTCTTCTTCTATCGTTACGGTCGCCTCACATGTAGAGCTTAAGCCAGAAGCATCTGTCACTGTAAGTACCACAGTATTAGTACCTAGGTCGCTACAATCAAACTGATCTCTATCTATAGCCAAAGTCAGATTCTCTGTACAATCATCTGTAGAATTATCATCTACTCTATCAGGCGTAATCGATACTGTATTATCCGCTCTTAAGTTGATTGTAAAATCTCTACAATTAGCAAAAGGCGGGCTGTTTTCTATGGATATCTGGAAGACACAGTCGTCAGTATTACCGGACGCATCTGTTACCGTCAGTGTTGCATTAAATGGATCACAATCTAATGTACCTGGATCTAATCCAGTAAGATCTATGGACGTATCTACAATACCACAATTATCACTAGAGCTGGTAATAATATTAGCCTCTACGATAACTGGGAATCCATTCTCATCAAAAGTTGTCATAATATCCTGGCACTCCACCATCGGATCTACAGGGTCGACTACAGTAACGTTAGTCGTACAAGTAGACGATTGTCCATTACTATCTAATATCGTCAGAGTGACCACATTACCTGAATTCCCTACTTCATCACAAGTAAATTGATTAACATCAATGCTTGCTGTAATAGTGGAATTATCACATATTGGCTGTGAGCCATTATTTATATCATCTACAGTAATAGAAACTGTTCCATCTGTCCCCAATGTCACCTGAAAATCATCGGCAGAACTACATATAGGAGCTAAATCACAACTGATATTAATCTCGGCTGGATCATAGTCATCTTCATCATTAGGATTATCAGTACCACCTGTGCTATCATCGGCGATATCATCATCACTACTTAGTTCTGAGCTACTACCATCATTAGTATTACCCAGTGGATCATCCTGATCTTCTAAATTATCTGGATTAGTAGCTGCTGTGATCTCTGCATTATTTATTATCTGAGAACCGCTAAAGCTATCATCTATTGTCAATGTAATAGATGTGAATGCAGATCCCCTTGCAGGAACAGATATTATATTAGTTGTTGCATTACTACCCGATGCTACCCACGAAGGGTTGGCTGCACTATTAAATACAAGACCCGCAGGGATATAATCTGTCACCTCTACATTAGTCGCACTAACACTTCCTTGATTAAATACAGTAATATCAAATACTACATCATCTCCAGGACTAAATGGTCCAGGTGTTGCATTAGTATTAATCACCTTAGTCAAGGCTAAATCAAATACGCTAACCGTCAAGCTCTCTGGATCGTGATCATCTTCGTCTTCTCCGATAGTGCCATCTTCGTTGACCTCATTATTATCTGCCGGTCCGTCGTTATTTACATCCTCATCCGGTGTTGAGTCTTTATCATTAGGCGGATCATTAGTTGGATCCTGATCATCATCAGCACTGCTGATCTCAGCGAAATTAGTTATCTCCTGAGGCTGACAAGTCGGATCTATTGTAAAGGTAATCTGGACGGTCGTTGCCGTAGAGTCCTCTAATGAGGCAATCGGCGTATTCAGTGTAGCCTGTCCATTACCGTTATCTGTCCAATTGGTATCATTAAGTATAAGGCATGCAGGTATGTAATCAACGACATTGATATCGTATGCAAAGACGTTTCCTTGGTTGAATATTTCTATATCATAAGTAATATCGTCACCTGGCTCATAAGGTCCAGCCGTCGTAAGTACTTTACGTAAGGCCAAATCGAATACTGGGCAAAAGTCCACATCATTATTATCCTGTACATCTATGACTGTCTCACAAAAAGCTGTGTTACCAAATTCGTCAGTAACCCATAGCTCTACGATATTAAGGCCCTTATCGTCGCAATCGAAAAATTTCTTATCCTGAAATACATCTTCTGAAAAACTAAGATCTATATCAAATCCACAAATATGCGTACTACTCGCATCTACCATATCCACAGTTATACAAGCCATCTCATCATCAGGAATACCATCATTATCAAAATCCATCGGCTCCAAGGCAACACTCAGACCGTTGACACAAGCCGCTGTTGGCGGTTTGTTATTGACGACCTGTATAATTTTGGCACAAGTCGTTGTGTTACCGCACAGGTCAGAAAATGACAAAAATGCTACATGCTCTCCTACTGGCACTTTACCAGCAAATGCGAACGTATTAGAACTTCCATTATCACTAAATACATTACCATCAGAAAACTCTAATCTTATAGTATTAGAAATACGTCCTGGCTCTGTACAGTCATCCGTCGCAGATACAGTGAAGCTCACATCAGCAAACTCACAATCAGCAGTTGCCATGCGCAAGGTATCACAACCAGATACGATTTCTGGTCCGATGACATTAGTAACTTTTATAGTCTGATAATACTCTATCGGTGTATAACCAGGATCATCCATTTGACACCAGTCTATGACAGACCATGTTCTGAGTATCTTAAGACAAGCATCAGAGTCAGGTCCAGCAAAAGTGAACTCTTCATCTGTATACGTTGCACCTATAAGCGAACAAGCATCTATATCCCAAGTCGGGAAGCCATATTGTTCTGGTAAATTTTCTGGTAATAGATCACCAGAATTACAGCCTTGGTCTGTAAAGTAATCTTCTGGAAAATCTACAGAAGACAAGTCAAATACATCTCTATTCTCCAATGATATTATTTGCGTACAGAAAGATGTATCATTATCATCCCATGCTGCAAATCTTCGATAGATCATACCTTGTCCACAAGAGTTGACACCTTCCTCCACAGTCGTCAGCATCTCCACACTACATACATCACTTGCTGTCGCCTCACCAAATTCAGAAAGATCATTTATATCAAATACATAATCACAGTCTATAGATAAGTCTGGTGGACATGTAATTTCTGGAGCTATTTTATCTTGTACGTCTACATTGACCATGCAGTCGTTATATAATCCAAAATAATCTACCACACGGAATACGACCATCTGATCTTCTGCCACATCTTCACAGCAGAAATGTACCTCATCACTGAAACCACAAGGATCAGATATTTCCATTACAAACTGTGCCTCTGTCGTATTACCATTGACCACAACCCAATTTCCATTCTCATCAGTAATAACACTAGATCCAGCATTACCTGGCGTACCACCTAACCACTTATTGAAGTTAGGCTCTAAGTGATTGACCCAAGTAAATTGAGTCGGGTGACCTTTATCAGATAAACCAATATAGTAAGTCGTTCCACTACCTAATTCTCTCACTTTCTCATCTACCCAGTTACACTCTGCCGCCGTCTCAAAAGTTGCTATCATTCCACCATGAGCTGTAGAATACTGGAAGGATTTATTTCCATGTGTTTTGTAATCGGATAAGTAATAATATCTACCTGATCTCTCACCTAAGTATGTAAAATCGTCAAATGTCGGAACTGGACAATCAGTACATGTATTGACCATTTTTCTAACGAGAAACTTATGCATCGCACAATCGTCATAACTTCCATCATCAAAAGTATAAGCAAACGCCTTAGCCTTGCCATCTGATCTTAGCGATACAGAAGTATGCTCATCACAGATTGCAACAGGGGCCACATTGTCAGAGACAACCACGTTCACCTCACAGGTTGTCAAATTTCCGCAGGCATCATATACGTTATACTTTACAGAATTAGTTCCTGATGCCATCGTAACAGAAGGAGCCGTCTGCACGTCAAAGTCTATCCCATGACTATAAGAAAAATCAATCTGGAAATTATTAGTACAATCGTCTACCACAGTCGGCAATGGTATAGTCACCGTCCTTTGACAACCAGGTGTACCGTCTGCATTAACCGTAAGGTCCGCAGGGCATGTGACTGTCGGTGGCGTAAGATCGCCAATCTCTATGACTTGTACATAGTTGATTAGCATTCCATCAGAGCACCAGTTTTCATATATTGTCCATGTTCTCATGATCTTCTTAATACATCCGAACTCCGCTACTACAAAATCATCATAGTCCACATATAGCTCACAATAAAAATCACCGAATGGATAAAGACCTAATCCATCTAAGGTAGGAACTCCCGTGATAGACGTCTTAGGATAGCCTGTCTTATTATAAATAGAATCATGGCAAGTCAGATTAGTCATATCTCTAATAAGCAAAGAATCTGGCCATACTATCATAGAAGAATCTATTGGAACTCTTCTTAGTTTTATTTCTTGTTCGCAAGGATCTGACACATTACCGTATCCATCCTTCGCTACATAAGTTCTGTTAACCTGCTTTATAAAATCAGGGTCGCACTCTAGGACAGTAGTTGTTTCGTTGATAAGCTCGTACTCTGCCGTAGAACAGTTATCATAGACTAACGGCTCATAAGTATGCGCCTGCCAGCAGAACATTTCTATATCTTCACATTGGATAGTTGGTGCGAGTTTATCTTCTATATTGACAAAGGACCAACAAGAATTACCATCACAAGGATTGACAACTTTGACCATAAGTCTTTCCCATAGATAATCCTCAGTCACTAAGTTATTAGGAATAGGATCGCCGTGATGATCCATCACCATAAGTTGGTAATTGACTCCTGAGATAATAGGCGATGTCAAGAAGGTCTCTGGCTGTAAGACTGTACGACAATCATTACCGAGTGATACATTCACCTCATGTAAGCAACTCATAGGTCCAGCGTTCATTCCTATATTGACACTGGTTACTGCTGGTGCAACACATCCAGTGACACAACTTGGCGTCATTGTTATCGTATGTGGACCACCTATAGAACTATCCCATGCTATTGTAACACATGCACCTGTAGATCCACCGACGATAGACCCACCTGATGATAAGGACCAATTATATGCCGTACATCCTGCAATAGGATCTATACAATAGGTAAACTCTGATCCACCGCATACCGCCGTGAGTCCATCACTCTTGATAACTGGATCAGCATATACGCAGTTACTTCCGCCGCCAGATACTTGTAAGAAAGCTCCTTGGCCATTAGTTACTCTGAGAGTATAATCTGTATCATCTATAACAATTCCCGCCAGATGATACTCGCTTACGCCATCTGCTAAGACGACCTCTGTCAATGTAACGCCACCGCTTCCTGTAACATAAGGTGTCGGCATAGCTGGTGGAGCCGCACTCGTTGTACTAAATAAGTTAATTACATAATCTATATACCATGTCATACCCGATGGAGCAGTAACCACCACAGTCTCGTCAAACTGTCCATCGAATTGATTGGTTGCATTATTCTTACAGACACATGGGTCTCCTATTTCTATAGTTGCAGTATATATACCTTCTGGGTCATGATCGTCTTCGTCATCTACACCTGTACCCAAGAGAAAGTCATCTGTAAATGATCCCATAAGACCACCTAAATCATTGAGCATATCCTTATCAGGAGTAGAATCTACATCAAGCCCACTCACATTAACACCATTCATATCTATAACCTGTCCTATCTCGGCATAGTTAATAACGAATCCAGGCTTGACCGCTTCTTCTATTATTACTGTAATGTAATCGAGATGCACTTCACCAGCACCAAGTCCTTCTGGGAAATTTACGTTTTTGTAGAATGTTCTCTGAGTTGGATCAGATGGCTCTATTGTCCAGCTATCATCTGCTATGGTCATACCTTCTGGTAGATAATCCATAATCATTACCGACGATACTGCAGTCGATCCCTGATTGTGTAATTGTATCTCAAACACTACCTCATCACCAGCTACGGCGAATTCTGTATCTGTAGATTTGATCAAGGCCAAATCAAACATCCTGACGCTAACATAAGCGGGATCACTATCATCTTCGTCTATCGTACCGTCATCATCTATGTTATCATCCGTTGTAGCATCTCCGTTATCATTACCAAAATCATCATCAGGTGTAGAATCAAAGTCAACCGCGGCAATGGCCTTAGCAGAACTAAAGTTTGAAATTTCTGCATAGACTACAATTTCTCCTGATTCTGAGAAAGAGTTGATATCAAACTCTATTGAGTAAGTCTGTTGCTCACCCGGTGCTAGGTTTTGCTCTGATCTCATAGAGATAACATTGAGACCTGATAGATTCCAATCTGGATTAGCCGCTGCATTATAGTTCAATGATCCAGGGAATAGTGCTGATATATCAAAAGAATTAGCCGCTACATTACCCTGATTGAATACTGTTATATCAAAAGTGACTATATCATTGACATCATAAGATGCTTTAGGTCTTACTGTATTTCTAAGAGCTAGGTCAAATACACATATCTCCTCATGGTCATGGTCGTCTTCGTCCATCGAGCCATCATTAGAGATCATATCATTGGTCTCCTTATCACCGTTGTCATTATTAGGAATATCATCTGGTGTAGAATCTACATCTTCTGCTGGCCTACCGTTATTATCAGTAGCTGCGCTTATTTCAGCATAGTTTATATAATCAGCAACATTGGCTGAGCCTACAACTGACAAAAAGATATTGACATCTGTAGATTGTCCAGGAGCTAGTGTTGCATTTATAGTTCTGCTGAGTGTACCATTATCATTAGTCCAGCCTGTATTATTTGCAGCACTAAAGGCAAATGCTGGTGTGAGATAATCTACTATCTCGAAATTACTTGCCGTAACATTTCCTTGATTGAATACTTCTATATTAAATTCTACAAGATCACCTTTTTTGATCTGACCAGAACTGGCTAAAGTCTTACGCAATGCCAAGTCAAATTCGTTAGAAGAAACCAATCCTATATCAAAAGTAGGATTCAATCCATAAGAGGTCGTGGCCTCTATAGAAGGAAAGTCAAGGCAAGGAGAAGCATTACCCAGATTAGAATTGAGCTGTGCATTACTGGAGGATACAGTAGCAGAATATAGATTACCGTTAATAAGGTAAGCTGCGTTATCTGCATCGTATACATCAGAAGAAATAGCTACATAATATGTCGCATTACTAGGAAGATTATTAAAATAGTATTGACCCTTTGTATTTGTACTTGTGGTCGCAACGACATTACAGTCTCTATCATATAAGGTTATGTCGAGATTAGAGACAGGTGTCTCTCCTGCATCTTGTACTCCATTTTCGTTTTCGTCTATCCATACGAAGTTACCTATAGAACTTCCCGTAGAACCACAGCCAGCAATTATGTCACCGAAACCCGTGGCCTTACCGAAATAAGTCGTCAGGTTTCTATTATATAATTCTTTAGAAGATATTTTAGATCCATCTTCTGTGCTATATCTATGTAAACCTCCAGAATAAGTATTAAATCCTGGATCAAATACAGAACTTATCACTTCGTCAGTACCTGGTACGATAAGGATAGATCCTATAGCCACCTCAGGGTGTACCTCTGGGTTAGCAGGGAAGAAATCATCTCCAAAGAACTCTCCACCGCCTGGTCCATAACCATTAGTATAACCTACACCATTCTTATTACCTGCCTGACCGTTATTCTCTAGCTCCCATGAGCCATTGACATTGGCGACATATAATATATCACCGAATTGGTCGTCCAACCTAGAATCAGATATATCATGACAAAATCTATGACCAATTCTATCTGATACACCTAACACCATATCTCCATCACTTGTAAAATCTATATCTGTTAACCACTGTGATCTTTGTTTCCAATCTGGCGTATCATTCCAGTGACCACCAGCAAAATCAGTACTGAACTCTAAACTAAAGTTGCCAGAAGAAGGCGTCATCCTATAGACGTGCATAGAAGTCTCTACATCATTAAGGCTTGTCTCGGCTGTACAAGTGACACCAACATAGAGTGATCCGTTATGGAATTTTAGTGCGAAAGGTCTGTAATCATTGTAAGAGCATTCCGGATTAGGAATATTGAATGATTGTGTCGTACGCGCACTAATATTATTAAGATCTATACTTACGACAGATCTATTATATAAATTGACTACATAGAGGTACTCCGCATTATCATCTATAGCTATGGCGCCATTGCCTATCTTTCCAGCCTGCACGCCATACTCGCAATCTGAGGCATTCGTTACGCTCAGACTACCGACTGTCTGCCCCAGAGCAGATAATCTGGTGAGCATGCTCGTTGTACCTGTAGTAGGATTAGTAGTATATATGGCACTATGACCTCCTGTGCCTAGATCAGAATTCTGCTTGACAAAAGCGGAAGAGTATATTTCGTTAGTCTTATTATTATAAGCTAATCCCCATACACTACCTGTTTCTTGTTGAGTGGCATATACATTGACAGATGATGCCGTATTGAAGTTGTTGGTGAGACCTATAATAGTCTCTTGCCCAGGATCGCCCGATACTCCGCTATTGACGAAACAACTCAGAAATATCTCTGTCTCTCTATCGCAATTATCTGTCGACGAGAGCAGACCAATGTTGGCATCGCAATATGGAGACGTGACCCTTTGCACATCTGATCCATTATGAATACCACTGTCGGATATGTGCATATCCGCATCAAAAACAACCATATATTGGCTGCCATCGGTAAGTCCAGAAAATTGGTATGCCCCCTGACCATCAGTTATACCCTGATTAACTAATCGACCATCGGCATTGTAAAGTCTGACTATAACACCTGAAAGTTTGGTTTCCACAGTACCACCGTGGATTCCATCATTGTTGATGTCATCAAAGGCAAATCCAGATACAATTCCTGAATTGCATTGAGCATGGACATCGGCAAGAAATAAAAGGGACAATGCTATGATAGAAATGAAATTACATAGCACAAAAACAATCTTAGTTTTTCTCATTACAGACCTCTGTTTCGTAAAAATTCGAGTTCAATTAAATAATGACATAACTAACTAGCTACATAGCTGTAGACCAGTATGTTATATACATACTTACTGTAATGGGTGGGAATGAACTCGGTTTTTGGAATAAAACAGCTTCGGTTTTTAGGTCTGTGTAATAGAAAAAATGTTTTTACATATTACAACAAGGACAAATATATAAACAATTATCAAATACCAATCTATATATTATAGATTTTTATAATGTGTAATAATTATTAACATATTAAATAATTTATAATACATAATCTCACTCTCTTATTAGGTCCAATCTATAGGGCAATAAGTTATATTAGCGCATTGACATGACTAAAACTGCCATAGCCTGATGGATTTTTATACCCAAATAAATAACGAACTACAACAAATAAAAGAAGAAGGCCTGTATAAGGATGAGCGTATCATAACCACACCTCAATCCTCTTCTATCCAAACCACACAGGGCAATGAGGTTCTTAATTTTTGCGCTAATAATTATCTGGGACTTTCCTCAGATCCTACTGTGATAGAAGCTGCCAAAAAAACCATAGATACGCATGGCTTTGGGATGTCATCCGTAAGATTCATCTGTGGGACTCAGGATATACACAAGGAATTAGAGCAAAAAATTGCTTCTTTCGTGGGAACGGAGGACGCTATATTATATGCCGCCGCTTTTGATGCCAATGGTGGTCTATTCGAGCCGCTATTGACTGGTGAGGACGCCATCATATCCGATCAGCTCAATCATGCCTCTATTATAGACGGTATCCGTCTATGCAAAGCCAAAAGGTATAGATATAAGAACAACGACATGGCTGATCTAGAATCCAAGATCAAAGAAGCTCAGAGCGCTGGAGCCAGAAGAATATTGGTAGCCACAGACGGCGTCTTCTCTATGGACGGCATTATTGCTCAGGTGGACAAGGTCTGTGAGATAGCACATCGCTATGGTGCACTTGTTATGGTCGATGACTGTCATGCGACGGGCTTCGTCGGAGCAACTGGACGCGGTAGTGCAGAGCATTGCGGGGTACTGGGCAAGGTCGATATTATTACAGGAACATTCGGTAAGGCGCTAGGTGGTGCATCAGGAGGTTTTACAGCGGCCAAAAAACCTATAATAGATATGCTACGTCAGCGATCCAGACCATATCTTTTCTCTAATACTTTGGCACCGTCCATCGTCGGAGCGTCTATTAAGGTGCTGGATATATTGACAAAAAGTACAGCACTAAGAGATAAGCTAGAAGCTAATACACAAAGGTTCAGATCTGGAATGAATGAGGCAGGATTTGATATTATAGAAGGGACACACCCGATTACACCGATCATGCTATATGATGCTAAGCTCTCGCAAGAATTCTCTAATAGACTTTTGCAAGAAGGCATCTACGTCATAGGATTCTTCTACCCTGTTGTGCCTAAGGAACAGGCAAGAATAAGAGTCCAGATATCCGCGGGTCATAGCGCGGATGATATTGATAGGGCTATTTCTTCTTTTATCAAAGTAGGAAAAGACCTTAAGGTCATATAATAATAGATGTCAGATAGCATATCGGATATAAAACTATCTGAGGAGGAATTCCTTACCTTCCTGATGATCTATGTGGCGCATGTCGATTATATATATAGTGAGGACGAAATCACCTTTATCAAAGACAAGTCTCATCCTGAGATATATGATCGTATGATCGCTCTATTTTTAGACAACAATGATTTTTCGAGTATGCGAATTATACTTAAGCACAAATCAGAATACTTTCATACCGAAAAAGAAAAGTCGGAAATATTCGATCTGATAAAAGAAATATTTGAAATTGATGGAGATTATTCGCGTATAGAAAAATCATTCGTCACCTATTTTGAAAGAATAATAGAATCATAAAATGGACTTACAGATTAAGGATAAATTATTTGCCGTCACAGGAGCCACCAGTGGATTCGGTCATAGTATAGCCAAGTCACTTATCACAGAAGGAGCAAAGGTTATCATCAATGCTCGTAACGCTGAAAAGCTCGAATCATTTAGATCAGAACATCCCGACCAAATCGAAGTCGTGCAGGGTAATATCACAACGGATGCCGTCATCAGCAAATTGATCAATCACATAAGTCAACGTCAGCTCGCAGGCATGGTCATCAATGCAGGAGGACCTCCTGCCATGTCCTTTGTCAAGTCCAATATATCAGACTGGGATGATGCCTACGAGCGCGTACTCAGATGGAAAGTCAAGATCACCAAAGAAATTATTCCAGTCCTTCAAAAAGATAATTACGGAAGACTGGTCTACATAGAAAGTGCCTCTGTCAAGCAACCCATAGAAAATCTGGTATTGTCCAATTCCTTAAGACTGGCTGTCGTGGGATTTGTGAAAACGCTCTCTACGGAAGTCGGTGACAAAGGCATCACCATGAATATCGTCGCACCAGGTTATCACGCGACACCAGCGATGGATCGTCTTTTCGTCGCCAAGAGCAAAAGCATGGGTATCACTCCTGATGAGGCCCGCGCCTCTTTCGAAGAAGAAATACTAACGGGTCAGATGGGGCATCCTGATGATCTAGCTTCTCTAGCGACATGGTTATTATCTCCGCACTCCAAGTACATCACAGGACAGACCATCGCTATAGATGGTGGATTAGTTAAGGGTGTATTCAGTTAGTCTGGAGAACTGACCACCATCTGTATGGTGTCTTGCATCGTTTCTTGTAGTAATATAGTTCTGCCATTAACTAGACTATCAATGATACTCTTATAATGATGTCTGACTGTTATAATCTCGAGATTCTTAGTAATCTGAAATCTAAAGTTATCACCGAGCTTATCGACAAAAGAGTCTAGTGTATCCTCATCAGGGGTTATTATGGCGATAGAAAAATTGACTGCCGCATTGCGCATAATACGCAACTTAATACGCAACTCATTGATCGTGGAGAATATGAGACTCAAATGTTCTTCTGCAATAAAAGTGAAATCCTTAGTAAAGATTTGTATTAGCGAAATCTTATCCTGTACCGTAATGATAGGTGGATACTCTGACATGCCCACATCCGATATGACCGTACCTGTTTCCGATATATCTTGAAATGATTTGACATGCAGTTTGATATTGCGGTTTTGAATGGGTTGGATGGTTTTGGGGTGGATGACTTTAGCTCCATAATAGGTCATCTCTATCGCTTCGTTATATGACAACTTGGGTATTTTGGATACTTCTGAAAATTTCTTTGGGTCTGCTGATAATATGCCGGGCACGTCCTTCCATATCGTGATGTCCTTTACATTTAGCGCATAGCCCAATATTGCGGCAGTATAATCCGATCCTTCACGACCTAAAGTCGTCGTATACCCATCTGATGTCATTCCTAAAAATCCCTGCGTTATGATCACATCATGTAGGGGTAATAATTCACGTATAACTTCATTTATACTTGATGCGACACCATCCACATCTACTCTACCCTCTCTATAGGTGTTATCTGTCTTCATGACCTTTCTGACATCTAACCAATAAGCCTTGTGATTATCAGACCGCAGATATTCAGATATTATAGTGGTAGAAAATAATTCTCCCAGACTTACTATCTGGTCGTATACTAGTAAAGGGTTATTCTCATGACTTTGGTTTAGTACAGATGAGGCTTGGTTGATATGAGACTTCAATAACTTTCTGATATGGTCTATATTCAGATCTAATTGCTCGGCTACCTGCTCGTGCTGTTCTGTGACTTGAGATAAATGCTGCTCCAGATCAGTGTTCGAATTAAGATAAGAATCCGTCACTTTTTCCAGCGCGTTAGTCATCTTACCCATGGCGGAAATGACAATCACAAGTTTCTTATCATAAGCAGAGATAATAGAAGAGACATTTCTTATAGAGGCTGCATCTTTTACAGATGCGCCGCCAAACTTAAATACAGCAATATCTCCTTGCATATCAATTATTGTATTTCAAAATTATATTCTGTAATATGAATAATTAACTCTTCCAAAGTAATAATATTTTGCTCTTTTGATTTTTATAAAATATAATCACTAATTCTAATCTGTTTGTTTTCTTGAGAGGAAACTCTAATCGTTCATTCAAAATAGAATAGAGCACATATACATATATATATTTTCTAAATTCGCTTCCTAACCAGATTCAATATATGGAATCAGATTATAATTTAGGCCTCCAGCTGATGTTGGTAGGCATGTTATCGGTGTTCATGATATTAGGTATTGTGGTCGCACTGGGAAGAACATTGATTTTCTTTGTCAATAAGTACGGCGCTGTCCCCATACATCATCAACCTATAAAAAGAGGTATACCTAAAGAAAACATCGTCGTCCTATCCAGTGTCGTAGATATCGTAACTCAAGGACAAGGTGTAATCAAATCCATCAAAAAACTCTAATTCTCGCATCATGGGTAAAGAAATAAAATTAGGGCTGGTCTATCGTGATATGTGGCAATCTTCTGGTAAGTATATGCCTACCGTAGATCAGTTATGTGCTGTTGCACCTGCCATTATAGATATGGGCTGTTTTGACCGAGTAGAAACCAATGGTGGTGGATTTGAGCAAATCAACCTACTCAGAGGCGAGAATCCCAACATCGCTGTCCGTAAATGGACGCAACCATTCAATGATGTGGGGATAGAAACGCACATGCTCGAAAGAGGACTCAATGGCATACGAATGAGTCCTTGTGCTAAAGATTTGAGAAAACTAATGTTCGCTCTCAAGAAGAAGCAAGGGACAGATATATCTAGATCGTTTGATGGTCTCAATAATCCGAGAAATCTTAAGCTATCATTTGAGTATGCCGCAGCAGGTGGTATGATTCCGCAGGGCGCACTTAGTATAACTTATTCTCCCGTACATACGGTAGACTATTATATTGACTTAGCTAATAAATACATAGAGTACGGTGCACAAGAGATATGCATCAAAGATATGGCCGGAATAGGACGTCCAGCGTCTATCGGTAAGATGATCAAGGGTATCCGTGATAATCATCCTGATATTATGATTACCTATCACGGTCACTCTACGACAGGCTTCTCTATAGTATCTTCTCTGGAGGCGGCTCGCAATGGTGCAGACATTATAGATGTCAGTATGCAACCCTTGTCTTGGGGAACGGGGCATGCAGATCTCTTATCTATACATGCTATGCTGACTGATGCTGGTTTCCATCTTAAGGATATCAACATGGATGCTTATATGGAAGTGCGTCGATTGACACAGAGTTTCATGGATGATAGTCTGGGTTATTATATCAATCCACAGAATAGATACCTTAACTCGTTACTTATAGGCCCTGGATTGCCCGGTGGTATGATGGGCAGCCTCATGGCAGACCTCGAAAAAAATCTTAAATCCATCAACAAGTGGTTGACTAAAAATAGTAAAGAAGAAATATCACAGGACGAATTATTAATCAAACTATTCAAAGAAGTAGAACACACTTGGCCTAAGTTGGGTTATCCACCGCTGGTGACACCATTTAGCCAGTATGTCAAGAATCTTTCTCTGATGAATGTCATGCAGACCATCAAAGGCAAAGAAAGGTTCTCTATGATAGACGAAAATACCTGGGGTATGATACTGGGTAAATCGGGTCAATTACCCGGTGATGTGGATGACCTATTACTCAAAATGGCCAAAGAACAAAACAGAACATTCTTTACAGATGACCCACAAAGTCTTTATCCTGATGTGCTCGATGATTACCGCGCTAAGATGAAGGACAAAGGATGGGATGTCGGAGAAGATGATGAGGAATTATTCGAGTATGCGATGCATCCGCCGCAATATGAAGATTTTAAATCTGGCAGAGCCAAAGATAATTTTGAAAAAGACCTAGCTAAAAGAAAAGCTGCGGCCAATATAGAAAGCACCGCAACCACAGCCCTAGCACCTGTTCCATCCAGCGCATCCCAACCCAAGAGTTTGGTCGTCAGCATAGATGGTCAGAGATATAATGTAGCCATAGAGTATCCTGATACTGCCTCATCGGATAGTGCATTATCTGGAGCGGCATCAGTTGCCAACACTTCCACATCAGAAGGCAAATACATCAGCTCTCCACTGGAGGGAAAATTCTTTCTGACTAAAACGCCGTCAGAAAAAGGAATCAAAGTAGGCGACACTGTCAGCAAAGGTGATACAGTCGCCTATGTAGAATCCATGAAAGTAATAAATGCCATTACATCTTCGGAGTCTGGTACGGTGGTAGAAATATTAGTAAATCATGGTGATGACATAGAAGAAGATACACCGCTTATCAAACTCAGCTAAACTAGCTTGGAGACATTAAGAAAAATATTCGAGATGACAGCGATTAGTCAGATCGGTGATGATCCGGGCTGCCTGATCATGCTACTGCTTGCTGGTGTGCTACTATATCTTGGTATTTTCAAAAAATACGAACCCCTCTTACTCGTACCCATTGGCTTCGGTGTTCTACTCGCGAATTTTCCAGGTGGTCAGATGAATGTCGTCTCAGCCCAAGTATATCCTGAGATTAAACAAATGACCATACTGCAAATAGCAGAAAAACACGGCATCATGAATATGCTGTACTATAGTCTTATCAAAACAGGACTGTTGCCACCACTAATATTTATGGGGGTCGGAGCGATGACTGATTTTGGTCCGCTATTACGTAATTTGAGGTTGGCTTTTTTCGGTGCGGCCGCGCAGCTAGGGATCTTTACTGTCCTTATCGCGGCTATGGGATTTGGGTTTACACCACAAGAAGCTGGTGCACTCGGAATAATCGGTGGTGCAGATGGTCCTACCGCTATTTACACTTCTATTGTCCTGGCTCCTCATCTATTAGGGCCTATTGCCATTGCGGCCTATTCTTATATGGCTCTCGTGCCTATCATTATTCCTCTCGTTGTAAGATTTACAATTACCAAAAAGGAATTAACCATCAATATGAAAAACCAGGATAAACTATATCCACCAAGCTATAAAATCAGAAACCTCAAACTTGTCAAAATTCTCTTCCCTATATCCATCATATTATGCGTGGCACTCATCGTACCTGCTGCCACCCCACTCTTAGGCATGCTCTTCTTTGGTAATCTTGTCAAAGAAATAGGGAGTAACACCAATAGACTATTTGAGGCGGCATCTAATACCATAATGAATACCTCAATTATATTCCTTGGTCTGACTATCGGAGCTACGATGACAACATCCACCTTCCTTAATACACAGACACTATTAATTATTCTGGGAGGTTTCTTGGCTTTCGCCTTTTCTATATCAGGCGGTATTTTCGCTGCGAAGTTGTACAACTTGTTTTCTAAGAAAAAAATCAATCCGCTTATCGGAGCAACTGGATTGAGTGCCGTCCCGATGGCCTCCAGAGTGGCTAATGATATCGCACTCAAGCACGACCCAACTAATCACTTATTGCAATACGCTATGTCTAGCAATATAAGTGGTGTCATAGGATCCGCAGTTGCCGCTGGTATACTTATCAGTTTTCTTTCTTAATAAAAGAAAACTTAACATCTCCATTCGTGACCTTTACCGCTTCTTACGTCTTAAAGTTATAAAGAGTAGTTTTTTCATACTGGTTTGATAATGAGAAGCTGTCCCTGGAGGCGGCTTCTTAATTTTATTGAAAATATCTATAGATTCTAAGCAGAACATTAAATAAGATGCTTACCACAATCATAGAGACCAATGGAAAATAAAACTTGAAATTCTCTTTTTCGATCTTTATATCTCCAGGAAGATTCCCAAACCATTTTACCGCATTAGGAAAGTATATCATGATTATTCCTAGCATGATAGCTACTATTCCGATTATTACAAGCAGTTTACCCATAGATAGATTTTTTGTAGTCTAAATAAATAACTAAGGCAATATAGCTGACATTAAATTACTACAAGTGTAGAGCATCTATAGGGTCTAAGTACTTAATTTGTAGTCACGTTTAACCCAAAGAATTGTTCCGAGTAAACTTTTGAAATATTTTGTAGTGTACGTGTAGGGCTGGCATAGAATTTGTCATAAGGAGTAGAGAACACATTATTTAACCTGGTAATGTGTTGTTCTAGAAACCTTAAACTATTGAATTTACTGAGAATGAGACTTAACCTAGTATTGAGTATAATATTATCTGTGACCTTGTGGTCCTGTGCGGATGATGCAATAGATCCCACAGACCAGTTGGACTATGAGTTAGGCAAAGTGCTTGATTCGTATTCTATGACTGGGTCTAAAGATTATTATATATTACCTGACCAATCCAGTGGGGATCGTGTACCAGAAGATCCTAAAAATCCACTTAGCCCAGATAAAATTGCCTTGGGCAAATTCTTATTTTTCGAGACTGGCATTGCTTTAGATGCAAAGTATTCTGATGGAATGGGTACTTATTCTTGCGCGACTTGTCATATACCAGAGGCTGGTTTCAGACCTGGATTTATGCAAGGTATTGCTGATGGAGGAATGGGTTTTGGTTACAATGGCGAGGGTCGTATCATGAATGAATCTTATTCTGAAGAAGATCTAGATGTACAATCAGCCAGACCGCTATCTCTTATTAATGTCGCATTCGTCAAAAATACCTCTTGGAATGGATCATTCGGGTCTACTGGAGTAAATATAGGCACAGAGGATCAATGGGGTAATGATGAGGGCACTAGAAGAAATAGTCTTGGATACGAAGGAATAGAAACTCAAAATATAGAAGGACTCCACACGCATAGAATGAAAATTACTCCTGAGATTGCTGAGGAGCTAGGATACAAAGAGCTGTTCGATAAGTCTTTTCCTCATATTGACGAAAAGTTTAGATACAATAATAGAATGGCATCATTCGCCATATCAGCATATCTCCGCACGATTATATCTAATGAAGCCCCTTTTCAGGATTGGCTCAAGGGAGATTCTGGTGCGATGAGTGATAGAGAAAAGAAAGGTGCCATACTGTTTTTCGGTAAGGCTAATTGTAACAGTTGCCACTACGAGAAGAACCTTGGTTCTCACGAGTTCCATGCCCTCGGTGTGAAAGATATGGACCAACATCCTGGTGCTTTCAATCCAAGGCCAAATGATAAGAGAAACTTTGGTAGAGGAGGATTTACTAATAATCCAGAGGAGTTGTATCAGTTCAAAGTACCAGGTCTATATAATTCTTCTGATACGGAATTTTATTTCCATGGATCAAGCAAAACATCTCTCAGAGAGGTTATCGAATATAAAATCAACGCGGAGAAAGAAAATGATCGTGTCCCACAATCACAAATGTCGCCAAAACTAAGAAAAATAGACTTGACAGATGAGGAGATAGATGACCTAGTACTTTTCTTAGAGAAAAGTCTCAGAGACACGCATCTACAGAGATACAAACCGGATTATATCAAGTCTGGAAACTGTTTCCCTAATAATGATTACATATCACAGGAAGAACTAAGCTGTAACTGATAGAAGGCACAAGGGGGTATATAGACCTGATTGCGATAACAGTAGTCAGGGTTAATAATTACCCCCAGAGCTTCTCAGGATATGCACCATCTGCAATGAGCGCGTTAATTTTATCCATCACGATAGGCTTATCCTCTTTATACGTAACACCAAACCATTTAGATGGAGACTGTAAAACTTTGACAGAGATTTGCTGGGCATTGATCATCTTATCTAGGACAGAGGGGATAAAAAATTCTGACTTTAACTCCATGCCTAACTCATCGATGAATTGCTTAAAGTACGACTCGGTAAGCTCAAAAAAATTAGGGAAAAAACCGAACATATTCATAGAAACTAGCGTATCAGGGGCTAATCTACCCTCCCCTTCTGTGTCCATAGGATAGCTGATAGAGCCATCTTCGTTTCTCTTTATTTTTAGTGTTTCTATGATCTTTGTTAGATTTCCATTTTCGTCAGAATGGCACACTCCACGATTGACCGATCCATGGTCGGACAGGGTATTATCTAATAAGTAAGAAACTACAGAAAATGCACTGTTATCGGATTGCGAATTGAAAAAATCTATCAAAGTACCGAAGGACTCTTTTCCATAATAGTCATCTGCATTAATCACGGCAAACGGTTGGTCTATAACATCCTTGCATACCAATACAGCATGGGCCGTACCCCAAGGCTTTTCTCTATCTGGAGTATAGGTGCAACCTGATGGTACATTCTCTATCTCCTGAGCTACAAATTCCATTTTGATACGATCGCCTATCCTTTCTTTAAAATATTTTTGAAATTCATCCTTGAAGCTGTTCCGCACAACAAATACCACTTTTTCGAATCCTGCATCTATGGCATCATATATAGAATAATCAATAATTGTCTCTCCATGAGGACCGAATGCATCCATTTGCTTGAGCCCGCCATATCTGGATCCCATACCTGCTGCTAATACCAATAGTGTTGCCTCCATATTAGTTTCTTTCATAAGTCAATTATAAGACTATTTTGATAAGAATCAACTGGGATAGACGGCAGAAATAAAAATTTCTAATGAGTTTGTTAAATTACTTATTATCAACATATTACACATAACGATTAAATTAAATATGTTCTTTTAAATTCCAAAAATATTTATATTTTTACGCCTTCAAGTGGAAGGAATTATGTCTAGACGTGTATTAATGGGTGTTGTGACCGTTTTCCTTATGGTTTCTTGTTCTAAAGACAAGATGCCAGAGCTTATCGAATTGGACACAGAACTAGAGAATTCCATCAGAGCTGTACAAGCTGCTGAAGGCAATCTCTCCTATTATATACTGCCTGATGATACAGACCTCGATGCTATCCCTCAGGACAGAAAGAATCCTCTTAATGAAGCCAAAGTAGAATTAGGAAAATTTTTATTCTTTGAGACAGGATTCGCTATGAATGCTGCACTCTCAGAGGGCACTGGAACTTACTCTTGCGCGACTTGTCATATTCCTAGTGCGGGATTTAAGCCAGGCAGTTTTCAAGGTGTCGCAGATGGTGGAGAAGACTACGGCATCAATGGTGAAGATCGAAGAAGGCAAGGTAACTATACAGAAGCACTATTAGATGTACAAAGTGCAAGACCTCTGACTTTAGTCAATGTGGCCTATGTAACTAATACGATGTGGAATGGATCATTCGGATCGCAAGGTGCTAATATCGGCACAGAATCCGTCTGGAACCACGATGACGGCACTGATCTTAATGACTTAGGATTCGAAGCTATAGAAACTCAAAATTTTGAAGGATTAGAAGTACACCGTATTCTAATAAACGAAACTCTCATTAATGCTTATGGCTATAAGACCTTATTCGATGAGGCGTTTCCTGATCTTACTGATGATCTTAAGTATAGCAATTACGGTGGATCATTGGCTATCTCTGCTTATATCAGAACCATACTATCTACAGAGGCACCTTTTCAGAAATGGCTCAAAGGAGATAAATCAGCGATGTCCGCAGAAGAAAAAAGAGGTGCTCTATTATTTTTTGGAAAAGGTAATTGTTCGGCCTGTCACTTCGAAGAAAACCTAGGCTCACAAGAATTTCACGCACTTGGCGTCAAGGATATGTATCAGAGACCTTCTTTCGATGCATCACCTTCTGACAAGAGAAATCTGGGACGAGGAGGATTTACGTTAATAGATGAAGACAACTACAAGTTTAAGGTGCCTGGTCTGTATAATGTATCCGATACGCCATTTTATTTTCATGGCTCTAGCAAGACGTCACTGGAAGAGGTCATAGACTATAAGGCGGAAGCTACTTTAGAGAATTCCAAAGTACCAGAAACAAGAATGTCAGAGAAATTCTTACCCCTTGACCTGACAGAAGAAGAAAAGGCTCAATTAGTAGCTTTCTTAGCTAAAAGCCTTAGAGACCCTGATCTCAACAGATATATGCCCAGCGAAGTGCTTTCTGGTCAATGTTTCCCGAATAACGACAGGGAATCCCGCAGCGACTTAGGTTGTAATTAAGATTATATAATTTATATTTTTTATAAAGATTACTACTCGTAATCTATGTGAGCTTCTGGATCAAGATACCAAGATTGCTTTTCTATTTCGCGTCTTATATTAGTTATATAAGATCGTAAATCCTTGTCACGACAATCGAACTCTAAACCCACTCTGGTCAGTCGACCATAAGTTTCTGTATAAGTGTCATAACCCAATCCATCCAATAGCTCCCTCATGCGTATCGCGTTACCGATTTTAGTAAAAGAGCCTGTTATGATGATGCAGTTACCAGATTCTGGCAGATAGATTTCTTCACCCAGATCATCTATCATTAATAAGACGCGCTCATTACTGGTACTGTCACCTAAGGCACCCTCGTTTCCATCGGCTATAACACCGTCTTCTGTGGTAATATTCTGTGCTGTCGTATCGACAACGACACCAGATGACTTATAATAATTATCATATAGAGCAGAGCATCCCTTAAAAAGTAAGAATAGTAATCCAAACAACAATAAAATACCTAACAGCGGCCACCACCACCCTCTTCTCCCACTCTCCTCCTGATATGTTGTATGATAAGTCGTCTTATCATAAGATTTGGGTTGGTCCTGATAAGTGCTTACGCTCTTAGCAGGTGCTAGCTCAGAGTAACTTGCCTTCTCTACAGGTTTCTTATATACTGGCTCTATAGTTGGTTTTAGTTCTTCTGTTTTTACTTTATATCTATCGTTGATAGAGGTTTGAGATTCTATTTTAGGTGTTTCAGTTTTGAGGGGTGCTGTTGATATTGGCTTGACTACTTCCTTCTTTTGCGCTGCTATGATCTTTTTCTTCTCTTCTTTTGGCTTTTCCTTGGAGCTTGATATGGATGCTGATACAGGTGTGGCTGCTTCTTTGACTGGAATGGCTTCAGTTACCAGTATCTTCTCCTTGATACGTGGTATAGGCCTTATGTCTAGTTCGGGATACCCTTTATAATAGTTACTTATATAACTATCCTTTATATCTATGACTGTTTTCCCCTCGTCGTCTTTCGTTATCGTACCGATACCATCTATATGTACCTTCCCATAATTAATAAAGGCATTGAGGATTTTTCGCGAAAATAGCTTGATCGCCTGTTCGGCTTTAGCTGTTCTAATTTTATACTTCTTAGACAGATAGTCTATGATGCCTGTATTGGACTCTACCCTATCAGAAATAAAGATATGCTTAGAAGGAGGAAGAAGTTTGTCCTTATGTATACTAAACGATGCAGGTCTATGCACCATTTTGATGGTACCAATACCATCCATACTGACTGATCTTCTTTCACTAAGAATTTCCCTAATCGATTCCGCAATATCTAATACCAAACTAGTCTTTTAATCAGAGCTAAATTACACAAGTTATTTCTTAATATAGCCATATCACAAATAGTCTATCAATAATGCCTATTATGAAGATTATTCGCAACATTTTTACACCGTCATTCTTTTATTTATGACAAAAACGAGGAAGTTTTGAATAGGAAGAAATCAGAAAAATATTACGAAGAAGCCAAAAAGATGTTTCCTGGTGGTGTCCATTCGCCAGTAAGGGCATTCAAGTCTGTAGAAGGTGCGCCACTATTCATGTGTAAAGGAGACAAAGCCTATATACAGGATGTGGATGGTAATCGTTTCCTAGACTTTTGTTGTAGTTGGGGGCCTCTTATATTAGGTCATAATAATCCCAAAGTCCGTAAGACAATTTCCAAGGCCTTGGCTAATGGAACCTCTTTCGGCACACCCTCTCCTCTGGGTAACGAAATAGGAAAACTTATCCTCGATAATCACCGATATCTTGACATGATAAGATTCGTGAGTTCTGGTACGGAAGCGGTGATGTCTGCCATAAGATTGGCCCGTGGGTATACTGGAAAAAACAAGATTATCAAATTTGATGGATGCTATCATGGTCATGTTGATTCTCTCTTAGTCAAAGCAGGCTCTGGATTGGCCACTTTTGGTGTATCTACATCAGCAGGTATACCTGATACGCTTGCCAAGCAAACCATCGTACTGCCACTCAACGATCTTGATCTAGTGGAAAAATCACTGAAAAAGCACAAAGATATCGCAGCCATAATAATAGAACCCGTCCCTGCCAATAACGGACTATTACTACAGAGTAAAAGCTATCTCAAAGGACTAAGATCCCTTTGTACTAAGTATAAAGTGTTGCTCATTTTTGATGAAGTTATATCTGGATTCAGAGTAGGATTTGAGGGAGCGGCAGGTTATTATAAGATCAAGCCCGACCTTATCACCTTCGGAAAGATCATCGGTGGTGGCATGCCTGTCGGTGCTTTTGGCGGAAGTAAAAAAATAATGAAACATGTCGCGCCACTAGGTAATGTCTATCAGGCGGGCACGCTATCTGCCAATCCGATCGCGCTATCTGCTGGTATTGCTGCATTAAAAATTCTCATACAAAAGGACTTCTATAACAAGCTGAATCAGAAAACAGAAAAGTTCGTCAATCATTTGAATGAACATTGTACTAAAAAACGCTACGAGCTACATGTGCAATCCATTGGCTCTATCTTCTGGTTTTGCTTTTCTAAGAAAAAAATCAAAACCGCCGATGGCATCGACCCAAAGAAAATGTCTTACTTCAAAAAGATGCACAAACTGCTGCTGCAGAAAGGTATCTACCTAGGACCATCGGGGTACGAAGTAGGTTTTGTAAGTGAAGCACATAAACCATCCGATCTGAAACAAGCCACTCAGACCATCTGCAAAGTTATAGATAAGGTTATGGTGTAATTACCAGGTGCGTAATGGGATTCAGTAAATACAAAATACTACTCTATGGATTGCTAGCCTATATGCTCGCAGCCTTCGTATGGTGGGCCATACTATTATCTAAAAATAATCGAGAAAATTATACTCTGAAAAAACAACTTTCGCAATACGAAAAAAATATCTCTGAGTCAGAGGTGCAGGAAGTCTATCAGGCTAAGAAAAATATGATTATTGGTGAGGGTTTAGTTTTTGGTATAAGTCTGCTCATAGGTCTATATCTCATACATAAGGCCTACTGGAAAGAAATAGAAAACAACAAAAAGCAAAACAACTTTCTACTTTCCGTAACTCACGAACTCAAAACTCCTATCACCTCACTCAACCTAATCAACAAAACACTCACAGAAAAAAACATCCCAACTGAAAAATCTAAACTACTCCTACAGTCAGCCTATTCCGAGTCAAAGAGATTGGAATCTCTCGTAGACAATATTCTTACCGCAGCAGAGATGGAACAAGAGTATACTTATAATCTGGAGCGAATAGATATTACAGAACTGATAACAGAAAGATGCAAGATGTTCGAAAATACTTTTGGAGTCGAAATTAAAAAAGAGGTGGTATCCGAATTATTTTGCGAAGTAGATCGTGAGGCATTTATTAAGCTCATAGATAACCTTATAAGTAATGCCATCAAATACTCACCTCACAACAAGACTATATCAATCCAATTATCGCATTCCGCCAATAGCGCAATTATAAAAGTAGCTGATAACGGAATAGGCATACCCGCACAAGAAAGAAAAAAGGTCTTGGACAAGTTCTATAGAATAGGAAGTGAAGAAACGCGAGAAACCAAAGGAACAGGTCTTGGCCTCTATATCGCCAATGAGATTGTGATGGCTCATCAAGGCACAATGACCATAGTGGATAATAATCCTGTTGGCACTATATTCAATATCAATCTTCCCACGCTGTGACTCGTGTACTTCTCATAGAGGATGAGGAAAGTCTCAGACAGGTTATCCAACTAAATCTGGAACTGGAAAATTATGAGGTCATAACATCAGACAATGGTCAAGACGCCATAGACAAACTTAATGGTCAGTACTTTGATCTAGTTATACTCGATCTTATGATCCCTAAAATTAATGGTATAGAAGTTCTTAGATCTCTCAGAGTACAAAATAAAAAAACACCAGTCATAATTATCTCCGCCAAGAACACCTCTTCCGATCGGATCAATGGTCTCAAAGTCGGCGCAGATGATTACTTGTCCAAACCGTTTGAGATAGAAGAATTGACCATCAGGATAGAGAAACTTATCTCTCGTAATCAGAGACCGACACAGAGCATTCCTGATATCTATAGTTTCGGCGATAACACGATTAACTTCCAATCGTTCAGCGGAATACGTAATCAAACTACTTATGATCTGAGTCAGAAAGAGATACATATCATCCGCTACCTTATCATGAATAAGGGGCAAGTAGTATCACGACAGGACATCTTAAAAAACGTATGGGGATACGATGTATTCCCTTCGACGAGAACGATAGATAATTTTATTGCGGCCATCAGAAAACGCGTAGAATCAGATCCTAAAAATCCGAAACACATCATATCCATCCGAGGTATCGGTTATAAATTCTTGGATCAAGTATAGCACCAAGTATATTTTGAGTCGGTGGGTATTTATACCCTAATTGCCAAATCACGTATTTCTCCTCTCACAATTATCTGCGATACATAAGACCTTAGTATCGTAATCGAAATCAAGAAATCAATCTGTAGCTACACTCAATTTCAACTATGATTACAAAGGAGGAATCCGAAAATCCTAATATCAAAAGAGTAGGAATAATTCTATAAAAAACTAATTACTATGAGTAAAGTAAAATTATCAAAATCAGAATTAGCCGCATTAGACGCACTAATAGCAGCTATAGGAAATGAAAGTCCAACTTATTCTGCAGGCAATGACTTTGCATTTATTGCAGCCATAGCACGTGTCACTAAAGCGGCTACAAAAGTTGCGGTAAAAGCAACACCCTATGTAGCTGAAGTAACACCTGCTGTCATAGGCGAAGCTAATAACAAAGACAATTTCTCTGAGCTAATGGATGGTGGTGACTTGTCACTAGAGTCTCTAATCAATCTAAGAAAAGCGGCAAGCTAATATTTATTATATGAGGAGAAGAAAAAGGATTCTCTTCTCCTCATTTACTCACAAAAAATCAATACATCATGATAGTTTACACTTATCTAGTCTGCGTACTTTTTTCATTATGGTTTTTGTGTACAATAATTGTTCAGTTTAAGGAATCAAAACTGACAGAAAAAATAAAAAACTATGATACCTTTTCGTTACTACCACTATGGACTTTTTTTGCTCCCAACCCTGGAGTGAACGACTATCATCTGCTATATCGTGACGAAAATAAAAACGGCGAAAGAACAAGCTGGGAAGAAATAGAAATAAACGAAAATCGAAAACTACTAACCTGTCTATGGAATCCAAGTAAACGAAGTAAAAAGGTACTCAGTGATGTCATACAGAACATCATTCCGATGATAAGAGAGTTCGAAGAAAAGCCACAAATCATGATGTTCACCATGCCCTACTTACTGATACTTAATGCCATACTTAAAGAACCTTGCATGGATAAGCAGTCATGCAAAAAACAATTTCTCCTAAGCGCAACAGACGGATACGAAAATAGTGGCGAACCCAAATTGATTCTAATTTCTGAATTCCACCCCATTTAAAAATTAACCTAGAAAATCAACCATCATGTTATACCAATTGGCGTCATCATCTGCAGCATTACAATTCACCATGATCTTTCTTAGTATTGGAATGCTTATTACCAGTCTAGAATACCTTGTTAATTACAAGCTCTTTACATCCGAAGGCTTGCTCGACTGGCGAATCATTAATATAAGATGGAAGGAAGGTCCACTTAAAAGATTTCTTCGTTTCGTTATAGATAACAATCTTTTCAATGCGCTTCTTATAGTCCGTGTTATTCTGATACTTACCATGGTATCTTCCACGATGTATAGTAATACATTTTGGGCCTCGATGATAGGTATCGCCATAACTTATGCCATAACCACTTTGGTATCCTTTTACGGCAGTGATGGGTCTGACCAAATGACCAATATTATTCTGATTACGGTGTGCTTATGTGCGGCACCTTTTACTAATGATGACTTAATATTTATAGGCTTCTTATTTATAGCAGCGCAGTCTTGTCTTTCCTATCTAGTAGCGGGTGTGTCTAAGCTCTTTTCTAAAGCCTGGAGAAACGGAAGTGCCGTACAAGACATTTTCCGCACGCGTACTTATGGGTCCGAGAAAATATACAAATTTATCAAAGGCAAAAAAGGAATCAACCTATTCCTATGCTGGAGTGTAATCATAATTGAAATGTTGTTCCCACTTGTTCTTTTTCTGCCATTGCAATATGGAATCGTATTCTTAGTATGGGGAATTACATTTCATTTTCTTAACTCCGTAATCATGGGACTCAATACATTTTTCTGGGCCTTCTTGGCTTCTTACCCATCTATAATATACATCAATCTTCACTTGGCAAATTACATGTCATGAAAAGTATAATCATCTTCGATGGGGAATGTAACTTTTGCAATTTCTATATCAACAAATTAATTTCTGTAGATAAAGATTCCAAGTTCCTCTTCACACCCTACAATTCGGAAAAAGCGAAAGAGCTTCTGGATAGGTACAATATCCCTTCCACATACAGAGAAAGTTTTATTCTATCAGATGACGAAAAACACTTTGAAAAATCGGGTGCTGTTATCGAAATTCTACGACGACTGGGATCCTACTGGAAGATACTGGGGCTTATGTCTATAGTGATACCAAGATTTCTAAGAGATATGATATATGACATTGTGGCTAGAAATAGATATAAAATATCCGAACGTTATAACACCTGCATAATCCCCACGCCAGATATGATTTCTCGGTTTGTATGACGTTTGTAACTACTGTTGTTTTTACATATATAGAAGATCAACTCCATGATTGTGTTGTCGAATGCTGACCCCTGTTAAGAGATGTAGCCGTGATGATTGTGCTTATATTTGAGTCATTGACCTTAACCATGAGGTCATCGCATAATCCCCTTGCTAACTTAGCTATCATCTTTGGGGCCAGCATTCCTTCCTTTAGGATGATTGGCCTTTATATTTATGGCCGCTTTTTGCGCCGTCTCTTGTATTCTTTTTTGTCTTGTTGCTTCCTGCTTTGCATTCTTGATCCACTCTAATATGCCTCGCTTTGATGACTTAGGGAATCTTTCATAATAGTATTTCGCTTTGTCGTATTGCTTCAGCGCTGCTTCCAGATCATCTGGAACAATAAGCCTTTCTACATCGTCTAAAAAATTCCATGCTCCATTTTCTTTTGCCACCGCGACTAATATCAGACCAGCAGATTTCATTCTTCCCTCTTTAGTCAGACGCGCCACTCGATCCTTATTTACTTTAGACCAATTGCTTTTGGGATTCCTAGGTGATATTCTTATCATGGTCTTTTGGTCATCCAGTTTTCTTGGTAGGCTGTCCACCCAGCCATAACAGATCAAAGTGTCTACTATTTCGTCATAGGTTAAGTAGACTTTTGAGGAGTCCTTCTTCCATTTGACTAACCATATACTTTTAGCTGACTCATGGTTCTTGTCTAACCAATGGGAGAGCTCTTCTATCGACTCTACAAATAATTGCCCTGGTGTATCCATTATGATATTAACTCCTAATCAAGCTGATCTGATTTTTTTTCAAATCATTATGGCTTCTACATCACCATCCGTCAACTGCTGTACATGTTTAGTTACTTTCTCTATCGGCCAATCCCACCAGCTTATTTTTAGTAGTTGCTCTATCTTGCTATCACTGAATCTTTTCTTTATTTCTTTTGCGGGATTACCCCCGACTATAGCATAAGGAGGCACGTCTTTCGTCACGACAGATTTAGTGGCAATAATAGCTCCATCTCCTACAGTTACACCGGGCATAATCGTCGCACCATAACCTATCCACACATCATTTCCTATCTGGGTATCACCCTTGATGGGATAAGACTTTCCTTCCATGGCATCAGACCAGTCATGACCAAAAATAGCAAAGGGGTAAGTAGATACAGAATCAGTCAGGTGGTTCGCTCCATTCATTATGAAAGTTACATCCGAAGCAATCATACAAAACTTTCCTATAATCAATTTGTCTCCTACAAAGTCAAAAAGATATTTCACATTCTTCTCGAAATTGTCCACAGACTCAAAGTCATCGTAATAAGTATAATCACCCACGATGATATTCGGATTCTTAACGACATTCTTTAGGAAGCACAAACGATCATAATGATCTAATGGAAATTTTTTATTCTTATCAGGGATATTCATTCAATTTTCTTTGTTATGACTTCAACTTAGATTATCATTTTTTCTTCTCCCAAGAGTACAACCATTTATAAAATTCTGGATTATCATAAGTTTCTGTCCAACTGTCATGGTCAGCCTCAGGATAGACGGTTAGCTTGGCCTTGATATCGTGCTCAGTCAAGGCATCTATCATCTTCTGAGATTCTGACAAAGGTACAACCTCATCCTTAGCACCATGAAAAGCCCATATCGGTATGTCTCTAAGAACCTGGACGTCTTCTGGATCTCCGCCTCCGCAGATAGGCGCAATGGCTGCAAAATGCTCTGGATATCGACATGCCCATTTCCAAGTTCCATAACCTCCCATAGATAAACCTGTGAGATAGATACGACTTTTATCCACTTTATACTCGGCGAGAATTTTCTGTAGAGTGGCCTCCAATCTTTCCACAGTCCACCATACATCGAAAGGACACTGCGGAGCTAATACATAACCTGGAAAAGACTGCCCTTTGGATATCTGCATGGGCGGACCATGTACCCGTAATTTGTTCTTATCATCACCACGTTCTCCAGAGCCGTGCAAAAAGATCAAAAGAGAATAGGATGCATTGGCATCATACTCCTCTGGTTCGAATAACAAATAATCATAAGGATCTTTTGAGTCCGATTGTGACTTAGACAAGTGAGAACAACCCAATGCACAAATAAAAAGAGGTACAAAGTATTTCATACTTTAATATAAGATATAATCCCGATAAAGCGTAAGTCCTAGGATGATCAAGAATCTATCTTATATTACATCAAGTACAATAACCTTATACCTCTACTAAGTAAATATTGCGTTGTTATTATTTCTTACACATAAGCATCTTCATGCACGGACTTGACAGCCCGTCCAGATGGATCATTCATATTTTTGAAGGCTTCGTCCCACTCTAATGCTATAGGTGTACTACAAGCCACTGATGGTACTGACGGTACTGTACTCGCTGCTGCCTCAGAAGGAAAATGTTCTTCGAATATAGTTCTGTAATAATACTCCTCTTTATTAAGAGGTGGATTGATAGCAAACTTATATTCTGCCCTCTCCATCATCGCGTCTGTTACTTCTTTGTCGGCTATCTCTTTGAGTGTATCTATCCATGAGTAGCCTACCCCATCAGAGAACTGTTCCTTTTGCCTCCATGCAACGGAATCGGGGATATAACCTTCGAATGCTTTACGCAAGATCCATTTTTCCATCTTACCCTCGGAAGACATTTTATCTTTAGGATTGAGGCGCATAGCCACATCCATAAATTCTTTGTCCAAAAATGGCACACGACCTTCGACTCCCCATGCAGCAAGAGACTTATTGGCTCTCAGGCAATCATAGAGATATAACTTATCCAACTTACGGACGGTCTCTTTGTGAAATTCCTCAGCACTCGGTGCTTTGTGGAAATATAAATAACCACCAAAAATCTCATCGGCTCCCTCTCCTGACAATACCATCTTGATGCCCATTGACTTTATTACACGCGCCATAAGGTACATCGGCGTACTAGCGCGTATTGTCGTTACGTCATAGGTTTCCAGATGATATATAACATCCCTCACCGCATCCAGTCCTTGTTGTACTGTAAATTTAATTTCGTGATGTACAGTGCCGATATAATCCGCAACCTCCTGCGCATGCTTTAGATCGGGAGACCCTTCGAGACCCACAGAAAAAGAATGCAACTGAGGCCACCAAGCTGCCACTTGGTCACCAGACTCCACACGCATGGCGGAGTACTTTTTGGCGATAGCTGAGACGACAGAAGAATCCAAGCCCCCAGAAAGAAGAACACCATAAGGCACATCTGACATAAGTTGTCTATGTACAGATTCTTCTAGTGCTTGTCGTAGATCGTCTATACTCGTTACGTTATCTTTGACATTGCTATAGTCTTCCCAGTCTCTCTTATACCATCTTGTCTTTCCTTCGTCCGCACTATAGTAGTAATGTCCTGGAACAAAAACTTCTATCACATTGCATACGCCTTCTAGAGCCTTTAGCTCAGAGGCCACATAATAATTACCATCTCTATCATAGCCTTCGTAGAGAGGAATAATACCCATGTGATCTCGACCTATAAGGTACGTGTCCTTTTTCTTATCATATAGTGCGAAAGCAAATATACCGTTGAGATCATCTAAGAAATCTGTTCCCTTCTCCTGATACAGAGCAAGGATAACCTCACAGTCTGATTTAGTCTGAAAATCATACTTATCCGCATATTGCTTTCTGATCTCTTGATGATTATATATCTCACCATTGACGGCAAGGACCAAATTTCCATCCTTACTGTATAATGGTTGGCCGCCACTTTCAGGGTCTACTATGGACAGTCTTTCGTGCGCCAAAATGGTATTATCACCGCAATATATTCCCGACCAATCTGGTCCGCGATGTCTTTGTCTACGAGACATATCCAGCACTTGTTGCCTAAGTGCCTCGTTAGGATTCTGAATATTAAATACTGCTACAATTCCACACATCTTTTATTAATCTTTTGATTGTACAAATATTAAATAATATTTACTATTTAATCAATTAAACCATATATATTATTAATATAATTAAACATACAATAGATAATATTTAATATTTTAAATATAATAATAAATATTTTCTATTTACATATTCAAAATTTCTCCTATATCTATTATGAATAACTATTATAATGCAGACTTATTACAATCATCTGGATAAATGAGTCACAATCAAATGAAATTTACATTCGCTATACATCGACGTATCGCCATTACCATATTCTGTCTATTAATGACGCTCCGGTCATTCTCTCAAGAGTCCAATCGACCACAAGAGCCTCAGGAACCCTTTCCTTATATTGTAAAAGAAGTCACTTTCGCAAGTAAGGCTAGCGATACCATTACATTAGCTGGATCGCTGACACTTCCTGACTCAACTGGCCAATTTCCAGTCGCAATTCTTATCTCTGGAAGTGGACCACAGGACAGAAACGAAGAAATATTTAAGCACAAACCCTTTATGGTCATCGCAGATCATCTGACTAAAGCGGGTATCGCAGTCTTACGATTTGATGATCGCGGAGTCGGAGCGTCTACAGGTACTTTTGCCAATGCCACAAGTTTTGACTTTGCTCTGGACGTAGAAGGTGCTATAGCATACCTTAGAAATAATAAGTCAATAGACTCTGATAATATGGGGCTAATAGGTCACAGCGAAGGAGGTCTTATCGCGCAGATCATAACGGCTAAAGACACCACAATAAAATATCTTGTCTCTATGGCTGGACCAGGTATAAAAGGGAGTGATCTCATGGTATTACAGAATGTAGCGATGGTCGAAAAAATGGGAATATCGGATTCCCTGATTCAGCAACTCAAAAAGACATTGGAGGTTTCTTACAGGCATATAGATGACACTAATCTGACAGACGATCAGCTAAAAGACAGTCTGACTACGGCACTGAAGCAAGGGCCAAAATCACTAATCATGGACATGCAGATCCCTATGATTATTCAGCAAATTACAGCACCTTGGTATAAGACATTCTTGCGTTATGATCCAGCACCATACCTTAACAAAATACAATGTGATGTCCTTGCGCTCAATGGTGACAAAGACTTACAAGTCGTCTGCGAAGACAATCTAGATGGTTATAAAAAAGAACTAACTCAATTATCCGATGATCAACTAAAAGTTATAAAATACGAAGGCATGAACCACCTCTTTCAAGAATGCGAAACGGGTATGGTCATGGAATATTCTAGTATAAAGCAGACCATAGCCCCACAAGTATTAGATGATATGAGGGATTGGATTTTGGAAAAAGTAAAAGAGTAAGTAATGAAAAAAATGACTTGCCGCCAGCTAGGTGGTGCATGTGATGTCGTCTTTAGCGCAGAGACCTTTGACCAGATCGCTGAGCTCAGTAAAAAGCATGGTATGGAGATGTATCAACAAAAAGATGCCGCTCACCTGGAAGCCATGCAAAAGATGCAATCACTCATGAAAGATCCGAATGCCATGAAATCCTGGATGGAAGAAAAGAAGAAAGAATTCGACGCACTTCCTCATTCTTAGTATAATATAGTTATGAAATTTTCACCATTAATAATAGGCTGTATGCGTCTCGGAGAGTGGGGCGCCAAAATGAACAGCCAAGAACTTGAGTCCTTTATAGATGCCTGCGTGGATAGAGGTCTTGTAGATTTTGATCATGCAGATATTTATGGTCATTATACCTCTGAGAAAGAATTCGGAGAAGTGATGGCTCGACGAGCGGATCTTGTATCTAAAATCCAGATCACTACTAAATGCGGCATCCGACAAGTCGGAGAAAGAAAGCCAGAACACCGTGTCAAGTCTTATGACTCCTCACCAGAACATATTATCGCTTCTGTAGATCAATCCCTGAAAAACCTACAAGTCGAAAAAATAGATTTACTATTACTGCATAGACCTGATTACCTGATGGATGCCAAAGCCGTCGCTGATTGTTTCTATGACCTGAGAAAAGCAGGTAAAGTACTTCACTTCGGCGTTTCTAATTTTTCACCATCTCAAATGGACCTCTTACACCAACATGTCACATTGATCAATCATCAGATCGAAGTATCTCCATTTCACCTAATCCCGTATACCGATGGATCTCTCGATTACTGTCAAAAATGGGGTATCAGACCGACAGCCTGGTCGCCTTTTGGCGGAGGTACAATTTTTTCTGACCACGAAAAGTATCAAGACCTTAGAAACAAAATAGTAGAAATCTCTGAGAGACATAATGCAAGTATGGATCAAGTCATTCTCGCGTGGATAAGAAAACATCCCACGGGCATCATTCCTGTCTTAGGCACAACCAAAGTGGCACGTATAGATTCTGCTATCAAATCTCTGGATATAGAAATAACAGCGGAGGAATGGTATGACATCTGGCAGGCCTCGACGGGTAAGGCTATTGCTTGAATTAGGGAATTAGGGAATTAGGGAATTAGGGAAATTTGGGTTTTGAGTGTTGAGTTTTTAAAATCTAATGTACATCTATAACGACCCTTCTGTTTCTTGCTCTACCCTCTTTGGTTTTATTATCTGATATGGGTTGTGATTCACCCAAGCCAACGGTCTTAATATTGAGAAGGAGACTTTCGTACTTTTCTTCCATATACTTCCTTATGGATTCTGCTCGCGCTAATGATAGAGCCATATTATCCTCTGGCTCTCCGACATTGTCGGTATGACCGTAGATTTTAATTTTTGTATCCTGCGTGGGATCAAAATTCGCCAACATAGCATCTAAAGAATTTTTGGCTGTTTCTTTTAACACGGAACTACCAGACTCGAATATAACAGACCCATTGAGTGTAAACGTCTCTTTGATCTTAGACTCTTGATCACCGCAATCTGTCACTCGATTAAGATTGATGGCATCGAATATAAAGCCACAGAGGTGATGCAACTGGTAGTACCATATCTTAACATCGTAGGTACCTGTATCGAGTAAGACGTTCTGCTTTTTGTTAGTCATCCTATGATCTCCGCTGTTATCAATTATCTGGTTACCGTCTATCCAGAGATAAGAACCATCATCTGTAGTCAAGGAAAACTGGTAACAGGATCTCTCAGATATGGTCATCGTCGACGTCAGATGTAAAGCCCAAGTAGCGTTATCCCACCAGAGGTCACCGAATAAATAATTCCCCTCTCTTTCCTCAAAATGAATATCCTTCCATACGAATTCGTCCAGTACATAATGATCTAAATAACTATCTCTATATTCCATATAAAGAGAATCTTTGGGAACAGCGTAAGCCTTACCTTTATAGGCTGAGAATGAAGGTAGCTCCTGACCATAGAGATTAACCGAAAGACTTATAAGTATAAGAAGGCAAAGTTGTTTCATTTCGATACTGTCCTTGACAATACCAAAACGTAAATGTTGTTGAGTTAATTATGCGTTTAGGCTTGCATCGGTACCTCCATTATCAAAAACTTGCTCTTGCCCTTCGTATTGATATTGACCGATTCTGTATCCCACACGCCGTAACCATCTCTAGCAAATAATTCCTGACCATCCACATCTATCTCACCGTCAATGAGGAAAATATAGATTCCATTATTGCGAGGATCTCTTAGCGTATAGGATGATTTAAAATCAGAACTAAACTCACCCATAGAGAACCATGCATTCTGATGTATCCATACACCCTGATCTTTAGACGATGGTGAGAGTATTTGATAGATTGAGTTTTCTTCTTTTATATCTGATAGACTGATTTGGTCATATCGCGGTTCTACATTTTTGACCTTAGGGAATAACCAAATCTGTAAAAACTTGACCTGCTCGTCCTGACTACTATTGTACTCACTATGATAGACTCCCGTCCCTGCACTCATCACTTGAATATCATCTTTTCTGATAATCGCAACATTACCCATGCTGTCCTTATGCTGCAGATCACCATCCAGAGGAATCGATATGATCTCCATATTATCATGTGGATGTGTATTGAATCCACGACCACCAGCAACCACATCATCATTAAGCACTCTTAACACACCAAAGTGCATGCGCTCAGGATTATAATAATTAGCAAAACTGAATGTGTGCTTGCTATTGAGCCAGCCATGATCTGCGCCACCTCTCGTATCAGCTCTATGCAATACGGTTTGGGTCGTATTCATTTCGTGATTAGGTATATGATTGAATCCCACTTGTTCTTTCATCTTATCGTAAGTTGATTCTTTGAGTTTGACATTCTTAGCCTTGAGCATATTACTGCTTCCCGCTATTCCTGCAGCACCCATTATTCCTTTTTTGATGAAATCCTTACGATCCATTTTGTACTTTTTTATTAAGAAAACTTAGACCGCTTGTTTTTGTTCATTAGCTACGCTTTTTCTGTATTGCTTCTTATCTATTACCATTTTGGCAATGATCTCTTTGAGGATTTCTGATGTACCACCACCGATCGGTCCTAGTCTACTGTCTCTTGACATTCTAGCCAGCGGGTATTCTTCCATATATCCGTAACCACCGAGGTATTGTAGACAATCATAGATCACCTCATCTGCCACCTTGGTGGATTGGAGTTTTGACATAGAGGCCTCTTTTACCACATAAGTCCCCTGGTCTAATTGCTGAGCCACATAATAGTTAAAGCACTTGAGCAATTCTACTTCGGATACCATCTCAGAGACCCGATGACGCAATGCCTGAAAACGATCCAGTGTCTTACCGAAAGCCGATCTCTCGGACATATACTTCAAAGTGTACTCTATCGCGTACTCTGCTCGTGCATGGGCATTGATACCCATAATTAATCTTTCCAATGCAAAATGCTGCATCACATAATAGAATCCCTGCCCCGGCTCACCCATCAGATGGCTAGCAGGTATACGCACGTTATCAAAGGCAATTTCCCCTGTATCCGATGCCCGCCATCCGAGCTTATCTAACTTACTTGCGCTAAGACCTGGAGTTTCTCTATCAACCAAAAACACACCCATCGACCTCGGGTTATTATCTACATCCATCTTAGCAATAACGACCAGATAATCTGAGTAAACCCCATTAGTTATAAATGTCTTTGATCCATTTAGTACAAACTCATCCCCATCACGGACTGCGGTAGTCCGCATAGCACCCACATCCGATCCACCGAATGGCTCACTTATACACAGACATCCTATCATCTCTCCTGAGATGCTTTTAGCCAAATACTTTTGTCTTATCTCTTCACTACCCTCTGCCATAAGATGAGTCATCGCAAGATAAGTATGCGCCCACATCGCTGCTGCAAATCCACCAGAGTTGATTCTCTGTAATTCTTCCAACCAGATGACCATATAAAAAATATCAAGATCCAGCCCGCCATACTGCTCAGGATAACGCAATCCGAAGTATCCCATCTCTCCAAACTTGGCCCATATATCTCTTGTGATGTGTCCCGTCTTCTCCCATTCGTCTATATGAGGGACGACCTCTTTCTGCAAAAACTCTCGCAACCCTTGTCTGAACATGTCATGCTCCTCTGTAAAGTATGATTGGTACATTGTGTCGTTAGTTAGTATTAGTTATAATAAATGTTTTAAATCCAGATATTGCTTGAATGGAATACCAAAATTCACATGGACTCCATCTCCATAAAAGCTAATAAACTCCCCCAGCCCTTTTTCTGTAAAATGTGGAATAATCGTGCTCCATACCATGCGCTCAGCCTCATTACTTTGCCCCATTTCTCTGACGGACTTTTGTGATATCCAGTTATAGGTAATAAGCCAGGCATTGACGGCGAGCTGGTAATATAATCCGTCATAAGGTTCGGACTTAATATTGCCCACTTCTAATCCATAAGCAAATGCGTCGAGGTTTCTTTTAATCACTTTCTTAGTCCAATTAGTCATGACATCATTAATGGAAGAATGCTCCAGAACAGAATAATCTCGAAATATAAATGGATACCACTTCTGCAAAGACCTACAAGTTCGGATATCAAGACTAAGATTATAGAATGCGATAAAGTCTTTTCTCCTTTTCTCAAATCTCGTTATATCCTTGACCATCATCAGCGAGATGTCATCCAGGATATTTTCTTTGGACTTATAATGATAGGCTAGGTTTCCGCGACTCATCTGACAAATCCCCGCCAACTCACCCAACGAATAATGATGATATCCTTTTTCGTTAAAGGCTTCGATGACTGACGACAATATCCGCTCTCTGGTCTTCATCTGGTTAGATGATAACCTTAAAATATCCCTTTAACAGGTTTATTTAGGTTATCGTGACCAAATATAAGATTATTTTTTAGTCTTGGGCGACTAAATTTATTTTAATACCCCAACAACGCATCCATCCTCGCCCGCACCTTCTCCGCAGATGGAATCATCGTCTGCTCCAGAGTACTATTAAGAGGAATAGCGGGCATATTTTCTGACCCAATTACCATCACAGGTGCATCTAAGGACTCAAAGCATCTCTCTTGAATCAACCCAGCCAGACTACGAGCAAAAGAATTTCCTGCTGGTTCTTCGGTGACGACGAGGCATTTGCTATTCCTTCTTACGGACTCAAAAATAAGGTCTTCGTCCAAAGGGTACAGAGATCGGAGGTCGACTATTTCGACTTGGTCTTTTATGTCTTTAGAAGCATTCAATGCCCAATGTACACCCATACCGTAAGTTATCACAGAGATCGTATTACCCGATGAAGTATCTGATGACTGTACGATGGCTGCCTCACCCATCGGTAGGATATAATCAGAATCAGGCTCTATGGATTTAGCCATTCCAGTTCCTGGCACTTTGGACCAGTAAAGACCTTTATGCTCTAAGATGACCACAGGATTAGGGTCATGATATGCGGCTTTCATAAGACCCTTAAGGTCTGCGCCATTACTTGGGTAGACCACCTTAATGCCTCGTATGTTAGTCAGAATAGATTCTACACTACTCGAATGATAAGGACCACCACTGCCGTAGGCACCTATCGGCACACGCAAAATCATACTGACGGGCCACTTACCCTCAGAAAGATAGCAAGATCGACTTACTTCGGTAAACAATTGGTTAAGTCCAGGCCATATATAATCTGCAAACTGAACCTCGACGATAGGCTTGAGACCTACAGCGGACATACCTACGGTAGATCCTACGATAAAGGCTTCCTGTATCGGTGTATTAAAGACTCGAAAATCACCAAATTTCTGAGCTAATGTTGCCGCCTCCCTAAAAACACCGCCGAGCCTCGCACCGACATCCTGACCATAGAATAAGCATCGCTTATCCGCTTGCATGATTTCTTCTACGGCATGTAAGGCACAATCGACCATCACCACAGACTCGGCGCCATCAGGAGTTTTATTTCCCTTTTCTTCGGTAATTTCCGTCTCAGCAAATTCGTGCGTAAACAAATCGGATGGCAACGGATCATCTGCCTTAAGAGCTTGCTCAAAATCTTTAGCCACTAACTTGTTGGCTTCTTTCTCTATCTTATCTATTTCTTTCTGAGTTATGCCAGATTGTCTTAGCTGTTCGACCAGGATTGGGTACGGATCACGAGATCGTGCTTCTTCCAGATCATCACGATACCATTCCATACGGACTCCTGAGGTGTGATGATTGAGCAATGGAACTTCGGCATGGACTAAGACAGGTTTTCTTTTAGTTCTTATTGTTTTGATTGCTTTTTTGATGGTAAGATAACACTCTGTAAAATCTGACCCATTGATCGTATACGCCTCTACACCATGAAATCCTTTGATATACTCATGGGCATCCTGCGCTCGTGTCTCGGCTTCGTTAGCTGAGATATCCCAGCCATTATCTTGCACGAGATACAGTATGGGTAATTGCTTGAGCGCAGCCATCTGAAAGGCTTCTGCTACTTCCCCTTCCGTCACAGAAGCGTCGCCGAGAGAGCATACGACAAGTGGCTTATCACCCTCATCTATACCGATGCTTTCTTTATACCAAAACCCCATAGCCGCGCCGGTTGCAGGTATGGCCTGCATGCCTGTCGCGGAGGATTGATGTGGAATCTTTGGCTTATCTGCGTCTCTCAGGCTGGGGTGACTGTAGTACGCCCGACCACCAGAAAAAGGATCAGCTTTCTTAGCCAATAACTGCAACATCAGATCGTAAGGCGTCATGCCTATGGACAGTAAAAAAGCATCATCACGATAATATGGAAAGGCATAATCAAAAGGCTGAAGCTGCATACCCGTTGCAATCTGTATGGCCTCATGACCTCTCGAAGTTGCATGCACATACTTGCTGACTAACTTGAAGTTTTCCTCATAAAGTTCTGTCATGGCCTTGGCCTGACACATCTTACTGAATGCCGCCTTTAGACTTTTCTTAGGAACTTCACTTCTTTTGGTTTTGGCTTTAGGTTTGGTTTGGTTTGTCATCTATATAGTCATCATTCCCTAAATCTTAAAGGTAGTCATATTTTAAGATGTTCCTTAGCTCCTATTTAGACAAAACGACCTTGTTTGTTTTTACCTCCCCGGTAGAATCAGTAGCTTGTATGATATATAATCCATCAGGCAAGCTAGATACATCTATGGATTCGCTTTTATTATAATCTTTAGTGTAGAGCATAATTTCCCCTTTGAGATTACAGACGTTAACCTCCTCATAACTACTTGATAGCGTAAGCAAACCACTTGTTGGATTTGGGTATACGACTAATTGCTGCGGACTATTAAGAGTCACTTGTTCTACAGATGTTGCACCATCGATCTTGTATCTAAACCATTGTCGAGAACCGTCTTCTACAAAAGCTGTGAAGTAGACAAAGTCGTCTAGATATGTAAAGTTAGCGGGAAAGCTACCATGAGCTCCTGATATCATATCGCTCAACAACTGAAATTCTCCCTTATTGATGTCAAGTATCCAAGGTTCATTACCTAAACTGGTATTTTTGCAAACAAGATATTTATCTCCTTCTAAATGTATTCCTGATATATATCCATACTCCGAGAAGTTATACGTTAGACCCTCAACAACTTCCGTTTTTTCTGTCAGAAAGTCATACTTAATTAATTTGGTTATAATATCTCCACTGTGCGTATAAAGAAGAACATGATTTTCATTTATACTCAGAACCCTTAGTTCTTCTGATACAGGACCAGTATATATGAGTATCGGTTTTTGTCCAAACTCATAATACATATAAGAAATAACATCCACATCATTCATAGCAAATAAGACATGACAATCAGAATCTGAATATATGTAGCTACCTTGTACCACATCTATTTGATCCTTGTTTTCAACATACAGATAGCTTGACAAACTATCTTGTATTTCGATGATATTACATTCAGATTGCTCGAATGAAATACTTTTAAAAGAAGCCTCTTGAAAGTCAGTAGCAATATCAATAAGAGTTTCATCTTTGGACACCAATGAGACTCTTTTAGATTTATTATCTAAGATTAAGGCATTTCCAGATTTAGTATTTTTTAGCTTAGAGGAGCTAGCAAAAGTAAAGGGTAACAATTCGGAAGTATTCTCTGTTCCGTTAAAGATGACTGGACTGACAATTCCTCTTCCAGCCAAATTTAGGTAAACAAAAGTGTCAAAATCAAAAGAATGTTCTACGTAATCTGAAAGATAGAAACCATGATCCAAAGTTCTAATGGTATTATCCTTAGTGTTGTAATAATCTTTGCGATCCAAAAGAATGACTGAACCGATTTTATACGGAAAATCCAAATCATAACTACTATAATCTAATAACGTAGATTCTATTTTTTGATCCAATAGATTCCTTCTATGCAAACTCATTCCATTGCTATCGTTTATAATAAATACTTCGCTATTTTCATTTGAATGATATGCAACTTTGCTCGTAAGATTCTTGAGAAATTTAATTTGCGGCTTTATGCGAAAAAGTCTTTCGGTGCCAGATAAGTCTGTTCTATAAATACCTGAAATGGCATGAAAGATAAAATGATCATTATTCTTAGATAAGTTGAAAACTCTATAATTTCCACCATCGAATATAGTCGCACCATAATTAAGCCCAAAGTCTAAAGAATCTAGTTTAGTAAAATTAGTTTCATCATCCATAGACCACACAGCAGGTGTCTCAATCCGACTGTTATTTGCTACAACCAATTCATCATTATGAAAATATCCAATCATTGAGGAAAATGACCCATTACCTTTATCCTTGTCTGGGTAAATAAGCTCAGTGGATTTGGTGTTGACATCATGTATTAAGAAGGCATCAAAACTATAACTCACGTCGGGATAATATTTAGTCGCACATATAATCCAGTTTTTGTATCTAATCGGTGAATAAGGAACTATCTCATGGACATTCCTTACATCATTACTAAAATCATATGGATTTTCTGGCACTAATGTTTCTGTGTTGTCTAGATGATTAAGAATACTAAAACTATTATCTGTATATGTACTTCCTTTTAGTCCAATAATTGTAAAGTCCTGATTATTCAGCTCGTTAGTAGAAATAAAAAATCTAGATATTACTCTGCTTACGCTGGTCTGTAAGAACTTCCAAACCTCTCGCCCCTTACATGTTTCCATGTCATACATTATAACCTTCTCAATAATACTTGAGCCAGAGATATTTTGATTCCGTTCTCCGTATATAACAAAAAGCTTTTCGGAGGCCATTTGGGTTTTTAGTATAGGCAAATCACCTTTGATGTTACAATTCAATTTTTCGTAAAATCCATTATCATTTATTTCATAAATATTTCCACTTTTAGTAGAAATAATGATTCGACTACCCTCCGCTCGATGCATCACGGAAAACAATTCTTCATTTAGTAATCTTGGAAAAATTATCTCTTCACCTGTTCTGAAATCATAGGATATTAGTTGATCTGATTCTCCAGACTCATCAATAAAATAGTAAATCATATTATTGACAAGAAGACTATGATCCCTGTCGAAGTATTGATCTCGTGGTACTTTATCATGTCTTTTTACTGATTTACTCAATATATCAACAGAGAATAAAATTGTCTCCCTCGATTCTTTTATATATCCTGAAGCCACAATGAAATCAGATGTGACACTTAATACTGAACTAACACTGAACCCGAGGTCCTTTTCTGTTAATTCGTATTCTAACTTTCCGCTTACAATATCGATGACCTGTATAACATCAGACCTCATTCGATAGTACTTGCCGTCTCTTATTATAAGACCTGAGCGATTTCGTTCTACATCTCTATATTGAGCTACTCGTGATTCGAATTCCAAATCAAAGCCTTGCCAAAGCAGCTCAAAGCTATCCCTCAAAATATAGACACTTAATTCGTCATTATCCTTGATCATATATTGCTGACCCGCAATCAATGCAAAGCCCAACTTACCATATAATCCTGTGGGGTGAATATTAACTTTATCGTAGATATCAGAAACCTGTTCTTGAGATATGACAAAGAAAGGCGTAAGGAGTATAATCCAAAATATGCGTAACATAATAGAAGTAATGAATGAAGAAAAATAGAGAAGGCTGGTATTAACTGCCTTAAAATTAATAATTTTTCCTCTTTCATTTCTAAGTGCTCTTTATGTCTAATAAGTTTACATGGCTTAGAGCTTTTGAGCAGTATAGAAAGGTCGTATCGACTAGTTTTTTTTTAGAACATATATGTATTGCACATAAACGAGCAAACAAATCTGCCATTACTCAATCGTCATCGCACACTCCAGATTATCCATAAGTCTAATCGCTTCTGGCAGCTTAGCCAGATTATGTATGGCTGGTGTATTAACTATATCATGGACTTCTCCACCGCAATCAAAAACATCCTTTAAATCAATAGTAATATTGATTTTGTCTGAGTCCACTGAAGTTGTGAAAGAGCGCGTAACCTCATCTGTACCAAGATGTAAGGCAATGCCTTTTTCTCTGGCACCGTCACCATCCAGGTCGATCATACCTTCTATTTTCATCATGACATAACTATTCCATCCCGACCAATATTCGCCATTATTAGACAATACGTTGCTGGATGGATAATCCTCTGGGACAGTTGCATTCTGAGCCGATGTCAGACCTATATTGAATGATAAGGTATTGTATTCGTCTTCGGATTCGATAAGTTTGTAATCGAAACCATTACTAGCCAGTTCTGAGGTAGCATGAGCAGCCGTCAGGTCCAAATAATCAACTTCTTTGACCACGTTAACATTCTCACTGCCAGAAAGAGTGACATCCGAAAGAAAAAAGCTGACTCGTGTTAGCTCCAAAGATTGCCCTGACGGATAAGTGACTTCTTCGAACATAACAAGCGGCTCTCCATCATATTCCAATTTTATATTGGCCATGTAATCAGATGAGTCACCACAGCTTGTAAAGAATAAGCATGTCGCCACAATAGAAAGTGCTAAAAGTAGATTAAGTTTCATACGGTAAATTTATAAGTAAAACGGCAGGCGATAATTTTATATTGATAAGATTATCCAATTATTAGACCAACTACTTCTTTAAGACATTTAGTAAGAAAAGTGGAGAACTCCGACAACTGTAATAGAGGATTATAGCTCTAGCTTCATCATTATATCCGTTTGTTTGTCTTTACCTAACAAGAAAATGTGTCTACCAAATTTTTCAAATCCGTACTTTTCGTAAAATCTGATGGACTTATGATTCTTCTGCCATACCCCTAACCATACATAATCCAGTCCTTTTTCCTTAGCCATAGTGATGGCTTTATCGCAAAGGCGCTGCCCTATCCTTTTTCCTTGGTATTCTTTAGAGATGTAGATGCGTTCTATTTCCAGCGCATTTTGCGATTGCAATTCTGTCTGTGCGGAACCATAATTTAATTTTAAATAACCGATGGGGATTTCTTGATGTTCTGCAAAATAGAACACTGAGTCTGGGTTATTGAGTTCTAACGTAAGCTGCTGAATGGAAAATGCTTTATCCATGTATTCTTCCATATTCTTTGCACTATTATCATTAGCAAATGAGTCAAAAAATATCCGACGTGCTAACTCCTGTAATATAGCCACGTCCTTTATAGTCACTTTTTTGATTGTTATTTCATTCATGGATACTAAAAGAATATGTCAGGAACAGCTATTCTCATTTTTTAAAATTATATGGTGATAAACAGATCTGGAAATGTCAAGAATTTGCAGATAGCCAATCTCACATATTCATTACTGGTTATCATTTTCAATTCTTTTCAATTTTGATCTCAATTCTATTAGTCTATTTTTAGCATCATTACCAACGAACTTGTGCTCAACTATATATTTAATAGATTCTAATATTTTGGTTGTGTCTATTTCAATAGCATGTTTGTCCAGATAGAATATTGCTTCCTCATTTCGATATTTTTCAGCCAAATCCCTTACTCTGCTATCAAATTTTGATTGATACTTTTTATCCTTTAATGCCATACGATGAAGAAAGTGAGTACTGTCTATTTTGTAGATGATTATGCTGTCAATTGCTCTGATTTGTTGATCTGTTTTTGAGGTTCTATTTATTATATCAAAGTATATCTCGGTGCAAATATCCGATTCAAGAATTTGATCTGCAATCATTTTGGAGAAGCTATCATTAGTTTCCAATGCTTTTTCAAAGGCTTCTGAAGATTTCATTTTCTCACGTTCGATTAGTCCTAAGAATCCATAAGTTCTGACAATTGCATTCTTGTGATTTAGAAGTTTGATTAATTCTTCATCAGTTGCAATGGACTTAATTTTTTGAAATCGTTTGAATTCATCACTTTCACTTCCTCCAAAGCCAACATATTCTGACTCCATCATATTGTGGTTCGAGATTTCATCAATTGTCTTGCCTACATCAGTACAAGACAATAGCAAGAATGTTGATAATATGAGAATATGATTTTTCATTTTGATTAATGATAGAATCAGGTAACAGGAATATGATGCGTATTCTTTCTTACAGAAAGAGAAAACCTCGACTCTACCTTTCCTATATTATTAATAGACGACAATTCATTCATGATAAAATCGTTGTACTCTTCTATGTCCTTCATGATTAATTTAAGTATGAAATCCGCATCTCCCGATATGTGATGACATTCTAAGACCACAGGAAACTCTATTATCGCCTCCACAAAATTATTGATGGCGTCCTTGCCATGTTCTTTGAGCGATATCATGATGAATACGGTGAGCTTTTTCTCCAATAAAGCAGAATCGAGGATGGCTACATAATTCTTGATGATGCCTTTTTGCTCCATCTTTTTTATTCTGTCAAACACAGGTGTCGTCGATAGATTCAGTTGAGATGCCATCTCCTTAATCGTGGATTTAGCATTGCGTTGTATGATATCCAGTATGGCTTTATCTATTTTATCAAGGGTCATCAGAATATTATTATAATTCCTACAATCTCAGAATAACCTGAAAGCAATTTATTACATTTAATCATATCAATAAAGAATATTATTCTTTATTTGTTCGTATACCATAACAAAAGCGCCACTATTGGTCAGTTTGCATAAATTTATTGTCGGATAAAAGGTCTCAAAGTGAGCAGAATAACCGATCTCAACATAGATGATATAAAAGATAGCGACCTACTCAAAGGTTTCGACTTTGATAATTATACAGAGGGTGATAAGCAAAGATGGAAAGCTCTATTGGCAGGTGTATTAGAAGCGCAGGATGGCGTAGCTTGCCATTCGTACACCTCTGGTATGGCCCGACTCGGAGAAAGTTTTTCTGAGTTACCGAATCTCGCAGAACTCAACGATAAACTCGAAAGGCTAACAGGATGGAAGGTCATGGCAGTCAATGGCCTCCTACCCTGCGAAGATTTTTATAAGCTCTTATCAAGAAAAATATTTCCCTCTGCGACTTTTGTCAGAGATTGGCATTCGCAGGCATTTACTGGGTATCCAGATATTTTTCATGATGTGGTAGGACACCTACCTCTATTTTTTGATCCTAAGTTTTCGGACTTTGTATCTAAGTCATCTGGCGTGATCTACGAGATACTAAAAAATACTCCTAATGGCTCAGGTGACAAAGAGATGCTGATCCAATACTTCAGTAGATATGGATGGTTTACTTGGGAAGCTGGACTAATCAAAGAACATGGTACAGTAAGGGCTTATGGTGGAGCGATCCTATCCTCTTCTGGAGAGACGGAAAATCTCAAAAAAAGAGGATATGATGATTTTGATCTGATGGAAGTATTTAACCAGTCTTATACCGATAAAGAATTTAGTTGTCGATATTTTGCCATCAATTCTTACGATGATTTATTTGCGAGTCTGGAAGCTATCAAAACGAGATTTGGAATTACGGATTCTATCAATTAAATTCCCTACATGTGGACAGAAAAAGAAAATGCCTTACATGCCACGCTTAAGTTCAAGGACTTTGTAGAAGCGTTTGGTTTTATGAGTTCTGTTGCGATCATGGCTGAAAAACAAAATCATCATCCAGAATGGTCCAATGTATGGAATACAGTACATATCAAATTAACAACTCACGACGCGGGCAACATTGTGACTGATAAAGACAGGAAACTGCAAGAAAGCATCAATGACATTTATAGCAAATATCAATTAGCCTAATGGATCAGATATTTGACATCATACCTTCTGATAACTTGTTGGCCTTATTCATCGGTATATTTTGGGCGATACTTTTTTTACAATCTGGCTTAGACAAAGTATTTGATTGGAAAGGAAACTTAGGTTGGCTCAAAGGGCACTTCGAGAAATCAATTCTCAAATCAGTCGTCACTCCAATGTTAGGTTTATTAACTCTTATAGAGTTACTTGCCGGTGCCATCTCAGCTTACGGTGTTATACACTTATTAGTTACAGGTTATAAAAACTGGATCGTCACAGGACTCATATTATCTATAGTATCATTGCTGATGTTATTCTTTGGGCAACGAATAGCCAAGGATTATACAGGTGCGCAAACAATTGCCATATATTTTGGAGTGGCATTACTCAGTGCAATTGCACTACAATAACTAACAATTTGAGCGGAGGAATAGAACAAATATTTAAAACTTCTCTTAAGCCTAAATCAGAATACAAAGGCGGGAAAGGAAAAAAAGAAATATTGAAAAAATCAGGTAAGAAAAAAATATACAAACTATCATCTAACGAAAACATCCTCGGCTCTTCGCCAAAGGCCGTCCATGCGCTTATTACACACATCAATGCCGTATCTGAATATCCAGATAGAACAGATCAAAAACTACGCACCGCATTATCAAAGTTCTATGGTGGCGTATTAAGCCCGGAGCAATTTGTGACCTGCAATAGCGGAGTGGCAATGATTGATTTCATATCGCGTGCTTTTTTGAATAAAGGAAACGAGATTATAATATCTAACCCCGCATTCAAGCCGTATCAAGTTTTTGCTCAAAAGTTAGGAGCAACTGTACAGGATGTGCCATTGGTGGGTAAATATTTTAACTTGGACGTAGAGGGTATTCTCAAAAAAATAAATAAGAATACCAGACTAATATATCTTACAACACCCAATAATCCCACTGGCACACACATACCAAAGCCTCAGATAGACAAACTCATAGAATCCATTCCAGATCATGTCATCGTTGTTATAGACGAAGTTTATTTTCAGTTTGCGCAGGCAGAAGATTATACGACGGCTCTACCCTACGTAGATCACGACAAAAACGTCATTGCCATTAATAGTTTTTCTAAGGCCTATGGTCTTGCTGGTCTGAGGATCGGTTATGCATATAGTACAGAAAAAATTGCGCAGTACATGTCGCAGCTTCGCGTACCGTTCATGCTTAACACTTTGAGCATGGAAGCTGCTATTGCCGCCTTAGAGGACAAAGAATTTATTAATATTACGGTCAACCTGATAAATTCAGAGAAGAGATTTCTTTATAGAGAATTAAATAAGATAGGAATTAAATACTGGAAATCAGAAGCCAACTTTATCACGATCAAACCTGATATGGATGATAAGCTATTCGAAGAGAAAATGATAGAACAGGGGATAATGGTGAGACGTGTTGCGAGTTTTGGGCATCTTGGTTGCGTGCGTGTTACCATCGGGGATCGACAAGCTAATCGGGCGTATGTTAGAGCGTTGAGGAGTATATTAGTAAGTTAGGGAATTAGTAATATAAGTGGATGAATAACAAACTTGAAACACTAAACGTGTATAAGTCCGCAAAGGAAATAAGAAAGAAAATATTTGAGTTAGCCAATACATTTCCTAAAGAGGAGAATTTCTTGCTTAAAGATCAAATAATCAGAAGTACTAGAAAATGTCCTGCCAATATTGCAGAAGGCTATGGCAGATTTCATTATCAGGAAAATATTCAGTTCTGTAGAATTGCAAGAGGCTCACTTTTCGAAACCTTAGATCATCTTTCTGTGGCATTAGAATGCGATTACATTCCCATTGCTGTATATAATTCCCGCATAGAACAAATCAACAATTTACTAAAACAACTTAACGGATATATTAATTATCTTAAAAGTCAAAAAACACTATCCAAATAACTAATTACTAATAACAAAGAAAAAATTGAAGATAGCAGTCATATCAGATATCCACGAAAACTTTCATAACCTCATACTCGCCTTAAGGGATATGCAGAATAGAAGGATCGATCAGATTCTCTGTCTTGGAGATCTTATGAATGCCGGTATCGCTAAAGTGCTGGCTGCTCAGACCATTCCTTGCTATATGATATGGGGTAATAATGATGGTGAGAAAGTGGATATCGTCAAAGCATGCTATAGAGAAAATAGTGCGCTGACCGTTAGTCTAAATACTTATGACTTTTTGGAACTTGGGGGCAAGAAAATATTTATTACGCACTATGATGATCTGGCAATACCCATGGCGAAATCCAGTTTGTATGATGCGGTTTTTTATGGTCATAACCATCTGAAAAAAACAGAAACCATTAATAACACGATCGTCGTCAATCCTGGCGAACTTTGTGCTCAAAAAACAGGTATAAGTTCCTATGCCATCTACGACACAGATACGAACAACGTGGAAACGATAGAATTAGAAAACATCATCACGCTTAAGTCTGATCTCGTAAAAGAGTATCTGGAACAATACAACGAGCAATTAAATTTTCGATCTAAATATTCTTTCAAGTAGCCCTATGATCTACATCCCAAGAGAATCTGACGTCTACAGATCACTCGAAAATCTTCTTGATAGTCGAATTGTGATTTTCTCAGGATTACCAGGAGTGGGCAAGAGCTTATATATTAACGCCTTTAGGGAGATTGCTCATGACAAAGGTATAGATGTAGACATGATACAATGGGATGTTGCCAGAAAGGCCTTCGAGACTGATTATATATCGAAGCATTATCCTATGGGCGAAGGCACTGTGCATAATGGTCTCAAATTAATTGCAGGACTATGGCTTATGGATACAGTAAGTCATTGGATTGATTTCAATGAAAGTAGTGAGAATATACTACTGATAGAAGCGCCACTTGTCGGCAATCGTTTTGTAGAAATAATGCAAAAACAAAGTGATGAAAAACTAGAATCCTACCTATACTCAAAATGTAAAGTCGTCGTACCTATACCATCTAAAGAGGTCAGACTCAAAATAGAAAAAGAACGAGAAAGGCAAGTCTCTGAAGATGCGAAGGTGTGGTCGGGTGCTAAACCGTCAGTTATGCTGATGCTATGGAAAATGACCTGTGAGATAGCCAATGACTTTGGGAGAGTTATAGATGTCAGCGGACAACCTCCTTATGATCCTGAAGTCTATGAATTTGTATACTCAAAGATTTTAAAACATCGTCATTTTATACCATTACATGTGGATGAAGTTTTTAAAATTCCAGAACAAGATGAGGACTCATTACATAGTCTGGACTCAATGAAAGCTACACAGGATATAGCTGATCAATATGGAAAAAAAATTATCGAAAAATATAATGACTATCAATTAGATGAGATTGTGAATAGTTGGTATTTTACATGAATAATAACAACATGAAAAAACCATTATTTTTATTTTCTTTTCTATTTCACGCCGTCCTTGGCACTTCCCAACAATCAACAAGAGATAATAATTCTACAGATAAATACTTCATATTTCATGTTGGACTCTTTGAAAGCACAAATCAAACCTGTGACTTTTTTATTCCAATTCATCTTTCTATGGAAAGAACTGTTGCTAATAATGTGAAGAAAAATAATTCTGGATTTGGTTTGGCATTAGATTACGGACTTAGCCACAGACTCGATGAAATAATATCACCTAATAAATCATTATCAGGAAGAAAAGTAAAGTTTTATACACTCAAATCATTTTATGCAAAAGGCTATAATATTGTCAGTACTAAAAAACTATTTTTAACGAGTAGATTAAAAGCAAATCTATTCTTTGAACACTTCAGTTGCGAACCTGTAGGCAATCTATCATTCCCTATTAGGTCGAATCACATTGGACTGGAATTGAGCGGAGAGTTATTATCAATATTTAGAATAAGTGATATTTTTTCTTTTTCGCTTTCGATAGAAACAAATTTTTCTCATTTGACTTACGAGAAATTCAATATTGAAAATCCAAATATCGATCCGCGACAACAAAATCAAACTTTTATCAATTCAGGTATCAACACAAGATTTGTGACTATAAAATTTGGCATCCCTCTTTCAAATCGAAAAAATAAACAAACTAGAAAAAGCAATAACAATCGATACAAATTGAAAAGATTAAAATGAATTTACTTAACAAATCCCTCCTTCAGACCAGCGCATACATTAATGGACAGTTTGTTTCCACACCTAAGACCTTCGAAATCCATAACCCTTATAACGGAAAGACAATAGCCGAAGTAAGTGATTGTGGCATATCAGAAACAGAACAAGCCATACAAGCCGCATCAAAAGCATTCAAAGTATGGAGAAAATATTCTGCTGGCAAACGCGCCCGCATACTAAAAAAATGGTATCAGTTACAACTCAATAATTTAGAAGACCTTGCCCTTATTCTTACTACAGAACAAGGCAAACCCTTAGCAGAGTCCAAAGGCGAAATAAAATATGGTGCTTCATTTGTAGAATGGTTTGCAGAAGAAGCGCGTCGTATATATGGTGACACCATCCCTGGTCATGCAGGCGACAAACGCATAATGACAATTAAGCAACCCATCGGGGTTGTCGGTGCGATCACGCCTTGGAATTTTCCGAGTGCTATGATTACACGTAAGGTCGCTCCCGCCTTAGCCGCAGGATGCACCGTTGTTATCAAACCATCAGAATTGACACCTTTATCCGCATTGGCACTAGCAGTTCTTGCAGAGGAAGCCGGATTCCCTCCTGGTGTATTTAATATTATTACAACTCAGGATGCACCATCGGTTGGAAATACCATGACTTCCAGTCCTTTGATAAGAAAAATATCATTTACAGGATCGACTGCCGTAGGAAAATTGTTGCTTAAGCAATCAGCAGACACAATCAAAAAGGTATCCTTAGAGCTAGGTGGTAATGCGCCATTTATAGTGTTTGATGATGCAGATATAGACAAAGCTGTGGACGGCGCCATCGCAGCTAAATACAGAAATGCTGGACAGACATGTATCTGTGCCAATCGTATTTTTGCACAGGCGGGTATCTATGATACGTTCATCAATAAATTTTCGTCTAAGGTCAAAGAGCTGGAACTAGGTAATGGCATAGATCCACAAGTTATTGTCGGACCCATGATAGAGGAGAAGGCGATAAAATTTGTAGAGCAAGTCGTCGAGGATGCTCAAGGTAAAGGAGCAGAAATACTGACAGGCGGTCAAAGACATGGAGAAAGCCAGACCCTTCTATACCAACCGACGGTTATAGGTAATGCCACGACAGACATGGAGGTTTTCCGCAAAGAAATATTCGGCCCCGTCGCACCTATTTTCAAATTTGAAACAGAAGAAGAAGTTATAGAAATGGCCAATGACACCAACTATGGTCTGGCCTCTTACTTTTATGGAAGAGATTATGCCAGAATATGGCGCGTTGCGGAAGCCCTAGAGTATGGAATGGTCGGAATCAATACAGGGATGATTTCCACCACAGTCGCACCCTTTGGTGGTGTCAAGGAAAGTGGCTTTGGCAGAGAAGGATCCAAGTACGGCATAGATGACTATGTAGAAATAAAATATATGTGCTGGGGTGGCGTGGAATGATCGGTGTATTTGTCATACATTCGTAATTACATAGACTTTCATCAATTCATAAGATCAAATGAAGACTAATATATACTCTTTGTTGTGCTTTTTGATAATGCTATCAAGTTGTGGAGGACCTGAATTTAGTGATTGCAATGGTCTTCTGAGTGCTTGCACTGGTAGTCAGGACGGGGCCTATTGCACCTTCGGATATAAGTGGGGTGACAATCCATCTTTTTCTCCTAATGGCGTCAATGCGACAGGACCAGAAACCCCCGGTGGCACAATTACTTATAGCTTTCACACTCAAATCACAACAGTCAGCACGCACCAGAAAGATGATATGGAAACGGTCAGTTTTGATGAGAAGGGAGCTTGTGCAAGAGAAAGTGCGGAATCCGCGCTGATGGAATGGGAAAAGTATGGCAACTTTTCTTTTCTGAAAGAGACAGACAACTCAGAATCAAACATACAATTCATCGCCGCCAAAGAGGTAAATAATAATACGGGCGGCCCTAACTATCAGGACGAATTGTGTGGAGCCATCAGAGGAAAAATAGTGATGAAGGATAGTAAGATAGCAGACTGTCATAACTTCTATATTCTCTGCCTACATGAGATCGGGCATGTATTAGGATTAGGTCATGTCAGTAGCCCTAATGTTATGAAACAAGGTCAAGAAAAATATTCTTACACAGGATTACAAGAGGGAGACATAGAGGGCATCATCGCAATCTATGGCGACAAGTAAATCATCTATCAAAGTAGAGCTAAGAAAAATCTAAAAACACATAATATCAATCCACATAAATGAATTACAACAAAGTAGCTGAGAGATTAGACAACGCAGCACGATATGGACAAGCTACAGCACAAATAAGCACAGAAGAAAAATTTAGCTTAGAGGAAGCCTATGCCATACAGAGCATCTCCATAGGAAGGCGCTACCAGCGAGGAGAAAAATACCTTGGTCTCAAAATGGGTTTTACGTCCAAAGCCAAGATGGAACAGATGGGCGTGCATGACATGATCTGGGGAAGGCTTACCGATCAAATGAAATACGAGCACGGCAGCGAAATCATCAAAAAGCAATTTATTCATCCCAGAGCCGAACCAGAAATCGCTTTTAGATTATCAAAAGACATAACGGATAAAGTATCTGTAAGCGAAGTAATGGACTATGTGGACAGTGTCGCCGTAGCTATAGAGATCATAGATTCTCGTTATCTTAATTTTCAATTTTCTCTAGAAGATGTTATCGCCGATAATTGTTCTTCTGCTGCATTCTCTATAGGCGAATGGAAAACAGACGTGGACATTACTGAGACACCCATGTCATTAGTTGTCAATGACAAGATCCTACATAAGGGGAATAGCAATGCCATATTAGGGAATCCTCTGGAATCTCTCGTGGCAGCCATCAGGCTGGCCGTAGATAATGGAGAGTCGCTTCAGGCTGGACATGTTATATTGGCGGGTGCAGCGACACCTGCAGTTTATATATCAGAGGGGCAAGTGGTCGCAGCGCATGCATCGGGGTTAGGGTCTGTGTCCTTGCGGGTGAAGTAGGTTGTTTCTGAGTGTTGATTAATTTAAATAAGATTAGCTTCTTTATATTTTAAATCCTGTTATCAACTAGTTATGTGTAATGCAGATCAAAATTTAGAAACCTTTAAATAAAGTTAACTTTGTCATTAAAAAGGCATGTTAATTAAGGTACTTGAACAAGGTTTAACAAGTTCTTCTTCCGATTCCATAGGCAATATTTTAATTGGGGCTTTGATCTCTAAAAAGTACAATAACCTTTACGCATTCTCAGCATTTGCAAGTCGAGCAGGAATAAGAGGTTTAAGTAGCAGTATTCAAAGTGCTACTTCAAATGGAATGATAATCAATATAATTGTAGGTGTTGATCAGAAAGGCACATCTAAAGCTGCACTAAAGTCCATAAGACGATTAAAAGTAAATTCTTTCGTTTTTTACCAAAGAGCTCCAAGTATTTACCATCCTAAGATGTATTTTTTCGAAGGAAAAGATGAATCTCTATTAATTGTTGGATCATCTAACCTTACCTCACAAGGATTATTTTCGAATATTGAAACTTCCGTTCATATTCAATTAGATAATTATCTAAAAGAAGATGCAGATTTTATTCAAGATGTTAAAAATACGTATACGTCATTGTTCAATTTGAACGATCCAAACTTGCAAAAAATCACAAAATCCTTGATTAAAAATTTAGTCAAAGCTGGAATAGTACCTACAGAGAAGGAAAGGAAAGCAAGTCATTTTAAAAACAAAAAAACAAGTTCAAATAGTGCTAAAGCTATTTTGAATAACTTATTTCCTTCAAGAGCATCAAGTAAAATTCCTCAAGTCTTCAGGAGTGCTCATAAGAAGAAAAAAGCAAAAGTAAAACCACAAGCAATTAGTTCTAAATCAAAAGGGTTACAAGTGACTGCTCAAACAAGCATAACTAAGTTACTTTGGGAAAGTAAACCATTGACTGAGAGAGACTTGGCAATTCCCAAAGGTTCTAATACGAATCCTACCGGATCAATGTTGTTTAAGAAAGGTATAACTGTTGGAATTGATCATAGACATTACTTTAGAGATACTGTATTTGTAAATTTGACTTGGACAAAAGATTCTCGACCTAATCAACATAAAGAAAGAGCAATAGGTAACTTCGAAATATGGATTAATAACGTAAATAAAGGAACTTATGATCTAAGAATAAGTCATGATACAAGAACTAACACTACCACCTATAATCAGAAAAACAGTGTCACGCAAATAAGTTGGGGTGAAACCAAATCCATAATTGGTGATCCTACTCTCTTGGGCAAAAAATTAGAACTCTACTCCATAAACTCCACAAATACCAAGTTCAAAATAGTTATTCAATAATTTTAAGAAAAAAAAATCTTATATATATTTGGACTAATATTGTCCAAAATTAATGAACTCTGAAACTTTTGGTAGTCTAATCAAGAACCTTAGATCTAATAAAAATCTAACATTAAGAGAAGTCGCCTTCGAAATAGGTATTGATACTTCAACTTTAGGCAAAATTGAAAAGGATAACCGAAAAGCTTCCAAAGAAATAATTTTCAAACTCGCAGATTTCTTTGATATAAAATACTCAAGTCTCATAATCGCTTTAAAAAGTGATATAGTGGCTTATCAAGTTTTGGAAGATGATGAAAATGCTATTGAAATATTAAAAATGGCAGAAAACAAAATCAACTATTCTAAAAAATCAAAGAAAAAATGAAATTAATCACTGAAGCGACTGCGGAGAAACTAAGAGGTGGATTTTATACACCTTCAATTATTGCAGAATTCATGCTCAAATGGGGAGTTAATGGATCAAGTAATCATAATATTCTTGAACCAAGTTGTGGTGATGGAATTTTTCTTTCAGGTCTAAAAAGCAATGACTTTAAATTTGATTCCATCACAGCCGTTGAACTGAGTACAATAGAAGCGGCTAAGGCAGCTCAAGTCAACTTGGATGACTGTACTATTATAAATGATGATTTTCATAATTACTGGAAAAATTGTAACGAAAAATTTGATTTAGTTATTGGGAATCCACCTTACATTAGGTATCAATTCTTTGATAAGGTACAGCAAGTTTTGGCAGAAGATATTTTTATAAGTGCTGGGCTAAAGTATTCAAAATTGACAAATGCTTGGGTTTCATTTGTTGTTGGCTCAACTTTGCTTTTGAAAGCAAAAGGTAAAATAGCGTTTGTACTTCCGGCTGAAGTATTGCAAGTCTCCTATGCGAAACAACTTAGACAATACCTTGCAAAAGAATTTAATAAGATTAATATTATCTCATTTGAGAAATTAGTCTTTCCGAACATTCAACAAGAAGTAGTTATTTTATTGTGCGAAAAAGATGGAAGTAATTCGCATAAGATCGACCACCTTGAGCTACATAATGCAGAGGATTTGAGTAACCTTGATGTTGATACATTAAGATCGCCAAAAAAACAAATTGACTTTAATTCCAATAAATGGACATATTACTTTTTAGCTCAAAATGAAATCAATTTATTGGAAGAGATTTCAAATGCGAAAAGAATCAAAAAAATTGGAGATTTTGCAAAAGTGGAGGTAGGTATCACTACAGGATCAAACCCATTTTTTACAGTACCATTAAAAACCGTTAAAGAATATAATCTTTCCAGATATGCCAAACCCATGGTTGGTCGAAGTGTACAAGTTAATTCGGTAATATTCACCAATGAAGATTGGCAAATAAATAAAAAATCTGAGGCAAGAGCTCATTTACTGACCTTTCCTAACAAGCCTAAAGAGAAACAAATCAATGGTGCTAAAGATTATATTGAATATGGAGAAAATCAAGAAATACATAAAGGGTATAAAAATCGAATCCGGGAAAACTGGTATGTTGTCCCTTCTTTAAAAATATCTGATGCTCTATTTATTAGAAGAAATAATTTATATCCGAGACTAATAATAAATGAAGCCAACGCATTTACCACTGATACAATGCATAGGGTTTTCCTATTTAAAACAACAAACCTAAATGCTTTTACAGCGAGTTACTATAATTCATTATCACTTGCATTTACAGAGGTATGCGGAAGGAGTCATGGAGGAGGTGTCTTAGAGCTGATGCCAAATGAAGCAGAAAGAGTTTTATTGCCATATCATATTGAAAATCAAATCCTTCTAAAGGAAATTGATTCCAGAATAAGGGAAAAACAAAATATAGAAGAAATTCTTGACGAGACTGATAAAATCATTCTGAGAAAAAACTACCAATTGTCTTCGAAAGAAATAAACATAGCAAGAGAAATTTGGAAGAAACTTTCAAGCAGAAGATTAAATCGAGGCAAATAAGCACTACACATATAACAATAGAGGCTGTTGACAAACTATCGACTCATGCTTAGGATACATTAGAGGCATTTCGTATCTTAAAGAATGCGTGGAAAGAAAAAGTTTCGCACCAAACTCTTTACCGATTTCTATATAGATCAATTTGTTCCCGATACCAATTTTTATAAAATCCCGAAAAGCAAAATACTTTTAGATATTCTAAAGTATCATTTAAAAAAAGCATTACATTTAAATATCTTTTATTCCAGATCATGGAATACGTAACGCATTAGTCTTTCTCTTCAATATATCTCTTAAAAAATATCAACTCACATCAAAGTGGATTAGGTTATACTTTTTTGGTGGCGATAATTTGAAAGAAGAAAACACAAAAAATGCACAAGAATATTTATACAATAATATTATTTGGATTTTTACTTAACTCTTGCAGTTTTCCAACGACCAAAGAAGCAGGAATAAAATATTCCACACAACCAGCTTTTCAAGTCCCCAAAAATATTGAATGGAGAGAAGTTGGGCTTGCTAAAGAACTCATAAATGTAAAAGAGAAAATGGTTATAATTAGTGGTGGCTCAAATCCATTGCCACTTCACCAATGGGAAGAATTAAAAGTTGGTTTTCCTTGGCAAAAAAATATTGACAGACACATATTAATCAATAAAACGGCACTTGTTCGATCTCCCAATGCGAATTCTAATTGTAACCGAACAGACTGTCTAATTGAGAGAGATTATAAAGGCTATTCTTGGATTGAATTAGCTCAACCTTTGGCTGTTGATTTTATACCTTCAAAAACAGATATGTTGAAACCTGAAAAAGGATACTTGGTTGTGAAGACCATTAAAAAATGCCAAATACTTCGTTTTGAGAATGAAATATATCAGCTCACTGATAACAAAGGAAATTACTATGTGATGCACGCTACTGAAACAGGAGAGCCTAATTTGGACGTTATTTTGCCTATAGGTTGGACACTCAAAAAAGTAAGTTTGCAAGAGCCCTTAGTTATTTTGCCTTTTGGAAAAGGAGAAGATTGTTATTTTAATATAGTAGGAGACCATTTAGGGCAGGGATACCACCAATATATATACGCAAATGAATATTATCCTGAATAAAAAACTACCGCCAACAATTTATATCAAAAACAAATTCATGAAGAAGATAGCAGCCATTCTATTGGCATCAATTCTATACAACACAGCTTTTTCTCAAGTCATCATATATCCTCAATCTGGTTCCGTCGCTGAAAAACTTGCAGCAAAAGAAGTGAGACGTTACATATACCTTCGCACAGACGAGAAGTTGACAGTGCAAGGAAGTCCCAGCATTCCTTCTACAGGTGATGTTATTTTGGTCGCTAATGACGATAACCCGATGGTTGACGACCTGCGCAATCAAATTAACCAAACCACAACACCGGGTGGTACTATAATAAAATCACTGAGTGAAAACGGAAGGACAATACTCGTAATAACAGGAAATAATTCTGAGTCAACTCTGATCGCCGCTTATAGATTTGCAGAACATCTAGGTGTTGGATTCGATTTCTCTGGTGATGCGATACCAGATGAAAAAATACCATTAAGCCTACTAGGTTTCGATGAGGCGGGAGCAAGAAGATTTGAAACAACTGGATATCTACCGTTTCATGATTTTCTTCCTGGACCAGATATCTGGAGCACTGATGACTACATGGTCATTATAAATCAGTTGGCTAAGATGGGTATGAACTTTATCGGCTTACACAATTATCCGACCTATGGCATCCAAGAAGAAGTAGAAGAAGACAGGCGTCAGGGTTCTGAACCGAATGTGTGGATCGGTTTACCAGAAGATATTAATCCTGACGGCACTGTCAACTGGGCATTTCCTGCATATTACAGACACACTCATAGTCCACATAGAATTTGGGGCACTACGGTGCTGAATACAAGTGAATATTGGGCTGGATCAGCCGAAATCTTCCCTCGAGATTTTTGGGGATCGGATGTTTTTGGGACTAACGCTATGCCTACAGATGTAGCTGGCTATGCGGAAGTTTTTAATAATACGGGGCGCATGTTCAATAAAGCATTCGGCTTTGCTAAAGAGATAGGTGTAAAAACAGCCTTAGGAACCGAACTTCCTTTAGGTATTGAACCAAGAGGTCCAGAAGTTCGTAGGGACTGGATTCGTGGCATGCCTCTAGAATTACAAGCCAGACTGACTGATGCAGGAGATCCAAATACCGTAAAAGAAGTCTATAAGGGCATTTTCGAACGTATTATGAAAACCCACGATTTAGATTACTTCTGGTTATGGTCTTATGAAATTTGGAGTTATTATGGTTTTAATGCCGATCAAGTAGAAGCAATGAAGGCAGATATGAATCTGGCTTTACAAGCAGCAGAAGAATTAAATGTGCCATTTAAATTAGGACATGCAGGTTGGATAAGTGGTTCTGAAGATAATCCTGCAGAATTTGATGATGTACTCCCAAAAGACAATCCGCATTATGTTCTTTGGGATGAGGCTCGAGATATGGAAGCTCTTTCTGACGACAGAGTTAAATGGGCCGCTACCTGGACAGAAGAGGACTGGGGATTAGTGCAACCACAAATCAATGTACAGCGTGTCTATAAAGATGTCAAAGCTGCACTACAGAAGAACTGTCAAGGTCTAATAGGTAAAGGATGGAGAAACAGAGCCGTAGCAATGAATACACATGCTATGAGATATGCCTTTTGGGCTTATGGTCCAACAGGAGAGGAAGTAGATACGACTTTTCCTACGGATGAGAGTGCATGGATTGACGAAGTTTATTTGGATTGGGCTACCCGTTGGTTTGGCGCTGAAGTAGCGCAGGATATCACCAACATCTTAGCTCCTATGGATAAGAGAGGCGAACCAAGGCAACCAAATATTTGCGAATGGGATACGGATTTGGAAGATTCTAATTCAGCTGGAAGTGTGATAGTTGGTCAAGTTAATGATTTAAGAGATTTTGATTTTATAAACGAGATTGAGGCATTGGAACAAAAAGTTGTTGGCAAAGGCAACAAGGAGCGATTTAACTACTTGTTGAAAATGTACCAGTCATTTAGAGCCAAAGCTGAATTCGGCACATTTAAAGAAGACGGAGATGACGGTCGTACCGAAGCGGCTGAAAAAATGCATGAAATTATTACCCTTGATCTTGAAAGAATGGTAGATGCCTGTGATGTAGGAGAAATTATGCATAACAATGTAATGAACTGGCATCAAATGATACAAAATGTGTTAGAACCTGGCGCGGATCCCTCAAAGACTTACACCGGTGAAGCATTTGTTAAAGTGATGCCCGTCAGAACTCAAATTGATATCGATGAAGAACTGACACTAAGGATAATATCAATGGCTGCAGGTACTCCGACTTTACATTATCGTGAATTAGGAGGTAATACATGGACAAGTATAACTTGTACTAATGAAGGAAGGAGTGTCTACACAGTAACACTTCCTGCTCAAACAAAGGATTTTGAATACTATATTGAGTCAGGTGCTGAGTATTTCCCGGTCACAGCAAACTCTGTTTCTCCAATATTTCAAACTGTTGTTGTAAAAGGAAGTGAAGATCTTACATCCATTAATTCCGCTCTATCGCAACAGCATCAAATTAAAATCTACCCTAACCCCTCAAATGGTCATTATAATGTCGATCTGGGGACAATAAACACTTCTATTGAAATTACAGTGACAGATATATTTGGACAAGTGATTCAACGTACTAAGTATTATAATGCTCAGTTATTTGATATGGAAATTGAAGGACCGAGTGGAATCTATCTGGTGAACGTAGAATCGAAAGACAATAAAACGGTAATTCGAGTTTTTAAAGAATAAACTATTTGCTAACTACTAAAATAAAGTACGGGTTCCCTTTCAATCAAAAACCAGATTCAAATATTCAAGCGTAAGCATAAATGAAAGACATCTAATAACATCAATTAGCAAACTGGAAACCCATACTACTTTAAATAAGGTCCAATCTCTAAAGAAAATAAGAAAAATGATGAATATGATATGAAACTCATGTTTGTATGACTAAAGCCAAGACAGCCAAAATAATAAACCATAAATTTGCGGCAGAATATACCACCACATGGACCCATCCAAAAAATACACCGCCATACATTACCATAGCTACTTAGAACTTGACAAGATTCTTGGTGCTCAAGTACCAAGAAGTGGAAAGTTCGAAGAGAATCCTGCGCATGATGAGACCTTGTTCATCATTATGCATCAGGTGTATGAGCTATGGTTTAAGCAAATCATCCATGAGATAGAGTCCGTCTGCGATATGTTCCGCGACGAAAAGCTGAACGAAGAGAATATCAATCTGGCAGTACTCCGACTCAAAAGGGTCTCTGAGATATTGGAACTGGTAATAAAGCAGATTTTTGTAATGGAAACTTTGACGCCGTTAGACTTCTTAGATTTCAGACATTACTTGTTTCCAGCTTCGGGTTTTCAGAGCCTGCAGTTCAGAGTCATAGAGTCTATGATGGGGCTCAGAGAAGAAGACCGCCTGACCTATAATAGACATTCTTACAAGATAGTATTTACGGAAGAGCAAAAAGAAAAGCTGACCAAAATCGAGAACGGTGGCAGTCTATTTGAACTTATTGAGGACTGGTTAGAACGCATACCATTTTTGAAATTTGAAGATTTCAACTTTCTAGAGTCGTATAAATCGGCAGTAGAAAAAATGCTCAGTGACGAAGAAGCAGCCATCAGCGCAACCGAATATCTATCTCCAAAGATGAAGAACATGAGGCTAACCATGTTAGGAAGTACAAATACCTATTTCAAACAAGTACTATCAGAAGAGGCCCATGCCGAGATGCAAAAGAAAGGTGAAGTCAGACTATCGTACAAAGCAACGTTAGCGGCTTTACTAATCAATCTATATCGAGAAAAGCCGATACTCACGATTCCTTATAATCTGCTTATGGAAATAATGAATATAGACGAATTGCTCACCACATGGAGATACCGACATGCCCAGATGGTTATGCGTATGATAGGCAATAAAGTAGGGACAGGTGGATCATCAGGACACGATTATCTCGCCAAGACGGCAGAGAAACATAAAATATTTAAAGACCTTCACAATATCTCATCATTGCTTATTCCAAGATCGGAATTACCTGATTTACCGATAGAACTAGAGAAGCAACTGAGTTTTTATTATTCTCATAATTCTAGATAATTATTATGGAGGTCCACAATTATATCAATGGTGTAATGTCTCCATCTATATCGGGTCAGACTTTACCATTATACAACCCGTCTAACGGACAACAATATGCTACCGCGCCTAATAGTAGCGCAGATGATGTAGAAAGCGCCATACAATCCGCTAAGAAAGCGTTCCCTACCTGGTCATCTTTGCCTACACAAGAAAGGAGCAGATACCTTAACAAAATAGCCGACCTCATAGATCAAAATCACGAAAAACTAGCCATAGCCGAATCACTAGATAATGGAAAACCCCTTTGGTTAGCCAAAAGAGTAGATATCCCCAGAGCATCGGCCAATTTCAGATTCTTTGCACATGCCATAACTCAGTTTTCTACCGAGGCGCATGAGATGACAGATGCGATTAACTACACCTTACGGCAGCCCTTGGGTGTCGTGTCATGTATCTCACCCTGGAATCTGCCCTTATATTTACTGAGTTGGAAGATAGCACCTGCTTTGGCGTCAGGAAATACCGTTGTCGCTAAGCCCTCAGAAGTGACACCACTTACGGCACACCTGTTATCAGAACTATGTATAGAGGCTCAGTTACCGCCTGGCGTACTTAATATTGTGCATGGTTACGGAGACCAAGTCGGGCCTACCCTCACATCTCATGAGGATGTGAAAGCCATTTCTTTTACTGGGAGTACGAGAGTGGGAAAAGAGATTGCTCAAGTCGCCGCTTCACATATCAAAAAGGTGTCACTGGAGATGGGCGGAAAAAATCCGAACATCATTTTCGCTGATTGTGATTTCCGTGAGATGCTCAGTAATACCATCAGATCATCATTTGCTAATCAAGGACAAATCTGTCTATGCGGGTCGCGTATATACGTAGAACGTTCTATATATTATGATTTTAAAAAGCACTTTGTAGAAGTGACAGAAAAGCAAATTGTCGGACCACCACGGAATGATAATTCTAAATTTGGTGCCATTGTATCAGAAGCGCATTACAAAAAAATTCTATCATATATCGAGCTTGCTAAAGAAGAAGGCGGACAAATACTTACTGGTGGACACAGCGTCCATCCTCCAGGCTACGAAAGTGGCTGGTACATCGCACCGACAATTATAGAAGGCCTGGATAATAATTGCCGCACTAATCAAGAAGAGATATTCGGTCCAGTGTGCACGATAATACCTTTTGATACAGAAGAAGAAGCGATAGCTCTGGCTAACGGCACTAAATACGGCTTATCCGCTTCCCTATGGACACAAAACATCAGTCGCGCACACCGCATGGCAAAAAAACTAGAAGCGGGTATTGTGTGGATTAACTGTTGGTTGCACCGAGACTTAAGGACACCCTTTGGCGGAGTCAAGGAATCTGGCGTTGGTCGTGAGGGCGGATTAGATGCACTCCGATTTTTTACCGAACCCAAGAATGTGTGCGTTAAGTATCAGTAGAAACCACTCAAGCATTCCGCGCTTAATCCTTTTCTATTTTTACCCATTTTGCGACATTTCTGAAACCTACGGTCTGATCGGGGATCGCGGAAGTCTGGATGAGATAATCTTTTATATCATCTAAATTCTGTATATAATTTCCTCCTACTGTAGTGCCAGCCTCGTCTATCATCTCAGAAACATTACCTATAAGGTTTATTATTCTTTCATTTCTTGGACCATTGCGAGCGTAAGCGTCTCTTATAGGTAAGCCAGATTCTAATTGTAGGTGTAATGCATTCTCCAAAGAATTGATTTCGTCATCATCATAAACTACTGATTCTTCTGCCAAACTTTTAAGAACTGGAAGATGTATCTTTTTAGGAATAGAATACTCGGGGATATATGTAATTACGTCTTTATACTTTTCATAAATCTCAGATGTTAAAAATTTATCTGTAGTAAAATCTTCAAACGTACTAACTCTGAAGAAACGGTTTTGCACTAATAACATCTCCAATACCCTATCTGCTCTCCACTGCGTAAATTTCTTTGCCTGCTCTAGGGTGACACCAACAACTGGAAAAGCGTCATACTCTATGGACCAAAAGTATTCTGATTTACTTATTCCCCCATGTTTAAATAATTCTCCAGATTCGTTAATCATATATAAATACCCTGATGTATCAGGTAGCAAGGCTTTATACTCTGGACTATGCTCTCCTAATATTCTCTTATAATAGTGCAAAAACATCCTCCAGTTAATATTACTGATCTCTGTAATATCCAAGGAAAGACTATCATTTACTATCAGCATCTCAGGTAATTGAATATTATAAGGCTCTGTAGTGAATGAGGAGTCCATCTTGGGTTCTAAAATATACTTCGTTTGATTACAACCATATACAAAAAACAACAACCCTAATAGTGGCCCCAAAAAACTGACTATACTTTTCATTTGCTTATTAATCAAAATGTTCTATTCTAATAATTCGATTGAAATTAACAATTCTACTCATTTGTCAAAAATGTAAAATGAATAGAATAATAACTAAACAGAACTATCTAATAATCCAAACCAGATTAGTCGAATAATCCACCTTAGTCGCTAACAAATGAATATCTTCCATTCAAGTTTAAAATTTCAAATCAGATGAATGCCAAAACAGCAACTTATCTCGGTCTAATATTTATTGCTATAAGCCAAATACTACTTTCATTCGGTTTCCAGTTTTTAATGTCACAAAAACCTTTTGACTACACTCATTGGCTGATGCTGATCGGGGCATTATTACTTTTTGCTCTATGGTTTAGTTTGCCGTCTAATGTAACCAAGAAAATAGGACTAAACATTATGACCTTAGGCATAGGAGCTATGGTCGGTATGTGTGTGATTGACTTTTTCGTGTGGTCACTACATGATAATCCAGATTTCCAACAACAATTTCTGAATCATGTCATGGACACATCACTGATTTCTATTCCATTCCTCATTGTTGGGCCCGCATTATTCTATTCTGGAATATGTATCTCGACTTATGGATTGATTAAAAGATATCCCTGGCAAGTAATCCTACTTAACATAGGAGGTCTTATGATCGGCTTAGGTCATCCAGTTCTGCATAATGCAGTTATCGCTGCTATAGGTTCTGTTCTCTTACTTATGGGAATCGGTGCTATAGTTAATAATTACAAACAATCCGCCATATAATATATTTTTGCAGAGTGTTGTGTCGTTTAAAGTCTATAGAAAAAAATAGAAAATCATGATGAACCTAAAATATTCTCTATCTATACTACTTCTATCATTAGCCTATCTTACGGCTTATACCCAGTCTCCAGCAGGAATATGGAAAACTATAGATGACGAAACGGGAGAAGCCAAATCTCATGTAGAGATCTATGAAAAGGATGGAAAGTATCACGGCAAAATAGTCAAGCTACTAAGGGTATCTTCAGATAAGACCTGTGACAATTGTCCAGGTGCTAAAAAAGACAAACCACTTTTGGGTATGGAAATATTATGGGCACTATCACCAGATAAAGATATGTGGACAAAAGGAAAAATCATGGACCCCGAAAATGGCAAAACCTATAAATGCAAAGTATGGTTTGAAGAAGGTAATGGGGACGAATTATATGTACGAGGGTATATTGGTATATCTGCTTTGGGCAGAAATCAGACATGGTATAGAGTTGAGGAATAAGTAACGACTATTTTAATTTTATGCTTACCTAAAAACCCCGTAACTAAAAAAGTCTACTGAGAGTAATATCCCTCAGTAGACTCGGTGGAATGTATTAAAATCAGCACTATATATTTTATCAACTGGCCGTTTGCAGTTTATACTCATTGACAGAAGATTCCAATACTTTGATTGGACTTTCTTTGATTTCTTTGATCCTACGTTCTTTGATTTTTACATCTATATTTCTGGATATAGCATTTATCTGAAACTCTTCTATGAGTTCTATCACATCTTGATGTATATCTATAGATTTAGAGGCATCTATGACAACAGTACTGTTGTCTGGCACTACATTAAGTGCACGTTGTATGTTCGCTTTATTGAGGAAAGTGACGTCTTCAGTAAGTTGCAAGACAATCTCACCATCATTCGCCATGTGCTTTTCTGACTCAAATAAAAACGGCTTTTTATAATTATCATATAAGATAAAGAATATGGCCACGGCCATTCCTATCGCGATACCTACAAGAAGATCTGTAAAAACAATACCAAGAATCGTCACGATAAATGGAATGAAATTAGTCCAGCCCTTTTGATACATTTCTTTGAAAAGGCTCGGTTTAGCTAACTTATAACCTACCAAGAATAAGATTGCCGCCAGACATGATAACGGAATCATATTGAGTACAAAAGGGATAGCGAAAGCGCAACCCAATAATATGACACCATGAGAAATGGCAGACACTTTAGTTTTTCCTCCAGATAGTATATTAGTAGAACTTCTTACAATAACTTGCGTCACAGGAAGACCACCTATCAATCCTGATATAAGATTACCTATACCCTGTGCTCTTAGTTCCTGATTGGCAGGAGATATTCTTTTGAGAGGGTCAAGTTTATCTGTGGCCTCTAGACATAATAAGGTTTCCAAGGAAGCAACTACCGCTAATGTAAGCGCTATTGAATATATTTTGGGGTTATTCCATTGCGAAAAATCTGGCGTTGTAAATAGCTGCACAAACCCTTGTAAACCATCAGCAACAGGTATCGACACCACTTGATCTGTCTGTAGACCAAGCTGAGTTCCAGTAAATAGGTAACACAATAGTATTCCGACACCCACTACTACTAATGGACCTTGTATCAACTTAAATAGAGAAATGTTTTTCATAAATTTTTGTTCCCATAACACGAGTATCGCGATAGATACTAATGATATGACCACCGCACCCATCGTAATCCCATCAAACATATAATAGAACTGAGACAATGTATTATGCCCATCAGCTTGTGTAAAAGCAAGATTTCCTTCATAATCTTTGTCATATCCCAGGGCGTGAGGGATTTGTTTGAGGAAAATAATCACACCGATGCCCGCTAGCATCCCTTTGATAACCGAATTAGGAAAATAGTAGCCTATTATTCCCGCTTTCATAACTCCTAATAAAAACTGGAAAACACCAGCAAAGACTACTGCCAATAAGAAAGCATCAAAAGCCCCCAAATCCTGTATTGCCGTCAATACAATAACAGCCAGACCTGCAGCTGGTCCGCTAACTCCGAGCTGAGACCCACTCAATGCGCCGACAACAATACCGCCAACGATACCAGCGATTATACCAGAAAACAATGGCGCTCCAGATGCCAGAGCTATCCCCAAACACAAGGGAACTGCCACTAAAAACACGATAATACTCGCGGGAATATCACTCTTAAGATGTGATAGATAATTCTTCATTCTTCTACTAATTTTTTTGCAAAAATATTAAATAATTACATTAATGTAAGTATTACTAACATTAAATGAATAAATACAACAACGAACGTAAGTACTAATTGTTTAAAGGAAACTCGTATTTTTTTTAAATTAGCTAAGTGATTATCACTTCTGACATATTAATGCCTTCTGGACTTTCGCTTAGAGACCCTTTGCAGACTAAGCTCGGACGTGATATTATAAGCAAGAGTATAGACCTTATAGACGATATAGGTTTTGAGAAATTCACTTTCAAAAAGCTCGCTATCAAAATGGGGTCCAATGAGACCTCTCTATATCGATATTTCGAGAATAAGCACCTTTTATTGGTGTATCTGGTCGTTTGGTATTGGAATTGGGTGATTTATCTCATTCAGTATAATACCAAGAATATAGACGATCCCAATAAAAAGCTAAATATTATCATCGCCAACTTCGTCGATGCCACTAAGGAAAATCCAAAGATTGACTTTGTCAATGAGCAAAAGCTACATCACATCATCATTGCCGAATCCTCCAAGGCCTATCATACCAAAAGAATAGACTCTGAGTGTCAGAAGGGCTTTTACGAAAGTTACGAAGCACTTATACAGATGGTAGCCGACGTTATATTAGAGATAGATGAAGCCTTTCCTTATCCACATTCCTTCGCGTGCAGTCTTTTTGAGATGGCTAATAACCAAATTTACTTCTCAGAACACCTCCCTGGGCTAACTGATATCAAGGTTAAAAATGAAAATTATGACGAAGTCATTGACCTCCTGATTTTCTATAAGAATAGAATGTTACTTCTCCATAGTTAGTCCCAATTAAGGCTCGTTACATGTGGGTCGAATCATCATTATTATGTGTAACTTGTTATCCTAACCTTATGATGTAATTATGCGTATTAATGGTCATTCTCATCTGCTGCCCTACCCCGAGGAAATTCCTTCATTTATGAAAGAAAAGGAAATTTTCTGGATAGATGATGATAGGAAATTCATGTTGCAAAAAGGATGGAAAAGACCAGTGACAGATTCCAGTTTTTTCCTCAACGAAAAGCTGGAATGGATGGAACGTAATAATATAGATCATGCCGTGGTACTCAATCTATCTCAGCTCTATGGCAATGGTCTTCGACTAGAAGAGATGAAGCAAGTCCTACGCTTCCAAAATGATTTTAATGCCAAGGTGCAACATGATAATCCTCAGAAATTCACCTGCGGGTTCGTCGTACATCCAGGATATATCAGAGGGGCACTCTGGGAAATAGAGAGATGTGTAGAACAACTTGGACTTAAAGTACTCTGTCTTTCTACACATTATATGGATACGATAGGTACCTGGCGCGCCATCTTTGACGAAGAAATAGAGCCGATACTCGAACTTGCCAATAAATATAAGCTCGCCATCGAAGTGCATCCTTATGATGGGGAAAAATTTATCAAACTGGAAAATATTGGGTGGCGATTTCATCTGATATGGATGCTTGCGCAGTGTGCAGATGCTTATCATTTTTATACACTCAATGGTTATCACGAAAAATTTCCAGACATCCGGGTCTGCTTCGCACATGGTGGTCAGTTAGCTCAGATTAACTTAGGTCGACGCATACAGGGCTTTGATGGGCGTCCAGATTTGTTCCAAGGCAAGACACATCCACGTAAGGCCATTGGTCATCCTAATATCTACTTTGACACTCTGGTACATGATGTAGAATCCTTCGAGCTCATGATCAAAAGAAATAATAAGACTGATCAAATCATTATGGGTCTTGATGATCCTTACCCTCTAGGCGAAATGGAGAGCGATAGACAATCCTCTTACCCTGGCAAACTACTAGACCTCTGCGTCGAAAGAAATATCATTACACAACAACAGCATAAAGAAATATGGGAAGACAATGTACTAAGATGGTTAGGTGCAGAAAGTGACGAAGAACTTGTCAAGAGAATAACCGCATAACATGTCAGCACATCAAAACACCAAGGCGTACGCACAATCGTTAGATAGCAATGATCACCTCGCAATGTACAGGGAGTTATTTCATATTCCCTGCGATGATAAAGGCAACGAACTATTATATCTCTGTGGAAACTCTCTTGGCTTGCAACCCAAGACAACTCGTGCGGCCATAGATCAAGAATTACGTGACTGGGAGAAAATGGGCGTCGAAGGCCACTTCCATGCCAAGAATCCGTGGATGCCTTACCATGAGTTTCTCACCAAAGCGATGGCGGACGTGGTCGGTGCCAATCCAATAGAAGTTGTGGTTATGAATACACTCTCCGTCAACCTCCACCTTATGATGGTGAGCTTCTATAGACCGACCTCCGATAGATATAAAATCCTGATAGAGTCTGATGCGTTTCCATCTGACAAATATGCCGTCCAGTCTCAAGCCGCTTTTCACGGCTATGATCCTGCTGATGCCATTATTGAGCTATCCCCTCGCACTGGAGAAACCTGCCTAAGACATGAGGACATACAAAAGATCATAGAAGATCGTGGTCAAGAAATCGCCTTGATCATGATCGGTAATAGTAACTATTACACAGGCCAAGCCTTTGACATGAAGTCGATAACGGCATGGGGACATGCGCAGGGGGCCGTAGTGGGTTTTGATTGTGCGCATGGGGCAGGCAATCTGGACCTACAACTCCATGATAGCGGTGCAGACTTCGCCGTATGGTGCAGCTACAAGTACATAAATTCTGGTCCAGGCAGTCTGGGAGGTGTCTTCGTCCACGAGAGACACGCTTATGACCAGACGATACCAAAGTTTACTGGATGGTGGGGCCATAACAAATCGACTCGATTCAAAATGCGCGATGGCTTTGAGCCGATTCCTGGTGTCGAATCCTGGCAACTCAGTAATCCCCCGATCCTATCTATGGCTGCTATCTATGCCTCTCTAAAAATTTTCCAAGAGGCAGGCATCAGTAACCTTAGAAAAAAATCGATTGCCATCACAGACTACCTCATCTATCTCATCGACCAACTAAATAACGAGGCTATCCACATTATCACACCAAGGAACTCCTCAGAAAGAGGCAGCCAAATTTCCATACAAGTCAAAGACGCCAACAAGTCTCTCTTCCAAAAAATAACGGACAAAGGAATTATAGCAGACTGGCGAGAGCCCGATGTCATAAGGGTGTCGCTGGCACCGTTATATACAAGGTATGAGGATGTGCATAGGTTTGTGGAGATTTTAGGCCAAGTCTGAACACTTATATTTCTTAGCTAATTTTCATTACCGCTTCCAGATAAGATCTATTTCCTCCCTATCCTTTTCTATGATTTCTGCTAGCTCGAGATGGTATATGACGCTCTCTATTATCTTATTGCTTATCCAGCCATGTATCGCCCACTCTGTAGAATGATACCATCGGGTAACATCAGATATTTTTTGCTCATAGCGCTGGCTAACTAACTGGATGGCATTGTCGCTCTGCATAAAATTATCCGAGCTATCATGTATCGTACGCAGCATTCTTATAATTTCATTAGGTCGCTCTTTTAGTATCTTTTCTGTGGCAACAATAACGAAACATGGCCAAGGAGTCACATATTCCCCTACTCTTCTGAGTATACCTTTATCTACAAACGGTTTGGTCGTGTACTTTTCCCAATAAAAAACATCAGAATCCAAACCAGTTAAACTCTCCAATGCCCCATCGAGGTTTTTTATGACATTAAACTGCTCTTGCTGCAGCGTGTGTCCTTCACTATTCGCGTGGACTATCGCCATAAGGTGAGACCCTGATCCAAATCGGCTGATGGCATATCTCTTGCTAAAAATATCTTGATAAGCAGACAATGTATTATTTACTCCTGTATGTATGCCCCAGGTCAAGGCCGTATTGACATAGACACTAATTATTTTACTGGGATTTCCTTTTATTATATCGGCGACTATTCCTTCCGTTAGTACGATGCACGCATCTACCTCATCATTGCGCAGTGCCTTCGTCATGGCGCCAGTTCCTCCTCCATAGGTGATCCATTCTATATCCAGCCCTCTTTCCTCAAATTCTCCATTTTCTATAGCCAAATGCACAGGAAGATTAAAATGCTCGGGAACTCCTCCTAATCTGATCTTACTAAGACTCATTATGTTTTAGTTTTTAAAATCCAACGTTTTCAAATAAACTGAGTTCTAATTATTATAAACTAATCATAAAACTGCCAACGAACCCCCATCCTAAAAACATTATCAAATTGCGGATAATCGACTATCTGAAAATGTGGTGTATTGATTAGCATATCCGTAAAATTTTCCATCTTAAAGAATATCCTGAAACGATCCACTTTGAAGTTGGCATACAGTTCTGTATAATAATATTTATCAATGCTTTCCTCTGACGGATAAAATGTACCCGTCACTGGCAAAAAACTAAGGTTGTCATTCTGCACATAATTATACAAGATTATGCCCACCTGTCCATTCAATCTTTTTTTGAATAAGGTTGATTGCAAATAGATATTGTGAATGCCAAAGACGGTCGGAAGTGCAAAAACATTATCCGAAAAAGATTGGTAAATCACTGAGTTCTCTAATCCGATAAATTTCCAAAATAATCGATGAGATGCTTTTGCCTGAATGTATTCTATATTATTATCCACCTGATACGGCAGCGCGTCTCTATTGTAAGCAATCGGGTTATCTAATATACCACTTGTGAATTCTAAGTCAAGATTAGCAGGGGCTATTCGCAGAACGCCTCCTATTCTTAACTCATTAGTTTTTCCAAAATCATTATCAAATAATTGCTCTGTAGTAATAATAAGCTCTTCCTGGATGAGCATGGGGTCGTATCTATTAATAAGAATATTGGCCGAAAAATCTATCTCCTTTGACAACTGAAATCCAAGTTGTCCATCCATTAATATATTTCCTACATTAGAGCCAATACCCAGTTCTACTCGTCCTCTTAGTTCGGAAAATTCCTTTATATCCAAACCTATCAATCCTATAAGATTAAGATCATGTATATGAGTTGTGCTAACAGAGTTATTATAATTCATATACCTATAAGCCAATCCGACAGACAAGTCAAACGATTTCGTATCTAATCCGACATCCACCTGATTAGTCCATCTGCCAAAATTATTTTGCATACGGATTCCCCTACTATTGATAAGATAAGTTTTGTAGACAGAAGTATCTTGTGCGGTCGTTATTCCCTGATCTCCGTACCTATAGTATCCGTGGTTATAAGATATATGATGATGTAACTTAAGTTTCTCTTTGACCGTAAAAAAGTTATCTAAAGCATAAGTAAAATTCTGATGTCTCGATATACCAGGTGTTGCGATCATATTGACTGGTATCTCTGTTCTTATACTTCGCCGTGTCCCTATATTATATAGAGAATCGTATAAATCCACATCCTCCGTGATACCACCGTTATGCGTTTCATTAAAGTTATTAGCAAGAAAGGTCAAGAAAAAACTATGGCCATTAGATTTGTTTTCTCTCCACAGTCCGACTCCTAATGCGGTCGCTTTATTAGACTGCGCATTATATATTCCGTTAGCGTTGGTTCTTTCGTAATCTATGGAGAGATTGACATTATCGTCAAAGTTTCTCGCAAACTTAGCTTTGACTAAAAAGTTAGATGACCCGCCCCCCAAAGGACTAAAAAACAGATCATTATACGGTCTATTATGCCTATAAAAAGGTACATCTTCAAGCTCTTTACGATAAATGTCATACTGATGAAAACCAATATCTGTATGAATACTATTTCTTGGTTGATAATAAATTCTTTGACTGGAAGAAGCTAAGTTTCCAAGATTAAGTGTGGCGTCTTCAAAAGTTTTTTGTTTCAGATACTTTTCGAAATCGTGAAAGAAAGTGTCTTCCACCGACTTTATAAGACTCCTATCTTTCAGAGTGAAATAATTAAGAATAGTAGAATCTGGTACATTACTGTTGGCTCTATTGGCCTCGGCTATCGCTCGATCTTTTTGGTCCATTTGACCAGTAAATTGGGCCAGCCCTGACGAGTGGAGAGTGGCGACCAGCATTAATATAAGGAGAAGGCGTCTTGTTCCTTCTTTACGTGCATTATTACATGCAATTGGCCTTAAATTATTTCCCTTTACTTTTCGCATTAACTCTAGGTAAAATTAACTTTAATGGATCAAATAATGGATTTATTGTCATCCCCATTCAATTTAAAGTCTTGTTAAGCATTCAGAAAATATTAGAGAACATCATAGAGAGATCAGGACAGTTTTTCGCTTGGTCTACCTCCATTTTGGTCTGGTTAATTTGCATCGATGTATTTATGCGATATGTGCTTAATTACTCTTTTATATGGATTGTAGAGTTGGAAATCTACTTTTTCGCATTTACCTTTTTGTTTGGCTTTGCATACACTTTTCTGCATGATAAGCATGTCCGCGTCGATCTCTTTTATAACAAGATGAAAGAAAAATCAAAAGCAAAAGTAGACTTGCTCGGCGGATTATTTTTTCTTTTGCCCTGGTGTGTTATTTCCCTTATTGTCTGCTATAAGTACTTCTGGAATTCTTGTATAATCAATGAGCACTCACGTCAGCCTGGAGGACTCCCCTATTTGTTCTTGCTTAAGTTGTGTCTGGTCATTGGATTCGCATTGTTGCTGATACAAGGGGTCGCATCCATTATCAAATCATATAGAATGATAAAGGATAAAGAGGGAGAGACTAAGAAAAACCTCTCATAATTATGGGTATTCTGGCGATCATATTATTCCTTATCATTTTCTTACTCATATTACGAGGATATCCTGTCGCATTTACTTTGGGCGGTGCTTCTATATTATTCGCGTTGGTGCTGATTGCATTTGTTCCAGGTACAATGAAGTTTTCGGACTTTAATCTGCTGCCTTCACGGTACATGGCTACCGTCAACAATACCATGCTGATGGCGGTGCCTCTATTCATCTACATGGGTATTATGCTGGAAAAGTCGGGACTCGCCGAAAGCCTATTAGAGACGATGGCTATGTTGTTTGGAAAATTCCGAGGAGGATTGGCTGTATCTGTGGTTATCGTCGGAGCACTTCTAGCGGCTTCTACTGGTATAGTCGGAGCGACAGTGGTGACGATGGGATTAATAAGTCTTCCCACGATGCTCAAACGCGGGTATAATACAGAATTAGCCACGGGAGTTATTTCGGCATCAGGCACTTTAGGTCAGATAATTCCGCCTTCTATTGTTTTGATTCTTCTTGCAGAACAAATTAGCAGCAGCTCTTATGGGAGTACCAAGGTAAATGTGGGAACTCTGTTCCAAGCAGCCATTATGCCCGGACTTATATTGGTCGCTGCTTATATCATATACATTATACTAATAGGAATAATCCGACCAGAGTTTGCACCACCTATAGACGAAAAAGAAATACAAGCGCTGAAAAGTGAAGGTATACTAGGACGTGTTATAAAGGCTTTTGTCCTTCCGCTCTTACTTATAGTTGCGGTACTGGGTTCTATTTTTGCAGGTGTGGCATCGCCTACAGAAGCGGCTGCCGTCGGTGCATTAGGTGCTACACTACTGACTTTGGTCCAGAAAAAATTCTCTTACGAGATTCTTACATCAGTGATGCGACAGACCATGCATTTGACGGGTATGGTATTCATGATTCTATTGGGCGCAACGACTTTTACACTAGTGTTTAGAATATTAGGTGGTGATGAATACCTATCACAACTAATACAAAATGCCAACTTGAGTGCGATGTGGTTTTTGGTAGTTGTTATGGTGGTAGTTTTCATTGCTGGATTTTTCATTGACTTCATTGAGATAATATTCATTTTCATTCCTGTCGTGACTCCTATATTTGATGCTTTTGGTGTAGATATGCTATGGGTGGGTATCTTGCTTGCGCTCAATTTACAGACTTCTTTCCTTACGCCGCCGTTTGGATTTTCTCTGTTCTATCTCAAAGGTGTCGCTCCGCCCTCCGTGACTACGACACAACTATATAGAGGAATAATCCCGTTTATCATTATACAAGTGGCTGTGCTTATTATTGTCTTTTTATTTCCAGATTTACTATACATATTCGTAGAACAATAAACCCTTATACATTACTGGAAAACCTAAAACAACTTTTTCCGATGCCTCAAAAAAAGCATAGATGAAAAGAAAAGATTTTATAAAAAAAGGAATTGCAAGTGCGGGGGCTCTCGGCGCAGCAACCATTCTACATAGTTGCAAATCGGACGAACAAAATTCCAGTGACAAAGACATCTCCTCTGTAAATATCAATTTTAATAAAAAGGTCTTTTGGAGAATGATCACCGTCTGGGGCAAAAACTTTCCAGTTCTAGGTGAGTCGGCTAACTTATTATCACAGTGGGTTTCGACCATGTCAGGGGGACGATTTGACATTAAGGTGTTTGGATCTGGAGAACTTGTTCCTGGTCTGGAATCGTTCGATACCACATCGGCTGGGACGACGGAGATGGGCGCAGGTGCATCCTATTATTGGCAAGGCAAATCTCCTGCAACTATATTTTTTGCAACACTCCCTTTTGGGATGAACGCGCAGCAACTGAATGCTTGGCTCTATGGCGGAGAACAGGAGGGCTACAAATTATGGAAAGAGGTCTACGAACCATTTAACCTAGTACCATTTGCAGCAGGCAACTCTGGTGTACAGATGGGTGGGTGGTTCAATAAAGAAATTAACACACCTAATGATCTACGTGGTCTCAAAATGAGAATCCCAGGCATCGCTGGCAAAGTACTAGAGAAAGCAGGAGGAGCAGCCATCACCGTATCCGCAGGAGAAATATATACTAACCTCGAAAGGGGTGTTATAGATGCGACGGAGTGGATAGGTCCATATCATGACTACATCCTAGGACTCCATAGAGTTGCCAAGTATTACTACACACCTGGGTGGCATGAGCCAGGGGCCTTATTAGAATTTTTTGCTAATAAGCAGGCTTATGATAGTCTTCCATCAGATCTCAGAGAAATACTTATTACAGCTTGTCATCGAGTGAATGATTGGGTATTGGCAGAATTCAATGCGCGTAACGGAGAGTACCTTAATAAGATAAAAGAATCAGGCACAGAAGTCCGTTCCTTCTCTAGAGAAGTACTGGAGGTATTGCGTGGACACATGGACAAGACCATGTCAGAACTCAGAGTCAAGAATAACCTAGTCAGAAAAGTAGCAGACAGCTACTACGGATTTATCAATAAGAATAAGGAGTGGTTCGACATCACCGAAAAAGCCTATTACGACAAAATAGGCTGAGGACTAAAAGCTATACAACGTTGTCAAATTCATTAAATTAAGATCATAATTTGGCTTTCTGCTATCAAATTGATCTTTAGAAATAATAGAACTAAGGCCCCACTCAGTATTCATCATCAAGGACCAGCGATTACTTAATTTATAATTGAATCCTACTGTTATGCCGACATTAGTTTCGTTGAGGTATAAGTCCAGAGGTTCATTGATGCCCATATACTTTTCCTTTAGTTTATTTTCGAATCTGTAGGATAATTGCGAATCAAAAGTATGTCTAAAGTTAATTCCAGCCGTCAGGTCAAAGGTCTCATTGATAACATAAGAGACATTGAACGGAATGTATATTTGTTTCAAGTCTTCGAGATTATCATAGAATGCATCTGGGTAATTAATCGATTTATTCTGATAGGTCGTGGATTTCTCTAGAAAAGGAACAAACAAAAATTGTCTAGAAATCTGATTAAACCCAATACCCGTACTTACTTTAAATTTCTCAGATATATTAACAGTCAACGAACTAAGAAATCCATATCCAGTGTAATCCAAATCATTACTCACAACACTACTAAAGCCAACACCAAAGTCAAATTTCTTCAAATTAATAAATGGTCTTTTTTCGGCGGGAAAGGCGATACCCAATTTATCATCTAATAAGTTCTCCTGAGCGTTATTTGCAACTACATTTTCTATATTTCTCGCTGTAGGCAAACTCATTAATGTGCCAATCTCTCTTGGAGTAATGAGTTGATTTAGATTACTCCGATCGCCTTTATTATCGGTTATACCGACTAAAGGATTATTCTTGATAGCCGGCTCCGTCTGCTGAGGTAAAGTTTTGTACCTATAAACGATTGTAGGTTTTTGTGGAATTTCTACTTTCTCTATGACTGTCTTGATGATAGTATTTTCTATCACCTCTGATTTGGTCAACTTGGTAAAGGGACGATCAGTTAGGCCGCTATTCTCTACAAATAGGTATCCAATGACCATCAAGGAAATACACTGCAAAGCCAACAATCCGCCTATCCATTTTCTGGCATGACTTTTCTTGACTGGTAGCTCTTTATCCAGTTGTATTTTAAGTGAATTCCAAGACTCCTGCACAAACTTCTTATCAAAATCCAATCTATTTTGATTATCCCGCATTCAAGTTATAATTATTGGTTTCCAGAATAAGACCTCTAAGTTTCTTTCTCGAATCAGACACATGCCATTTGGATGTACCGACGCTTATATTTTTAATCTCTGCAATTTCTTTGTGACTATATCCCTGTATAGCAAACATGATAAATATATCAGCACTTGCCGCTGGAAGTTTTTCTATAAGTTTCAGCAAATCTTCTTCGTACAATTTGTTCAGCGCACTTTCTTTTTTCGGTGCATCGTAATCTTCGAATACCATGAACTTCATGTACTTGGCCTCTTTCTTAATATTGTCAGACATACAATGAAAAACAATACGTCTTATCCAACCCTCCAGACTACCTCTATACTCATACTGCCCTATTTTCTTAAACACACGCATGAAACCATCATTGACCACAGCCACAGCGCGATCACGATCTCTGATGTACCTCATACACATCCTCATCATAACAGCAAAGTATTCCTTATAGAGTCTCTCCTGACTCTTGCGGTCATTATCCTTGCATCCTTGTATGATGGTTTTTATTTCCAAGTCAAGCGTGTTGGTTAATTACTATGAATATAATCTTTTCACAGCTGATTACTTGCCTTCTTGACGACGGAATTCGGAATTACTTAAGAAAAAGTCTAAGCTGTCCTTACACTCTCAATATCAATAAAAAGTATAAAGACAGCTTTTGACCAAGTAGTCTGCTTTTTCATAGCTGATTCATAGAGTAAGACATCAGGTCACAGGCAGATAGTTGGGTCAATGGCGATTATTTATTAATAATTATTATATATAAAATATTATTAATGTATAAGACGTTTACTATTAATATTTTATGAACTTACTTGTAAATTTTTGACCTTCTGCTTGGGCTCTAACTATATAGATTCCTGGTTCTAAATGGCTGATATTAATGCGATTATTATCATCAAGGGCAACGCGATCTATCAGCAATCCCTGATTATTTAGTATCTCTACATTGTCCAGTTTCTGCTCCGATTGTATGGAGATATAATCAGTTGCAGGATTAGGAAATAAGGTCAAGGACTCACCTAATATGTCCAAAGTCGAAGTCACACCGACATCCATTGTCGTAAAATTATCTATACAGAAATAAGCTGGCGTATTCATACCAAATTGACCATTATCTGTAGAACTCAAAGTCAAGGACAGGCTATCAATATTATTAAGAGAACCCAGAGGCACATAAGTCCAGTCTTTAACTATATAATCCATGGAGTTATCCTCAAATCTATAATCCGCCAGATAAAACTCTATACTATCATACTGAGCGACCGCTCCTCGGCGATATTTTTTGATCGTTAGCTTATAGAAATCAGGATCATCACCAGTCTCACCTCCAAATTTCTTGGCAAATCCATCACCCTCTAACAAACTGTAATAAGCATACGTCGAATTATTAATATAAAAGCCCTCCGCTAGTCCTGAGAGTGCTTCGTTTTGGAAATTTATTGTTGATTCGCCAGATACGAATGTCACGGCATAGTTCTCAGAGCCATCTACACCGGCACCAGAGATGCAACTATACTGATTATTAAAACCCTTGGTAATGGTATCTGTCTTGTTAGAAATAGACCACCCCGACCAGGACATGAATTCGTTATTATAATTATTGGGTAAAAATATATTCCCATCTACAAATCCTCCCGACCCATCACTACCGTTGAGGAAGGTATCTTGTGGCATATCAAAAGACTCGAAGTCAGCAAGTGTCTGTGCACTAATAAGACATGGTAATATCAATAGCACTACAAAAAGTAAATCTCTCTTCATTTTATATAGAATATTTTATTTTGAAATATAGTTGTCGTCCTGGCATCGGTCTGCGTTCTATAACTCTATAGTTGGCGTTGAGTAAATTCTTTGCAACAAGGTTTAATTCTATCTTCTGGTCTTCTATTTGGAATATTTTAAATATTCCTAAACCACATAAGAAGTAGTCGTCCAGATTCTCGTTGATCCCTGTGGAGCTACTGAAATACTGAAAATTAAAAGCAGCCGATAAGCTCCTATTAATTTTTGCAGTTAGATTTCCCGCGAAATTATGCTTGGGTGTATAGAGTAGTGGATCACCTTTTTTGATCTTTGGATTTTGTATCTCTTCCAGATTCTCAGAAACTATGTAATTATAATTGAGTTCTATTTTTGGACTTAGCGGACACTCGGTGCATGCATATTGGACATTCGATGAGGCTCCATAGGACCTCACTTTAGATAAATTAGTCGGGGTAAAAAAGAAAGCATTCTCCTCCTGCGCCCATAGTATCCAATTATCTATAACCCGATGAAATATCAAAGAAGAAAAGGAAACGGTCCCATGATTATAATTAAATGACAATTCTTGATTCCAACCCTTTTCTGGCAATAGCGTATTTGAACTATTAGGAATCCAAAACAGATCATTAAGCGTCGGAAATCTAAATTCTTGGGATAGATTAAATTTTACATTTATTTTATCTGAGAGACTTTTTTCTAATGACATATATGGAACCAAAGGCATCGAGCTAAAATCATTATACGCTGTCTTAAGACCTAATAATACCTCCATGGAATTGTTAGTATAGCGAGATGCAATATACGCCTCCAGTGTACTTAATTTTTCTTCATAAGATTCTGACCTTCCTTTGACAACTGACAAATTATAATCAGCTGTCAGAGAAAGATTTTCACCTAAGGAAACATCATAATGACTCTGATGGAAAAACTTTTTAAATCTATTATTCGCTTGTAATAATATCTGAGGGTCCAGATAGTCATTTGTCTCATCAAACCAAGCCACTTTGGACTGGAAGAGGGATTTACCTTTGGCTATTTTATAATTAATGACATAGCGTTGGACTTTATCTCTCTGCTGTGCTTCACTCCTGTTTTGTACAGTAGTCGGCGGGATCAGTCTATGAGCATCTTGCCACCAGATATCTAATGAGATAGATTGTGTCGGTGTGATAGTCCATGCTAGATGTTGCGTTATCATTTGGTTCTCGTAAGTCCCATGTGTTTGTTTTTTTGTTTGAGTGGATGAGGAATTAGTATAATCGAATTCGTTCTTTACATAAGAGTGCTCGTAGCTACCTCTTAGGCTCACCTTCTCACCAGTATATCTGACCTGTCCAAAATAACTTAGCAGGCCTAATGAGCCCGCATTCATTTCTAGCGATAATCCATTATCAGGATTGATATCCTGAGATAAATCTATAACGCCCGTTATAGCTCCCTGCCCTTCTGTAGTCGATGCGCCGCCAGCTTTTATAACTGCATTATCAAAATGCCGAAGATTAATCAAAGACAGATCGGACAAACCGAGCATGGGATTATTGATAGGAATGTCTTGCCACTTAATCAAAGATTGGCTAGATGACCCGCCGAGCATGGATATAGTAGCAAGGCTACCAGGACCATAATTTTTGACATAAATGCCTTTAGTGCCTAAAGCAGATCCTATTTGTTCTATACCCGACACCAATCTGCTATGAGTTATCGTATCATGGCTGGGATTGTGCCCATAGGTCGAAGAAATGATTGCTGTCTTAGTAATATAAGCTGAGTCTTTCTGTGACGAAAGGTAGATCGGTAAAAGAACTAACAATATGACAGTCGTGTACCTAATACTCTGATTAATGCATCGAAAGATGTACACATAAGCATACAGGGAAGGTCACTTTCCTTCACTTTTCCTCCGAAAGTGTTTAGAAATCAAAACAATAAAGAAAAGGCAGGTATTCTGGCTTACTCCACTTTTACTCCTTCCCATCTTGGCTAAACACAAGACAGTGGATATGATTGTAAAAGCCTTTTATAAGAGCTTACAGCAGCGGGGACTGCTCCAGATTTTCACTGGATTCCCATTTTAAAAATGAATCGACACGAGGTGATTCACTTACCTAATCTGAGGGTGAAAGTAGATATTATTATAGAGTTATCCATAGACCATCAGATAACTATCCTGTACAATTCAAAAAAAATGAGTTCTACAACTGGAAATTAGGCTTAAGCTCATTAGGTGATGCACCGTAGAAGTCAGTTATTATCTTGACTATTTCCTCTGGTGTATCGACGATAGGAATAAGATCCATGTCATCAGGCGAGATGTTGCCCTGCTGGTCTAGCATCACATTTTTAATCCAATCTTTGAGACCTTTCCAGAAATCTGTTCCGACAAGCATTACTGGCACTTTAGTGATCTTATCAGTTTGTATAAGCGTCAGAGTCTCAAACAATTCATCCAATGTACCAAATCCGCCAGGCATGACGATGATTGCCTGAGAGTACTTGACGAACATCACTTTTCTGACAAAGAAGTAGCGATGATCTATATTCTTGTCATGATCTATATACTGATTACCAGACTGCTCGAATGGCAGTTCTATATTAAGACCAATAGATAATCCACCTTTGTTATACGCTCCTTTGTTACCAGCCTCCATGATACCTGGTCCGCCACCTGTGATGATACCAAAACCTTCGTCCACTAAAGCCTCTGCGACGGCAGTGGCTAACTTATAATAAGGATGGTCTGGCTTGGTTCTAGCTGACCCAAATATGGACACGCAGGGGCCCATAGAATTCATCTTCTCGAATCCATCGACGAATTCCGCGATGACCTTGAACATGGTCCAGGCATTCTCGCCCTTAATCTCGGACCATTGTTTGAGCTTGTTGTCTTTTGTATTTGACATAAATCTTATAGTCTCTTATACAGTAATACTCCTATATGCCTCGTATTCTTTCTCCAGGTGGTTTCTCAGATCAGCAAAACTGTCAAATCTATCAAAAAGATCTTCCATGCTTCCTCTGGTGTTGCTCATCTTGGTGGCGTAATCGACGACATCACTTTTGGTGATGTTTTCTTTACTGAGGATTATCAGACGTTCTACCACATTTCTTAGTTCACGTATATTTCCTGTCCAGTTAATCTTCTGTAGCTCTTTAAGAGCACCTGACTCTATCTCTTTATTTGGTATACCATATTCTTTACAGATCTGATCATTGAAGTGTTCTACGAGATCGGGGACATCTGAGATACGATCATTGAGCGATGGTACGCGCATGATGATAACAGCCAATCTATGGAATAAATCCTCACGGAATCTTCCTTTGGCAATTTCTTTTCTTAGGTCTTTATTCGTTGCAGCCACGACACGGACATCGACTGCCAATGACTTGTCTCCACCTACTCTGGTTATACGATTCTCCTGTAAGGCTCTGAGCACTTTGGCCTGCGCACTAAGGCTCATATCACCTATCTCATCCAGAAACAAAGTTCCCTTATTAGCCAACTCAAATTTTCCTATCCTCTGCTTATGCGCAGAAGTAAAGGACCCTTTCTCATGACCAAACAATTCTGACTCAATAAGCTCTGATGGGATGGCAGCACAGTTGACCTCTACAATAGGTCCAGACTTACGAGAACTCTTCTCATGCAACCATCTTGCGACCAACTCCTTTCCCGTACCATTCGGTCCTTGTATCAGGACTCTGGCATCTGTGGGTGCTACTTTTTCTATTGTTTCTTTGATGACATTGATCTCTGGGGATGACCCGACGATCTCTGCGACCTTGGTTTTTTTGACTTTTCTCTGCAAAGTCTTTTTCTGCACAATCAATGTAGACTTATCCAAAGCATTACGTACAGTTATGAGTAGTCTGTTAAGATCTGGTGGCTTAGATAAGAAATCAAAGGCCCCCTTCTTGACCGCCTCTACTGCCGTATCTATATCACCGTGTCCACTGATCATAATCACAGGAATATCAGGACATAGCTCCTGCAACCTGTCTATGGCATCCATGCCATCCATCTTAGGCATCTTGATATCTAAGATGATTATATCAAACTTATCTTGCTTAACTTTTACTATACAACTGAGACCATCTTCCGCTTCGTCGACTTCATATTTTTCAAATTCCAGTATGTCTTTAAGGGTTCTACGGATACTTCTGTCGTCATCGACTATTAGGATTTTTGCCATTTTCTTCTTTTGTGCCTTTTAAAAAAGCTAAGATACATTAAATATTTTTATAATATGTATATAATTGATAAAGATTGAAATATGAGAATAAATTAGATTATGGGGTATATTTATGTTCTATTTTTATCCAGAAAAACTTGGATCACAGCGTCCAATGATAATTTTTAATTGATATAAAATATACCTAATGACCTTCGACATCAATAAGTCCATAGAAATACTCAGACGTACGCCTCAGGTATTAGAAATACTGCTTACGGGCCTATCAAAGGACTGGATATATAACAACGAAGGCGAAGACACCTGGAGTCCTTATGATGTGGTGGGACATCTCATTCATGGCGAAAAAACAGATTGGATTACAAGGGCTCAGATTATATTATCTGATGCAGAGGACAAAATTTTTGAGCCCTTTGATAGATTTGCTCAATTAGATAATGATCAAGACACTCCGATTTCAGAGCTATTGACCACCTTTAAAAAACTAAGGAACACCAACATCCAAGAATTACAATCAATGGATATCAATGATGCCAAATTAGACAAAGAAGGCACACATCCAGCCTTAGGTCCAGCCAAGCTCAGAGAACTGCTATCGACTTGGGTGGTCCATGATCTGGCGCACATTGCGCAGATATCCAGAGTGATGGCAAAGCAGTACAAGTCGGAAGTGGGTCCATGGATAGAATACTTGGGCATTCTAAAGTAAATAGCCACTATGACAAATACCGAATTATCTAATTGGAATTACCTACAGAAATACCACATACAGATATTTTCAGGTTTTCTTTTTAATTCTATTCTTTTTTAACCAAATCCTCTGCTAACATTTTCGCTTGATTAATCACGGTTTCTACTGCCTTTTCTTGCAAATCAGGTGGATATCCAGATTTCCTCAAAACTCTTCGTATTTTCCTTCTTAAATCTGCTTGCACACTTTCTTTAATTGTCCAGTCAATTGTTGTACTCGTTCTGACTGTTTTTAATAGTTCTTGAGCAATATCTTTTAGTACATCATCACCAAGTACTTTTACTGCACTATCATTTACCTCTAATGCTGTATAGAAAGCATATTCTCTAAAGTCTAAGCCTAAAGATTCGCCTCGTTTTTCTGCTTCTCGCATTTCCTTGGCGAATGGGATGAGTACCTTTTCTATAAATTCAACACTATCAATTTGTCCATTATGATACCTTGCTATGGCTTCTTCTAATCGTTCTGAAAATTGCTTGGTCTCAACAAGATTGAATTTGCTCTTTCTTTTCAATTCATCTCGTAGTAATTTTTTGAGTAGTTCTACTGCCAAGTTCTTTTGCTCCATGTTGCGGACTTCGTCCATAAAGACATCGTCCAAAATCCCCAAATCTGGTTTCTTGATTCCTGAAGCATCGAAGATGTCGATAACTGTATCGCTGGTAATGGCATCAGACACAATCTGCTTAATTGCTAAATCAAGTTCTTGATTGGTTTTACCACCTGCTTGGATTCGTTCATCTTCAATGAATTTTAATAGACGAGTTCGGATTGCTTGAAACAAGGCAACATCATCTACAATTGTTATTGCCTTTTCATGGGTAGAAACTAAGGCATAGGCTTTTAATAACTTAGATGTGTTCTCAATAAAAGTATTTGCACCATCATCTTGACTTTGGATGTAGTCGGTAATTACAATGATGTACTTTAATTTTTCATCAGGACTTAGACTAAAGAATTTTTTCCAGTCGAAGAACCGTAATTGATGCTCAATATCTTCATAGTACTCCAACATCTTGGCTACTGCCAATTCATCATCTAATGTCGGAGCTCCTTTTCCACCGCTGATGGTATAGTTGACGAGAGCTTCTTTTAAGTATTGAGCAATACCAATGTAATCCACAACCAATCCACCTTCTTTCCATTCGGTAAAAACTCTATTGACCCTTGCTATGGCTTGCATTAGGTTGGCTCCTCGCATAGGTTTGTCTACATACAGGGTATGAAGCACTGGAGCATCAAATCCAGTCAGCCACATATCACGAACCAGAACAATTTTTAGTTCGTCTTTTGGGTCCTTAAGCCTTTCTCCAATGGCTTTTCTTCGCTCTTTATTTCTGATATGTGGTTGGAAAGATTCTATATCAGCAGATGAGCCAGTCATGATAACTTTAATGACACCTTTGTCATCATCATCAGAATGCCAATCGGGTCTTAGCTTGATGATTTCAGCATATAATTCTACACATATTCTTCTGCTCATACATACGAACATGGCTTTCCCATCCAAGACTGAAGTACGCTTTTCGAAATGAGCAATAAAGTCTTCGGCTACTTTTTCTAATCGTGCTTTGCTTCCAATAACGGCTTCTGCACTGCTCCATTTAGCTTTTAGTTTCTGTTGATTGGTAAGCTCTTCGCCTTCTGTTAGTTCTTCAAAGTCTTCGTCCAATTGCAATTTCCGCTCTTCTTGTAAATTGACTTTGCTTACTCGACTTTCGTAATAAATCGGAACGGTTGCTCCATCTTCCACAGCTTGTTGAATATCATACACATCAATGTAATCCCCAAATATGGCTTTGGTATTACGATCAGTGCTTTCTACCGGAGTCCCTGTAAAACCGATATAGGTGGCATTAGGCATGCTTTCTCTCATCCTTCGTGCAAACCCATCCAACAACCCATATTGACTACGGTGGGCTTCGTCCGCAATGACGATAATGTTCTTTCTATTGGATAATACTTTGGCTTTTGCACCGATGTATTTCACTTTATTATCCGAAATAGTGCCCTCATCTGTTTCTTCAATGTCTTCTTCTAATTCAGGATGGAATTTTTGAATGGTGGTAAATACAATTCCACCTGATGCCACTTTAAGCAATTCTCTTAGGTTATTTCTGCTTTGGGCTTGTTTGGGTTGTTGACGAAGTAACTGTTGACAATTGAAAAACGTATCATACAATTGATCGTCCAGGTCATTTCGATCTGTTATGATAACTATGGTTGGGTTTTCGAGTGGCTCAGCTAAAATGGCTTTTCCTGAATAGAAAACCATGCTCAGGCTTTTGCCACTTCCTTGTGTATGCCATACCACACCTCCTTTTCGATCTCCTGTAGTGGCTGTTGCTTCTAATGTTTTTACCAAGGCTTTATTGACGGCATAATATTGATGATACTGAGCAATCTTTTTGATAGTGCTTGATTCACTTTTTTCAAAGACAATAAAATGCTTGATGGCATCCAATATGACTTCTTTATTACAAAGCCCTTTTATCAAGGTTTCTAATTGCAAGTCGGTGCTTTTTTCTGCCTGCTTACCGTCTTTTGTTTTCCAAGGCTTATAGTATTTTATCGGACTACTAATGGTGCCGAAAGCTGCAAACCAGCCATCGCTGAGAATATTAAATGCGTTATAATGGAATAGGGATGGAATACTATTCTGATAGGTCTTTATTTGATTGAAGGCAGATTGTAAATTGGCTTTTTCACTGACTGCGTTTTTCAACTCAATGACAACAAGTGGTAATCCATTGATGAATAAAATAACATCTGGTCGTTTATTGGTATTGCGCTTGATGATGGTCAACTGGTTGACTGCCAGAAACTCATTGTTGTCTGGATTGTCAAAATCTATCAGTTTAATTTGCTTGCCTCGTATGCCACCATCTGTTCGTACTTCTACATCTACACCATCAGTCAGATATTTATGAAATTGCTCATTATTATTCAGTAGATTGGGACTTTCAGTACGTAGTACTTTCTTTAGGGCATCTTCTTTAGCATCTTGTGGCAGGGTCGGATTGAGTCGGTCTATGGCATCCCTTAGACGATTGGTGAGTACCACCTCATCGTACTGCCGCTCTGGATAGTCGCCATCAGGTCCTATATCGGTTCCCAAAAGATATTCGTACCCCAGACTTTGCAAGTAATCGAGTGCGATAGTTTCTATTTCGTTTTCGGTGATGGTGTTTCTCATTGTCAGAATCTTGATTTACTTGCTTTAGGATTTACCGGATTCCGTTTTGAGTTGAATAACTTTTTATATTGTAAACTGGTAGCTCCGAAATTGATTAAAAGACCAACATCAAAATCATAAGCAACTACATAATTTTTTGCCTGTGCTAAATGTACATCTTCTAAGGTTATTACTGCTTTTAGCTCCACAACGACTTGATTTTCGACCACAAAATCTGCTCTTCTTGAGCCTACATCCACACCCTCATAAAAAATAGTATGTTCTTGTTCTCTGTTATACTCCAATCCTGCTTTGTTCAATTCAATGGCCAAACAGCGTTGATATATCACCTCCTGAAAGCCATTGCCCAAAGTATTATGCACCTTCATTGCTGCTCCTATGATATTATAAGTTATTTGATCTAATTCCACAATCCTGTTAATCTTCTTATCCTGTTAATCCTGATTCAGACAAATGTTTCAGACTGATTTGACCGCTCATGAGTTTGGGGAGTAAGGTGTTACGTATATTTATTAAATATTCATTTGTATAAATGCTTTTATGAACTTTATTGAATATCGGTGTTAGTACCTTTTGGAATGACTCTAATATATCTTTTGGCGGTAATGGTATTTCATAATTAGATAATGATTTCCAATTTACCCTTGGCATTCGCGTCCCACTTGAATGTGAATTCGAATATTTAATGCAGTTATCACTATATAGATGAAAATAGAGATACAATTGGATGAATAATTCTTTTGATCTTATAACAAGAATGTCAGTGGAACAGATTCCATCAAATGGTGCGGTAATAACTTTATGAAAGTAAGGTCTGAGTTTTCCGAATAGAATGTCCCCAGTTTTAAACTGTGATTTTTGGCTATTTATATCACTCGATTTGCCCCATTCAGAGATCATAATACTTTTACGAGGTATATGTTCTAATCCTACATATTTTAAACTGTCACTTCCTTGAACTGGCTTCCAAGAATCTCTTATATTATTTGATAAATCACCAATAGTTCCCCACTTCCACCCCTTTGGCAATCCATCCCCTTTGTCTGCATCTTGATTTTCAGGATTCGAGAATTTACTTGATTTTTTTGTTTTGTCCTGTTCATCTTTAAATCCTGTTAATCCTGATTCCGACAGTTTCGGAAAATTAAAATCCACAAACCACTCCTTAAAAATAGCCTGTGCCATTTTTTCCAGAGTTTCATTCATTTGGAGGTTGAGTTCTATTTTGTCATCGAGAGTGGAGAGGATGGCGGCGATTTGGCGTTGGGTTACGATTGAAGGAAGTTTCAATTCTAATCCCTCTATCATACTTTTAGTCAACGCTTTTCTTGTTGCACCAGTGGAAGATAATGCAAGTAAATAGCTTTTAATATTAGGCTGTAATAAATAATATTTAAGATAAGTTTGGTCAAGAATATCTGCATTTGTCCTTATGATTGCAACGTGTTGATTTACACGTGCTGGGACAACATCACTTGGAACTTGACAAACTCTTGCGACACTGTCGCCCGTGATGTTTAGTAATACATCATTTTCTTCGACTGTTACATTTTTAAGTTTATTTGCTTGTTCCTCATTTATAAATGCTAAACCAGTTTTAGAAAACTTAAAATCATGAACGTTTTGACTTCTTATTAGTGAATATTCTCCATTATCTAAGTATGCTTCCTTCCCCCCTCTTGGAGTAGCCCCTGAACCAATTTTTAGGGATATATTCTTTAACTTATATGTCTTCCATCCATCTGGCAGGTCGGATTTTTTTTCTTCCTGAATCGCTACATATTGCTCCTTAATATTTTGGTGAAATGCTTCGGGGAGCTCCTCCCAATTGTGTAGATCTACCGAAAAGGGCAAATCGGATTCTTCCAATGCTTCTTTGAGCCGATTAAACTGTGCTATTTGGTCATCATCTACAAAAGCTACTAAATCTAAATCACTATTGGGTTTAGCAGTAAACTTGACTCGAGATCCGAAAGCCCAGATAGTTGTATTAGGCAAATGCCTTTGGAACAACGCATCTAAGGTTTTATAATCCTTTTTCGATATGTCGATTTTTATTCCCAAGTTCCTTGAGTCATGGTGATATAAAGGTCTATTGCATCTCCTATAAAGTCGTTCATAAGGCTTAAAGCATTTTCTGCTTTTTCTCCAGAATAATCATGTGATGTGGCTGTCCTAGCGTCAGCATATTTTATCCATTGATCCGTAGAAGAAGTGAATAGATCATTTTCTCCTGCAATTCTTAATAAGGGCTTGGGACTATTAGGCAACTCTGGAATACCTAATTCTTCATTGAGGTACTTCTTGAGTATTTTCCACAGCGTATCGTAACAGGTTTCAAATCGTTGGATGACAGACTCTGCAATCGCCTCTTTATCAAGAGCAGTGAGATACTCTTTTTCATCCATCTTGAGGTAATTGGTATTTTGAAGCTCCAGATGCTTCAGGGACTTTTCCAGTTTACTATAATCGATCATATTTTAAAGCCTATTTTTTTTAAGTTTTGTTTGATGGCATCATCCAGTTTCTTAGACTTTTCCATTTGCTCTTTTAATAAAAGGGTCAATGACCCCATTTTTTCATCAAAAGGTATTCCATCATCTTCCACTTCTTTAAAGTCGATATACCTTCCGGGTGTGAGGACATAATTGTTCTTTTGAATGTCTTGTAGGTTTGCAGATTTGCAGAATCCCGGTTTGTCTTCATACGGAGTATCCGGTTCCTTTTCTCTCCAATTGTGATATGTATCAGCGATTTTAGATATGTCCTCTTGTGTGAGTTCTTTTTGTCTTCTGCTAATCATTGTGCCGAGTTCCCGAGCATCAATAAATAGTGTTTCGTTTTTCCGATTTCTGAATTCGTTGGTTTCTTCTTTATTGCGAGTTAGAAACCACAGGCAGGCTGGAATCTGTGTATTGTAGAAAAGCTGTGAAGGCAAAGCAACCATGCAATCAATAAGGTCATCTTCAATCATACCTTTTCTAATGTCTCCTTCCGTCGATATTTCAGAACTCATACTCCCATTAGCCAGCACAACTCCTGCCGATCCATACGGAGCGAGTTTACTTACAAAATGTTGTAGCCAAGCATAATTAGCATTTCCTGATGGTGGAATGCCATATTTCCATTTATGTGTTTCTGCTTGGTTGACTTTGTAATCGCTGATATTGAAGGGAGGATTGGCAATGATATAGTCCACTTTCAATTTTGGAAAAGCATCGTTCAGCAAAGTGTCTCCCAATGCGATATTAGCATCAATTCCTCGGATAGCAAGGTTCATCTTAGCTAATCGGTAGGTTGTCGGGTTACTCTCTTGACCGTAAATGGAGATTTTGCCTTTACGGTGCTCATGCATTTCGATGAAATTTTCACTTTGCACGAACATACCTCCACTACCACAAGCACCATCATATACCCGTTTTTCGGCTTCGGGTGCCAACACCTGCACCAATGTTTTGACAATACTTTGTGGCGTATAAAATTGTCCACCTTTTTTTCCTTCCGCATCTGCGAATTGACCTAAGAAATACTCAAATACAAAGCCTAACACATCTTTCCCTTTTCCGCTTCCGTTTTTGGAAAGTGTGATTGAGCCAATTAGGTCTATTAATTCTCCAAGTCTTTGTTTATTTAAAGAAGGTCTGGCGTAGTCTTTAGGAAGAACACCTTTCAATGAAGGATTATCCTTTTCAATGGCGTCCATAGCATCATCAATATCTTTTCCTATGGACGGTTTTTTAGCTCTACCTTGCAACCAAGACCATCTTGCTGAAGGTGGTACATAGAATATTCGATCTGCTGTGTATTCGTCTTTATCCTCAGGGTTTGCTCCTGTATCAGGTTCTTCTGCCTTCAATTTGGTGTAGTGCTCTTCAAAAGCATCAGAGATGTATTTCAGAAATATAAGGCCCAAGACAACATGCTTGTATTCAGCGGCATCCATATTGCTACGCAGTTTATCTGCTGCTGCCCATAAGGTCTTTTCTAATTCTAAGTTTGTCGTCATTTTAGTTCTTCTTGAGTTTTATTTCTATTAACAAGGTTTTTGTCTCTACTTGACTAAACAAGATGTCAATAATCGACTCTTATTCAAGCGAGGATTCCATTGGATTAATGAGCATCCCTTCAACAAATAATCCTAATTCCCACAATACCGCACCGCCAAATAAGTCATCATCCCTACCCCAGTCTTAAGAGCTCCTTCATCAATATCAAAAGTAGAGGTATGTACAGGACTTGTTATTCCTTTTTTTTCATTACCTGTCCCTAACCTGTAAAAACAAGCAGGCATCATCTGACTATAATAAGAAAAGTCCTCAGCCGTCATTCTTTTATCCAGAAGGACAACATTTTTTTCGCCCATGTATTCTTTGGCGACATCTATACACTGATGAGTCAGTGGTGCGTCATTGACTAAGCAAGGATAACCATGTACAATTTTGACCTTGGCTTTAGCTCCGTAGGCTTTACAGGTGTGTGTTGCGATGTCTTTGATGGCTTTTTTGAGGCGCGCTCTATTCGTCTCATCCATCGTTCTGAGTGTCCCGTGGATGGTTACCTTATTAGGTATGACATTGGTGGCACCGCCGTCACTATTTATTTTACCAAAACTTAGTACCGCTGGTATCTTAGGATCGCTGTAGCGACTGACGACGGACTGTAATGCTGTAATGACCTGTGCAGAGATCATAACAGGATCTATAAAATCAAGTGGTAAGGCCCCATGACCACCTCGTCCTATTATTTCGAGATATAATTCGTCTGCGGAGGCCATATATTGACCAGCTCGGAAACCAACCTTACCCACCTCTAACGGAGGATGTACATGCTGTCCTATGATAGATGACTTGGAGGCATTCTTTATGGCGCCTTCTTTGATCATAACAGAAGCACCACCGGGCATACGTTCCTCTCCTGGCTGAAAAAGAATCCTATAAGTCCCTCTGATATTTTCTTTAATGGATTGTAAGATAATGGCCGCACCCAATATACAACTGGTATGCACATCGTGACCACAAGCATGCATTACACCGTCTATAGTCGACTTATAGGATACCTTATTAGCTTCCTTGATAGGGAGTGCATCCATGTCACCGCGTAGATATATGATCTTCCCTTTCTTCTTACCCTTGATCTCAGCCACAATACCATACTTACAATATCCATCAGAATAATCTATTCCGTATTTATCCAAAATGGATTTAATATACTTGCTAGTATTTTTCTCTTGGAAAGATAATTCTGGATGTTGATGCAGATGCCTTCTATATCCGAGCACCTCTTTGTATATCTTATTAGTTGCCGATTTTATTTCTTTGACTAAGTGGCTTTGTGTCATCTACTGATTTGTTTTGTGATAGCCTGACAATTATTTTATAAATTACTGCAAATTAGAAAAAGGCACGTGCAATCAATATTTACGAACAAAATACTTTGCGTTCTGACCTGCTTCATAGTCCTGGCAGGATGTAACGAAGAACCCAAGAGATCGGCAGACAAAGAGAAAAAAGTCTTAGAAGATACCTCTATCCAGTTCGAAAATATACCTACTACAACATCAGGTGTAACCTTCAATAATCAAATAAGAGAGAATGGCAATATACATCCCTTCATCTGGAATTTCATGTATCAGGGAGCGGGTGTGGCGCTGGGAGATATAAATAATGATGGATTGCCTGACATATACTTGGCTGGCAATATGGTCAGCGATAAATTATATATCAATAAAGGAAACTTTAAGTTCGAGGACATTAGCGAATCCTCTGGTATTACCGATAAGCTCTGGTCTACTGGGGTCAACATGGTCGATGTTAATGCCGATGGATACCTTGACATCTATGTATGTAAAAACTTCTTTTTACCACAACCTGGACTAAGGCGAAATAAGTTATGGATAAACAATGGCGATCTTACATTTTCAGAAAAAGGTGAAGAGTACGGGCTTGCTGATAAAGGCTTTAGCATACAATCCAATTTCTTTGATGTAGATAATGACGGTGACTTGGACATGTACTTAGTTAATCAGCCTGTTGATGTTTACTCTGGACTCAACATGCGTATAGAAACGGTCAAAGGACTTCCATATAGAGATAAAATGTACATCAATGAGGGCGGTAAGTTTGTCGATAAATCTGATAAATATATAAATGCAAATAAGGCTTATGGACTAAATTCTTTGCTCGGTGATTATAATGAAGATGGCTGGGTAGACATTTATGTATGCAATGATTATAATAAGGGTGACCAATTATTAATTAACCAAAAGGGTCAATCCTTTAATAACGAAATACTGGATCGTACACGACACACGTCTTTCTATTCTATGGGGTCCGACGCCGCAGATATTAATAATGATGGCAAGTTAGATTTTGTCACGTTGGATATGGCGTTTGGTGATCATTACAGATCTAAGACTAATATGGAATCCATGAGACCAGAGTTGTTTTGGCAACTACGAGAGCAGGGCAACCAATTTCAGTACGCAGTCAACAATTTACAAGTCAATCATGGCGATGGTACTTTTGCAGATGTCGCACATTATAGTGGCGTTAGCCATACCGACTGGAGTTGGTCGCCATTGTTTGTGGACCTAGATTATGATGGACATAAAGACCTACTCATATCTAATGGCATCCTTAAGGACTTAAGAAATAACGACTTTATGACGGCATTCAAAAATAATCAAGTGCCAAAAATTACACCTCAGAATGCACAACAAGTTATGTCCAAAATCCCTTCTACTCCAGTCGCTAATCTGGCTTATCAAAACAAGGGTAACTTAAAATTTAGAAACATAAGTCATCAGTCTGAATTCTCCTTAGAAGGTTTCTCCTCTGGGATGGCTTATGCTGATCTGGATAATGATGGAGACATGGATGTCGTCATTAATAATTCTAATGCTGTGGCGAGTGTATTGAAAAATAACTCTGCCAGAGGTAACTATATAAACGTAAAACTCCAAGGACCAGAAAAAAATAGAAACGGATACGGTGCTTCAGTAAAAATCTATACTGGTGAAGAAGCTCAAGTAATGATGATGTCTCCCGTGAGAGGCTACATGTCTGCATCTCAAGATGTTTGCCATTTTGGTCTTGGTGATAAAGGTCATTTAGATTCTATAGTAGTCATCTGGAGTCACAAAAAAATATCAAAAATCATTAATCCAAAGATCAATGAGAAAATAACCATTGACTACAAGGATGCAGAGGAGCGTACTATTAAGAAAAAGGAGTCAATCAAGTCAAGCGATATTTCTTTTCAATTTGTTCATAAGGAAAACGAATTTGACGACTACGCAGCACAGGTATTATTACCACACAAGCTATCTAAAAACGGTCCTTTTGTCTCAGCAAATCAGACCAACGAAGAATCAGTCATCTACGTCAGTGGAGCAAAAGGTCAGAATGGAAAGATCATAAATCTTTCTGACGGAAAGACTAAAAATATATCAAGTGATAAAAATATCGAAGAGCTGGACCACGTATTTTTTGATCTGGAGAATGATGGTGATATGGATCTATATGTGGTAAGTGGTGGTCATGAATATCCTTCTGGTAACTCACAAAACGAGGATAGGATTTATATCAATCAAGGAGATAGAAAATATTCTAAATACCAAGGCGACCTCTCATTTACCAAAATAGATGGGCAGTGTGTGGTGAGTGGAGATTTTGATAAAAATGGTTACACTGATATTTTTATAGGTGGAAGATCACAACCAGGTAAATACCCTAACCCTCCGTCATCTAAACTATTGCTTAATAATAACGGTACACTTACCGACGCCAGTGAGGAATGGCTACAATCTGCCGATCGATTAGGTATGGTGACTGATGCTATTAGTGATGATTATGACAATGATGGCGACCTCGATATTCTTTTAGTGGGAGAATGGATGCCTATAACTATTCTTAAGAATGAAGGCAATAAGTTCGCTATTGAAGCCATTGATATTTTCGGTCATGAAAGTAATGGTTGGTGGTGGAATATAACGGCAGGAGATTTTGATGGGGATGGAGATAATGACTACATCTTAGGCAACCTCGGTCTAAACAACAAATTCAAAGCATCGACCAAAAAACCTTTTGAAATATACTCTGATGATTTTGATGATAATGGCGATCATGATGTCGTCTTAGCCAAAACCATCAATAACAATTTGTATCCTGTCCGTGGTCGAGAGTGCTCCACAGAAGAGATGCCTTTTGTAAGCGAAAAATTCAAAAACTATGACGCCTTTGCCAAAGCCTCTCTTTTCGAGATTATTCCTGAAGAAAAGTTAGACCAGTCTGTTCATTACCAGATTAAGTCTTTTGAAAGCATTTATCTAGAAAATCAAGGTGGTCAATTGGTCGCCAAAAAATTACCTTATCAAGTACAGATTGGAGCGGTGAAAGCGACGATCACTTTGGATTATAATAAGGATGGACACTTGGATTTTATATTTGCGGGTAACCATTATCCTGTAGAGGTGGAGACTGTAAGATATGATGCCTCCATTGGTGGTGTATGTCTGGGAGATGGTACGGGAAATTTTGAGTATTTACCTATGGAGCAAAGTGGGCTAAAATTTGACTGCGATGCCAGAGACCTTGAGATCATCACTTATAACAATAAGCGCCATATCCTTTGTGCTTGTAATAATGATGGAATGATTAGTTATAAAATAGATTAGGCCTGAGAGAAGGTCTAAGAAATATTTCCTTCATTTTCTACCTACCTTTAAGACTAAAATCAATACTACTAAAATGTCAAAGCAAGATCAGACGGCTTCTTTTTTACTGAGGTTTACTCAGAAGATATACGATGACGAAAACGGAGAATCTAATGTACAATGGCGTGGTCGCGTCACACATGTACAGGGAAATGATCAGAAAAATTTTAGTGAGCTGAAAGATGCCATAGATTTCATACAGAAAAAATTATCTGATATGACCCTATCATCTATCGAGGAAGATGTGAGCGCAGAAGAAAAAGAAGGTATACTCAATAAAAGTATGGACATCTGGAAAAGACTGGCTAAGAGCTATCCCAAGATGGTCGTCGATGCGATCAAAGATCCTAAGGCACAAGTCACACAGATCCAAGAACAGATCAGTTCCAAAGCCGAAGAAATCTCTAATCGACTACAATTAGAATCATATCGCCCGACATCCAAATCTGACATCAAAGAACTGACAGATCAAATGAAAAAGCTAACCAGCGTCGTCACTAAGTTGCAAAAGAAGGTAGATAGCATAGATAAGAAATTAGACTAGTGCTTTGATCTTATATGATGATACACATATAGAGGCCCTCCTCGATCACGAAAGCAAAGCAGACCTAAAGGTATATACTCTGGGGAGGTTTTCTGTGCATCTGAACGGAGAGATGATTCCTGATAACTGGGGACGCAATAAGACAATCCAATTATTTCAGTTTCTTTTTCTATCCAGAAACAGGATGGCACTGCACAAAGAGCAAATAATAGATCGGCTATGGGAGGAGTCTGGTAGTGATCAAGATTTCAAAGTGGCTCTGCACGGCATCACAAAAACCTTAGAACCCAAAAGAAAGGGACGCGAAAAATCCAAATACGTAGATAGGCAGGGTGTCTCATATAAGCTCAATATGGACAACATCTGGCTGGACAGTCAGGCCATGGAATCCTATATAGAGATAGGAAACAATACAGCCAATACACAAAGGGAACTGGCGATCATCGCCCTACAATATGCCGTCAGATTATACAAAGGCATATTCTTACCTAATCGTATCTACGAGGACTGGACGACGACGGAAAGGGAAAGACTACAGATGCTAGCCCTGAGCGCGCATATCAGTCTCGCACAACTATTGCTGGAAGAACAAACTAACGAAAGTATCCGCCTGACGGAACAAGCACTCAATATAGACCCCACATGGGAAGAAGCCTACCGCATACAGATGATGGGGCATATTGCCAATGGTAACCGCCCACAGGCTATTCGTACTTATAAAAAATGCTGCGACATATTACAGCAAGAGTATGATATACCACCTATGCCCGAGACAGTCAAGTTATTTGAGAATATCAAAAAGTCGTAAAGTGTTGGTTTTCAGCTTCTTACTGACTATTCTCCTTTACTGAAACCACACTGTAACTCAGTTGTAACTTCGCCTTCTTTTATTTGTATCATCATTAATAAAAAAAGCATTTAAAAAATGGCGACTAAAGCTGCAAATAAAAGAACCTTGAACTACAGAAGAAACCAAGTTATGGACTCTGTAAAGAACGTAAATGGAATGGTCCTGGACCTAACTGAGAACATCATAGAAGAAACTTTAGCAACTGGTGCGAAGTACCAAAAAGTGGCTGCAAGTGCAATCAGAAAGTCTGAGCCTATCATAGAGAAGCAAGTAGACATGATTTTTGATTCTGTAGAGCTTGCAATAGACCAATTCCAAAACAACAGCAAGAGATTACAAAAACTATTAGGTATCACTAAGCAAGTAAAATCTGCTAAAAACCAAATAGGAAAAATCGTCAACGTGGTATCTAAAAAAGTAGAAGATAGCGTAGAGGATGCAGAAAAAGTTATCAAGAAAACGAGAAGAAAAGCAACTCCTAAGAAAGTCGTGAAAGCTGTAAAAGCGGAGGTGAAAAGAACAAGAAAAACAGTGAGTAAAAAAGCTAATTCTACTGCAAGAAGAGCTAAGAAAACTGTCAGACGCGCAACGACTAAAAAATAATTTTACAATAATCTAATCCACAAATAAAAAAAGCAAATATCATGGCAACTAAAAGCAAAGATATTATCGATATAGATCGCATAAAAAACTCTACTAAAAAAGTGAATAATTTCTTGATAGACACGACTGAGATGATCGTAGACGAAACGATAGACAGAACGGCGTCATGGCAAAATGTCGCAGACAAAGCCATCAAGGGTGGATTCAAATTAGCAGAGAAGCAAGCTGATATTACATTCAAAGCGCTTGAGACTTTGAAAAAGCAATGGTTCAAAGGTCAAAAGAACTTCCAGGAAAGAATGAGCAATAACTAATTGCAATTATAATCCGATGTTCCAGTTGAAAGCCAAAACTTCTATTATTGAGGTTTTGGCTTTCGGCAATTTTACAATGAACAATTATCGCTTGTCTTTCTTTAGATAACTTTAGTTAAATTTAGAATGTACTTTCCATTGAGCTAGCAATAACCAAATAATACTCATGAGTACGCCAACAGAAATAGAAAATATAAAGAGACCATCCATAGCCCTCGGGCTGACAGAGGGTCTGAGAGCAATGATGGATTTTGGCTGGTATTTTCCTTACCGACTTTGGACTAAAAACGAAAGCGGAGGAGATGGTCATCCTGTACTTATACTACCAGGATTTATGGCATCTGATTTTTCCACCATACCACTCAGGAGCTTCATACATAAGCTGGGCTATAAAGTCTACGGATGGGGCGAAGGCAGAAACTTTGCACACGTAGAATACATAGAGCTTCTTCTCGAAAAATTAGATAGAATATACCAGAAGCATAACGAAAAAGTGACCCTCATCGGATGGAGTCTAGGTGGGATATATGCAAGACAACTGGCCAAACATGATCCCAGCATTATCAGACAGATCATTGTCATGGGATCACCGTTTCAAGGAGTTCGTATGGCTAATAATGCGAGCTGGATGTATGATATCCTCAAAAAAAGCAAACTCGTATCAAAGAAAATAGACGAAAAATTATTGGACGATATTCCTCTGCCAGCACCAGTGCCTACGACGGCGATATATACAAAAGAAGACGGTGTCGTCCCTTGGGAACTATGTCTGGAAGAAGAAGATGAGTGGCATCAGAACATACAAGTCAGAGGCAGTCATCTTGGGTTAGGTGTCAATCCGCTCGTCTTGCAGATCGTTGCTGATAGATTAAAATATCAAAAAGAGGACTGGGAATACTTCGAAACTAGTAATTTGGTAGAAGAGTTGCTTGTATATACAGAGACCTGATCACACGACCAAAAAATAATTTTTTGAAAAAAACACTTTTTGACCAATTCGAATTAGCAGGAATGTCACCTATCAGTGGCATGGATTCCACCTTCCTTTACGCAGAAACGCCTACAAGTCCTATGCATATAGGTGGTGTCGCCGTGATCGAAGGATCATTAGATTTCAAAACATTTAAGAGAACTATTGCCTCGCGTATACATCAGATTCCCAAACTGAGACAGCGCCTGATGCAAGTTCCATTTAGTATAGATCACCCTTATTGGGTAGATGATCCAGATTTCAATCTTGACATGCATATAGATCATGTCGCCCTTCCCAAGCCCGGTAGCTGGAAAAATCTCAGACGTCTCGCTTCTAAATTATTTAGTGAGCCGTTAGACAAATCAAGACCTCTATGGTCCTTTACTTTTGTAGAGGGCCTGGACCAATTATCACAGGTCAAGCCCGGCTCAGTCGCCATTATATCCAAAATACACCATGTCGCCATCGATGGTATTGGTGGAGCTGGGATATTAGGTATTATTTTCGATCTGAGTCCAGAGGTCAAAGAAATACCAGAGCCAAGACCATATAATCCAGCACCACTACCTAATGATATGGCACTGATTATGAAAAGTACTTTGAGCTTCGCTCAGAAGCCTTTTAAGTTTCCTAATCTGGTGAAGAATACGGTCATGTCCACCCTCAAAGCAGGCTTTATGACAAGGGCGCAACATCTTGACTTACCGACCGCACCATTTTCGGCTCCTAAGACTCCACTTAATAGAAAAATATCGGCACAGCGAAAATGGAACACGACAATCTTATCACTCAAGCGTGTGAAAAGATTAAAGACCATCATGGGTACAACGCTCAACGATATTGTGCTTGGTATCTGTTCTGGCGCTCTGAGAAGGTATCTGGAAGAAAAGAAAAAACTTCCCAATAAGCCATTAGTGGCAATGGTACCCATATCCACTAAAAACTCCACGGTGCAAGAAGGCGGAAATAACTTATCAGCAATGCTGGTACAGTTAGCAACCAATGTGGAAGACAGAATAGAGCGTATAGAAACCATCTATGAAAACACCATCAAAGGAAAAACGTATCAAGGCGCGATGGGAGCCAAATCTTTGTCTAATATAGCAGAAGCCGTGCCTTTCGGCGTGGCAAATCAGGCAGCACGCCTATACTCCCGTTATAACTTATCCAAGTTACATAATCCAGTATTCAATGTAGTGATAACTAATGTGCCCGGACCTCAACTACCGATATATCTTGCAGGTCATAAGCTACATTCCATCATGGGAATGGCCCCGATAATAGATGGCATGGGGCTCATCATTACCGTACTGAGTTATGACGGCAATATCACCATAAGTCCAACCTCCGATGTCAAGTCGATGCCTGATCTCACACTATTCTCTGACTATATACTGGACGAAGCCAATGCCTTAGAAGCAGACATCTTGGCTTATGAAAAAGAAGGTAAAAAGCCAAAGAAAAAAGCCAAAACCACCAAGCCTAAAAAAACTGAAACAGATGCCTTCTTTGGGTTCGTCAGAAAGTATTTAAAACACAATCCTGATTTCGTAAAGAAACCAGTGGGACTATTCCAGTTCCATGTAGAAGGCGAGACCAAAGTAGATTATCAACTCAATCTGCGCAAACCACCTGGCAGTGTGAGAAAAGGCGTCTCCAAAGACCCCGATGTCATTGTCAAGATCAAGGAGAAGTACCTACTACGCATCGCCAAAAAAGATATGAATGTCCCAACGGCATTCGTCCAAGGGCGTATTAAGCTAGAAGGTGATTCTGCGATAGGTATGAAGTTGGCTTCTATTTTGAAGCAGTTGCCAGAGTATAATTGATCAGAATATTGAGTCCGGTAAAATGATCAATAAACAGGTATAGGTTATACCTGTTTATTTTCTATGAGTAGGTTTCTTATTTAAGATCCAGAATTCTCCCCAAGCTAATGGTCGTCCTCCTCGAGCACCTTGCACAATTTCCTCTAAACTCCCAACATTAATAGAATCTATATTAACAACTTGTTCTATACAATGGGCTAATTCTAAGCTGTCCTTCTTATTTTTTGGCTTTGTCGATATTTTGGTCTTTTTTAGATTTCCAGCGGCATCTACAAAAAAATGAAACAAAACTCTATTGTCAGTCTCCATGGAACAATTATTAATTATTACTTCTTCTAGATGCTTCATTTTATCTCTTCTAACCATCCATAATGAATCGTTTCTGATATCTTGCATTATAGAATAAAATTCAATTGGAGGCAGTGGAGGGATAAACTTATCTTCTGGGGGATGTAATATATAGGCACCTCTGCTTCTTATGGAAACGCGAACGATATTGTTCTTAGTTATTATTTCGACAGAATCCGTTAAAATATTAAACTCAAAATCATAATCTGCATTAACAGATAAGAATCTTGTTGACTTAGTTGTATCTATTACCCAATCATTAGATTTAGAATTCAATAAAAGGTAATCATAGAATTGTGAAGATTTTATAATTAACTCAACCGTATCTTTCTTGCTCTTTTTAGTTGTTATCTCGAATGGCTCTTTAAAAGTAAAGGAAGAATTATCTATCCAATTGCGATTAATATTAAGAGTGTATGTCCCATTCTCATTCAGATGACAATTCATTTTGATACTGCTTTTACAAGCTAATAAACCTATAAAAACACAAATTACTATTACATATATTTTCATGATACTAATGGCTTAAAATCTTCACTGCCCCAACTCCTTCAAATACATATTCCTGATCTCCTCTATGTAATTATCGAGATGTCTTCGTTTCCACGTCTTTGTAGATATAGGGTCTAAGACGACGACTTCGACGACGGCGGGTCTGATGACGCTGGACCCTCTAGGCATGGCGTCGTGTGCGTTTTTGATAACGATGGGTACGATGGGTACTTTAGCTTGCATTGCTAGATGGAAAGCTCCTTTTTTGAATCTTCCCAGCTGATAATCATAACTACGTGTGCCTTCTGGCGCTAAGCCTATAGACGTTCCGTTCTTGAGCGCATCGACGGCAGGCTGCATGGCTTCTATGGCTTTTTCCCTGTTAGAGCGATCTATGAATATCATACCCGCCGCTTTGAATATAGGACCTAATGGAGAGTATTGTAATTCTTTCTTGGCAATGCCGACGGCATCTTTTCTGACTAGCTTAGCCAGTATCATGAGATCCACATTACTCTGATGATTGAATATGAATACGGCTGGTCTGGCCTTCCACATATTCTCCTCGTTTTTGACGATGAGTTTGATACCAGCAATCCATGTACCCAGATCACCGATCATAGCCATCATGGAGTTTGTCCCTTCTTTCCAGTCTCGATTGAGCAAGCCAGCGGAGAGTCCCGATAACACAGCTGGAGCAACAGTCGTCATCGTCATCCCTGTCCTGAATAAGTCAGTCACCTTCGGTCGACCCGCATCATTAAATCTATAGATACCCCAGTCGTTTTCTATAGCAACCGCAGATAATTCTTTATCAGGATTGACGGGTTTAGGGTGTCCGACGATTTCCAGCAGCGGCATATCCTCATTACTGTCAGTATAGAAAAAACTCTTAGACAGATCGATGTTATGTTCTTCTGCAAAAGTGCGACCCGCATGGGCCTTGCCTTCGCCCCAGCAAGCGGGCTCTTCTATCTTACCTGTAAATTTTCCGCCTTCTACTTCCATCCGTGTACACATGATATGCTTGATACCGAGGTCTCTGGCAACAGGTTCTACTTGATACGGGGTTGCTGCAGATACGATCGCCACCGTGTGCCCTTTGGCCATGTGCGCCTGTACTAAGGCTCTGGATTCTGGAATGATGGTTTTAGAGAGGTACTTGAGATAGACTTCTTCTCCGAGATTTTGTAATGCTGTCTCATCCTGACCTGCTATCCCTTTAGCACTGATGGCTGCCAGACCTGCAAAATTTTTATTACCGATCGCATAGACCAGTGCGCCACTAAACTGTGCCGCCATTTCTTTGGGGGTCATCTTACCACTCTTAAGTCGCGCAGTCACGAATTGTTTAGCAGAAAAACCAGAAATCAATGTCCTATCTAAATCAAAGAACGCAGCAATATGCGGCCCTTCTTCACCTTCTATATCAGTTACTGTGATATCCACATCTGAGGACCCTGGTATAACACTTTCATCCGTAGATAAGTCTGCCAATGTCACATCAGATGACTGAAAATAATCCGACAACTTATCCATCCTGTGAGAAAGATCATTGAGCTGCTCTATCCATATCTCGATAGCCTCTTTTTTTGGATCGTTCTCTGTGGGTACAAGATTTTTATTTTGGGCTAACCTCAGGCCATTACTTATAAAAGGCTTAGAGACGGATTCTAATCGATGTATCTTCCCTTTCCAATGCAATTCTTCTCCATAAAAAAGACAGGCACGCATTAACTGTTGTTTTGTATACGTTCTACCCTCCTCCAAGTTCTTCAGAGCATAAGCTACCACTTTGTATGCTTCTACCAAAGTCTTAAGCACCACATGAGATACAAATATGGATTGACCCGCCAAGAGGCCTGCCAATTCGTCTGGTCGTTTGGTCATCATATTGGACCAATCTTCATTCAGTTCGTTGAGTTGGTTTTCTATCTCATCTGAGAACTTCGATTTGTTAGAATAGAAAAACTCAAACTTGAATAAATCCCTGATCCGCATTATTTCTTCCCAGAAAGTCAATAAGACTTCTTCGGGTTTTTCTTCTATCACTTTGACTAGGGCCAACTCTATAAAGGCTCTTTGATAGAGGTGATGCGTTGCCATATTCGCATAATAGTTGGCCTTAAGGAATTTCTCCGGGACAATAGAATATTTAGCAGTTACACCGTCTCCTACCAGTTGTATAATATTGGCTTTGACTAGAAGATTAAGTGATCGCTGGATATTTTCTCCCAGGAATTGTCCCTTGTCGATCAGTCCATCTGGTTTTTGAGATTCTATGATCTTCATGAGTTGTAATACAATAGCCTCTGTGCTCCTTCTCGTGAGGGCAAACTTGCTGAGGAGTGCTGTACATATAAGACTGCCTGTGGTAACAGGTGTCACTTCATTGATACCATGAGCCAGCTCAAAAGCAAACTTAGATATAGATGGTGTCTCGTTATTTTCATCATCAGGGATGACGGACTTTTCTAGTTCGTTATAATCTACAGGTTCACCTATTCGCAAAGAAATTCGGCCATGGTCTTCACCCATTTTTCTGACATAATTGAGAAACCAAGTCAGGCTCTCTCTGGTCTTCTTCTTTCCTCTACCCTCCTTTGTCATATCCTCCACATCAGGAATGAGATCGTAGACAATCGAGATGGGGACGTACTTAACCTCCGCCGTGGATTGCATTTCTGCCTCCTGGATATATTTGAGTATGCCCATCTTAGGCCATACGAGCTTACCCGTACGACTGCGTGTCCCCTCCAGCGCCCACATGAAGTGTTGCTTATTTTGCACCAGATGCGCTATAAAATGTCTCAGAGTCGCCTTATATATTTCGTCATCTCTGAAGGAGCGACGTATAAAAATAGCTCCTGCCCTTCTTCCTAATTGGCCCAGCCCTGCAAATGCCATATTGATCCCAGCAAATATGTAAGGTATCCTTAGGCCATGACGGGCCAGCGCAATACCTAATACGAACATATCTATATATGTCTTATGCGTCATAACGAAAGCCACCGAGTGACGTCGCATCATCTTAGCCAGATTTTTAATCTCTGATAGATTTACGTCGATAATCTTATCATACGCCCTATCGACAATAAACTCCGCTAACTGCACCCCAAAAGTGTGCATCACGGGATGCTGCGTGGTGTACAATTCTTGTAAGGCTTGCTCTGCTTGCGCCAGAACATCTTCCTTGGTGAGATTATGTTTTTGTGCAAGTAGGGATATTGTTTTCCTAAACTGTGGATCGTCTAATATGGCCTCAAAATTCTCTTCCATTACTCTGGACAAGATAACAAAAGCTATTTATTGTTGGTGTATGACTATATTAATTTTGGAAAACAATCTCTGTGCGATATAAAATCAGTTCAATTTATAAATCTTAAGAATAATTTATATAATCATTAAGATTGTTTAATATAAAGTGGCTTGTTGTAAGAAAGGTGCTTACCTAACTTTGACATTATTATATAATCAACTAAATATAACAAGCAATGAAAGTTTTGAAAATCAATTCCTTTATCCTCTTCTGTGCCTTATTCTTTTCTTTTACTTCTTGTAGTAATGATGATGTGGATTGCTCCGACACACAAACCATTGATAATCTGGTAGAAAATCAGCTAAATGAAGTCACTGATGCCTTGACAGCATTCTCCAATAACCCTAATGATACGGGCTTGTGTAATAATGTGAAAAATGAACTCCAAAATTTCTTGGACCTATTAAGAGATTATGAATCTTGTGCCGAAGAAGATGGTCAAGGTGATGAATTTAGAAGTCAGATAACAGATGCCGAAAATCAGCTTGCTGAAATAGATTGTTAATTAGGCTCAATCAAAAAAAGGAACACTGAAAAAAAGTAGATATTTGTTCTGAAAGAATTATTATACATCAATAAATTAACAGAATGAAAATCTTGAAATTAAGTGGATTATTTCTTTTATCTGTGTTGTTCATTTCGATAACATCTTGTGGTAGCGATGACGTAGATTGTACAGACTCAGCGACTATAAATAGTGACATATCCAGTCAGTTAGGTGTCGTTAATGCAGCGGTTACTGCTTTAAATAACGAACCAGACAACGCTGACTTATGCGATGATTATAAGAAAGCACTAGAAGACTATATCGAAATCTTAAAAGATTATGAACCATGTTTTGACGAAAGTGGTCAAGGTGATGCTCATAGAGACATCATCAGTGAGTCAGAACAAAATTTAGCAGACGCACCTTGCTAATATCTCTCTGCAAAAAATACAAGCCCGCTCATCAGAGTGGGCTTTTTTATTGTCCAAAAAATCTTTTGATTATAGTTTCGACTTCTAACCACACACTATAATTGCGAGCATAGTAAGTATCCGAGACTAACGGACTAAATACACCTTCTCGGATAATGGGAAGAAGTCTTTCTGAAGAGTTATAACCTATCCAGGTTTTTTTTCCGATAAGCACAGAAATGAAATTGCTCCAAATGAGAGATCGCCGCTTAGAGAAAAGCAAAACAATTGGAAAGAAAAACAAGACCATTATAGACAATAACAAGTCTACAAATCTCTTAGCCCTTCTATGAAAAACCTGATCTATTTTAAATCCAATATCCATAGTGTACCAGGCTCCTGTTTCATCTTTAGAGTCGCTACCGAGAAGACTTTTATTATCATCAGCCGCTATTTTGTACGTCACCTTATTTCCGAGGCTGGACATGACATTCATAATCTTACTACCCTCCACATCTTTGCTACAAAAAATGAGTTCACTTATTTTTCGTGATGCCACCACTTGAGTTATCTCGTCTAACGATCCCAGTCCCTCATTATTAACGAACCCTATAACCTGGTGACTATCTAGATGAGAGTTTAGTATTTGCTGGATCTGACGACAAGAGTCATTTTCTCCGACGATCGCGATACGCTTGGCGCTGAAAGTATCAAATGAAAAACTGCCCTCAGAAAACAAATTATATGCTAATCTCGTAATATAAAATATAAGCGGACTAAGCAGAACAAGGCTTAAGAGAACGAATCTAGAAAAACGCCACTCAAGTGGAAATAGACCATATACTGATAATACCGCGAAAGCACCAAATATAAATCCATACATCAAATGCTTAAGGTTATGTCTCTTATCATACTGTCCAAAAAAAGCATAGGTCAAAATCAATATAACCGCAGCAACAGAAATACTTAAAATGGTATCAGACGCTTCATAATAATGGGGATTATCGAAATAGATAGTTGCCCAAATTCTGCTTATCAAAGTCGCTCCACCGATTAATATTGCCGAATCAATTAGTGGTCTTAAAAAGTATCGGCCTATACTCTTAAGTATACCAGCTAGAGCCGAAAGCAAGATGCCACATCGCAATATAAGACCCCATACCCCGCTTTTTCCCTTATTCCTTTTGCTCGCATAGATGCCCATTGCACCATAGAAGTTTTTGATATACTGAATGCTGCTTTTCGATGTACTCTCACCCTTAAAATGGACGATACTCGTCGTAGGCAAGTAGGCTATATGCATGCCTTGCTCCTTTATCTGATAACTCATTTCTATATCCTCACCGTACATAAAATAGTCCTCATCAAAACCGCCAATGCTATCTAGAAGTCCTTTTCTTATAAATGTAAATGCCCCTGATAACACCTCCATTTGCTGTGTCTGTTCTGAGTCTTTGTGACCGAGATAATAACTATTGAAAAAAGAAGACTTGGAAAATATCTTTGACAAGCTTGTTAATTTGAATAAGGCATTCAATGGTGTGGGAAAACCGCGCTTGGACTCTGGAAGATAATTGCCAGCACCGTCTAATAGCTTGACTCCCACAGCGCCGTATTCCGGGTTAGATTCTAGATAATCATAACATATTTGTAAGGTGTCCTCCTGTACCAAAGTATCAGGATTGAGAATAAGAATATAATCAGCTTCTATGATGTCAAAGGCTTGATTATTAGCTCTTCCAAAACCTACATTCTCTTTATTAGCAATCACAGACACCTCAGGAAATTGACTCCTTAGCATATCTAAGCTATCGTCCGCAGAGTTATTATCTACGACCACGACTTTGTACTCTTTGCTGAAAGAGGACCTGTATATTGACTCTATACACTGCCTGAGAAAATACTTTACATTATAATTGACGATGACGATACCTATGGAAAGGTGGTCCTGAGAAGTGGTAGAACTATGTGCGTGATTTTCCGCCATATTGCGAAAAGAAGTCGGTTTTTATTGAGACCTAAGGTAATTCTTTGTTTTTAATACTAAGATAACTTAGCTGACCACTTCTTTATTATATGATGTTCTGGTCTGTATAGACCGCCCTAAGGTCAACTCATCCGCATATTCCAATTCACCACCAAAAGAAACGCCCCTCGCAATAGTCGATATCTTAATAGAATTATCGAGTAGTTTAGATATATAAAAAATAGTCGTGTCACCTTCTATTGTCGGGCTTATGGCCATGATGAGTTCTGAGATTTCTGTTTCGCTCACGCGGTGTACAAGGCTTTCTATATTCAGTTCTTCTGGTCCAATCCCATCGAGCGGAGAAATAACACCCCCCAGTACGTGATATACACCGCTAAATTGCTGCGTATTTTCTATGGCCATGACATCCTTGACGGATTCTACTATGCAGATCACAGATTTATTGCGTGCTGGATCCTTGCAAATATCACAGATGTCTTGATCAGAGTAATTATGACAACATTTGCATACCATCAGATCAGTTGATAAGGCAGAAATGGCATCTACGATCCGTTGCTTTTTATCTCCTTGATTACCAGCAAGATGTAACACGAGTCTGAGCGCGGATTTTTTGCCTATACTGGGCAGAGCACTGATGGCTTCGACCGCATTTTCTAAGGTTTTGGAAGAAAATTTCATCTCCATAAAAATAGAGAATTACACATCAATAAAAAGTGTAAAGTGTTCAATGAATTTGCACAATACTCTCCATATTTACTGAAATACCTATATTCACTACCTTTATAAAAAATTAAAGCAAAATAATGGCGGAAATAATACGAATGCCTCGACTTAGTGATACCATGGAAGAAGGAAACATCGTGGGATGGCAAAAAAAAGTCGGAGATACCGTAGAGCCAGGTGATATACTCGCCGAAGTAGAAACGGACAAAGCCACCATGGAACTAGAAAGTTTTAATGAAGGTGTCCTATTACATATTGGCGTACCAGAAGGTCCAGTGCCAGTAGAAGGTGTCATAGCGATAATCGGTGAAGCGGGAGAAGACATCACTAAAATCCTCGAAGACATAAAGAAAGAAGGAAATGCCCCTAAAGTAGAGGCATCTAACAACGGACAGGCCTCGGAGACGACACCTGTCGAAGCTACTCCTGCGCCCCGGGCAAAACCTTCGGCGCCAGTGCCAGCACCTGTAATGGCCTCTTCTACACCACAAGTTTTGCCTCACTCTGATGGAAGAATTAAAGCCTCTCCGTTAGCTAAGAAAATGGCGGAAGACAGTGGCATAGATCTAAGTCGTATCGCTGGAACTGGAGAAAATGGAAGAATAATAAAAAGAGATATAGATAACGCTATAAAAAATGGTGTGCCTGCCGCCACAACAACAAGCGTACAATCCATAGCCAACATAAGTGACCCTAATATCTACGGTGACAAGCCTGTATCCCAGATGCGTAAAGTCATCGCTCGCCGACTCGGCGAAAGTAAATTTTCCGCTCCTCACTTTTATCTTACCATTGAGATAAATATGGATCAGGCGATTGCGGCTAGAAAAGCGATCAACGAAGATGCAGAAGTGAGAATATCATTCAATGATATTGTAGTCAAAGCATCTGCTGCCGCATTAAGAAAACATCCCGATATTAATGCCTCTTGGTTAGGTGATAAGATAACTTATCATCAGAATATCAATATAGGTGTTGCCGTGGCTATTGACGAAGGATTATTAGTGCCAGTAATCAATGATGCTGACCTGAAGTCTCTCTCCATGATTAAGTCAGAAATAAAAGCACTCGCAGGAAAAGCCAAAGAGCGCAAACTTTCGCCAGATGAAATGAGTGGTAATACTTTCACCATAAGTAATCTTGGGATGTTTGATATAGACGAATTTACGGCTATCATTAACCCTCCAGATGCCTGCATACTCGCAGTAGGTTCTATAGTAGAAAAACCTATAGTAAAAGATGGACAGATCGTTGTCGGCAATATGATGAAAGTCACTCTATCTTGTGACCATAGAATCGTGGATGGTGCCAAAGGAGCCGTTTTCTTACAGACCTTAAAAGGACTATTAGAAAACCCAGTTAAAATATTGGCTTAGTTTACTCGAATACACCAGCTTTGATATAGGTGACGACCTCACCCTTTCTTTCTAATACAATGCCATAATATTTGTACTGAAGAGTCATTCTATCTGCACTAAAGGATGCAACCTTTTCGCCATCGTAAGAAAGACTCATTTTTATAAATGCCACTTTCCCATTATCATCAAACTGGCTGCCTTCATAACTAAGGTCCATATCATGCATGGATTTTATTTTCTCCTGGGCATCTTCTATTTCTGATCTTGTCGTTTGGTGAGAGCACTTTAGATCTATTTGTTTAGTAGAGATATTATTAATAGTTGGCAACTCTTTTGCTTCACATGCCAACATCATAATCACTGTAGTGAATAGGAATACATTCTTCATAATATACATCTAACGTCCAGGATTGAAAATAATCTATATGCCTCACTAAACAAACTAAAAAAGCCCTCATTCCTAAGAATGAAGGCTTGCTCCGAGTAACCAAATTCTAATTATTATTTTATGACAATCAATTTTTTATTGATCTCCTGATCGTCCATTGTTATTCTTAGATAGTAGACACCCTTATCGTAATCACTCATGCCAATACTATATCTTACAGTCCCTTTGCTCAAGTTACTTTCATTGATTAGAGTAGACTTTACTAAGCGACCTTGAGTATCGTAAAGATCAGCCATCAATTCGTTTACATCATCATTCAGCTCTATAGAAACATTAAGATTATCTACCACTGGATTAGGGAATACAGATGCAGTATGTGAAAGTTGGCTATCTACCTTCGTCGTTTCTACCGAAACTATCTTGGATATAGAGAACTTACCGTTGTTATCATATTGCTTGATTCTGTAGTAATAGATTTGACCTGCTTCTACATTCTGATCTAAGAAATCATATCGAGTCTCGCTTTGCTTTTCTTCCGCAGAAACAACTTGACCTATGGCTTCGAACTCAGAGATATTACCCACAGATCTTTCTATTTCGTAGTGACTTACGTTATGCTCTTGATCTACTATCCACGTTACCTCATTACCTTGCTCCTTACCATTAGCGAATATGTCCTTCCATCTTACCGGCAGCACACCGAATACATATCCTGCATCTACAGTACTATTTTCGCCAGCACCGCCTACATTAAAATACTCTGTTGTTCCTGGACCATTACTCCCATCCAAATCACTATCCATCGTATCATCATCACCCATGTGTGGTAAGGTCTCGGAGTAACTTGCTCCTGCCTCGAATTCGAAGTAGTAAGTATCCTCTTCTAGTTCTATCGTGTATTGGCCATTCTCGTCAGTTACAGCTTCTGCTCTTACATCACCATATATATCTATGGCTCTTACTATAACACCTTCTATGCCTGTTTCTGAATCTTCTTGTATGCCTCTTTCTATCATTTCATCTAGCCAGACTGACCCCAGTATAGTTTTTCTACTTGCACCACCTGACATGGTAAAGTCACCTAGATTCGTAACACATCCTTGTGCTGTCTCCAAGGTAAGGTCAAAGTAATTACCATTAGGCAATGCGAATGTTCCTACTTGATTAAGTATATCTCCTAAGTTCAGTGTCGTGTTACCATCAGATACAGTCACGATTACCGGATCTGTCGTAGTAAGAATAACAGTCAAAAATCCTTGACTTGCGTCAAAAATAGCTTCTGGACTATCAAAAACAATCACAGGATAGACGTGCCTCACTAACTCACCTTGAGCATCGGTAATATCGACATAGTATTCCGTCGAAAATTCGGCTGCCTGAGAAAAGTATGGCGTGGTGTTACCTGTATTCCATAAGTAAGATGGGTAACCCAATGGAGCAACAAAATTAATTTGCTCACCCTCACAATATATCGTAGTCTGATGTCTGACCACCTCGTACTCTATGTATTCTGCTATAGTAAAATCTTCTTGCTCATAAATGCAACCTTCCGCTGTCAATAATACAAAGTCAGAATAAAAACCAGGATCCAATGGAATAGATGTAAAATAAGTCGGTGCTGTAAATATTTCCATAAAAACCCCATTTACTTCTGCATATCCAGTGAGTGGAAGTGCGTCTGGCGAAGTATTACCAGCTATCAAAGACATACTTCCTCCTGCACCTGTCGATGTTTCGTCAAAGGTGAAAATTTGTGGATCAATTGGAGATCCCACCTCCACAGGATAGTTGACTGTAAATGTGCATCCATCACTATATGTTATTACACAGGTATAGGTTGTATTACTCGTCGGTGATACCACGATAGATTCTGTTGTTTCTCCTGTACTCCATAAGAATTCTCCTGTGGGATCTACCGCAACTAGGGTTATTTCCTGACCCTCACAAAGAGCTACTGGGTCTGCATCAAAAGAACCATAACTACCACTAAAAGCATTTATCTCGAATCCACCCGTTGTAGACCAGCAACCTTGTTCTGTAACTATTTCTACATTATCGTATACTCCAGAAGCTAAAGGCGTCGTGAAGACATTAGATGACGGCGTAAATGTCTGGTATAGAGAACCATCTTTGTAGATGTATAAATTAGCCACTTGATTACCTGCCGGTAATTGACCAAAGTTTATTTCTATAGATCCTAATTCTCCACATGACTGAGGATGAGTCAGACTTATTGCAGAATTAGCTGCTTGCCATACCTCTATCGGGAACTCTCTTACCACAATACATCCATTGCCATCTTGCTCCTGTACTGTATAAGTCATATTAGCAATAGGACTTACACTAATGGACGAACTTGTCTGGCCTGTACTCCAGCTATAAGAAGCTGCCGCATTAGCAGCCAGAGTAACACTTGTGCCAGTACATACACGCTGTACTGATTCCGTAACTGTCTGCGTGCTTTGCGTACTATTAATAGTGAATCCATTAAAATCAAATGTACAACCTGCACCAGAAACTAATCTTACTTCGTCATATTGACCAGAAGCCAAATTAATAGTGACAGAATTATTATTTACAGATACCGTCTGTACAGCATTACCATTTTGAATTACCTCAAGACTTAATGGTAAGAACAATGCATCATTAGTCACTTGAAAAGTGGCACTTCCCATTGCTCCGCAAGATTGTGGTTGAGTAAGCTGTGTTGTCACATTCGGTATTGACGGAATCTGGTAAGGGAAAAACAACTGAATGCCACATCCATTATTATCTGTCATTATAACATTGACATTTGGTTGCTGAGATAAGTTAAGATTTACACTTTGTGTTGTCTGTCCCGTACTCCATTGATAATTAGCATAACCATTATATGCAGAGAAAGAATACATCGCATCAGGACATACCACTTGTAAAGTCGGTGCATTTTCCGTAATTACCTCACTATATACGTCTAATGTAAATCCACCTTCAGATAGTACACATCCTCTATTCGTCACTAACTGAACTGAAGAATAATTAGCTGCACTAAGAGTGATGTTAGATTGATTACTCGTTAGATTTATTTGGGTATCATTATTACCAGGACCATCTATAGTTAATGCTATAGGAAAATCAGATGCATTAGTATTAGATAGGTTGACATGCAATGTTCCTTCTTGTCCACAATCCATCGGCTGAGATAATGAATAAGCAAAGCCAATTGCCTGAATTACTTCTATAGGAAAAACATAGTTAGTGACATTACCCTGTGCATCGGTAGCGGTGACTGTCTTATTTACATTTGAATTAAATGAAGCTGTCAGAAAATTAGTAGTCTGACCACTATCCCATAGATAACTTACAAAACCAGATGGTGCCGTTAGTGTAACTGATTCTCCCGCGCATGTTTCCGTGATAGCCATCGTCTCAGTTGTGCTACTCGTGTTATAATCTATCACAAAATTTCCTAATACTTCTGTACAACCATCAACTGTTACTAAAGTCAAATCTGTATAATTTCCTTCTGCCAGGGCGATAGATATCATAGGTGAGTTCATCGTTCCGATAACAGAATTTGAAGCCAAAACGGACACAGGGTACATAGATGACTCTGCGTTAGTCAAATTAATATTCAATGATCCATCATTATTTCCTTGAGCCGGTACAGTAGTGAAAGAACCCTCAGGATTACTATTGACTACTATAGGGAAAACATAGGTAACTGTATTGCCTTGGTTGTCAGTGGCTATAACATTCTTATTAACATCAGCATTAAAGTTACCTGTCAGAGACATGCTTGTCTCTCCACTATCCCATAAGTAACTCACAAAGCCCGATGGTGCTGCCAGTGTTGCAGATTCTCCTGAGCATAGTTCTGTGACCGCCATTGTCTCAGTCGTATTACTCGCGTTATAATCTATCACAAAGCTCCCTAGCACATTCTCACATCCATCTACAGTTACCAAGGTAAGATCCGTATAATTTCCTTCTGCTAATGGAATGGATACCATAGACGAGTTCATCGTTCCGATAACAGAATTAGAAGCCAAAACCGACACAGGGTACATAGATGACTCTGCGTTAGTCAAATTAATATTCAATGATCCATCATTATTTCCTTGAGCCGGTACAGTAGTGAAAGAACCCTCAGGATTACTATTGACTACTATAGGGAAAACATAGGTAACTGTATTGCCTTGGTTGTCAGTGGCTATAACATTCTTATTAACATCAGCATTAAAGTTACCTGTCAGAGACATGCTTGTCTCTCCACTATCCCATAAGTAACTCACAAAGCCCGATGGTGCTGCCAGTGTTGCAGATTCTCCTGAGCATAGTTCTGTGACCGCCATTGTCTCAGTCGTATTACTCGCGTTATAATCTATCACAAAGCTCCCTAGCACATTCTCACATCCATCTACAGTTATCAAGGTCAGATCCGTATAATTTCCTTCTGCTAATGGAATAGATACCGTAGACGAGTTCATCGTTCCGATAACAGAATTAGAAGCCAAAACAGATATAGGGTACATTGCCGATTCTCCATTTGTCAAATTAACATCCAATGCCCCGTCATTATTTCCTTGGGCAGATTGAGTGCTAAACGTTGCTTGTGGCAAAGCATTCACCTCTATAGGGAAAATGTAATTAGTTACATTACCTAAGTTATCCGTTGCTTCTACACTTTTACTTGTATTGGCTGTATAGCTACCATTAAGCGACTGACTAGTCTCACCACTATCCCAAGAATAACTTGTAAAATCTGATGGAGCTGTTAAGGTTATCATGTCTCCAGAGCATAACTCCGTGAGAGCCATTGTCACCTCTGTATAACTTGTGACATATTCTATATCAAAATCACCTAATAGAGTTTCACATCCATTTACCGTTCTTAATGTCAATCCAGTATAATTTCCTTCTGCTAGTGCGATACTAAGTGTACCAGAACTCATTGTTCCGATTTCCATTTCCAAAGTAGAAGAACTTACTAAAACTGAAACAGGATACATCTCTCCCGACCCATTAGATAAGTTTATATTTAAAGCTCCCCCATTGGCGCCTTGTGCTGGCTGAGTAGTGAATGTTGCCTCAGGAAATTCATTTACTTCCACAGGAAAGACAAAGTTTGTTACATTTCCTAGCTCATCAGAAGCTTCTACATTTTTAGTAACATTAGCTGTGTAATTGTCAGAGATAGATCGCGAATTCTGCCCGCTATCCCATAGATAACTTGTAAAGCCCATAGGTGCCTCAAGTGTCAAAGTCTCACCATAGCAAATCTCAGATACATTCATTTCCACCTCAGTGTAACTTGGAATATACTCTATCTCAAAATCTCCTAATACCGTCTCACATCCATCAGCAGTTCTCAAGGTCAAGTCAGAGTAGTTGCCAATCGCTAAAGCTATATTAAGTGTCTGCGAAGTCATTGTTCCTATCTCCATTTCCAACATAGAAGAACTTACCAATACAGAAATCGGATACATTGCAGATGTTGCATTGGACAAGTTAATATCGATTGCACCTCCATTAACACCTTGGGCACCTTGAGTTGTAAATGTAGCTTCTGGTAAATCATTAATTTCTATTGGAAAAATATATCTGGTAACATTGCCTTGCTCATCTGTGACTTCTACATATTTGCTAGTGCTTTCGCTGAAACTTGTAGTTATAGAAGAAGCAGTTTCTCCACTATCCCATGTATAACTATTGAATCCAGTCGGTGCGCTCAGTGTCACCATTTCGTCCGCACATAATTCCGTAATATTCAATGTCTCCTCGGCGTAGCTAGTCACATACTCTATTTCGAAATCTCCTAATACGGTTTCGCAACCCTGTGCTGTTCTTAGTGTCAAGTCTGAATAAACACCTTCTGCCAAGGCAATAGTCAATGCCTCAGAGTTCATTGTGCCTATTTCCATTTCTATCATAGTTGTTCCTACGAGCACAGCAATTGGGTACATAGTTGATGTACCATTGACTATATTTATATTTACAGCTCCTCCATTAGCACCTTGTGCTGGTTGAGTCGAGAATGTTGCCTCGACAAGATCATTCATCTCTATTGGAAAAATATAATTAGTGACATTGCCCTGCTCATCTGTGGCTTCTACACTCTTATTCGAATTGGTCGCAAAGTTACCTGTGTAAGAAGCAGAGTTTTCACCACTGTCCCACACATAACTTTGATATCCAGACGGAGCAGTCAGTGTTACCATTTCTCCAGGACAAGCCATTGTATTATCCATTGTCTCTTCTACATAACTTGTTTCGTAAGCTATAGAGAAATCTTCCAACGCTGTATCACAACCTTCGGCCGTTCTTAATGTCAAGCCAGAATAATCGCCCTCAGATAATGAAATAGTAAACATCTCTGATGTCATCGTTCCTATTATCTGCTCTGCCATGGAAGATATAAACAAGACTGATATAGGATACATCTCAGATGTCACATCGGTCAATGCAATATCTAATGATCCATCAGATGAGCCTTGAGCTGGTGTCGTTGAGTGCATTGCCTGCACTAATTCGCTTACCTCTATAGGGTAAATGAAATTCACCACATTACCAAGCTCATCAGTGGCCTCTACATTTTTATTAGTGCTTGTGGTTAATGATGTTACCAAGGATTGTGAAGTCTCGCCGCTATCCCAGACATAACTTACGAAGCCAGATGGCGCCGTAAGAACTAAGTCTTCTCCTTGGCATGCCTCGCTCACAGCCATTGTCTCTTCTGTATAACTGGATGCATACGAAATGGTAAAATCCTCCAACATTGATTCGCATCCTTGAGCAGTTCTTAGCTTCAATCCTGTATAATTACCTACTGGCAAAGACATACTAAACATGTCCGATGTCATTGTACCTACCTGCTGCTCAGAAACAGAAGTAGAAAACCAAACTGTAATCGGATACATCGTCGACTCTACATTAATCAAAGTGACATCGACTGATCCATCTGTAGTTCCCTGAGCTGGCGTGGTAGATAGTGTCGCCTCTACTAATGCGTTCACCTCTATAGGGAATATATAATTAACAACATTACCAAGCTCATCTGTAGCTTCTACACTTTTGCTTGTGCTCTGTGAGTAAGTGTTTTCCAGATCTTGGGTAGTCTCTCCACTATCCCATACATAGCTATCAAAACCAGACGGAGCCGTAAGCACAAGTTCCTCTCCTGCACATAATTCGGATACAGCCATTGTCTCTTCAGTGTAACTTGTTTCGTACAATATTTGGAAATTCCCTAGATAAGCAGAACAACCTTCATTTGCTACCAAAGTCAATCCACTATACATGCCAGATTCTAAAGCAAAAGACGCCATATCACTAGTCATGGATCCAATACTCTGGCTTCCACCATTAGCAGTAGACACAACGACGTCTACAGGAAATACGTCCAAACCAGGATTACTTAAAGTAATATCTAATGATCCCAATTGTGATCCTTCTGCCGCTTGGGTAGTGTAAGAAGCACTTAGACCATCTAAGGCATTAATTGGGAATATATAAATGGAAGCATTACCCATTCCATCTAAGGCCTGGACACTAACTATGGTCGTTCCATCTATTATATGATCTATTGTTTCTGTAGTCTCACCGTTATTCCAGAAATACGATTGGAAATCAGCAGGGCCAGAAAGTGTCACCTGCTCTCCTGGGCAACCACTGGTAGGAGGCATAACTTGCTCACTGGTTGTAGGGTCATATCCTATCTGAAAATCTCCTAATAGGTCATGACACCCTTGTATAGTCGTCAGCAAAAGACCATAGTATACACCTTCGTAAAGAGATATACTTGCAGTCGGACCTGACATAGTACCAATACTATAGAAATTACCCTCACCATTCATCAGGCTGATATCTATAGGGAACATTTCTGATTCTATGTGATCTAATGTAATATTAAGTGTGCCAAACATTTGATCCGAATTTGCATCGAATGCCTGGAATATTGCAGATGGTCTAGGCATAACATCTACTGTAAAATAATGTCTTGTGGCACAGCCATTACCCATAAAGGCGTCTACATAATAATCTATGTTTTCATCTACGATTTGTATAAGAGAATCAGATGTCGTTCCATCAAACCATATATAAGAATCAAACCCTTCTGGAGCAATCAATGTCAATTCCTCTTCCGCGCAAATTCTTGTTAGAGGCATTAGAATTTCATCAACTATACCTTCTGTTTCTTCTATAAGATATTGTATCTGAGTCTGACATCCATCTGTAGCCATCATATCAACAGTGAGATAGTTAGTCGAGGCGATATCGACCATTACAGTCGATCCTTCCTGACCATTACTCCATATATATTCCGCATAACCTGTTGGTGCTTCTATCTGCAGCTCCGCACTGCAAGAAAGATCATGGCTTATTATTTTGTATTGTACCTGATCTTCTATATTAATGACACTAACAGAAGAAGCCGCACTATCTCCATAATCGGTAGTGACCGTGACAGAATATGATGCGTTATTAAGACCAGAAACGACGATAGAGTCAGTAGTAGCTTCTGTACTCCATATATAGTTATGACCAGATGGCGCACGAAGTACAACCTCCTGATCTCCACATAACATTAAATCTGCACCAAGGTCAACGAAGTTCTCCGTCAAAAAGTGAACATCAAAGGATAGAGTCTCCTCCAATCCGAGTACATTCCTCGTTGCAGTATAAGTTCCAGCTTTGTCTTCGCTAAAGTCCAAAATATAGACACCTGGACCCTCTGCAGTATATCCCATCGGTCCAGACCAAGTCCACTCAGACATGTTAGGTCTGATTTCTAAAGTAATGATTGAATGCTCTTGTGCATATACCTGATTAGATCGGACATAATTACTTCCATCCACACTTGCAAAATGAAATTGTGCGTGGGAAGCAACAAAAGAAAACAACGCCAATAATAATGTTATGATTCTCATCTTTATACATTTAAAAAATTATATAAGATGGAATTATATTAAAAAGGTTAATTGACCTTGGGGTTTTGAGTAGATTGTAATACAAAGGTAAATAGGTCTACCGTTGAAATACACGGTGCGTGTATATCAAATAGTATTCCTACAGTAAACTAGAACCCTACATCATTATTATAACTGCCGTCTATATGACATTATCACCCAAATAAAAAAGCGGAAAAATGATCAACACTTTTCCGCTTTTCTTTAAGATTATAGATTATTCCTGGGTTATTCAGGGATAACTATTAGTTTTTTTACTTCTATTTTATTGTCTACAATAATATGCAGATTATAGACACCTCTATCCAATACGTCAGTATTAAGATAAAACTTATTAAATCCTGGCGATAAGTCTTCTGATGCTAAAACATTATCCTTGACCAATCTCCCTAACTTATCGTAAATATCTAATTCGAATAGGTTGACAGTCTCTGGAGAATATATTTCTACAGTCGCTTGATTAGAGACTGGATTAGGGTATACATTGATCCTATGACTACCAGATTGGGAATCTACAGTGATAGAAATCACCTCAGAATAATCACTACTTCCATCTAAGCCAAACTGTACGATTCTGTAATAGTATATTCCGTTCTTACTGACATCATAGTCTCTGTACTCATAATTAGTGTTGGTGTTATCTTCTTCCGATAAGATTTTTCCTATCTCCTCAAAATTTTCTTGGTCACCAAAAGATCTTTCTATTGCAAAATGACTTAGTGCTTCATCAGATTTCATCATCCAGTATAGATAATTATGCGATTGTCTGTATTCACCTAAGAAATCTTGGTAGTCAATGCCTAATGTTGTTCTTCTGACGCCCGCATCTACGTTAGCCATGTGTTCTCCTGACCTTACGGTATAATATTGTGTCGTATTGGGTCCATTAGAGTGATCCACATCGGAGTCTTCAGCGTCGTCGCCTACATTAGACAGTGTCATCTCCATATCTTCAGGAATTAAGAATTCCAAGTAGATCGTATTATTATTCAGTCTATCGATCATGTATCTACCCTCTCTATCGGTCGTCGTCTCGGCTATCTGATTGCCCAAAGCATCATACGCTCTCACGACTACATCAGACACACCATTCTCTCCATTTTCTCTTCTTCCGTTTGTATTTCGATCCAACCAGACATAATCTCCTATGGACGCCATACCATAGTACCCAGCGTCTACATCACATTTTTCGTCTCCAGAATATACTGTGAACGAATCCGTTGTACCCGCACCGAATGCTCCCGTCGCGTCACTATCAATCTCATCATTGATCCCAAAATTTGGTGCGACAGTAGCTATTTCCATCTCTGGATACACAAATCTGAAATAGTAGGTCCCAGGTCTTACGCAAAACTTAAAGTAGCCATCATTAGACCTTAGGGTAGGATGATGCTCCGTATAAGTCTGATCGTAGAGAATCCATGAACCCTTTTCGTCTCTATACAATTCTACTTCCATACCATTGATACCATTTTCGAATGGATCTTGAATATTGTTTTGATTCAAATCAAACCAAACCAAATCGCCGATAGGAATACATCTTAAGATCCCGAAATCCATCGCCAGATATTCTTCATTACTTGTAAGGTTGACCGTCGGACCAGTTCCAGGTCCATTACTTTCGTCTAAGTCGCTATCTTGGTTATCATCTCCTCCATAGTTAGATATCGTTGCGGAGTAGCCATCTGGATACTCTATTTGGACATAATAACTTCCTGAGCTGAGCTCCTCGAATAAGTAAAATCCATCTGATTCTGTAAACTGCGTCTCCAGTAAAAATCCATTAGAGTTAAATAATTCTACCTTGACACCTTCCACTCCATACTCATCTCCATCTTGCATGCCGTTCCCATTACTATCCTCCCAGATGTAATCACCTAGTGAGGCTTCGTTAGTGACAATTTCTATCGTCTCATCATCCTCATCATCATCAGCTATACCATCTCCCAGATCATCTTCTTCCTGATGCGAATCAGGGTTACTATCTATATCATCTCCATCATCCCTTGTAATCTGTACCAGATTAGTCAGTGATGTGCCTGAGAAGGTCTCGTCTATAGTATAAGTCAATACGATATACTCTGACGTCATGGATTGTATAAAGGTTATCTCAAAGACGCCATCACTGGTTTCTGTAACATTAGCATTACCGTCGGCATCACTACCTACGTATACAAGACCGTCTGGTGGCGTATCTACGACCTCTATATTATTAGCATCTAATGAGCCTTCATTAGAGACTTCGATTTCGAATTCTACAGTTGATCCTAAGTTATATGGCCCTGTAGAAATAGCTGATTTATCTATTGCAAGATCATATATCTGACCTACCATAACTATAACGACATCTTCATCATCGTCTGGTATACCATCTCCCAAATCATCACTATCAATCCCAGATCCAGGATCACTATCTCTATCATTACCATCATCGCTGGTTATCTGTGCCGTATTAGTTAGTGTCATCCCCATAAAATCATTAGCTATTTGATGAGTGACATTAATTGTTTCGCTTGCTCCTACTGTTAATGAAGCGATGGTGAAATTTCCAGCGCTTGTTTCCGTAACATTCGCATTAGATGTGGCATCGCTGCTCACATAGTTAAGCCCTGCAGAAGGTACATCAGACACAGTCACATTGCTAGCATCCATCTCTCCCTCATTAGTCACAACGATAGAATATGTAATGCTACTTCCTTGACTATATGGGCCAGAGCTAGTCATGGTTTTGTCTAGTGCGAGATCATATTGCTCACAATCACCGAACGGACAACCCTTGACAATATCTACGTCTCCAAATATACTTTTCTGCTGATCTCCAAGACTCCTGCCAATATTGAGCAAAACAGAATTATCTGGATCACTACCAGCAGTCGAGAAATATTGAAACCCATATATACAACCAAAAGAATTACAGTCTGCGCCTTGCAGTGCATCGGCGGTAGCGATAATAAATTCTTCACTATCGACTGTACACCCATCTTGCATACCTGCATTGGCAAAATCTACTCCACCTCTGGAGTTAAGTCCCGCATTAACAGTTCCTATCTCGTATTGCAGATCTGCGTTAGACGCAGGTACAGAAGTATTAAGTGTCCAAGAACCAGTCGATCCATTATATTGCATCACTCTGGCATGGTGCGCTTTCCATCTTTGATTTTCGGAATCAAAACCCACCTCGGCAACTAACATCGTCTTGTCATCCGCACTAAATTCTATGTCACCAACCGGCATACTAAAATTATCACTTTCATTAGGCGAGCCATATTCGTTAGTCCATGGCAATTCGAACTCCAGCTTGTCTGATGATGCCACAAAATCACAAGAACCTGCATCTATCTGCACGGACCTTATGGTGTTTTTGTTACCATTTTTGTCATAATCAGAATTCCACATAGAATAGTATAACCTGCTCTCAGCATAATTATATGTGACACCTATTATTCTTTCTCCTAAGACTGGATAACCAGCAGCCCCGTTATCTTGAGCTAATGGATCAAAGGTGCTCAAGGTATTACCTGATACAGGATCAAGTCTGTAAATTTTTCCATCTTCCAGATTAGCGACGAATAGTTGATCGCAGCCTTCCTGATATTCCACGCCCGATAATCCTTTGTCACCTGGTAGAGTTGCAATTTTTCTTACATCTCCTGTCATACTGCTTATGCATGATACCACGGCATTGGCAGTTTCTGTTGGTAATATATCATATAGAGATGTGGTCGCTGTATAAATATTGCGATCATCATCTAGAGCCGCGTGGAATACTTCTCCACACAAGTCTTCCACCGTCCATTCTATAGGGTGTCCAGGTATATATGTCGATATATCATTTCCTATTAGTCCAGTACTATAGAAGGTATTGAAGGCCTGCACCTTTTCTATAGCTAAGGTTGCTCTATTACCAGGATAAGTCGCACAAGCAACTACAGCATCTCCAGGCTGTATTATTCTCGTATCGGCACTAAGTGTGCAGAAAAAATTAGCTGTCTGACAGGTACCATCATTGTTCCTGACGGTTATCATATAGTCTCCCTGTGATAAGCCCTGGAATAAGTTACTGGCCTGCCAAGAACCTCCACCATCTATACTATATTCATAGTTACCCGTACCGCCTGTCGCTGTCAGTTCTATAGAACCATCATCAAAACAGGCATCCGTCTTGGCAGAAGTAACGACAATAGGCCCATTGACCGCAGTTGTCGATTCGTAGCAGACGACTATTTCTATGGCATCTATCATAGCCTGTGCAGCACCTGCATTCTCAGGATTCATCGCACTGATGACAATTCCAAATCGAGAATCGTTAAGTAAGTCAGCAGTTATAGTTTCTCCCCAGGTGGCGTCAGAATAACTGACAGTCTCCCAAGTCCCTTCACTCCACGTGGCAGAAGAAGCCAAATTATCTGTTCCTATGCTTAAGGTAACAGGATTAAATAAGCGCACCTCGGCATCCACGAGATCCACAGAAGCCAAGTTTCGACGTGTCACCCTAAATGTTATATCTGTTATCACCGCATTACAAGGTATATCCAGATCAAAGTCTTTAGCCAGAAGATATCTGGATGTCTTACCAAAAAATATGTTGGACATTGCCGCAGAGGCATCTGGTGCTCCTGTGATATTAGAGGCACTGGACCACAGACTATTATTGGGTTCACCAAAAAAGAATCCAGATCCAGCATAAGCCGAAGCTGTAGTAGCACCTAGTGCCGAAATGACCTTATGGGGGTTGAAACGGGTTTGATGCTCAGCATGAAAATCGGAAAATGTATATCCTTCGGGCTGATTGGTCTTTTCACCTTTTACTCCAGAAGATAATAGAAGCAAAGCAACAAACAACGAGAATAATCGTGTATTCTTCATTAAATCGGGTTTTTGAGAGAATGACACTAGTAGAGAAAGCAATCCCCTATGTATTAGTGCTATTCCATAGTATAACTAAACAAAAAATTAATCTTGTTTACTGTAATCGGGAGGGAAAACTTCACAAACATATTAAATATTTTTATAATGTATAAGTAATTGATAAATAAAATTTTCCGATCTTATTTGACCTATATGATTTATGAATTAGACTAAGTGCAGATATTTTTAGAAATAATTCTTGTGGCTTCATATTAATATGTGTTATTTGTTCATATATTGAATTAACTTTAAAATAGATGCAGACGGACTTACACGATTTATTTCCTGACACAAAATCACTTGATCAAAAGTCAGTGACTGCTTTACTCAAATCCATTAAGAACAGCTATCATGAGGGGAGTTTTGATTATCTTAAGTTTAAACAATCAGTACTCTCACTAGCCAAACTCAACATGGATGAGGCCACGAGCTTTAAGAGCGCTTTTGCGACTGCTCAGACGATGGGCTTATCTAAGGAAAGCCTAATTAAGTCTGCCAACAAATACATCTACGCGCTGGAGGGAGAAAGAGAATCATTTGCCGAGGCACTGCTAAAGCAGAAAGAAATCAAAGTCGATGGTCGAAGGTCGGAGGTAGAAAAATTACATGACAAAATCGCATCTCACAAACAAAAAATAAAAGAACTAGAAAGGGAAATAGAAATATTCCAACAGCGCATAGACAATGTCGATCAAGATGTAGATGACGCAAAAGCTAAAATCGAAGGAACAAAACGAAACTTCCTGAGTGTTTATGAGGTGATAAGCAAAGCGATCAAATCTGACATTGAGTTGATAACTATTTATTTATAAAACATTATATGGCTAATTACGATAATCCTAATTCTGTAAAACCAAAATCGTTTTGGAGCAAACCTGAGGGCAAGACAGGAGCTCTTTTTTTACTTGTTATAGCTGGACTGCTTGTTTGGGCTGGCGTATCGTTTTGGAGTGTTCTTGTCCCACTTATGGGTTCGCTGATGGGTAAGGTGGCTATGTTCGGAGCATTAGGACTTATACTGTATATGGCGCTGGACACTAGGACCCGTAACTTATTCAGCTACATGTACCAGAGCATCATGAGAAAGATTACGTCCATCTTCGTGACTATAGACCCTATGGGCATACTCAAAAACTACATCTCCGACCTGGAGAGTAATCTCAAAAAAATGGGTAAGCAGATAGGAAACCTAAAAGGCCAGATGAGAAACCTCAAAAATCAGTTGGCCAACAATAATAAGGACATCGAAAAAAACATGGCCCTTGCCAGAAAGGCAAAACAGCTCGGCCAACAGCAACAGATGGTCTTATCAAGTAGAAAAGCTGCTAGACTAAAAGAAACAAACGAAAAATATGTCGCTCTACATAATAGGCTAGCCGTATTATATCGAGTATTAACCAAAATGTACTCTAACTCAGAAATCTTACTAGAGGATACCAAAGATCAGATCCGAGTCAAAGAACAAGAAAGAAAAGCCATAAGAGCATCTCACTCTGCGATGAAATCTGCTATGAGCATCATCAAGGGAGATCCTGATAAGCGAGCCATGTTTGATCAGGCGATGCAAGGCATTGCCGATGATGTAGCTAACAAAGTAGGAGAAATGGAACGATTCATGGAGTTGTCTTCTGATTTTATGAATTCTATAGATCTGCAAGAGGGAATTTTCGAAGAGAAAGGTCTGAAAATGTTAGAGGAGTACGAAAAGAAAAGCACTATACTTCTACTAGGCGGACAAGAGCAAGCTGACGAAATACTTGACCTCAATGAACCACGTAAAGAAGTCCAATATCGATCAGGAAAAGGAGATACAGACTACTCTAACCTATTCGAATAGGGAGACTAATAGGTGGGTTGGCAATAGACTCAGTAACTTTTTCTTTTTACTTTTTTCTTCGGTTGTATTTCTGGTTAGTTGCAAGCAAGAAAAAAAGGAAGACGCCGTTAAGGATTATTATATAAGTATTTCTGGTCCAACCATGGGTACGGTCTATAACATTAGCTATATAGATACGCTCTTGCGCAATTATTCCAAGCCCATAGATAGTATCCTGATAGATATAAATGACGCTGTATCCACATACATCCCCTACTCTATCATCACTCAGATCAATACAGATAGTCTGGGCAACGAAGTAGAAGTATTAAAAAATGGAAAGTTTGCCAATTACATCAAATACAGCTTCCCGATAAATGACCATTTCATAAGCAATTATGAAAATGCGCTAGAAGTCTTTACCAGCACAGGAGGATATTTTGATCCTACGATTATGCCCTTAGTTAACTATTGGGGGTTCGGTTATAAAGAAAAAGAGGCTAGAGTCCAGGTAGATAGCCAAGCTGTAAGTATCATGAAGGCTAATACGGGTCTTGACCTATGGAGTATGAGTCGCAGCCTTGATTCGTTTCATATTATGAAGCCGCCTCAGGCGGAATTGGATTTCAGTGCAATAGCCAAAGGATATGCCGTCGATGAAATCTCCAAATATCTCAAAAGCCAAAATATCACAAAGCATATTATAGAAATAGGAGGTGAAATATTTTGCTCAGGTCTTAATAAGCAAAACCTACCTTGGAAAATAGGTATCAACCGACCAGTCAAAGAAGCCAGTCTCCGAAGCACTAATCTCGTTATCCAGTTATCTGATATGGCATTAGCCTCCTCTGGCAACTATCGCAATTTCTACGAAGTCGACGGAGAAACATACGGACACGAAATAAATCCCCATACAGGATATCCAGAGAAAAATGACCTTCTTGGCGTTTCAGTCATTGCGCCAGATTGCACTATGGCTGATGCTTTGGCGACGGCTTTCATGGTACTAGGCAGAGCTAAGTCTGTAGAATTAATAGAGCAATTTATAGATATAGAGGCGGTGTTCTTCTATTCTGATGATGGGAATAAGATTCTTAAGCAATATTCGAGTAGCTTCGCGCCTTTATTAGTGGAGACAGATTCATAAATTTCTCCTAAAATCCACATGCCCTCGTGGATTACGGATTAATTATTTGACTTTTGCAGCATTATAAAAACCATGTATAATTAATGGCAATCGAATAGAACAAATCAGTGCCCTTATACATTTTCATAACACGATATTTTTTCTCAATAGAAATTTAAGACTTGAATCAGATTTTTTCTATTAGCAAAACACTTAGAATAACACTTTTATTACTGGGAATTCTATTTGTACAAGAAAGCCTACACGCACAAAAACTTACCGTTATAAGGGGTAAAGTCTTTGATGCCAAAACAAAAGAGCCTTTGCCCTTCGTGGATCTTATCCTCAAAGGAACTTATGTCGGTGCAAGCACTGATTTGGATGGTCAGTATTTGATCAAAACAAAAAATCCTTCTGATACCATCGTATGCAACTTTATAGGTTACAAACCGATGGAACTACCCATCACTAAGGAAGACAAACAAGTCATCAATTTTTACCTAGAAGAAGAGGGCATTCAGATAGATGCCATTACTGTGGTCGCCAAAAAAGGTAGGTATCGTAAGAAAGGCAATCCTGCTGTAGAGCTGATGCGAAAAGTCATAGACAATCGAGATCGAAATAGAATAGAATCGAAAGAGCACTACAGATACGACAAGCACGAAAAACTAGAGCTAGATATAAATAATATAACAGAGGAGTTCAAACAAAGAAAATCGCTAAAAAACTTTGATTTCCTCTGGAATTACTTGGATACTTCCACTGTCAATGGACGGGTATATTTACCTCTATACATAAGGGAGATTTTATCTCAGGTGCATTACAGGAAAGATCCTGAAAGCAAAAAAGAAGTTCGCTCCGCGATAAGAATGACAGAGTTCGATCAGGCTCTGGACATGGAGAGTATAACCAATATCATAGACCTACTCTATCAGGATGTCAACCTCTACGAAAACAGCATCAAACTCTTAGACAATGACTTCCTGAGTCCTATGGCTCCTTGGGCACTTAACTATTATAGATTTTATATTCTGGATACCACGTATGTCAATAATCAGAGTGCGATACATCTCGCCTTTATACCTAGAAATAAAACCTTTATAGGATTTACAGGAGATGTCTATATCTCCAATGATGACAGATATACCCTGCTCAAAGCCGTCCTTGGGGTGACCAAGGACATCAGTATGAATTTTGTCAGGGATATAAAAATCGTCCAGGAGTTCAAAGAAGAGGAAGACGTTTATCTATTGACTAAAGATGATATTACACTGGACGTCTCCATATCTGATGGCGGATTGGGTCTATTCGCAACTAGGAAAAATATATTGAAAAATTTCAATTTTGACCCTCCAGAAGATGACTCAGTCTTTGATAATATAGAGGAGGTCGTGACGAAGTCCGACGCCTATGACAAAGGCAATGCGTACTGGGCAGACAATCGTATCGAAAAATTAACAGCAAGAGAAGAAGGTATCTATAATATGATAGACACCTTGCATACCGTACCCGCCTATAAGAGATTCGTCTATTGGACTAAGGTGGTCTCTACGGGTTACTTTCCTGCTGGACCATTAGATATAGGTAAAATAGGTACCATGCTTAGTTTCAATCAGGTAGAAGGAATGAGACTAAGAGTAGGACCTGAGACAGCCCACAGATTTACTTCTAAAATACAAGCTCGTGGTTATACAGCCTATGGTTTTAAGGATAAGGCTTTTAAATACGGTGGATCATTACTCTATAGCTTTACAGATGATTATCGTAAGAATCCTAAGAACTTCATCCGTGCATCCTATAGGAATGATGTCTTTATACCGGGACTCAAATTAGAATTTTTATCTGCGGATAACTTCTTGACTTCATTCAGAAGGGGGCAAGCTAATCAGATGCTTTTTGCAGAGGAATACAAACTAGAGTATATGGTAGAGGGCGCGGTTGGATTTGCAAAATTTGGATTTGAAAATAGGAATAGGAAACCTTACGGAACTCTTTTATTCGAGGCATTCCGTGACGACCAACTGGTAAGTGTCCCAGAAATAAATACCACAGAGCTCAGCGTTGTAGCAGAATTTTCTCCTAATACAGCTTTCATACAAGGAAGAGAGATCAGGACACCTATCAAATCTGACCATCCAAGATTCCAGTTAGTATATAGAGCAGGTATAAAAGCGTTAGGCGGAACATATAATTATCACAACTTATCACTCCAGGTCAAAAAGCGTATCTCTATGTCTGTGGCAGGAAGAATGCAATTAGAAGCAGAAATAGGTCGCGTCTGGGGTAAACAACTGCCTTACTTATTACTATATATCCCTGTAGCGAATCAGTCATACTCATTCATGCCGAGTTCTTTTAATACAATGAACTTTCTAGAATTTGCTACAGACAAGTACGCCAGATTATATGTGCAGCATTTCTTTGATGGATACATCTTTAACAGAATTCCACTCTGGCGAAAACTAAAACTCAAGGAAGTCTTTAGTTTCAAAGCAGTCTACGGAGGTCTGGATGATTCTAATAATCCTAATCTCGATCCATCGTTGATTCAGTTCAATACATTAGACAACGGAGAGTACTTAACGACGACTATAGAGAAGAACAAACCATTCATGGAGTATGGCATCGGTTTCTATAATGTCTTTAAGATATTCAGATTTGACCTTGTCAAAAGGATTAACTATCTGGACAGACCTAATGTCGAGCAATTATTTGGTGTCAAAGGTCTAGGACTAAGAGGAAGGATTAAAGTGGAATTTTAATAAGAAGGAATTATTATTAAGATTAGTTATCAACTTTCAATCCCAATGTAAGACCTTCGCTAATCATGTAATCGTAAGCGGCTTCGTATTCATTAGGAATATCACCGTCGAGTATGGCTTCTCTTATCTTATCTTTTATATCGCCTACGACTCGAGAAGGCTTAATATTGAAAGTCTTCATGATGAGTTCTCCATCTATCGGTGGCTGCCAGTTTCTTATGCGGTCTTTCTCCTCTACTTCTTTGAGCTTTTGTTTGACCAACTCATAATTTTCTTTGATGCGCTCTACTTTTCTTCTATTCTTTGAGGTGATGTCTGCTTTACACAGGATCATGAGGTCATCTATATCATCACCAGCATCGAATAATAATCGTCGTACTGCACTATCTGTGATATCCTTATTTGTGAGGCTTATGGGTCTTAGGTGGAGACGGACAAGTTTCTGTACATATTTCAGCTTTTGGTCTAGTGGCATACGGAGTCTTTTGAATACCCGATAAGTTACTTTAGTCCCTACAACCTCATGGCCATGAAATGTCCAGCCGATGTTTTCGTCAAATCGTTTCGTATTAGGTTTGGCAATGTCGTGCATGATGGCGGCCCAGCGCAACCATAGATTATCCGTCTCGGCACAGATATTATCCAGTACCTCCAAGGTATGCAGGTAATTATCTTTGTGCCCTATCCCATTGATTATTTCTACACCTCTCAACTTCTCGAACTCTGGAAAAAACTTATCCAACAAACCATGTTCTGATAAGAGATTGAAACCCAAAGATGGCTTCTTAGCCAGAATTATTTTATTGAGCTCTTGTACAATACGCTCTTCAGATATAATTTCTAGTCGATAGGCATTATCCTTAATTCCCTTAGAGGTAACTGCGTCCAAAGTAAAACCCAATTGTGTAGCAAACCTTACCGCTCTCATCATCCGTAGTGGGTCATCAGAAAAGGTCTGATCAGGATCAAGCGGTGTACGGATTATCTTTTTTTCTATATCGGCGATTCCACCAAAAGGGTCTAACATCTCACCGAAAGATTCCTTATTAAGTGAGATAGCCAATGCATTAATCGTAAAGTCTCTTCTATTCTGATCATCTTCTAAGGTCCCTGGAGAAACATGTGGCTTACGAGAATCAAAGTCATAAGATTCCTTCCGCGCACCTACGAATTCGATTTCTATATCGCGAAATCTTATCATCGCCGTACCAAATCTCTTAAATACAACCACCTCCTGCTTTATACCCAAATCATCAGATACCGCTTCTGCCAATCTGATACCATCTCCTATACAGACGACATCTATATCCTTGCATGGGCGTGAAAGAATCTTATCACGGACAAAACCTCCTATGAAATAAGATGGGGATTCCAGTTGTAAGGAAACTTTAGAGATGGAATCAGCTATTATTTTTTCTGTTTCCGAAAAAGAAAAAACCATTAAGGCAGGGCTAGTTCTACATTAGAGTATCTATATTCTACCTCATCCAGTATCTCGAATAATACTTTTGGATCATATTCTGTCACTAATTTGGAGCGGTATGGTTTTATACCGTGATAACCCCTGAAATAATTAGTGTAATGTCTGCGCATCTCGACGACACCAAGTCGTTCGCCTTTCCACTCTATAGATTTTTGTAAGTGCTCACGAGCGGCCTCTACCCGTTCGTGTATGGTAGGCTTATCCACTATTTCTCCAGTCTCTAAGAAGGTCTTGATCTCTCTGAACACCCACGGATTGCCGATACTCGCTCTACCTATCATGATGCCATCGACACCATAGCGATTTTTATATTCTAATGCTTTCTGAGGGCTGTCTATATCTCCATTACCGAATATTGGAATATGGATACGAGGGTTATTAGCAATATTTCCAATCAAAGTCCAATCCGCTTCACCCTTATACATCTGCTTACGGGTCCGACCATGAATGCTTAATGCCTTTATACCCACATCCTGAAGGCGCTCCGCCACTTCTTCTATATAAAGCGTATTATCATCCCACCCTAATCGCGTCTTAACCGTTACAGGGAGCTTAGTCGACTTCACGATGGCATCGGTCAGCTTGACCATCTTGTCTATATCCTGCAATATACCCGCACCTGCGCCTTTACATACCACCTTTTTTACAGGACATCCGTAGTTAATATCTAGTACTTCTGGTTGTGCTTCTTCTACGATCTCAGCGGCTCGTGTCATAGAGTCCAGGTTAGCTCCGAATATCTGGATGCCAACTGGTCTCTCATAATCATAGATATCCAATTTCTGGACACTCTTATCCGCATCTCTTATCAGACCCTCCACAGAGATGAACTCCGTATACATCATATCACAGCCCTGCTTCTTACATAAAGCACGGAAAGGTGGGTCACTGACATCCTCCATAGGAGCCAATAATAATGGGAATTCTCCCAAGTCAATATTTCCGATTTTGACCATGACACAAAGGTAATCCTTTCTCATATACATTCCTTTGTAAAAACAAAAAAGGGTACTCTCTACAGTACCCTCAATCAAATCAGAAAATATGTATTAACTCTCTGCAGCCAGATAATTAATAATATGTCAACTTTATTTTATCATTACACCTTACTTACAAGATGAAATGCTTACCAACCTAATAATTTTTAAAATAGCGATGACTATTCTGATTTTTTAGTGCAAGGCTTATTACATTTTTTCTTGGAAGTTGCCACAGCAGCATTTTCTGATGTTATTTCAGAGTTAAGCTCAGCAGATTTGACTTCTGTCGTGGAGTCTGCTTTCTTTTTGCAACACTTTCCTTTTTTATTTGCGCAATTGCCCTTGCTTTCTTTTGATGATGTCACTTCTGATGATGCCTCTGCACTGAGTACAGAAATTTCCTCATCCGTGGATGCCGTTTCGCTTTTGTTTTTGCATTTTGCAATGCACTCTGCGGTTGTCATTCCAGATTTTTTGGCACAAGCCTCTATCTTCTCTTTAGAACAAGTTGCTTTCGTATCCGTGCTCTGAGCTTGTACACTAAAACAAAAGAGTAATAAAGAAAAAAATGTCAATGCTATATTTTTCATAATACATATAAATTAACTTCACTCAGAATCGCTGAGCTACCGAATGGTCATTATCGACATCACAAATCTATAGATGACAACCCCTCTATAGCTGTATGTCACTCGCTAAAAAGCTGTTAAAGACCTGTTAAACGGAATTCGACTGTGGAATTATAAATTCATCTTTGATTATCAGATTTTCTTATCTCAGATAATTGAAGAAACTTAAAAAGCACATCGAACAGTTCCCATTGCTTATTGCAGCCGTGGTGATCTCTCTATCCTTACTCGTTATTATGCAGTACTGTTGGCTTAATAAGTCCAAGGACTTGATAGCTAGCCAGTTCGAGCAAAAAGTCAATATGGCTCTCGGCAATGCTCTGACACGGATTAATGATAACTATGAGCTTGATCTTGAGGTGGCCGATTTCTCCAGATGTGGATTGGAGGAAAACTGCAAATATGTAGAAATAGATAAAGGGGAACTTTCTGATTTTCCCTTAAGTGCATTTGACAGAGAGGTCAGTTGCGCAATGTCATGTTATGGGATGAGCCAGGATTACTCCATTGATCTATTAGATGATAACATCAATCCCATCGTGACAATGGACAATCTACTATGCAGCCCATACACCGCATCCAAAGAATCTAAGGACAAAGCACATATTCTTAGTATCTCCCTGACACCCAAAAAGACGTATCTATTTCATAATATGAAATACATGATTGCTTCCATGATGGCGGTCTTTTTGATTCTTGCCTTTGTTCTCTTTTGGATATTAAGATCTCTTATCAAACAAAAGAATATAACAGAGAATAACATAGACTTCTTCAATAACACAGCGCATGAACTAAAAACACCGTTAACCAATATATCTCTCGCGTCCAAGTTACTGGCTAAAAATAATGATGGCGCTAAACGAGAAAAATATCTCGACATCATCCAAAGCGAAAACTCAAAACTTACAGATCAAATAGAGCGAGTCCTCTATCTATCCAAAATGGAAAACGGAGAATACACACTAAAAGAAGAACGTATCTCCATCAATGATCTCATAACCGATGTCGTAGATAATCTTAAAATGATTATCGAATCAGAACAGGGTCAAGTCAATGTCAAATTATTAGATAACGATACACACATCATAGGTGACAAATTTCACCTGGGTAATGTTTTTAAAAATTTGATAGACAACTCGTTAAAATATTGTGATAAAGATCCCGTTATAAATATTAGTCTAACAGAAGATTCTTACGGCATCAAAATGACTTTTGAAGACAACGGAATCGGAATCAGCAAAAAGGATCAGGAACATATATTTCAAAAATTTCAGAGAGTAAATACTGGCGATGTCCGCCAAGCCAAGGGATTTGGTATAGGTTTATCCTATGTCAAGACCGTCATCGAAATGCACAAAGGCATCATCAAAGTACTCAGCGATCTGAATAAAGGAAGCCAATTTGAATTATATATTCCAACAAAATGATTAACCTCGATAAAAAAATACTTCTCGTCGAAGACGACCTTAATTTAGGTTTTCTACTCGTAGACTTTTTACAATCAGAAAACTTTTATGTCAAGTTATGTCGCGATGGCTTATCAGGCATCAGAGCGGCAGAAAAAGAAAAATTTGACCTGTGCATCTTTGATGTGATGATGCCCAAACTCGATGGCTTCTCTGCCGCCAAAACACTCAGAAAAAAAGGAATAGAGACTCCTTTCTTTTTTCTTACCGCCAAGTGTATGAAGGAAGATCGCCTTAACGGATACTCCATAGGCGCAGATGATTATATCTCCAAGCCTTTTGACGAGGAGGAGTTACTTTGCAAGATTAATGTGGTGATGCGGAGACAACAATCCTGTCCATTAGCTAATGCACCGACCAAGTTCAAGATTGGATCATTCGACTTTGACTACGAAAGACAGGAACTTATACTGAAGGACCAATCCTTCCGCATGACAGAAAAAGAAAATGAAGTCCTCAGGCTATTATGCATACACAAAAACAAAATACTCCGAAGAGAAGATGCGGTGACCCACATCTATGGTCGCAACGACTATTTTCTGGGAAGAAGTTTTGATGTATATATCTCAAGGCTCAGAAAAATATTAAGCAAAGACACGTCTATAGAAATCCAAAATGTATTCAAAGTGGGATTTATACTAAACGTGGCCTAATCGCAAAATCTCTTAACCGCAATAATTCAAAATCGAACACCACCTGTTCGATATCGCACAACATATAATTTATTATAATATATAGACACCTCTTAATCATATAGTTAATCTGTGGCATAGCGATTGGCATACTTCTGTCAAAGAACAAAAGCTATGGATCGAGAACTTTCCAAATCAGAACAATCCAAAACGACACTGAAGAAAATAGCCTATGCTTGCCTAATTATTGGCTTGCTTGTAGGAGCATTTTATGGCTTTCAAAAATTCGTAAAAAAGACTGGCGATGTCTCGGAGTTTTTGATAGTTCCTGTAGAAAGAGGAAATATAAAAAATACACTATCGGCAAGTGGGACTATAGTCGCCAGCTCAGAACGCATAATCAATGCACCCATATCCACAGAAATAGAAAGCGTGCATCTCACCACTGGCGCACAAGTCAACAAAGGAGATCTCATACTAGAACTAGATAAAGAATATACGAGCTTAGAGTACGAAAGACTAGATGATGAGTTATCACTAAGAAAAAATAGTATAGAAAAACTCAGGCTACAATATGACAAAGATCTAAGAGACATTGACTATCAGGACCAAATCAAAGCCTTACAACTAGATGAACTAAATGCTCAAGTACTAGATCAGGAGAGGCTACTGAAAATAGGTGGCGCCACAGCAGAGGATGTCGAATCTGCCAAACTAAAACTGAAAATAGCAGAGATAGAAAAAAAGGTACTCGAAAACGAACTCCAATTCAAAAGATCAGTAAATACGACTGATAAGAAAAATCTGCAACTAGAATATAACATCCAGACTAAGAGACTGAAAGAGCTGGGTAAGAAATTGCGAGAAACCAAAGTAAAAGCACCAGCTCAAGGAGTCATCACATGGATCAATGAAGACATAGGTAAGACTGTGGTAGAAGGAGAACCGCTCGTAAGAATAGCCAACCTGGATCGTTACGAAGTAGAAGCTGTCACCTCAGACCGCAATGCCAAAACATTGCAAGTCGGATTACAAGTAGAAGTCAGAATCAACAAAGACAAATTATCTGGTACCATATCACGAATACTGCCAGCCATAGAAGATAACACGGTCAAATTCTTTATTCAGCTAGATGAGAACGATCACAAACTATTACGTCCAAGCCTGAGAACAGAAGTGTATGTGATCACAGAAGAAAAAGAAAATGTACTAAGAGCTAAAAGAGGTAGCGCACTCAAAGGAACTAAGAGTCAATACATCTATAAGGTCGAAAACAATCAAGCGCGCAAAGTAAGAATAACTAAAGGACTCATCAGTGGTGATTATTTCGAGATAGAAGATGGACTGACCGAGGGTGATCGGATCATAGTGTCAGAGACGAAATTATTCGATCACATGGAAGAGTTCGAAATCAAAAAGAAAGAACAATAACAGTGCATAAATATCATCAGCACTAAAAAGGTAAAACTCATGAAAACAAATTATATAAAAGTATTTCTGATCATATCTATGATCTCCTTACAGTATCATTGTGAGTCCCAGAATGCCATCTCTCTGGATTACATATTACAATCAGTACTGGACAATAGTTATAACATCAAGACATCTTCATACAAGAAGAAAGACGCAGAGCTATCTTATAAATTATTCAAAAGTCAATTAAAGCCAGTAGTCGGTTTGTTCGGAGACATACCCGCTTATCGAAAGACTTCCACACCTGTTGTGCAACCAGATGGTACAATCAATTTTCAGTCAATACGACAGGCTAATAGCTCTCTTGCCATTAATGCTTCTCAAATATTACATCAGACTGGCGGACAACTATACTTACTGAGTAATCTCAATAGATTCGACGACTTGTCTCTTGACTCTAAACAGTATAATGGCATTCCTATAAGATTAGGTATCGTACAACCCATTCTGGGATTCAATCCCTGGAAGTACCAAAAGAACATTCAATCTGCACTACTGGAGGAGGCTAAGCACACTTATAATGTAGAGATAGAGCAGTCCTTAGGTACTGCCGTAAGTCTCTACTTTGATATATTGATTGCGAAACAAAATCTTGAAATCTCAAAAACAAATCAAGAAGTCAACGAAAAGTTATTAGCCATAACGGAAGAAAGACTCCTACTCGGAAAAGTAAGCCGCGATGAAAAGTTACAATTGGAAATAGAACTCAACACCTCCAAACTAGCTGTATCACAAGCCATCTCAGAAGTAGAACAAAGTATAGCACGACTATCCACTTTCTCTGGTTTGAAAATAGCTGGGGATGGTAATCAATTCGAGATTCCAGAATCTATAACTACAGATAATATCAACATCGCTGCCCTACTCTCTTACTACAAAACTCATAGGCCAGAGATGATACAGTTCCACAGGGAGCTATCTGAAAATAAAATGAATCTGGCACAGACCAAAACGGATTATGGCGTACGCGCTGATCTCGAGGCTTCTATCGGATTCGCAAGGGGAGCAGATAATATTGGTGATATCTATAGAGATCCTTTTGACGAACAATTTCTTAACATGTCATTCGCTTTACCTCTTATAGATTGGGGACAAAGAAAGTCTGCTATCGGTCGTATCAAACTCGAAAAAGAAAATATAGAAAACACCTTTGCACAGACAGTCATAGAACTAGAAAACACCATAGAGCAAAATGCCCTCCGCATGATGAGAATGCAAAACGAAATAGAATTGCTAAAGGAAATTATGGACAAAGCAGAAGAAAGATTCCAAATATCTAACGACAGATATGTACTAGGTGACATAGACATCACTAATCTGACGATTGCCCAAAGAGAAAAAGATCAAACCAAAAGAAACTACCTCAATGCACTCAAATTATACTGGATATTATACTATGAGTTAAGGGCATTGACGGGTTTTGATATTATAAATAACAAAGAAATCATTTACTAAAAAAGAAACACAAAAGTCATGATAAAATTAGATAACGTATCAAAAGTATACAGAACCAAAACCATCGAAACGACGGCATTACATAACATCAATCTGCACGTACCCAATGGAGAATTCCTCAGTATCATGGGACCATCTGGATGCGGAAAAAGTACTTTACTCAATATTATGGGTCTTATAGACGAACCCAGCTCAGGACAAGTACAAGTGGACGGCCAATCCGTAAGCAATTACCTCAGTAAAGCCACATCGAGATTCAGGAATGAGAAACTGGGATTCATTTTTCAGAGCTTTCATTTGATACCAGATCTGAGTGTGATAGACAATGTCGAGTTGCCCCTCCTCTACAGAAACATCTCGGGATCTCAGCGACGCTCTATGGCTGCGGATGCCCTCGATGCTGTAGGATTAGCTAATAGAAAAGGTCATTTCCCTAATCAGCTATCTGGTGGTCAAAAACAAAGAGTCGCCATAGCCAGAGCCATCGTAGGAAAACCTAATATCATCTTAGCTGATGAGCCCACAGGTAATCTAGATAGTGTCATGGGTGATGAGATCATGGATATATTGACCAAGCTCAATCAAGACAACGGAACAACTATAGTCATGGTAACACACGACGAGCGCATGGCTAAAAAAACCCACAGACTCATCAGATTATATGACGGAACTCAAGTTGCATAACACTCCCAAAGCATTTTAACTATGATTAAAAATTACATATTACTCGCATGGCGTGTATTAGGAAGACGTAAGTTCTTTACTTTCATCAGTCTCTTCGGTATTAGCTTCACATTAGGCATACTGATGGTTATTCTTTCTTTCCTCCAAAGTGAATTGGGCTCTAACGCACCACTGACCAAGAAAGAGGACCTAGCACTGATGCACCATTTCGGTCTGAAAAAACCATTCTATGATACGATAACTATTATAGATACAGTATACGAAAATAATATCGCTGTCTATGATACCACCTTTGAGCTAAAAGAAGGCGGCAGCAGTATGTCCAACAGTGGATTTAGTCCTGACCTGATACAATCGTACTTTGCTGATATTCCATCTGCAGATAATTTCACCATGTTCAACCCTAATAGCTCACATGACCTTTATGTCAATGGTGTCAAACTGACTGTAATGACGATGTTCGCCGATCACAAATACTTTGAAGTGCTGGACCACAACATATTAGAAGGCAGAGTTTTCACTAAAGAAGATGTGGATAATGTCAGTAAAGTCATCGTCATATCATCTAAGACAGCGCAGGAGTATTTTGGTAGGCAAAAAGATGTCGTGGGCGAGGAAATGGAAATAAACGAAAAACTCTATAAGGTTATCGGACTTTTTGAGCATCATGGCAAATTCGTCCCCTGGGTTTCTCCTGATGCTCTTATTCCCTACACTAATGAAGAAGCCTCCGCATACAGAACATTTTACTTCGGTACGTATAGAGCCTTATATGTCAAAAGTCCATCCGCGACAATGGATAGACTGAGAGATGATTTGCTCAAAGCGGCAGAAACTGTTCCTCTAGACCATCCCGATAACGAATATGGATACGAAGAGCAAGTCGTCAAACCAATGACATTCAATGAGGGTTTTGCCAGGAATATATATTACGATCAGGACGCAGAAAAAGGATATAAAATCGTCAAATGGATAATACTAGGATTATTGACTTTTTTCATAGTACTGCCTACCCTTAATCTTATCAATCTCAATGTGAGTCGCATTATGGAAAGGTCATCAGAAATAGGTGTGAGGAAGGCATTCGGTGCAAGTAGAGGAAATATTATATTCCAGTTTATTACAGAAAATGTGATTCAGACATTTATAGGTGGTATCCTAGGATTGGGATTGGCTCTACTTATCATTAAGATACTCAACCAAGGTGGCTATCTAGGAGAAGCCAGACTTACCCTATATCCTAAGTTCTTCATTTACAGCTTTATTGCGACGCTCATATTTGGTATTATTTCAGGTCTGATTCCTGCACTTAAGATGTCCTCCTTACATATTGTAAATGCACTAAAAGATAGAAAGCTATGATTAAACATATCCTCAAACTTATATGGAATAAAAAAGGAAGTAACGCATTGATGATACTCGAAATACTTCTTTCCTTTCTTGTATTATTCGCGGGCTTATCCTACATGTTATACAACTATGACAAACTCAAAGAACCACTAGGATTCGAAACTAAAAATAGATGGATCGTTGCGCTAGATGACCTACATAGTTTAGATTCCTTAGAGTCTGTTAATACCATTAATAATCTAAAAAGAACCTTGCTAGATCAGGAAGAAATAGAGGCCCTTAGCTTTACCAGTTACATGGCTCCATTTTCTAATTCTATGTCAAGTAATAGTTCTGATGACATGGGTTTCGAAATCTATGCCTATCAGGTCTATGTAGAACCTGACCTCAAAGAAGCACTTAATCTCAATATAACAGATGGCCGATGGTTTCAGGAAGATGACTATCTATCCAGCGTGGAAAAAATTATAGTCAATCAAAAATTCATAGACGAATTCTTTGAAGGTAAAAGTATGATAGACAGTACGATTACTTTCAGTGGAGAACTAAAAATTATCGGTGTTATAGATTCTTATAAATACTTAGGACAATTCGAAGATATGGAGCCGACCATTATGTATCTCAAAGACATCATAGAGTGCAAGGACTTCTTAGTCCTAAAAATGAAAGAAGGAACGCCAAAATCTTATGAAGAAAAATTATCCCTGATAGTCAGTAATACTACCAATAGGTCAGGATCTATTATAGAACAACTAGACAAAAAGCGTATAGAAAATGGAAGATCGCAATGGCTGATGCTGGGATCTATGATCTTCGTGTGTACTTTTCTGTGTATCAATGTGGCACTAGGCTTATTCGGTGTCCTATGGTTTAATATAAATAAACGGAAATCGGAAATCGGATTACGTCAAGCCTTAGGCGCACACCGATCTAATATCACCAAACAATTTATTATTGAAATATTGATACTGTCTGGTTTCGCGTTGATCATAGGTATATTTTTCGCCATTCAGATTCCTTTGCTCAAGGTGACAGAATTCGAAAGTCAATTATTTTATAGGGCAATAGGCTACGCCAGTGTGATAATTATTGTACTTGTGACTATTTGTGCCATGTTCCCTAGCTTTCAGGCGGCTAAAATTACACCAGCACAATCATTACATGAAGACTAAGGATATTTATTTATTGGTGACCTATCTTTGCAGAAGATGATGAAAATACTGATCATAGATGATGATAGAGCCGTGTGCTCTAGTCTGGACTTACTTCTACGCCGCAAGGGGTATGAGACATCGATGATACATCATCCCAGTGATGCCGCAGAAGCATTCCATGACTTTGAACCAGAGTTAGTCTTATTAGATATGAATTTTACCATAGACACCTCTGGCAAACAAGGTTTAAAATTACTAGAACGCATAAGAGAAGATTACCCCAAGGTCTCCGTAATACTCATGACAGGCTGGGCAACTGTGCAGCTTGCCGTTAAAGGCATGAAACTCGGAGCGAAAGATTTCGTCGCGAAACCCTGGGATAATAAAGATCTATTGCAATCCATTGTCAACGTCAAAGAAATACATCACAGACATACGGATAAAGACAACCTGCCCTCAGATAATGCAGGCATCATTATCGGAGAAAGCGATGTGATGCAAGACATCAAGTCTATCATAGACAAGGTTGCACCGACGGATGCATCAATATTAATATCTGGCGAAAGTGGGACTGGCAAAGAACTAGTCGCAGAGTCCATCCACCTCAAAAGCAAAAGACAGGATTCTCCCTTTATAAAAGTTAACTTAGGAAGTATTCCCCATAATCTTTTTGAGAGCGAAATGTTCGGGCATGTAAAAGGGTCTTTTACAGGAGCACATAATGACAGAGAGGGAAGATTTAGTGTAGCTGACGAGGGTACAATATTCCTTGACGAAATCGGAGAGCTTGCTCTGGACAGTCAGGTAAAGCTACTTCGTGTATTACAAGAAAAGACCTTCGAAAAAATAGGGTCTAGTAAAACTCAGAAAGTCAATGTCCGAGTAATAAGCGCGACCAATAGAGACCTCTTGCAATCCATAGATGAAGAAGTATTCCGAGAGGATCTATATTATAGGATTAACTTACTTAATATACATCTGCCTGCGTTACGAGAGAGACGTGGTGACATTCCATTACTTATTAAGCACTTTCTCAAAAACATATCATCCGTCTATAATGCGGATAGGCCCTATGTAGATGATAGTACTCTGGAGTGGTTGTCTATGCAACCTTATAAAGGAAATATAAGGCAACTAAAAAATATAGTCGAAAGAACCTACCTGCTGAACGATCATAAAAAAGATCTAAACAAAAAAGACTTCGAATCAGCATTCCAAGCCATGAGCAGTGGTAGAACAATAAAGAATGATCTAAATTTACAACGCTTAGAAATAGAAACTATTAAGAAAGCCTTACAAAAGCATACGTACTCTATCAGTGCTTCCGCGAGAGCGCTAGGAATTACTCGTAGTGCCCTATATAGAAGATTAGAAAAATATGGCATTTCCCATGACCCTCAGGTTTAGATACTTCCTCTTTATAGGGGTAATCCATATTGCACTCATTGTACTCTGCTATTATTTGTTTAAAGAAAATATCAGGTGGTTTTTCTTATCAGAGGTTGCTGTTCTTATAAGTATTGTATTGAGCATACTATTGTATCAATCCTTTATGAAACCGATTCAGCTTATGCACTCCGGCACGGACGCTATAAAAGACGCTGACTTTAGCCTCAAATATGTCAATACAGGGTCGCAGGAGATAGACAAGCTAATCAGCGTATTCAACGAAATGACGGATCGCCTGCGTGCGGAACGCATACTCATGTCAGAACAAAGTTATTTTGTCCAGAAACTAATAGAGATGACTCCTATAGGCATTATTATTATGGACTACGATGGTGCAATATCCAACATTAACCCCTCAGCCAAAAAAATCTTAGCCCTAAAAGGAAACCCCATAGGTCAAAATCTAAAAGACTTCCATTCTGCCTTAATAGACGGAATATCTAGCCTCCCTATCGGCGACTCAGATATGATTTCCATTAACGGTGCCAATAAGTACAAATGCCAGGTACAAGAAGTTATACATCAAGGATTCAAAAGAAAATTCGTGCTGATAGACGACCTATCCACAGAGCTAATGGAATCAGAAAAACGCGCCTATGGTCGGATAATCAGAATGATGGCACATGAGGTCAATAATAGTATTGGCGCCATAAACTCTATCCTAGATTCTGTTATAGAATTTGGATTTCCTGATGAGAAAGATGCCGATCTAAAATCTTCATTGGCACTTGCCAAAAAGAGAAACATAAGTCTCAACAAGTTTATGGCTAACTACGCTTCTATATTGAGATTACCCGCGCCAGTAAAACAAAAGGTGAATCTCTGCGAACTTCTGAAGAAGACAGGACAACTTTACATACCCCTCACAAAAGAGAAAGGCATTAGACTTTACTTTGATCTACCCGATGTTTTTGTCAAGATAGATGCCGATCCTATATTGTTAGAACAAGCCATTTCGAATATTATAAAAAATGCAATCGAGGCAATAACTGATAATGGTATTATTAAAATAAGCTGCAAACAAAACCCACCTAGCATATTGATATCAGATAATGGATCGGGTATCACACCATCTAATGCCAAGAAATTGTTTACTCCCTTTTTCAGCACTAAACCACAAGGTCAAGGTGTAGGCCTTATGCTCATCCGCGAAATCTTGCAATATCATGATGCCAAGTTTTCTCTCTCCACCGACTCTGATACTAGTCTGACCACTTTCGAGATTGTATTTTAATATTGGAAATTGACATCGATAAAACAATTTACTGCTAAAACCACAACTCATACCCCTCCTCTTTAGAAGCAATGTAGTCCATCGTAATTTCTTCGCCAGCGTCTATCTGACTTATGGCATGTATATAGATCGACCTATCAGATTTGTGTATAGAAAATTCAGCATTGGGAGTGTCACTATGGTTATACAAAGAGCCATACCCTAGAGCTATTGCGGATGTCTTTTCCGCGATATCCCAAATAAAATAATAATCATGAAGCAGCGTTTTGTGAATAGCGAGGGTATCTTGATTATTAAGTATAATGACGGGACATATTTCTATTAAGCTGCCTTCTAATATGGTAGAGGCGGTATGAATACATCGGCTTTTGATGGGGTCATTGACTATGTATAAATCAGGAGCTTGTGTCGTGAGCATTATTATGGAATGATTTATTGTAATATTAAATAACTAACTTACGAATGTCAGAACAAATAAATATGACGTAGCCAACTTACAATGATCGGGCTACCGTCTTTATTTATATAACTAACTTGACTTACAAGCAATGCGAAGAATTATACCAACTTTCATATTATGCTTTTTAGCCATATCTATACAATCACAAGATCTTCATTTCACTAACTACCAATTTTCACCACTTTACTTATCCCCTGCCAAGACGGGGTCCTATTTAGGGTCCTATCGCGTCGGTGGATCAGCAAGACAACAGTTTAATAGCTTCATACAAAACCCCTATCAGACCCTTACCCTGTATGCAGATAGTCCCGTTACAAATGGCTTCTCAAAAAATCACTGGATTGGAGTTGGTATTTCCCTATACAACGATCGCGCTGGAGATACAGAAAGAGTAATTAACGGATTACTTTCTAGTATATCGTACCATATTGGTCTTGACAAAAACTACAACAATGTTGTATCAGTTGGTCTACAATATGGAAGAAGTGCTATGACTTTTGGAACTGGTATTTGGCCTGAAGAGGATGAAAACGAAAAGTTTCAAAATTTGGATATCAATTTAAGCGATATCAATGTAGGAGTCAGCTTTAAATCTAAAACTTCTAAAACTGCTTTCTTCGAAATTGGTATGGCCGTTTATCATTTGAATAAACCCAAATATAGATTTTCAAAAGGCAACACAGACAACACCATCGATAGAAGGTATAATTTCTATGGAGAATATCATATACAATCTAGTGACAGACTCTATATCAGACCATCTATTATTTATTCCAGAACATATAATTTCAGAGAGTTTTTAGGGCAATTCAACCTAGAATATGCCCCTAACAAAAAATCTTCTACCAAGATTACTGGAGGACTTGGCTACAGGTTTGGCGATGCATTACAGTTTATGGCTGGAGTAGTATATAAGGATTGGCAGGTCGGTTTGTCTTATGACTTGACCGTTTCTTCGGCGGCGTCTTACAATAATAATTTTGGAGGTATAGAGCTCGGCGTGTTCAGAATATTTACAGTCAATAAAAAACCAAAATTAAATCCAAAGGCTCTATGTCCTAGACTTTAATCAATCATAATGTCTCAACATGAATCATTCGTACAAAAGAGTTTCCACATTAATAATATTGTTTGCTGTTCTGTCATGCTTTTATGCCAATAGCCAAACACTACATCTGAAAAATGTCAGCTTGCCATGCCTTAATAAAAACTATAATATTATTGCGCATGTAGCGGTTGATTCTTTGAACAGACCACTTTTCACGAGGAGGCAAGTAGAAAATGCTTTGCAAAAAGTGTCAGAGTTCTTTGAGCCAATATGTATATCATTTGAAAACTGTGAGTACCAGGTTATGCAAGAAGACTGGTCTCTGGGCATACTTAAAAACAAACCCCTATTAAAAGACCAGCGGATACTGGAGTTACGTAATCGTTACTCCAAGCGTCGAAGAATCAATATTTTCTTTCTTGATGAAATAGATTTGGAATATTGCGGTCAGAGTACCTTTGACGGACTACAAACTCTGAAGGATGCTAACATTTTCGTCGAGAGGCAATGTGACTGGTCTATATCTGGCCAGATTGCTCATCATCTTGGGCATATTTTTGGCCTAAGAAATACGTATGACCTTTTCTCTATAGAATTAGTGGACGGCAGCAATTGTCTAACGACTGGTGATCTCTTATGTGACACTCCCGCAGATCCTTATGGTCAAAACTATATATACCCTGCCGACCAAGAGGCTTATGACAATAACGAATTATACACCGGCTATGTAGACGAAAAATGTGAATTTGTATACGAGCTAAAAGATCCTAATGGCGAATACTACCAACCCGATGTAGGTAACGCTATGTCTGCTTACCCCTGCAAATGTGGGTTCACCGTGGAACAGTACCTACTCATGGCGGAGAATTATAGAAAATCAATTATTAAACACTTCTAAAAGTCGCCAGTCATGAGAATAATATCACTTATAACAATACTTTTTCTTTATTCTTCTATCTCTGAGGTTACTGCACAATCTGCTGACGTGACATCAGGATGTGCAGAACTTAATGTACAATTTTCCGCACCTCAGTCCGCGAGTTACTTTTGGGACTTTGGTAATGGTGCAACATCAGAACTACAAAATCCTGAATATAGCTATGTGCAACCAGGAGATTATACTGTGCGTCTATATGACCGTCAGGGTGGTCTGAAAGTAGGCAATGATCTGGTCATTACAGTTTATCCAGAAATTGATTTTGTAATCGAGGCGGATGTCAGATCAGGTTGCGCACCCTTGACCGTTAATTTCACCAGTCAGATTAATGTACATCCCGATATCATTGTCAAAGATATCGTTTGGACCTTTGGTGATGGGGCCAGTGCATCTGGACAAAATGTCTCCTATACCTATAATAGAGCTAATCTCTATGATGTCTCACTTAAGGTTATCACAGAAAATAATATAAAATGTGAAGACCCTATTTTGTTTGAAGAATACATCAGTGTGGAAGGAGCAAGAACAGCTTTTAGCCTAGACAAAAAATCATCGTGTGATGTTCCAGCAGAATTTATTCTGACCAATCGGACGACTGGGGATACTAATGCCAGTTATCGTTGGGACTTTGGCAATGGAAATAGTTCCACAGAAAGAGGTCCCTTAAGAGTCAACTATGAAGAAGCGGGATTATACGAAATAACCTTGACCACAACTACGCCTTCTGGATGTGTCACATCATTTGCCAGGTCTGTTAATGTCGGCGCACCAGTCATCAATATGACTATACCCGATACAGTTTGTTTCGCATCAGAAACCATTTTAGGTAACGAAACGATTGCTGACTCTTTTGTATGGAATTTTGACGGGGCAAATGTATCGCTGGAAGACGAAAATGACACAATACTCGCAGCGCCTGTAGTCTTGTTTAATCAGGTAGGAAATCAGACGATAGAGCTGACCGCATTATCAGAAAATGGTTGTCAGACAACAGAGTCCATTTCTGTTTTCGTCTATAGACCCAATGCAGATTTCAGTGTCGGACCAGAAGTCAATTGCGCGCCAGAATTCGATATGCAACTGGAGGCCGCAGATGGCAATATGGCAACCTATATATGGGAACCTGTCATAATCAATGGCACACCAGCAAGTAGGATACAATCAGATAATTCTAAATTAGATTTCACCTATACACAACCAGCTAGAGATCAATGGTATGTAAATATAGAGGACACCATTATCTCTCGTCTAACAGTTATAAGCGCTAATGGATGTAGCAATATATCACAGACTCCACTCTTTGTGCAAAGACCAGAAGCCTTTTTCGTTCCTGATTTTGTGGCGGGCTGTGTTCCATTCGAAGTGAATTTTTCTGATTTCAGTACCTCGGACGAGCCCATCGTAGAAAGAGCATGGAACTTTGGTGATGGTAATGGCATGCAAGTAGGTGAAAAAGATACTGTTGTAACCCATACCTATAATACACCAGGCATTCATACGGCTCAATTAATAATCAAGAATGATGCAGATTGTATCGATTATTCGCGAGAAGTAGAAATACTAGTCATCACTAAAGACACCATTCCCGCAGAAGGTGGCGGCATGTGCAACCCGAGTACTACAGGTCCGATCTGTGTCGGTGATTCTATCTTCTTTGAGATAACAACCAATGCCCGAAATATAGACACCCATATAGAAAACGACGAAGGAAGGCTAAGCCATTGCTGGAAAGACCAAAGCGTCTACCACCCGTATTACTATCCAGGTAATTATCCTCTTGCCCTGATTATAGAATATTATGGCATTATGATCGATTCTATTCCAATTGCAGACATAGAAGTTGTTGGATCTAAACCAAATATATCTTATGAATTTGCAGATTGTCGTAGCGATGGTGGCTCCAATAATATTGTAGAATTCGATGCAGGAAGTAGCATCAATGCAGATCGCTATAGATGGACTATAGACAATGGGTACTCATCAGAAGAAAAATCATTTTCTTATACATTCTCAGAGGTCGGTGATTATATGGTATATCTAGAGACTGAAGATTCTTCCACACCGCAATGTATTCCTATCAAGGATAGTGTTATGATACATATTAGAGACGTACAAGCCGATTTCGCCATACCTGACAAAGTCTGTGCTAATCAGATGATTCCTTTGGATGCTTCGCCATCAGTGGATGTAGACAAAAAATGTTACTCTGGTTTCTTATGGAATTTTGACACCCATCGTCCAAGAGAAGTGGGTACTGATACTTTATTCCATAGTTTCCCTCCTGGACCGCAGACAGTAACACTGACGGTAGAAGACATTAACGGATGCACAAGCTCTATTACTAAGTCTATAACCGCCTACGGAATGGCATCAGATTTTGACTTGGTCGAGAGAACCTGTCTACCTTCAGAACAAAATTTGACCGATCTGTCTATAGCTGATACCACATTAGTAAGTTGGATGTGGGATTTTGGAAGTGAAGAATCTGTAGAACGAAATCCTTTGCACACATTTACTGAGGCAGACTTGGATACTCTTTATATGGATGACACCATCACAGTAAAACTTATTGTAGAAGATGCCTTAGGTTGCCAAGATTCGTTGAGTAAACTTGTTACTCTATACGATATAGAATCAGAAATATTTATGGATCAAGGGGCTATAATATGTCAGGATGAGATTATCACATTCGACGCACAGGACTTTACTCAGGAGGGTTCTTACTTAGATTATTTTTGGGAATTCGAAGGAATCGGAACAAGCACTGATAAAATGCCCGCCATACAATTTCCTAATCCTGATTCAGTAGCAGTTACACTGACATTTACAGAAGTGGCTACGGGATGTATAGGTCAGTTAGATACACTAATAGATGTCGTCGCTACACCCATAGCAAATTTCGAAACCCCTTATGACAATGAGCCTTATATATGTTTTCCAGAACAAATTCCATTTACTAACACCACTGTAGAAGATAGACGTGTAATATACAGCTGGGACTTTGGTAATGGTTCTACCTCTACCCTACGCGATCCAGTAATCCCATTTGACAAGGGCACTTACGAAGTGCAGCTTGTTGCCACATCCATCTATGGGTGCAGGGATACAATAAATCAATCTTTCACGCTATTAGGGCCAGAAGGAAGCCTAGAGGTGGATAAGACCGATGTCTGTCCTGGCGAAGAGATTCAGTTTACCATGATAGACCCAATCGATGTATCGAGTTGGACTTGGGATTTTGGTGATGGTAATCAGGTGGATAATCAGAACCCAGTCAACCATAGCTATTCGCCATCCTCAAGCGTTACCGTATTTACACCGACATTGATTATCAGATCAGACGAGACTGGTTGTGAGTCAGTGGTTAATATTCCAATCAACCTATCATCTATTACTGCCGACTTTATAGACTCCACTGGAGTCTGTCCAGGAGAGATATCATTTTTCTCAGGATTCGAAAATCCGCAATCACTCCGATGGATAATAGATGGACAAGAAATAGATGACACACCTAATCCATCTGTTAGTGTGGATAAGGAAACCATCGAAGTTTCGCTAGTCGTGACGGACAGTCGTGGGTGCGAGGTGGAAAGAAAAAGAACAATAGATATTCCTGATTTGGATAAAGGGAATATTATATATCCTAACGTCTTTTCTCCTAATGGTGATCAGAAAAATGATTTCTTCAATGTAAAGTTTGACGATACAGCATTTCCCTCGGCTCCAATTATATCAGTGTTCCGAGTGTACAACAGATGGGGACAACTTATCTATGACAACGAGGACCCCGACAATGGCTGGAATGGCCAATACAATGGCGAAGAAGCTCCGTCAGATGTCTATGCTTATTACATAGAATTGGATATAGAAGGATGTGCTTCTAAGTCTAAAAAAGGTAATGTAACAATAGTCAGATAATAGATTTAGTATATTGCGAGGCATTCCATTTTATTAATGCCCTTGAGACTAAATACTAAAGAAAGGCTATTATGCAAAACAAGGAAATCATAGAAGCATTCTATTCTGCATTCTCCAGAGGTGACTGGCAAGAAATGGGTTCTTACTATCATAACGAGGTTACTTTTAGTGATCCTGTATTTGGAGAATTAAGAAGCACGGAAGCATCTAAAATGTGGAAGATGTTACTATCCAGAAAAGACGCCTCTCCAAAAATCACTTTTGCTAATGTCAAGGCTAACGACCAGGAAGGTTCTGCGGATTGGCAGGCAGAGTATTTTTATGGTCCCAAAAAGAGAAAAGTCATAAATAAGATAAATGCAGAGTTTACCTTCGAAGGCGGAAAAATCATCAAGCATAAGGACAGCTTCGACCTTTGGACATGGTCTAAACAAGCACTCGGGCCTATGGGGTATTTGCTTGGTTGGTCTCCTTTCATGAAGGGTAAAATAAGAAAGATGGCACGGGGCAGACTAGATAATTTTTAAGTTGTTCTATACTAGCACATTATAATATAAAGAGTTACAAATCAATTTGTCCTTCAACCAAGAATCATCTTACACGCTCATACTCAAGACCGAGTTTACCTTTTTATTCATAACGCGACAATTAGAAAGCAAGAAGTAGTACTTAAGAATCTATAATAAGACTATCATTGCTCAAACTTATGATGCGTATAAACTTTAAGATTTGCCTGATTCTCTTCTTGGGAATATTCATGGCTTGCCATAATCAAAATAAAACACCCGACTCCAAGAAAATAACAACAGAATCCTTCCAAAATAAAGGTCACGAACTTTTATATAATATGGTGCAGAAAGTAGGAAACCATAGTATACTCTCTCAGAAAAAGGATGTCGTCTATACTTACACCTATCTGACCTCAGATGGCAAAAAAGATGTTTCTACCGAGAAATACATATTCGACGGAGAGCTATCTTATGGCCTATATAATCCGCACGAAAGAACCTTACCCAATCTTACAGGCCCAATAGAGCAAGGATATGACGGAGAAGAATATTGGTTTAAGCACAATGGCACTATAATCAATGATTCGACCATACTAAAAAGAGTCGCATTCAATAGACCCACTAATTATTATTGGTTTGCCATGTTCCAAAAACTATTAGATCCAGGGTTGATCTATGAGTACAAGGGAGAGAAAGAAATAGAAGGAAACTTATACGATATAGTCAGCGTGTCATTTACACCAGTGGATAACAAACCCACTGACATTTACCAAGTCTACATCAATAGGCAAACCTCATTAGTAGATCAGTTTTTATTTACTGTGGCGGATTTTGGCGTGATGGACGAGCCACTACTAATGAAGGTAGAATACGAAGAAGTCGAAAATATATTAGTTCCAAGTCAGCGCAAATACCAAAAATCGACTTGGAATGCCGATATAAGTGAAGGCCCCTGGACAGAGGTGATCTGGTCTGATATAAAATTTGACAACGGTCTTACTATAGCAGATTTCAAAAAGTAGTCGGCCCATAAAAACATGTTAACATAAACTTAGTCCCCAAATTTTATGGCAAATCAAAATGGTTAATGTCAGTACTAATCGTCCCAATAAATGATGATTATTACATATATTTAAGAAAAACTTATACAATAAGATGAGATTTACAATTAGCGCAATTTGTCTTTTATTTTCTATCACTGTTTTTGGGCAACATCCGACATGTGATGGAGATAGATTTAAGAATGATATATTCGATGACGTGACGCATACGGCAGCTATTAAGTATGGCGAGAACGAAACCTTCTCTGGCGTTAACCAAGAATTATTTTTTGATCTATACGAACCGACTGATGATACGGCCGAGAAAAGACCGACAATCGTATTAGCTTTCGGAGGTAGCTTTATACAAGGACAAAGAGAAGACCTCGCAGACTTGTGCATGTCTTTTGCAAGGAAAGGATTTGTGGCGGTAACGATAGATTATAGACTATATGATGGCGCACTTTTCCCAGTACCGGAAGCAGACAAGATGAGAGATGTGGTAGTCAGAACGATCGGTGACATGAAAGCCGTCATAAGGCACCTCAAGCAAGATGCAGCAACGGATAATTTATATAGAATAGATCCAGATTTCATCATATCAGGTGGTGTATCAGCGGGAGCGATTACAGCAGCTCATACCGCCGTGCTTGATGAAAGTGATGACATACCAGAAGAATTATTAGAGCTTATAGAAAAGCATGGTGGTCTGGAAGGAAATACAACGGATAACTACGAATATGATTCATCTGTCATCGCATACGTCAATTACTCTGGTGCACTAAACAATGCATCACTTATGACAGCTGATGATCCGCCATTTATAAGTTATCATGATGATGGCGACGGAGTTGTACCATATAGTGATGGATGGGCTACTATTGCTAATTTTCCTATAGCCCCATTACAAGGTAGTGCGGTCATGCACTATTATGCAGATAGTCTTAATATCAAAAACGAACTTAACACAATAGAAAATAGCAGTGGACATGTAAGTTACTTTGGAGAAATTAGCTCTACTGTAGACGTCATTAATAACACCTCTGCATTTCTAGAAGGTATCGTCTGCGAAGCCGGTGTGTCAAGCGTACAAGATCAAATAATATCTCAATGGAAGGCATTCCCTAATCCAAGCAGTAGCCTAGTACAATTTGAGAATGATAATGCGAGTGTAGAAAAATTAGTAGTCTATGATATGCTTGGAAATCTAAGAGACATCATAAATTATCAGAATCGTCTGGACATCGGGAACTACGAAAATGGTATATACCTTGTAGAAATCCATGATGGAGCAGAAAGACCTGTTACAATCAAAATAATCAAGAACTAAAATAAAAACTAGGAAGCCCTCATAAGGGCTTCCTCTAAACAATCAATGCTCAGGCCAACAATCATTTCAGTCACTTCTTTATTCATTATTCTCTTTAGTGGAATCCAATCTGCCGTTGGACAATTCACGGAAAGTTTACCTTGTCTTTATAAAAATTATAATATCTCAGCGATCATCGCTGTAGATTCTATGAGTAGAGATTCTATCATCTCTTATGACCAGATAGATTCTATATTATTTCAGACCTCGGCATTTTTCGAGCCTATCTGTATGTCCTTTTCCCTGTGCGAAACAACCATCATGGAAAAAGACTACACGCTTGGTATTCTCCTAGACAAACCCATCCCTATGGAAAAGAGAATGGAGGAACTTACTAATAGATTTGCGAAGCGTAAGCGCATCAATATTTTCTTTCTTAAATCAATAGATACAGAAACCTGTGGCAACAGCATATTTAATGGTATCGAAACGCTACATAATGCTAACGTATATGTAGACCTCAGTTGCGAAGAAGGTCCTGCAGAGCAAATTGCACATCACCTTGGACACTTATTTGGATTGCGAGACACCTATGACGAAGACACCATAGAGCTAGTCGATGGATCTAATTGCGCAACAACAGGAGACAGAATATGCGATACGCCCGCCGACCCTTTTGGACAAACCTACATTAATCCGCAAGATATTATCAGATTGCAAGAAGAAGAACTTATAGATGATTTCATCAGTGATGATTGCATATTTATATATGAATATCGAGACCCTAATGACGAGTTCTATTCCCCATTAGTCAATAATGTCATGTCGGCCTACCCCTGCAAATGCACCTTTACCAGAGAGCAATTACTTTTCATTGTAGACAAGTACAACCAATCACCAATAAAGCAATTCTGATGAGTCGTTTGTTGTACATATACATAATAGTTCTCTCCTCTATAGGAGTCTTTGCACAGACTGCCGATATTACTTCAGGTTGCGCTGAGCTGACTGTACAATTTTCTGCTCCAGAGGCTGAATCGTATTTCTGGTCATTTGGAGATAACACTTTTTCTGATCTCCAAAATCCAGAACATAGTTACATACAACCAGGAGATTATATCGTCCAATTATTCGATAATAACGGCGGCAATCAGATAGGTGCAGATATACGTATCACAGTATATCCCGAAGTCGAATTTTCTATAACCGCTGACACTATTAACGGTTGCTCACCGCTCACAGTAAATTTTTCTGCCAGCGTCAATGCGCATCCCGATATTGACATTGAGGAAATTGTATGGACCTTTGGTGATGGTGGGTCAGCAATGGGATCAGACGTAACATATACCTATATGCGACCAAATATATACGACGTCTCGCTCAAGGTAATTACAAGAAATGATATAAAATGCGATGAGCCCAAAATCTTCGCAGACTTTATAGAAGCGCAAGGGGCCAATACTGGATTCTCTACTGATGAAGATGTTATCTGCGATGTGCCGGCAGAATTTAGAATCACGAATACGACTTTCAACGATGAAGGCGCGACATACCTCTGGGAATTTGGAGATGGAGAAACATCCACAGAAAAGTTTGTAGGTAGACATAGTTATAACCAAGCGGGTTCTTATCAACTCAGACTGACTACCACCACCCCACTAGGCTGTGTAACTAGTTGGGGAAAAGAACTTATAGTAGGCTCGCCGATTATTAGTATAGAAAATGATACCATCTGTCCTTTGATCGAAAACCAACTTGTCAATCTTACTGTGGCAGACGAATTTGATTGGAATTTTAGACTTAGCGATTTAGTTCTGTCACCCGACTCTGAGAGGGACGATCGATCACCCATTGTAATACCTCAGAGCACAGGAAACAAACTTATTATTCTGACGGCCACCTCGGACGCAGGATGTGAGACCACAGATACTATCAATATCCACGTAGAAAAACCCAACTCTGACTTTCAATATGATCAGCCTATCAATAGTTGTCTCCCATCTTTTGATTTTTCTATGACCGCCGAAGACAAAAATCTGGCTCAATACAAATGGATCAATAGCATCACAGGTACTAACGGTACTATTACGGATGCTTCTACTATTCAGCTTAGTTACGAAGCCATTGTAAGAGATCCATACTATTTTAATGGACCTGATTCTTTGAGTACATTATTGGCCGTTACTTCTAGATACGGATGCGTGGATACGACAGAAGTTCTTTTGCCTATAGATAAACCTGAGGCATTTTTTATACCTGATGTCGTCAAAGGATGCGAACCAATGGTTGTAGAATTTGAAGACTTAAGTTTTTCTCCTAGAAATATAATTAATCGGTCATGGGATTTTGGTGACGGTAACTCTCGATCTCTCGGAAGAAATGATACCATAACTAATCATACATATCACGAAGCAGGAATATACATAGCTACTCTTGTTATTACTAACGAAGTCGGTTGCATAGACACTTCCAGACAAGTCGAAATAGAAGTCATATCAAAGGAACAAACAGATACACTACTTATAGGAATACCCACAGATGGTAGTCCTGAAAGTGGAGAAGGCCCAATGGAATCTCCAGTGCTATGCGTGGGAGATATTGTAAGATTTCCTACGGCACAGGACCCCTATTCCGTCAAGATCGAAACTAACGAAGGCCGATTCGGTCATTGTATTATCGACACGTTTATAGCTGATAGGTCTTATTTTCCCGGCAAATTTCCAGTGGATTATCTGATAGAAGCAGATGGTATATTCATTGACTCCATTAGAGGTTTAGATTCTATTGAGATTTTAGGCTCACATTCCATTTTAGATTACAATATAGACTGCCAGAATCCCTTTACGATTAACTTAGATGCCTCCGAAAGTATCAATGCCGATATATATCGGTGGTATATAGATGGCAATTTAGTAAGTGAGGAAACAGAATACAGTCACACCTTCAACGATCGGGGCGACTATGTTGTAAGTTTAGAAACAGAAAATTCTATAGATCCATGTCGTGCTCATTTAGTGGAAAAGAGAATAGCGATAAGAGACGTGAAAGCCAATTTTGAAATAGCCGATGTCCTATGCGATAACATATCTTATACTTTGGATGCTAGTCCTTCTGTGGATGTGTTAGATGGATGTCGAGCTGGCATTAAGTGGATTTTTGAGTATCAAGCACCTAAATCGGTAGGTTCGTTTGAGTACCAACATCAATTCGTAAGTGGTGCGCAAAACCTTACTTTAGTTGCATCGGATATAAATGGTTGTAGCGACACTCTGACAAAACCAATTAACGTATACGGCATAGACGAAGATATTAATATTGATTCTACAATCTGTATAAATTCTGAGATCCAGTTAATCGATCTAAGCCAGGCAGATACCGACTTAGTCAACTGGGAATGGCAAATAGGTGAGACAACACTCAACGAACAAAATCCTACGTACAAATTCTCCATGTCAGATATAGACAGAAATTATCAACCTGATACAATATCCGTCAAATTGATATTAACGGACGCAGTAGGCTGTCAAGACACAGTGACAAGACTCTTGGAACCATATATCATAGATACAGAAATGCTCATAGATAACGGTCCACGTATATGTGTAGGTGATATTATTAACTTTGAGGTAACAGATTATAACGATCAAGGTAGCTACTTAAACTTCGAATGGGATTTTCAACAATATGGCACATCAGATGACAACATGGAAACCATCGTATTCACTGATTCTGGTGATTACAATATTTCTGTACGATATACCGAAAATGCAACGGGTTGTACGTCTACATTAGATACGCTAATCGAAGTTTTCGAAGCACCTATCGCGGACTTCTCTTCACCTTTTGATGATGAAGACTTCATCTGCTTTCCTGAGCAAATACCTTTTACTAATAACTCCATAGAAGACGGCCCCGTCATATACCAATGGTCCTTCTCTAATGGGGAAAGATCGACCTTAGAAAATCCAACCGTACCTTTTGACAAAGGTGAATGGTTTGCCACTCTGGTAGTCAGTTCCTTTTACGGTTGCAGTGACACTTTGACTAAGTCTTACGAATTAGTCGGACCAGAAGGAAGTTTCGAAATAGACAAAGCAGTAATATGCCCTGGTGAGCCTGTGACATTTAGGCTCGTTGATCCACAAGATGTGGTGTCTTACACTTGGGATATGGGTAACGGTACGCAAATAGATGACACTAATCCATTGACTTATACTTACGAGCCCTTAGTCGGTGTTACCACCTTTCTTCCACGTCTGATTATAAGATCAGATAACGAAGGTTGCGAAAAAACATTCGAATTACCTCTCGATCTCTCTTTTGTCAATGCCGATTTTAAAGATTCGCTTTCTTTTTGTCAGACAGAATTATATCTGGACAAAACCTTTGACGGTGCTTCTTCGCAGTCCTGGATAATAAATGGTGAATCTGTTTCTACTGCCGATAATCTTGTGTACGATATCCCAAATGGTACAACCGATATAGTAGTTAATCTCTCGGTGATAGATGATCGTAATTGTCAGGTCAATCAAGAATTACTCATCGAATTAGAAGAACTCGAAGAGACTAAATCTTTTATGCCGAATGTCTTCTCTCCTAATAACGATAACAAAAATGATTTCTTCAACTATGTCATAGAAGACAAACCCGATAATGTGGATATAACCATCGATGTATTTAGAATTTATAATCGCTGGGGTCAATTACTCTATGACAATTATAATCCTAAAGCAGGTTGGGATGGCAACTATCTGGGTCAGCCTGTACCTTCTGACGTATATGCCTATTATATAGAGTACCGAATCAACGACTGCGACATCACAGCACAAAAAGGTAATATTACTGTCATAAGATAATAAGGAATATTTTATCTTCATATTCCAACTTGATAGATGAAGTATATTCTGTCTTTCTTCTTTATAATGCTTTCTATAGTACTTTCTGCCCAAAGCAATGAAGGCACTGAATTTTGGTTTGCCTTTATGGAACACATAGATGGAAGAGACGCAGATCACGTCATCATGATAACATCCAGGACTAATACGACAGGCACTATTAACATAGAGGGTCTGGAATATTCGCGGAGCTTTACTGTTACCGCTAATCAGGTAGAGATCATTAATATACCGAGTTCCGCACAGTTTATTGGATCAGAAGATATTAGAAATTTAGGGATTCAAATTACAACCGCGCTACCTGTTTCTGTCTATATACACCAGTATCATAATTTCAGATCAGAAGCGGCACTTGTGCTTCCCATATCATCCTTATCTGACCAATATTATGTCATGTCTAATTTTGGAATAAGCGGAGATTTTGGAGAAGGGTTATCACAATTTTGTATAGTGGCCTATGAGGATGAAACTGAGGTCGATATACTCTTATCCGCGACGACTAAGAAAGGTGTACCTCGGAATACCACCATATCCCAATCACTCAATAAAGGAGAGGTCTATCAAGTGCAAGCCACGAACTCATTAGCAGATATTACGGGTACATTTGTCTCGGGTAATAAAAACTTTGCAATACTGGCAGGTTGCTCATGGAGCCAGGTTCCTCTAGGATGTCGTTACTACGATAACCTTCTGGAAATGATGACACCGATGGACACTTGGGGAAAGGAGTTTGTTGCTGTGCCTACACTCGAAGGTAGAGAAAGTGATATATTCAGAATTCTATCCAGTCAGGATAATAATCAGGTAGAAATAATAAATTCTCAAGGCAACTTAATATCATCATTCGCACTACATAGAGGAGAGTATCAGGAACTAGAAAGTACTAATGCCTTGTATATCAAAGGCAGCCACCCTGTGATTATCGCACAGTATATGAAAGGATCTCAATGTCAAAGTCATATCAATGGAGACCCATCTATGCTCATATTAAATTCGCTAGAGCAGATTAGAGACACCGTTATTATATTCAATTCCAATCTTCAAAATATAACAGAAAACTACATCTCCATAATATCCAAGAATTCTGATAAGGAAAGCGTACAACTCGATGGCAACATTATCACTAATTGGAAAACGATAGGCGAATTCTCTTATAGTATCTCCGAGGTGCGTAGTGGGACGCATACCATCACCAATGCAGGTTGTGGTGTAATTGCCAGCGCCTATGGTATGGGTGACAAAGAAAGCTACGCCTATGGAGGAGGTGCCAGTTTCTCTAAGATCAATGCCTCTCCACTACCAGAAGGTCAATGCGTCAATATTCCAGTTACATTTGACTCTGAACTTCCAGAAACTCGATATGATATCACATGGGATTTAGGACCAGACATAGGAGTATTCCAAGATCATACTTTCGAATATACCTATGACGAAATTGGCATCTATCCAGCAGTAGCCACCATCTATGACAAATGTTTTGATCAGACAGAGATTATAGAAAGTGATATAATAATAAGTCTCAGGCAAAATGTAGATGTATCCGATAACAGCGCTTATTGCCTTGGGGATAGTATCTATTTGCAAGCTATTGATTCAGGAATAGACATACCTGCAGGCGGAGCATTGACTTATCATTGGACAGGACCTGATAATTTTTCTATATCTCAAGTAGATCCAGATGTAGAGATTGCCAATTCTACAATAAGTATGTCCGGTCAATATAAAGTCATTGCAGAAGTATCGGGATGCGAAACCGAGCCTGCTTATACGGATGTAGACATAAGAGATTTTCCTAAACCCAACCTCGGAGCAGATACGATCTTATGTTCCAAAATAGAAGAGATCAATATACAAATAGATCCAGGAGAATATGACACCTATCTTTGGCAAGACAATAGCTCTAGCAGGATCTTGACGATTACAGAAGAGGGAGAGTATAATGTCGTTGTGACGGACGATATAGGTTGCGAGGGTGGAGATGCGATAGTGGTCAATGACAGATGTCCTACGAGATTTTACCTACCCAATATTTTTACACCGAATTCCTATAATAATAACTCCTTTGGCATATATGCAGATGATATTATAGATGCAACGATGAGCATCTATGATAAATGGGGTAACCTAGTTTTTGTCACATCAGACAGCTCTAATGCTTGGCAGGGTAATTACAATAATCAGGATGCCATACAAGGAATTTATACCTATCTAATAGACTTCCAAGGATACGACGACGAAGGAAATATTATAATAGGTCGGCATCATGGTACTGTGTTGTTAGTCCGGTAATCTCTACTATATCTCTCCTTTCTGAGCTTTATCATTTCTTAAAAAGTTTATTTGCGAATTACCACGCAGACCATAGAAACGTATAAAATAAAGTTGTAATATATAATGATTTATTAATCAATTTTATAATTGCTCAATCAATAGCTTATTAGGTTTCGCTTGTCAATGTCAGAATATAATTCTTACATATTAAGTTCAAATAAATTTCATTTCTGAATACTTACTTGTTGTTGAAATATTTATATTTACTCAAAATGGTATAGTACAGTATAGTACAGTTGTATCGTAAAACCTAATCAATTACCGACTTGAGCGAGCTATTACATGAAATAAACATCGTAGGGAACTCTACCTTGATTACTAAACAAGAGAGAATCGTAGGTGGCATACTCAACTGTATAGAAGATGGACGTTTTGCACTCGGTGATCCCCTACCCTCTGTCAATGAATTGTCTAGACAATTAGGTTACGCCAGAGAGACCATCGTCAAGTCTTATAAAGAGCTAAAAGAGCGCGGAATAATAAAATCGAAACAAGGAGTAGGTTATTTCGTCGCCAGTAATAATCCTGATCTACGTCAGAGTGTGGCGATGGTACTTTACGGATTCCAGACGTTCCAGCAAGACTTCTATAATACCTTCCGAAAAAGTTTAGGTAAAGACTACCAAATAGACATATTCTTCCATCATAATAATTTCAAAATTTACGAGTCCATAATTGATTCCATCCTAGCGAGTTATGGCATGTATGTTATTGCTCCTATTCAGAATCAATCATCAGAAAATCTACTAAGCCGATTTAACCCTGAGAGACTAATAATAGTCGATAGATACCAATACGTCGATAAAAAAGTAAGCAAAGTGACTCAAGAATTTGAGCAATCTCTGCTCAATGTTTTTGAAGAACTACAAGATAAGATCCAACAGTACGACGAGATAATATTATACTATAGAGAAGGCTCTGACTATCCCAAAGGCATACTAGAGGCCACCCAAAAATATTGTGCAGAAGAGAATATCAAGTTATCAGTCCGAGAAGAGTTTGAAGAATCAGATTTGGCATCAGGCATATTGTTCTTCACGATTGGTGACAGTGATCTATGGACCATCTTAAAAACAGCCAAAATCAAAGGTCTAAAAATAGGAAAGGACATAGGTATACTATCTCATAATGATTCTCCTGTCAAAGAAATTATAGAAGGTGGAATCACAACCTTTTCGACAGACTTTAACCTGATGGCTAAACATGCAGCAAAATTTATTTCTAACAAAAAATACATAAACAAAATTATTCCGAGCAAACTGATTATAAGAAAATCACTATGAAAATTTGCTTACGCACTAATCAAAACTACTTAAATGTTAATTATGAATAAAAACACAGATGGCAGAGGGCTGCTACGTAAAACACTCTGGGCATTTAGCTTTATGTTTTGCTTTGCTCAATTGTCATTAGCTCAATCCACAGTAACAGGTATCGTAAAAGATGCCGGTGGAGTAGAAATCATAGGAGCCAACATATTGGCTACTGGAACCGACTCTGGTACAGTATCTGACATAGATGGCACATTCTCACTGGATGTACCCTCTGGCGCAGAAAGCCTGACGGTATCCTACCTCGGCTACCAAACTCAAACAATTTCTATAGATGGAAGATCATATATAGAAATCATGATGAATGACAATGCCGAACTCTTAGACGAAATTGTCGTCGTCGGTTACGGGGTACAAAAGAAAAGTGACCTTGTAGGCTCTGTCGCATCTATAGATGGGTCGGAGTTGACGGCAATTACTGTAGGTAACCCGACGGCAGCCTTACAAGGCAAACTATCAGGTATACAGGTAGAAAATAATGGAGGTGCTCCAGGTGGTGCTTCTAACGTTTTTGTGCGAGGTGTCGGTTCTTTAACCAATTCCTTCCCTCAATACGTAGTAGATGGAACATTTGTCAATGACATGCGCTTTCTTAATCCAAAAGACATAGAGTCCATAGAGGTTCTTAAAGATGCTTCTTCTGCTGCTATTTATGGATCGAGAGCTGCTAATGGTGTCGTTCTTATTACAACTAAAAAAGGAGATAATGATGGAGGTACAAGAGTCAGCTTGGACTTACGGACAGGGACAGAAGCTCCTTCTAAGCTACTTGATCTTATGAACGGCGAGCAATTTGCTACTTACCGTCGTCAGATCGAGGAAAATGATAATACGGGCTTTACAGTCCCATCTAATCTGCCAAGCACAGACTGGCAAGACCTTTCTCTTAACCCAGGTAGTATACATGATTACGGAGTGTCTATATCAGGAGGAGGAGAAAATTCTAGAATTTATTCTTCGATTAACTTTTTTAATCAAGACGGAGTTCTTGTCGGTTCTGATTATGATCGTATCAATGCGAGAATAAACGCTGAATTCAAATTAGGTAAACTAACAGTTAATCCTTCGTTAGGATTAGCGACCACGAATACTCAAGAAAATAATTGGTTTGGCTTTGATGGCTCTACGGCGCCTATTCTACCAGGTCCGGATGCAGGTCCTTTTGAAGCACCTAGAGCTGAGTTTCATGGTTTTGGCGGAATCAACAAATACGGATTAGCTTCTTTAGAAGAAAACAATTTAAATCAAAAGAATGTCCTCGGTAATATAAACTTTACATACGCCTTTACTGAAAACCTATCCTTTAAGTTAAACTTTGGCGCCGATTACGTTAATGACTTTAGTAGAACATGGGTACCTACTTTCAATATGAGTAGTACGGATGCCGTATTTAATGTAAATCTTCAAAATGATCTTACCGAAGTAAGAGGTGAAACTCTTTTCACCATGTGGGAACCTACATTATCCTACAACAGACCTATGAATAATAATGGCAACTTAAATGTTGTACTAGGATTCGGAGAATACAGGACGGATTTTGAAAACACGGCCATCTATGGTCAAGGAACACCTAACGACAATATCCAAGTACTCAATGCTGTCAGCACTTTATCTCAAGCTGGTGGTGTTTCCATAACTAGTGGATTAAGATCCTTATTTGGAAGGGTAAATTACAATCACGCTGACAAATATTTATTCCAAGCTACCGTACGTAGAGATGGTTCTTCGCGTTTTAGAGAAGAAAATAGATTCGGAATATTCCCATCCTTTTCTGTAGGCTGGAAAATACATAACGAAGATTTTTTCAGTTCTTCTGCTATCACAAGATTGAAACTAAGAGCAGGGTATGGAACTTTGGGATCTCAGAATATTCCTGATTTTGCTTATCAGTCAACTTTAGGATTGACATCTGGCGTCTCATTTGGAGGACAATTAGTTCCAGGATTCGCTCAGACACAATTTGTAGTTGAAAATTTAAAATGGGAAGAAGCGACGACGACTAACGTAGGTATAGATGTAGGATTAAATAATGATAAGTTCATTTTCTCCGCAGAATATTATGTGAAGAATATTACAGATGTACTTGCCGCGACAAATTTACCAGGTGCTGCGGGCACTTCTCTTCCTGTAATAGATAATGTAGCCGATATCAAAAACTCTGGATTCGAATTTGAAGGACTCTACAGAGGAGGTAATAGTTCTAATTTTAAGTGGGACTTAGGAATTAACTTCGCAACACTTAATAGTGAAATAACAAAAATTCCTAATCCAATAATTGGTCCATCCATAGATGAAGATATAAGAAGAGTGAATAGATTTATCGAGGGTGAATCTCCAGGTGTATATTACGGATATATAATAGATGGCGTATTTGCAAGTCAACAAGAAATAGATAACTACTCTGGATTTGCTAATATGGAAGAGGCTAACGAACCTATTCTTCAGCAACCAGGTGATTTCATCAGAAGAGATATTAATGGAGATGGTCTAATTAATGGTGATGACCAAACCATCATAGGTGATCCTACGCCTGATTTTATCTATGGAATTAATTTTGGAGGTCAAGTAGGTGCTTTCGATTTCAGTTTATTTTTCAACGGTGTTCAAGGCAATGAAATCTATAACGTCAATAAATACTTTCATACGGTCTGGGGTGCTGATGATAATAAGTTAGCAGAAGTTACTAATGCATGGACTCCGACTAATACTGACACCAATATTCCAAGAGCAACAGCATCTGATCCTGGTAATAATCGTGACCCGAGTTCTTATTTTGTAGAGGATGGATCCTATTTCAGATTAAGGACATTAGAGCTTGGTTATACCTTCAAAGAAGGAACTGTGTTATCTGCTTTACGTGACCTAAGAGTATTTGTTACAGGACAAAATCTTTTGACTCTAACAGGTTACTCTGGATATGACCCAGACATAGCCTCTACTAATGGTGGTAGAGCTAACCGCGACACTGGATTCCAAGGATTCAGAACTGCAGTAAATCCTATCTTAGGTAGAGGGTTAGATGCTAGGGCTTATCCTAACACAAGATCTTTTGTCTTCGGTGTTCAGGCTAATTTTTAAAAAATTCTTCAATCAAGAAAAATGAATAAAAACAAAATATTTTCGATTGCCTTGATACTTTTTACAATTGCCTTCTTCACGCAAAGTTGTAATGATGGCTTTTTAGATCAGGTAAATACTAATACTGTATCTTCTGGTACATTCTGGGAAACGGAATCTGATGCACAAAATGCAGTCAACGGAATGTATCACCCTATCACTAATACCTTCTTTTGGGGTAGAATTATACACACAGGCGCACTGCTTAGATCTGATGTATTTAATATAAGACCATTTGCACCTAACACCTCCTTGTCTACATTACAAGGTGGTCCTGGTACGGCAAGATGGGCTACAGAAATATGGAATGAGCCTTTTAAGACAATCTATAGAGCTAATGCGATTTTAGAGAATGTCAGTAGTGATATTCCTAATTCAGATTTATATCTAGGACAGGCTTATTTTATGCGAGCTTTCGCTAATTGGTATTTGGTTAACTTATTTGGAAATATTCCTTTAGTAACTGAAACACCAAAAGTACAGGAAGACTTTTTCCAGTCTCAGGTGTCTTCAGATGCGGTTTGGGAACAGATTATCTCAGATTTGGAACAAGCAGAGAGTCGTCTACCAAACTCATGGGGCTCAGAGGACGCAGGAAGACCGACCTCTGGTTCTGCTACAGCGCTCAAAGGTAAGTCAGAACTATATAGGGGCAATTGGGCAGCTGCAGAAGCTGCTTTTAATAACGTAATTAATAGTGGAAATTACAGCCTGTTACCTGCCGCTAGCTATGGTGACAATTTTGGACAGGTAAATGAAAATAATTCTGAGTCTGTATTCGAATTGCAATATTTAGGCTTAGAGGCCTTTTCGTGGGGTGTGGATATACCTGGCGTAGGAACAATGGGTAACTTTCACATAGATTACGCTCCACCAACAAAGTCTCCTGACCAATCGCATTATGTTAACTCATGGGTAAAAGACTTATTCGAAGCAAACGGTGATGTTGTCAGAAGAAACGAAACCTTAGCTTATGATTATCCTGGCTCCACAGGGTATGGTGGGACCGATTACCTTACCGACTTTGCAGGTGATATAGATCAAGCTAACGCTGACGGTATGGAGCCTATTTTTTCGAGAAAATACGCTGGTCTCGATATAGGCACAAGAGACCAAGTAGACTTTCTCGGCACCAACGTCGGTAACAACTGGAGAATTATAAGATACTCTGATGTCCTGCTTATGATGGCAGAAGCTCTCAATAATCAAGGAAAAACGTCAGAAGCAGAAGCCTACATCAACCAAGTAAGAGAGCGCGCAGAAATAACTCCTCTAAGTGGATTATCTCAGTCAGAAATGACACAGGCGATAATAGACGAAAGAGTGATGGAGCTCACGGGCGAAGGTCATAGATTTTTTGACCTTGTAAGATGGGGTCTTGCTGATGACTACCTTGGGGAGAACTCTTTACATGGCTCTCATCCTAAATCCCTCAGTGGTGGTACATTTACCACTGGAAGAGATGAATATGTATGGATACCTGTATCTGAGTTATCATCTAATGATAAACTGCAACAAAACCCAGGTTATTAAGAAATAGTTTTTTCATACTTTTGAATGGTCGTCCCTTCGTCGGGATGATCATTTTTTTTACTTAACCGCTAATACATTTTCCATAAGTCGCTTCATTTTCATCTTGTGCATCTGCTCTATCATAAGCTGTGAGCCCGATTCCAATAACCACGATTCGGCTTCGCATCTATTCTCAGAAAGCATAGAATTAGACTTTGAAAATGTCATAGATGATTCAGAGCTGAGTGTATTCGACTATCACTATCTATATAATGGAGGTGGTGTAGGTGTCGCAGATTTTGATAACGATGGTTATCTAGATATTTTTCTTTCTGGCAACATGGTTTCTTGCGCTTTATTAAAAGGATCTAACAATTTAGCATATAACAACGTGACAGAAAGCGCAGGCATCAAGACCAGTCAATGGGTCAATGGCGTCTCAATAGTGGATATCAACCATGATGGCAAATCGGATATATATCTATCCGTAGGTGGTCCTAACTGCGACAATGGGCTTTGCAGAAATTTGCTTTTTATAAATAGATCAGAAAACGGTCAAATTTTGTTCGAAGAAAAGTCAGAAACATATAATCTTAATATAGACTTATATAGTCAACAAGGAATCTTCTTTGATGCCGATCTGGATGGAGATTTGGATTTGTATCAATTACAAAATTATGTAGACCCGACAACTAAGAATTATCCCAAACCAAAGCAGTATTTTTCCAAGAAAAGTTTTGATAAATTCTACATAAACCTAGAAGTAGAAACTGGACAAATCAAATATGAAGATGCCTCAGAAAAATGGAATGTCGATCTGCCTGGTTTTGGTCTAGGTGTTATATGCAATGACATCAATAATGACGGCTACCCTGACCTCTACGTTGCTAACGACTTCATATCTGATGACATACTTTATATTAATATCGATGGCGAACGGTTTGAGGATAGATCCAAGACTTGGCTTAAGCATACAACTTATAATAGTATGGGTGTCGATTTTGGTGATATAAATGAAGACCAGCAAGATGATATACTTGTGGTAGATATGCTTCCTCAAGATAATTATAGGCAAAAGACCATGCTGGGTTCTATGAACTATGATAAATATTTGCTTTCTCTCATAGAAGGATATAACAAACAATTCATCAGAAATACGTTACAATTACATCCTGGTAATAATACAGATAACACTAATCCATTTACGGACATCGCGCCATTCTTAGATATTCACCAGACTGATTGGAGTTGGTCGCCAATAATAACAGACTTTGATAATGATGGCTATAATGATATCTACATTAGTAATGGTTATGGCAAAAATATAACCGACCTTGATTTCGTCAATTACAATTCCAACTTAGTAGGGTTCGGTGAAAAAGAGGATATGATCAATAAGATAAAATCCGATGTCAAGAATCTTCCAGATGTTAAGTTACCAAACCAACTCTATATAAATGATAGAACAGGGAAGTTCTTCAATTTCAGCTTCAGCAAGAAATCAATCACTAACGGTGTCGCGTATGCAGACATAGACAATGACGGAGATCTGGACCTTATCGAAAATAATCTCAACGAAAAATCACGAATATTAATCAACAACAGTCAAGGAAATAATTATATAAAAATAAAACTAAGAGGATTTGAAAAAAACATAAATGCCATAGGAACGAAAGTCACTTGCACGCTGACCAACGGTAAAAAAATAACAAGAACCATGTCACCGACACGGTCTTATCTCTCGACTATGGACTTTGTGCTGACTTTCGGATTAGGAAAAGAAAGTGTAGAACACTTAGACATAAAGTGGATGGACAATAAGAGGTCCATCATCAAAAATCCAGCAAATAATCAAACTCTTCTTATCGAATACAGCAATTCTAAGTTTGTCGATAAAATTGACACCACCACATCAACACTATTAAATCGCACAAGTACTCTGATTACTAAAGACAAGAAAATTGGCAACAAGCATGACTTTAGTCTACAGCGGCTCTTGTTTAAATCGTGCTTGAATGAGAATATCAGAATGTGCAAGTCTAAAATAGACAACAGCCTAATCATCGCAAATCAAAGCGAAGCATTAAGAGAATTAGATTTATCTACATCGGTAGCAACGATTATCCATGATTTCAATAATGAGATTGTAACCGATCTGATAATAACTGACAATGACAGATCAGAGAATCTTTATGTCACCACCAATTCCAACGAAAAAGGTAATAAGGCTAAATTATATGTATTCGAAAAAATAAGTAATCGTTGGAAACTTTTACAGACTAAAAAACTGAATGAGGCCATCTATAATTTTGCATCCTCAGATGATAACGTATTTATATACGCAAGATCTGATGCCAACAACTATCCGCAATTATCTAAGAATGAATTAATGAAAATTAGTTTAGCAAATAATAGTATCATACTTAACTCCATTGAATTAGAAAATTACGGTGACATATCTGATCTATCCCTAGTGGATCTTGACGGTGATGACAAGAATGAGCTTATAGTTGTGGGAGAATGGCAAAGTCCAAAAATTTATAGTTCACAAGAAGGCTATTATAGAGAAAGAGAATATCCACCATTCGATTCTTTGCTAGGCTACTGGCAATGTTGCAAAGTTGATGATTTAGATAGAGATGGTGACTTAGATATCTTGCTTGGTAATCTGGGGCATAATACGAGACTCAGAGCGGACATAGATAAGCCCATAAGAATAGTAAAAAATGATCTCAATGGTGATGGTAAAAATGATCCCATTATGTCTCATCGCAACGGTAAAAATCAAGAACAATATACTTATGCATCCAGAGATGATATTGCCATCAATCTTCCAAAACTTAAAAAATCCTATATAGACTATAATACATTTGCGAAATCGGAATACGACGAGATTATCAATAACCTTAACTCTGAAGCAGAGTATGCCATTATTAATAACCTAAGCAGTGTAATTTTAGAAAATAAAGGAGGATTAGAATTTGCAATAAGAACATTGCCACGATCGGCTCAGTTGAGCATTATTAATGATGTTGAAATTGTTGATATTAACAATGATAACCTCAAGGATATAATTGTAGCAACCAATTATGAAGATGTAGAAACCCATAACGGTTCTATCAACGGACTGAATGGACTCGTTCTTCTTAATAAAGGTAATATGCAGTACGAAGCGCTATCCACAACAGACTCTGGATTGAGCATAGCGGAATCCATGGAAGATATAATAACCTTAGATTTGTCCTCTTTTATAATATCGACGTCTAAAGGCGTATATACATACTCAAGAAATAACTAATGATTCCTGACCTTCATAGTTTTACAAATAAAGAGCGCACACAACGAATAGATCAAGCTGTAAGCACACATTATGATCTTATCATTATAGGTGGCGGTATCACTGGAGCTGGCATCATACTTGATGCCACATTACGAGGTCTCAAAGTATTGCTTTTAGAAAAAGAAGACTTTGCGTCTGGGACTAGCAGCAAATCAACTAAACTCATACATGGAGGCCTCAGATATCTAAAGCAGCTAGAATTTGGTTTAGTCAAAGAGTCTGGTGTAGAAAGAGCCATCGTACATAATATGGCATGCCATCTTGTGCATCCGCGCAATATGGTCTTACCTATAGTCCATGATGGAACCTTCTCTAAACTCTCAGCTAGCATAGCTATTTCTGTCTATGACAGATTGGCCAAGGTACAAGGTGATCAAAGAAGAAAGAATGTATCCAAACGAAAACTTCTTAGCATAGAACCATCACTCAGAAAAGAAAGAGTCAAATCTGGAATTATCTACTCAGAATATAGAACTGATGATGCAAGGCTAACTATGGAACTAATTAAGGCATCCATTAGAAATGGTGCAGAAGCGTTTAACTATGCAGAGGTGACAGGGTTTGAGTATGAAAACGGAAAGACTGCTGGAGTCATCGCTCATGATCACATCAGTAATAAGGAAATAAAATTAAGTTCTGCTATTGTAGTAAGTGCAGCAGGTCCCTGGGTAGACTTTGTAAGGACAAAAGACGACGCTCAGACAGAAACCAATCTACATCTATCTAAAGGAGTACATATAGTCTTAGAGAAGTCTCTGCTTCCTATCAAAAATCCCATTTACTTTGACGCCTTCGATGGCAGAATGATTTTCGCGATACCTAGAGGTCAGGTTGTGTATGTAGGAACAACAGACACTACATACAAGGGCCATCCTGACGCACAACATTGTACGCTGCAAGATGCGGAATACCTCATCAATGCGACTAATAACTTTTTTGATATACATCCAATAACAGTTCAGGACATCAAATCAACTTGGTCTGGACTAAGGCCACTTATCCAACAAAAAGGAAAACCACCGACAGAGCTATCCAGAAAAGATGAAATATTCGTCTCTGATTCGGGATTAATTTCTATTGCTGGTGGAAAGTTGACTGGATTTAGAAAAATGGCTCAGAGAATTGTGGATTTAGTATTCGAAAAAAATGATAAAGAATGGGCCAATTGCAAAACCAAAAACTACAAACTGCATCATGCACCATTTAAAAATTATAGCGCCTATAGATCATGGACCCAGAACCTAATCGCAGAGAACGATCATCTGAATAGAAATGAGATTATTAGCCTTGTGAATAATTATGGGAAAGATGCCGAGAAAATTATTAAGTATGCGCAAGACAATAATGGGAATATATTGGAGTCAGAACTAGAATACACCATAGAGCATGAATCCGTCTTTCATCCGCTCGACTTTTTCGAACGCAGAACAGGTTATCTCTATTTTGACATAGACAAAATGAGATCTCATTATGAAAATATCAATTCCAAATTGGGGAATATATTTAGTCATAGCTCCAAACTAATTGATCAGCAAAAAGAAGATTGTCAAGAAGCACTTGATGCCAATAGTTTAAAGTTAATGCTTGCCAATGCAGATTATAAATAGAAAAAATACCGTAGGATATAAACCCGAAGTCTATGGTAAGCAGGCAGAGCAAGCACAGCTTACACAGATAGAAAGCGAAGATAATAGAGAGGTATATGAGTTAACAATAAGTGAAGCATTCACAAGATCTCCGTTATACATAAAGTGGAAACAAAAGGCCATTAATGTCAAAGGATGTTGGACGACCAACAATATTCTTGACAAAAGATTTAGAACCGACTGGGAGATGCCCAAGCTCAATGCTTCTATATCCGTAGATGCACCCATACTTTCTCTATTTGGTCATAATGATGAGAATATCTGTACTTGTGCTATATCAGAAATAGTTGACTACATTCCCATAGAATGTTCTCTACGGGAAGAAGACAATCACTTTTATTTCCATTTTCACTTGTTTACTGAGCAAGGACGATCTGGAGATCAGTCTATCAAAATCATAATAGATCGCTCCGAAAATCATTATAGCCATGTGGTACAGAATATAAGTAGATGGATGGTATCTGCTGCAGGCATTCCTACCAGAAATACTCCGCCTTTATCACAATCTCCACTATACAGCACATGGTACTCCTTCCACCAAAACTTAGAAGAAAATAAATTACTGGAAGAGTGTAAAATCTCAAAAGGGCTGGGTTGTGATTTAGTCATAATAGACGACGGCTGGCAAACCGTAGATGATAATCGTGGCTATGACTACACAGGAGACTGGAATAACGAACGGTTTGCCGATATGTCCACCTTAGTTAATAGTATACATGATATAGGTATGGGTATCATGCTATGGTACTCTGTCCCATTCTGTGGTAAAAAGTCAAAGGCATATCAAAAATTTCAAGGCAAATTTCTTACAGAAAATCATCACTGGGCACCTGTTTTTGATCCTAGATTTCCAGAAGTCAGAAAGTATCTCGTTGACATCTATTCTATGGCTCTCATAGATTGGAAAATAGATGGATTCAAGCTAGATTTTATTGATGACTTCAAGGTATACCCAGAGACAGAAACCACTGAACTTAATGGTCGCGATACCTTGTCTATAACTCAAGGAGTATCAAGACTTATCTCAGAAATAACCCAAGCACTTACTCAAATAAATCCCGATGTCCTTATAGAATTCAGACAGCAATATATCAATCCTGCACTGAGGCAGTTAGGAAATATGTTCAGAGCATTTGACTGTCCTAATGATAGTCTTATGAATCGTGTAAGGATCACGGATGTAAAACTAATCTGCGGCGAAAGCATCGTACATTCTGACATGATCACATGGCACAAAGATGATCCTATAGAATATGCCGCACTGCAATTATCTAATCTTCTATTTGCCGTTCCTCAGATTTCTGTCATGCTATCAGAGAGAACAAAAGAAGAGCAAAAAATGGTATCGTTCTTTAATCAGTACTGGACCGATAACAGAGACATATTATTGCATGGAAAATTTTCCGCATACAAACCATTAGCCAATTACCCAATACTCAAATCAGAAAAGGAACATAAATCGATATATGGTCTATATGATGACGTGCACATTACTTTAGCTAATAGTAATGAGATAGACATAATTAATGGAAAGATGACAGAGGACATATTACTGGACATAAAGAATGTATCAGGTAAGTGGAAAATAAAAGTTGTCAATTGTATGGGAGAGGTGCAATCTGAGAGTTCAATTACACTAGATGAAAACTTGATCAAATTGCAATGCCCATGTAATGGAATAATTATGCTTAATAAAAATTAAACCTTTCTACCAAAATTGAATCATCAAGTTGTAAAAGAGAAAATAGCTAATCATCTAACAATTAATGATGATACTATCGTCGCTCTTGCCCCAGGTCGGATAAATCTTATCGGTGGTCATACTGATTATAACAAAGGCCTAGTCCTCCCGGGAGCTATAGATAAGTACTTTTATTTTGCACTTAATCCTAGGACAGACGATCAGATTAATATCACAGCAATAGATCTGGACAAGAAATATTCTTTTACTACTGATCAATTGCAAAAGCATGGAGAACTATGGGTCGACTTTCTTATTGGACTTCTTATAGAATTTAAAAAGTCTGGTGTCGAGCTAAAAGGATTCGATTGTGCCCTGACTAGTGATGTACCCATTGGGTCCGGCATGAGTTCTTCCAGCGCATTAGAATGCTCTATATTGACAGCATTAAATGAGTATTTTGATTGTCATTGCGATCCTTGGAAGCTGATAGAAATGTCCCAATCTTCAAATCATAAGTTCATAGGAGTACAAGGAGGTATACTCGATCAGTTCTCTTCCCTTTTTGGAAAAGAGAATCATGTCATGTACCTGGATTGTGATACATTAAAATACAACTACATAGACTATCCTACTAGCCAGTACACCTGGTTAGTTATAAATTCTTGCGTCAAACATGATAATCTTACTTCAGGATATAATGATAGAGTAAGCGAATGTAATAATGCAGTAAATAGTATCAAGAGAGTTTACCCTGACATAAGACATCTGAGTGATATAAAAGATACTGATGCCCTAAAAGAAATTACTTTCGAAAATGAGACTGTAAGAAAAAGAGCGCAATTCATAGTAGAAGAAAATAACAGGGTAACTTCTTACGTCTCTGCTCTCAAGCTGAATGACTTTAAGACTTGCGGAGAACTATTATATGCTTGTCACGAAGGATTATCTAATCAGTACGAGGTGAGCTGTGCCGAGTTAGATTTTCTTGTAGATATACTGAGAGATGAAGACGCAGTCCTTGGATCACGTATGATGGGTGGTGGCTTTGGTGGATGTACGCTCAATCTTGTGGATAAAAGTCATACGGCAAGCATCAAAGACAAAGTAAAAAATCTATACTTTCAAAAATGGAATATTGAGCCTGAGCTTTATCTTGTTAACATTAGTGATGGCGCAAGAATAATTAACTCGTAAATCCTCTTCGACATGGAAAAATATATTGTTGCTATAGATCAAGGCACTAGTAGCTGCAGAGCTATTCTTGTGGATATGAAAGGCCAGATAAGTGGCATTGCACAACAAGAATTTACGCAGCATTTTCCCTCTGCGGATTGGGTGGAGCATAATCCTATGGAGATATGGGAAGTGCAAATGAAGATGCTCGACAGGGTCATCACTGATAATACCGAAGATCCAAGTCAAATCATCGGTATAGGCATTACTAATCAACGCGAAACAACCGTCGTCTGGAACAAGAATACAGGACAACCAGTGGCTAATGCCATCGTATGGCAAGACAAGAGAACGAGCCAGTACTGCAAGTCACTGAAAGAAGAGGGGTTTGAAGAATATGTATATCGTAATACAGGTCTGCCTATCGACCCCTATTTTTCTGGTACAAAAATCAGGTGGATTTTAGAAAATTTAGATGATAACATTGATCGATCAGAATTAATATTTGGGACAATAGATACATGGCTTATATGGAACATGACCCAAGGCCAGATGCATGTTACAGATCATACCAATGCATCGCGTACTTTGCTGTATAATATTCAAACCAAAAATTGGGATCAAAAAATCTTAGACAAACTAAAAATCCCCAATAGCGTACTACCCAATATTCAAAATTCCGCTTCGAATTTTGGGACCTATAAATACAAGAATACAGAGATACCTATAACAGGAGTCGCAGGCGATCAACAAGCGGCACTCTTTGGGCAAGCGTGCTTCGATCATGGCAGTGCTAAGAATACCTATGGCACGGGTTGTTTTATGCTGATGAATGTCGGAGATAAAATTATCAACTCTGATAATGGATTGTTGACAACAATCTGTTGTAACGAAAAAGGAGAACCCATATACGCCTTAGAGGGTAGTATTTTTGTGGCAGGTGCTATGATACAATGGCTCAGGGACGGACTTAAGATTATTGATAACTCTGGAGATACAGAGTCCATGGCCATGAATGTCAAAGAAGACGAACACAACTTGGTATTCGTGCCTTCTCTATCTGGTTTGGGTGCGCCTTACTGGAATATGGATAGTAGAGGTACAATCATTGGATTAACGAGGTCTACCACTCAAGAGCACATTGCTAAAGCAGCACTGGATGCCATTGCCTATCGTACTAAAGATGTCTTGGAAGCTATGGAACAGGACAGTGGAATACAACTCAAATCTCTACGTGTCGATGGCGGTGCATGTAACAATAATTATCTCATGCAGTTTCAGTCTGACGTATTAGGTGCTGAAGTACAACGTCCTGAGATAGTAGAATCCACAGCAATGGGCGCAGCTTATCTTGCAGGGATACAACTAGGCGTCTGGGATGCGGACTTCATTAAGAAAAACAGAATCATAGACCGAACATTCCAACCTGAAATGGATGCTGAAAAAGTAACTAAACTATATGCACGATGGCGTAAAGCGGTAGAGCGGAGCTTGGATTGGGCGGTATAGAAGGTAGTGAGAGACATCTGTTAACAACCCCATCAATCAGTCTGCCCTTACTTTTCTTCTGATTCTGAAGAAGTTTCTCTTCGCAATAAATTACCACACCCATCGATAAATGCTTGAAACACCCTTCCGGTATACACCTCAAATCCCTGCAGTAAATCTATATGAGTCGCTGAATCGTAGTCCACATTTGCATCTATTTTCTGGGTAGACTGAATTACTCCATTAGTTTCGAAATCCGCATTCGTTGATTGAGTTCCAGTAAGCATATTAGGTCCAGAATAATCTGGAGGACAACTGATACCAACAGTAAAATCTCGAGTAACAATATCACCATCTAGTTCAGCCTCAAAAGTATACCTACCATTAGGTGCTGCTGAAGGAATAGTAAAAGGCCACCACCAATAAGCCGCTCTAAAGTTAGAACTCGGCGTAACTGTCCATGTCCATAAGTTAGCGCCATTGGGATAGGTTATTTTCAAATTGGTCGTCTTCGTAGACACCTGATCATGGAAATAAGCAGCAAGATACATCGTTTGTCCCTGATTAAAACTGGTAGAAATATTAGTTATATCCATATTGGGACAAGCTTGTAAGCTAGGGGGTGCACTATGGGTCAATATGGTATTAATTGTAGGCTCCCAATAAGGTTTTTGATTGTTCCAAAAGGAAGCAGAATTCATACTATTACAATTACCTGCATAAGGGTCTATAAGATTTCCATTACTGTCAAAACACTCAAAGTGTAAATGCGGACCCGTTGAATTACCCGAACTTGCAACGACACCGAGATATTCGCCTACAACGACACTAGCACCAATGGCTTTAGTCGTGACAGAACCATTTTTGAGATGCCAATACCAGCTTTCGCTGCCATCAGAATGTTCCACGATCACAAAATTTGCCGGCATGGAATTGAAACTACAGTTATTATCAATATTGCCATCAGCCTTATTAAGAATAACTCCAGGTGCCGCTGCAACCGCATAAGTCTGATCAGCTGCTACTTGGTTATGATCGAATGGCCATAGAAAAATATCTATTCCCTGATGATTATAACCACTATTGGTATCATAAGTATGATTACCACAGTCGTAATCCAGCAAGTTATTAGGGAATGATGGGTCATGGTCTACATAATTAGAAATAGCAAAAGTCGAGTTATAATCAAAAGCAGGATTCTGCGCTACAGGCCAATCAAACAAAACCATTGCACTTTTATTCTTGGTTTGGTCTCCTATCAATTTTCGATTCTTCGCATTTTGTAATTTCACCGATTCTCTTTCTTCGGAGGTTATACATTGCGTATGATGATCCAAATTGTGCTCATGCATTCCAGGTTCTAAATTTTGAGCTGATCCCACAAGCGTAATTATTTGAAAAGCAAATGAAAACAAAATTGAATATCTCATAACCGATAAATTTATTGATATAAAGACATATTTCTAAATTCTCAAAACTATAAGAGAGCATTTATTTTCTCTTCTCTCTAATTACCTCATCTTGCTGTATTCTAAGATTACCGCACCCATCTATAAAAGCCTCAAATATATTTCCTGACGAAACTTCAAAGCCTGGCAATAAATCAATATGTGTACCAGAATCATAATCCACATCGGCATTGATAAGTTGAGTAGACTGTAGAATACCGTCTGTTTCGAAATCTGCGGACGTATTTTGATTTCCCGTTAATGTATTAGGTCCAGCATAATCGGGTGGACAGGCACTGGAGCAATTAGTTCCGTCCACGAACATTACATTAGAATTAGTCGGATCTAACCAGGGTCTTAATCTAGCGTTATTAGCACTTCCATTCTGATCCCAAGAATACCATATTTTTCCATAGACATCAGGACCATTGGGGTTACTACATGACGCGGTTCCTCCACTTAGGTCTCCTATTATCCTCTTATTCTGATCAAAAATAGGAGAACCAGAAGATCCACCTTCGGTGGTCCCTTGCTCCCATACAACTCTCCAATGTGAGCCTATGGGAGATCCTCTAAAATTGTCATTACCCGCAGGCGGATCATTATCTACAGAAAATTTCTTCACATCTCCAGCAGGATGATGTATAGCTCTAGTATCTGTTACACCAGAGTTAGCCCTATTCCATCCAGCATAATACACATCATAAAAATCAAGTGGATTGGTCGTGAGTTGTAATAAAAAGAAATCAGAATCAAAACCTTCCGCCACAACAGTCGCTCCCTGCACGGTCTGAGTGGTCGGACCATCCATTACAGGTGTTCCTGGACAAGCTGGTGTCGGACTGTCATAATTGAACATAAAAATATTATTCAAAACATCTCCTGGATTTCTATTAGAAAAACAATGTTCGGCGGTCAAAAAGTAAGGTTGGCAGTTCTGACTCGTATTATTGATCAAGGCGCCTGTACAAATTCTATTATTATTTCCAGTCAATATAAGAGCCACCGATTTGATCTGATCACTCCATCCGTTAGCTATTCCGCATCCCACATCATAATTGCAAGATCCCGAATCCTGAAAGGCCTTGAGCAAAGAATTGACCTTTCCTCTTACAGAACGATACCCATGGACAATACCATTTATTACCACACGGTTTTTCTTGCTATGGTTAATAGGTTCTATGATTTCCACATAACAAATAGAATCCTTAATAAGGCCAGTCGCGAACTCTTTATTCTCTTTAATATTTTTATAAGTAAACGGTCCAATAAAATCTTCCTTGGACTGTCCGTAGACATATAGTCGAGTCTTTGTATTAATATCAAAAGCAGAATAGTTAAGGTTAATGGTTGTCGCAGACGGCGCACTTATTTTCACTCTCCCCACCCTCATATCATTACTCAACGTATCCCATAGGAAATCCTCTTGCATGTCAATGTTCACATCATGCACATAACCAAACCTATAAGGAAGGCCTTCTTTCTTTTCTTTTTCATCTTGCGCTATTAGTTTTTGGTAGTTGAGTGCAGGCAGATTTATCTGAGGAAGCATTTCGTCCGTCATCTGATTTTCGATAGATGTAGGTGCTTCTGTAATATAGACAGCCTGAGTTATGGACACGTTTATTATTATAAAAAAAGCAAATAATAACGAACAGATTAATTTGTTACACATAATTTGAACGCTTACAAGAGTTTCTGACTTTAATATAAATAAATCAATAATTGGAAAAATCTAGTACTAACGGCAGCTTATATAATAATCGTACTCATTGGGGTGTAGGATACAATACTAATGCGAGAGACTATAGATAAGTGTGGAGCATATCGGACTCGAACCGATGGCCTCCACGCTGCCAGCGTGGCGCTCTAGCCAACTGAGCTAATGCCCCATTAATCAATCAGACCACGACATAAATTTAAGCATTAGATTGTTTTTTAATCAATTCCAATGCTCTCAATTCTAACCTTTTCTCTATTTCTTGACTATCGCGGTTGTTTGCTAAGGAATCAACGATAAATAATAGGGAATTAATATGTTTTGACATCCCTTCTATGAATTTCTTATCATACAATGAGGTGGATAAGGAGATATTAGGTTGATCTAAGAAATCCATTCCTGACTCCATCATTAAGAGCATTTCGTCCCCTTGCGTGCTTATCCTGATATCACCCTGTCTATCCATAAGATGTCTAATAAAAGGAAATAAACTTTTTAGACTTTGATGAAAAGCGTTATCATCATTTGTATCATAATAAAATCCGTAATCAGGGTGTCTGACATAACTACCGAAAAGTTGAGCCAGTAAGCCAGGTTCACTTTGGATACGACTATTGGCAAAACGACGTCCTGGTATTTTGATATGCAAAAGCATACCATCAAAAACTGTCCTTCTTGATTTATCATTCTTTTTGGCAAGTTCTATCTCAGATATATAGAATATGGCCTTATCCATTACTCCTTTGATGACATCTTCCTCCTCATAAGAATTAGCTGAAATAAGCCTCGCACTTTTTATCAATGACTTGCCATTTTGATAGTCAGCATGGTATGAATATTTGACCTCAGGATGAAAGTTTTGCATAATCTCTGCTAAAGTAGCGGCCTTCGCATTTTTCTTAATTTCATTGAAAGGAAAATGGATTCTTATCAGGTATGTGATAAATGAGATAATCGCAGTTACCCCTCCGGCTACCAGCCCGACAGGAGTCGCAGAAAACATCATAAGCAACAGCAAAGCGAAGATTATGGGTAATAATAGATGCCATTTTAAGGTACTTTTTTTGACCTCCAATAAAGAGATACGCTTCTGCTCCAGTGTATATATAAGGCTTTTAGTCTCTTCTGTATTATACATATTAAGTAATCTACAAACATTTAGTATAAGATCGACAGGAGTTATATATCTAATTATGGTAAGTTTTCTTCTACAGGAGTCAAATTAAATCCACCTAATGTCAAAATGTTACAGTTCTATAATCATGAGCTAAACTATCTTTGTGCTATAATGAGCAGAATCATAGGAATCATATTCATACTTGGCTTATTCGCTATTAATCTGAATGGCCAATCAGACTTCTTAGACAACTACAAAACCTTACTCGATCAATATTACATTAATGACAGAATCGATTATGAAAACATTAGACCTGATCTCATCGACAACACCTCGAAAGCTATAGAGGACACTGAGCTTTCATCTCTCCCCAGTTCCGAGCAAGTGGCTTACCTTATCAATATTTACAATTTCCTTGTAATAAAAAAGATAAAGGAGCGCTACCCTATTACAAGCGTTGCCGCTATTCCAGATTTCTTTACAAAAGAAATTTTCCAAGGATTAAGTCTTAATCAATTAGAAAAACGAATTTGTACAGAATACGGAAACCCATATTTGCACTTTTTGCTGAATTGCGGAGCCAAAGGTTGTCCACCCCTACCCTTTGTAACATCTCAAAACATGGATGAATTAATAGGAGACGCTCTACAAAAAGATCATATCGTCCAAATAAAAAAATCAAAGCAAGAGGTCCTATTGTCCAAAATATTTTATTGGAATGCTAAAGATTTTGGACCAGATCAAGAAATAAAAAAACATCTGAGTGAAATTCTACTAATCTCTGATCTCGCAGATTATAATATAGATTACCTCGACTATGATTGGTCCATCAACGGATTAACGGGTGATGACATATTACTATTTTATCCGACTAAGTTGTACGGGAAAGGTGGCGGCGAAGTCAAGATATTCAACAATTATTACACGCAATCAGATAATGGACTAAGATCTAATTTCTTTTCTAGTTTTATCCAAGTACTCATAGGAACAGATAAAAATTTGAATTTTGGATTTGATCTGAAATTAAGAAGTGTAGATCAAGGAAAAGATGGATTATTCAGTGCCTTATCCTTCAGCACCGATTCTTTCTCGGAGAATGATGGTGTTCAATCCTTTGCAAGAGCAGGTATATCAGCGTTAGGACCACGTATAAGATACGAGCCTTTTAAAGACAAGCCCAATATTAATTTCCTACATGCCATATATTTTGTTCCGATGTCAGATGCTCAAGGAAACGATGATTACGGCTACGCTGATTTTGGACATTTACAAATATTCAATAATGCCTTTATAGAAAAAGAACTTTCGCTCAAGCGTCGCTTATTTTTTGATATAGGAGCGCATATAGAAAATGTCCGATTCGGTATTCCTTCTGGAGAAAATCACTTCATGCAGTTACAGTTTCCAGTTACTATGATCTATAGCTACATTCCATCGACGCAATGGACATATTATGGATTAGCTAACGCGGCATTAAAACCTGTATTCAATTATAACGGAAATGCCATTACAAATACGGACATATCAGGCTATGCGCAGCTTGGTGCAGGTGTCAAATATTATGTATTCGATTTTCTTGAGTTAGAGGCAGTGTACACTTACTTTTTCGATACGACGCCTGGTCGACAAGCACATACATTTAACCTTGGGATGAGGTTATTTAGGTTTTAGGGACAGCTATAAACTGTTAGTATAATATCTAAGACATATATTTACAAGAGTAAGAGGCACGCATATTGCAGTTTACTTTAAAGATTATGAGGATTATATGCTTCATCTGTATTACACTATCTAGTTCGTCATTGGCCTTCGGTCAAGTAGATGCGCACTATTGGACACACCAGTTTGGTGCTAAGGGTCTATTACTTAATGGGGCAGTTATATCTTCTGCCCATGACGAAACCTCAATATTCTATAATCCAGGCGCCATTGCGATGGACGAAGACATCGGATTGGCCTTCTCTTTCTTGACTCCGACCTATTCTATATTACGCACTAACAATTTTCTCGGTAATGAGACTAACATATCGGATACAGATCTTGGTTTTTCACCAGGATTCTTAGCAGCGCGTATTGCCCCGTTTGGGGATAATAATGTCGTCATTGGTTTCTCTTCATTTACCCGTTACAAATCAGACATTAACTTCCAAGATCGTGTCATAAACGAAATCCCTAATTCTCCCTTTGCTATTTTCAGAGGAGAACTGGAATTCAATAGAAAAATTTCCGAAGACTGGTTTGGAATATCACTGGGATTCAGACTAAATGAAAATTTAGGATTTGGTATTTCTCAATTTTCTGTTTGGCATGACCAGCGATTGGACATTGACTTTAAAAAAGAAGTGCTTACAAGCGACACTCCTCAAAATGTCTTTCTATCATGGCGTTCTGCTTTAGACTATTCGATTGATATCTATGGAGGATGGATAAGCAAGTTTGGATTATCTTATGATACAGAATCTATTTCGCTGGGACTGACCGTGACATCACCGTTATATGGTATAATAAGAAAGTCTGCCGACTATGCCATAGATGACCAACGGGTAAGTATACCTGACGAATTTGTTACGACGAGATCTAATAGAAATGAAGTTAGCGATGTAGATTACAAATCTCCTTTGTCCATCGGACTCGGTATTGATTTTAAGGTCGAAAAGTATAGACTTTATTTATCATCGGAATATTTTAATGCAGTAAAGCAGTATACGGTTTTTTCTGAGACTGATGATTCTTTTGATGGTATCGCAAGTGGAGATGCAGATATATTAATAGATATAAAAACCTCCAATCAAGCAGTCCTCAATATTGCCATTGGATTTGAGTATCAGAAAAATGAAAATGTCACTTTTCTGGGAGGCTTAAGAACAGATTTCAACGAAAGTAACAGTCTATTGCTCAATGATGAGGCCGAATATCTCGGCAGCACACCAGACGTATATCATCTTAGCGGTGGAGGGATGTTTAATTTTGGAAAGAATACATTTTCTTTTGGATTAGACCTAGGCTATGGACGTCGATCAGGCGGTAGACAATTAGTCGATCTATCTAATATCAATGCGGAGAACATATTTACATTCACTGGTAATAACAATGTCAATAATCACTTTTTCTCTGCTATGCTATTCATTACTTATGACTTTATTTTTGATCATATCGGAGATTAGGTTTACTTTGCTTTGAGTAAAGAAAACTTAGGTTGGAACATCAGAAAATAATAGACGCTCTCAAGAAAAAAGACTTCTCACCTATCTACTTGCTACAGGGAGAAGAGCCATATTACATTGACGAAGTCATACAATATGCGGAAGCCAATCTATTAGATGAGGGAGAAAAGTCCTTTAACCAAGTCGTGCTCTATGGAAAAGAAACCAATGCCAAACAGGTCATAGATCAGGCCATGCAATATCCCATGATGTCTTCGCATAGAGTCGTCATACTCAAAGAAGCACAATATATGAGTAGCTTCGAGGATTTATCCTCATATTTCAAAAATCCATCCCCTCAGAGTCTTTTGTTTATTTCTTATAAAAACAAGTCATTAGACAAAAGAAAAGCCGCATGGAAAGCCTTAAAGGACAAGGCCATTGTGATGACCACCAAAAAATTATACGACAATCAAGTACCTGGATTCATAACTCAGGTGGTCAAACACAATAAACTAAAAATAGAAAACCAAACAACCAGAGTCATAGCAGAACATCTCGGCGCAGACCTATCCAAAATATCCAACGAGATAGAAAAAATAGCTCTTAATCTGCAAGAGGGAAACACCATCACCTTAGACCATGTGCAAGAATACGTGGGCATCAGCAAAGATTATAACATATTCGAATTGCAAAAGGCAATAGGACAAAAGGATAAAATCAAATGCTATAAGATTATCAAATACTTCTCTCAAAATAAAAAGGCCCACCCTATCCAGATGAATGTAGGCGCTTTATTCTCTTACTTTACTAAGCTCTTTTTGACAAAAAAATATGAGAGATCGGATAGTGGCACGCTGGCCTCTAAACTAAGAATAAGTCCTTACTTCACATCGGAGTATAAAAGTGCCGCTAAAAATTATTCTGTAGCGGATATCAAAAAAGCCTTCGGACTGTTACACATTATGGACAAACACTCCAAGGGAGTCGATAGTCGATACCCCAACGAATTATCCCTATATCAAGAATTTCTATTTAAACTTTTCGCTTAAGTCGAAATCCTAGGTTCTCTGCTAATATGGCTGTTATGATTATTGCTAGTATACTGGTTATGACAAACCATAGCGGATGTGGGATATACAAAAATCCAAATAGCACGGCAATAAGAGTAAAGATTGACGGAATGTAATTAATCAATCGGCTATGGGATAGTCTACTAGCAATCAATGTTCCTAAGAATACGGCAAGAACATAAGACACCAACAAAAAAGCAAAAGCACCAAAAGGTAATTGGGATAAATGATCCACCATGCCCTTCACATTATCTGGTGTCAAATTCTCTTTTGGTGGATAGTAGCGATGACTTAATCGCTGAACACTTCCAACTGTCACAACCACTGTAATTATCCCTAAAAAGACACCTAGCAGACTTCTTAACATGCGTATCGATAGTTTTCTGCTTGAAAATTAATAATAATTGCAAGAAATTTATTCTTCGTCACAAATGTCGGCGCACATCCATATTATCATTACAACCTTTCTAATAACCAAGCTATAACATATTAAAAATTTATTTAATATATTTGAATATGGATTTATTAATGCAATGGCCCAAATATGTCGCATATCTGGTCATATTCTCTGTGAGCAACATTATGTATGGACAGGCGGATACTAAATTCGTCAACGAATTCCTCAACATAGGCGTGGGTGCACGAGCACATGGTATGTCAGGAAGCGTCACAGCATCGACCAATGATCTTACTTCTGCCTACTGGAATCCTGCGGGATTGGCTCTGATGGAAAGCGAAATGCAAGTATCCGCAATGCATGCCGAGTGGTTTGGTGGCATTGCTAACTATGATTATATAGGTTACGGAAAAGTATTCAACGAACGAACACAAAGTTTCGGGTCGGCTACCGTCATAAGGATGGGAATCGATAACATACCTAATACTATAAATCTTATCGGCGCAGATGGCAGCATCAACTATGACAATGTCTTAGAGTTTTCTGCTGCGGATTACGCCTTTTTGCTATCATACGGTCAGAGAATAGGATCAAGAAGAAGTGGACTATATGTGGGAGGCTCTGCCAAAATTATTTTTAGAAATATCGGCAGTTTCGGAAATTCCAGAGGGTTCGGATTTGATATAGGAGCAATATACAAGACAGAGAATCTGTCATTCGGTATTATGGCAAGAGATATTACGACGACGATCAATACATGGAGTTTCTCTCTAACTCAAGAAGAACAAATCGTATTCGAAAGAACCAACAACGTGATACCTGTAAGCAGCACAGAAGTAGCACTACCTAAGATAATACTTAGTGCTGCATACCATTCAGATCAGGACGAGGTTTTCACTTGGTTAGTAGAAGGTGATGTTCGCTTCTCTACTGATGGTACCAAAGCTGGTTTATTCAGTGGTAACAATATCGGGATAGACCCTAGTTTTGGCGCAGAATTAGGTTATAATAGGCAAGTATTCCTCAGACTGGGCGTAGGAAACATTCAGCGTACGATCAACGAAACGAGTAGCACAGACAGGTCCTTAGAGTTTCAGCCCAATGTCGGCCTGGGTATATCACTTGGTACATTCAGAATAGATTATGCTTTGGCTAATATCGGCAGCGTCTCGGGTGTATTGGCTTCTCACATATTCTCGCTGACCTTAGACCTCGGAGAAGAATTATAAATCGTCCAGATTGATATCAGGTGAAATGACATTTTTGAAATGTCCATTCATCTGTATTTTCTTTCTTAGTTCTTCCATTTCCTTGACGACTGGAATGAATTGAGTGAGGTGTTGCACTGCATATTCTAACCTTTCCGTTTCGTCGTGTATATTCAGCAACTCTATTTCCTGATTATAATTCAATCCTATTTTATGAGCGATGTGATGTATTCGGAAAGAATCATCAATCATCGGGATCGACAATTTCATTTTCATAAGCTGATATAGTTCCTCTATCAGATTGATAACTCGAGCTGTCAAAACGACATCTGAATAGGACTGATCATCTATCCTTCTTATTTGACCTCCTGGATATAATTTTTCATCCATTCTATTTTGGAATTCGACTATCAGGAACTTTGATATTCCGACGGTTTTGATATCCATCTTTCCATCGGCGTAGGTACGGGATATTTCGGTAATACGCATTTCTGTCCCTATTTTGATTGGTTTTTCTTTCTCCACTGGAGGAATACCAAAGGTCGTGTCTGTACTCACACAATCATGGACTAACTGCCTATATCTTGGTTCGAAGATGTGGAGATTGAGTTTTTCTTCGGGAAAAGCAACGAGACTTAGCGGAAATAAAGGTAGCTTCGTTAGTGTACTCATGGATTAGATTATAGTGTGTGAACATCCTAACATAAGTCAAGCGAGATAGTTTTTTATGCTTAATATTCCTGATAGTAGTCATGACAGAATAGTCATAATAGGCGCTGGATTCGCGGGGATTAACCTTGCCAAAAAGCTAGCAAGAAAAAATTTCCAAGTTGTCCTAATAGATAAAAACAATTACCATCAGTTCCAGCCGCTCCTCTATCAGGTCGCCATGGCGGGACTAGAACCAAGTTCCATTATATTCCCTCTCAGAAAACTATTCCAAAGAAATAAAAATGTCCACATACGTATCACATCAGTCACAGATATAGATGCCGACAAAAAACAAGTCTCAACGCCCCTGGGGACTATCTATTATGATAAACTAGTTATTGCGACGGGGGCTACGACTAACTTCTTTGGTAATAATCAGTTCCAAAAAAATACATTTCCTCTTAAATCTCTTTCTGAGTCTCTTTCTCTGAGGAACGCCATCTTATCTGATTTAGAACTTGCACTTACAGAGCCGGACTATGATCATAGGCAGGGTTATATAGACATAGTCATCGTCGGTGGCGGTCCCACCGGGGTGGAACTCGCAGGAGCACTAGCAGAGATGAAAAAATATATTCTCCCCAAAGATTACCCAGAGCTGAACGAAAAAGAGGTTGATATCTACCTCTTTCAGGGAGGAGATAGACTCCTTATGGGCATGTCAGATGAAGCCAGCGATAAAGCACTCAAATTCCTGCAAAGACTCGGAGTCAAAGTAGAACTTAATAAGAGGGTAACAGAATATGATGGCAAATATGTCACAACTAAAGACGGACAGAAAATCGTCGCACACAAAGTAATATGGGCAGCGGGCATAAAAGGTAACGTGATACAAGGCATAAAAGAAGACTGCCAATCAGAAAGAGGCTGTCGATACGTTGTGGACCAATATCATCAGATGTCTGGTATACAAGATGTATATGCCGTCGGTGATATCGCATATATGCCTAGTGAAGATTACCCTTATGGACATCCGCAGGTCGCACAAGTCGCCATACAGCAAAGCAAAAATCTAGCACATAACCTCATCAAAAAAACTCTAAGACCTTTCGCATATAAAGACAAAGGCTCTATGGCAACGATAGGACGCAACAAAGCGGTAGCCGATATAGGAAAGCTAAAGATGTCCGGATTCTTTGCTTGGCTTCTGTGGTTGTTTGTGCATTTGATTTCCCTTATTGGATTTAAGAATAAAGTATTCGTATTTCTTAATTGGGTGTGGAACTATACCACTTACGACCAATCACTAAGGGTTATTATCAATGCAGGACCGGAAGAAAAGGCTAATTCAAAATAATATCATAAGGCATCCTCGCCATAGGCTCTCTATAACTTAATACGCGCTTATATTTATTATACATATCGAGTAATCTCCTTTCTTCTTCGCTAAGCAAGTTGACGTCCTCCTGTTGCCTCATAATTTCGTTAATGAGATCTTCGAAGATTTCTTTTTTGATCTTAGGATATTCTACCACCTTATAATCATCCTCTAGATCGGCAAGCTCTGATGCTATTTCTATGGCTCTATCCAAATCACCTAATTCATCTACTAGCCCGAGTTTCTGAGCACGCTGACCTGTCCATACACGCCCTTGTGCCACTTCATGTATTTCATCCACTGATTTACCTCGACCTTCTGCGACTCTGGACAAGAATTTTTGGTACATATCATCCGTGAATTTCTGCATCATTTTTCTTTCAGCATCACTGACATCATATACGCCTGATAAGGTGATCGCATAAGGACTTGTCTTGACTGTGTCAAATCTGATCCCTAACTTCTCATTAGCCAATTCTCTGAAATTAGGTAAAACTGAAAAGACGCCAATAGATCCTGTCAAGGTATTAGGATGTGCTACTATCTTATCAGCCCGCGCAGCGATGTAGTATCCACCTGATGCCGCATAATCACCAAAAGATGCCACCACTGGAATACCTTGCGCCTGCAATTCCTTTAGTTCTCTCCATATCACATCAGATGTGAATGCACTTCCTCCTGGAGAATTAACACGTAAGACAATGGCTTTGATACTATTAGATGATCTTATCTTATCAAAGATTTTATGATATTTCACTTCTGACACCACACCTTTTTCGTTGTTGTCATACATGATGTCGCCTTCTGCGTATATGACCGCTATCTTATTAGAAGAGGTGCCAGCAGAGATATATTTTTTAGAATCATACTCATCCAGACTGACATAACTAATTTTCTTTCCCTCACCTACCCCGACTTTTTCACGTATAAGGTCTTCTACCTCATACCAATAAGCCTTAGCATCCACCAGACCATTTTCTATGCAATCATCGACATTATCAAAATCCAATGTATTAATGATATCCGTCACGGCCTTCCTACTTATACCTCTTGATGCAGTGATCTCATCCAAAAAGTTGTTATAATAATCTCCAAGGAATTCTCTAGTCTGCTGCTTATTCTCTGGACTCATGTTAGTACGTCTAAGAGGCTCTGTCGCACTTTTGAAATTACCCGCATAGAACACCTCCATCTTCACACCCAGCTTATCCAGCCCCTCCTTAAGAAAAGGAATACTTGATCCATAACCATTGATATCCACAGTACCATTAGGGTTCACGAAAATAGAATCCGTAGCCGTAGCCAGTAGATACGTTGGATTACTATAAAAATCCGCATAGCTATAGACAAACTTATCGGTAGAATCTTTAAATTCTTCTATAGCTTCTCTTATAACTGATGTTGTCACCATACCTGCTGAGCTAACATTAGGAGCCTTATAGATTATTCCTTTGATATTGTTATCTGTTTGTGCCTTTTTGATGAGGGCCTTTATTCTATGTACACCGATCGCCTTTTTGGATTCGAAGTCAAATTGTGATCTGGTGACATTATTGGTTTTTTCTGGAATCATTCGGTTCAGCTCCAGCATTAATACAGAGCCCTTGGCTATGGACATTTCCTTTGAAGAAAAAACAGAACTAACCGCTATGAGCACCATAAATAATAGACCTAATGCCAATATGGTCCCAAGACAAGATGCAGTAACAAACTTTATGAATTGTTTCATATCAAATTAATAAGCAGCGAACGATAAAATTGAGAGATATTAACACTATACATAAGTAAAAAAAGCTGAAAATGTTGATTTTTGCTGTTGAGAATAGAAAAACTGGATAATTGCCTTAAAAATAGGGTATTAATGCTAATAAAAAGGGTGTTTCCGCTCAGAGATTTTGGGATATACCCTGAATATTAGCTATTTTCATATTATAGTTTTTTGTAATACGAAAAACCCTGTGCTGCAATTGTTCCTATAGAATTGCGAATATTTCAAAACAAAAATTCCTGAACTAGACCTTGAGTTCCAAAATAGTCTTTGGCATATCACTCTTATTGGCGATGGTATCATCTGATACCACAGCTCAGATGCAGGTTTCTTCTGGAAATCAAGCACATGTCAATGCAGAAGGCATATTCAATGATGTCTTTTTGGGTAATGGGGTTGAGATATTGGATGTCATATACGAAGGTGCGGATGATGCCGTCGGATTATTCGAAAATAGTATCGAAGAAATCGGAATTGACAGAGGTATCGTCTTATCAACGGGAAAAGTGTCTGATATAGAAAAAAACTCGAGCTTTTCTGCAAGTAGCAACACCTCTGGAGAGACTATCAGTAATCCAGATCTTAGAAATCTCGCTGGCGTTGACATCAAGGATATTGCACAGTTCAGAGTAAAATTCAGACCTACTTCAGATACACTAAGATTCAGATATGTATTCGCTTCTGAGGAGTATGACCCCCAATTTATGTGTTCTCCACAAAATGATGCCTTCGGATTTTTTATTCAAGGACCTAATCCTAATGGGGCAGACTATAATTTTAATAACATCGCATTAATACCAGATACAATCCTTCCTGTTACTATTAATACGGTCAACTCTGGCATTCTTCCACCAGGGAGAGATTCCACAGAGTGCAAAAGGCCAAGGGGGTCTTTAGACTTTAGCCAGTTCTATAACCAGACAGACAGTACGGGCTTTCCAGTATTCTATGGTTATATCGACATATTTGTGGCCGAGGCGGTAGTCGTTCCCTGCGAAATATATACCCTCATCATTGCCATTGCTGATGGAGAAGATGGTGCGGCAGATTCAGCAGTGTTTCTCGAAGAAAAAAGTTTCAATACAGGTTCGCTTGAGATTAGCGTAGATAACCCAGGAGTAGATGGCGGTATATCAGAGGGGTGCAGTCCAGGAAAAATTAATATCTCTCTGGGGAATAACGTGACCTCCGATTTCCCTATAGAGGTTAATCCTATATCTGATAATACGTTGCCAGATATTGCGATCCCCGACCAAGATTACAAAATAGAAGAATCAAGAATCTTTATACCTCAGGGTCAGAACACAACATCCATTACCTTATCCCCGATGTCTGATAATCTGGATGAAGAAACGGAATATGTCTATCTGAGTATAAGAAGGGATATCTGTAATATCGATACGCTTATTATTCCCATATTCGATAATAGTCTGGACTTTATTGATATTCCAGATACTCTATATACTTGCTTTGGTAATCCAGTGAGGATAGAATCAGAAATCGGCGATGACGTCAATGTCACGGAACCGGCGCGATTCGCCAATCAAAATACAATCAAAATCTCCGACCCCAATACCATAATTACATCGAGTATAGAGGTAAGTGGATTACCGCAAGAATATCTGACGCCACGCATGATATCCAGCGTCTGTATAGATACCTTAATACATACACGACTTAATGATCTGGACATTTATCTAAGAGCACCTAATGGTCAATACCTAGAGTTATCTACTGATAATGGTCAGAGAGCTAATAATGATGCACAGCTTGATACATTTATCAATACATGTTTCGTCGTAGATGCTCCTAATAAGATCAGCCTGGGCAACCCAATAGAAGGCTCGCCCATGCCTGGTAATCCTAATTATAAGGGTGAATTTTTGCCTGAGGGTGATTGGTTTTCTTGGCTATCTCCGAACATTTCCAAATCCAACGGTACGTATGAACTTCTGATAATAGATGATAGTGGCGAATTTGTGGGGGAATTACGATCATGGACTATAACTTTTAATTCGATATACGAAATAGAATTTAACTGGTTTCCAAGCGAAGGACTTAATTGCCTAACTTGTCCTAGTGTCAATGCGGTATTAGAAAATTCGCAACATTATTACTTATCACTTACGGACAGCTATAGTTGCTCCAATGTAGACTCTGTATGGATCGAAGTCATACCAGAACCAGAACAATTAGAAATAACATGTAATGCCATATCACCTTCTACAGTAGATATTACCTGGACAGATGATCCTAACGCGAGCTATTACGAATTTAGACTCCAAGAGAAGTTTCCGTGGCTCAGAACAGATGGACAAAATCCCATTTTCATTTTCGGCTATAGAATAGAAATAATTAGCGCAACCAATATCCAGATACAAGGTCTATTGCCCGAAGAAGAAATAGACGTCATCGTAAGAGGTGTCAACCAAAATGCAAACTTTGATAAAGCCTGCCTAGGATTGCAGGATACTGTCTTCTGTACCTCTCTACCCTGTCTCAACTCGCTTCCTCAGTTGGATTCTATCAGCATAGAACAACCATCTTGTTCAACACAATCTGGCATCAATGTAGAATTATTCGCTACAGATAGCAACCTGCCACTCACCTATAGGGTCTATAGTGACAACTATACTTTCGAAAATAATACAGGCGTATTCATGAGTCTGCCACAAGGTGACATACCTATCAGAATAATCAATGCTGCTGGTTGTGCCATACAGGATACCATAAGAATACAAGAACCCCCTCCTGTCCTGATAGGTGCTGAACTTACCAATATAACATGCTCAGGTAATCAAGATGGCCGAATAGAAGTCATAGTAGAAGGTAATGATCCTCCCTTCACTTACGATTGGAATAATGTTGTTAGTTCTGATAATATAGTCACGGACCTTGGCCCTAATACATACACAGTCACTGTGACAGACAGCAAAGGATGCACCGCAGAGGAATCCTTTCTCATTATCGATCCTGATCCTATAGAGTATAGATATGTGCAACTAGATACCATAGATTGCTTAGAAGAAAGAACGGCTATGGCGACTCTAGATATTTCTGGAGGTCTATCGCCATACAATATTTCCTGGGACAATGGACGAGATCAAGATACTATAACAGGATTATCAGCGGGAAGAATAGATTATACTATCACAGATCAATATGGATGTGTTATCATTGACAGTGCGATGGTGATTAAGAGGACTGGTTTTGATCTTGAGCATCAGGTAAGTACGCTGGATTGTTATTCGGACTCTACAGCGATGGCTACAGCCATCGCCTCTAACGGAATAGCACCTTATGATTACAACTGGAGTAACTCTAGTCAAACACAAAGCGTCAATAATCTAAGTGCTGGTCTCAATTATGTTACCGTGACCGATCAAGATGGTTGCGAAGAGATAGATACCGTCCTCGTCGATTCCCCTCCCGAGATTATTATACAAGCCATTATACAAGAAACGAGTTGCATAGGTGGCAATGACGGATCTCTTGATCTAATAATAGAAGGTGGTGTCGGTAGTTCTTATGATATATTATGGTTTGATAATCGCGAAGATTCCTTTATTGATAATCTTAGCACAGGCGAGTATTGTGTCACAGTTACCGATGAGAACAATTGCGAAGAGTCGATGTGCTTCTTGGTACCAGATAAAGAAGAAATAAAAATAGATCCTCTAGTAGAACAAGTCACTTGCGAAGACGCTTGTGATGGTCGAATAACCCTACAACCAAATGGTGGCTCAGGAGATTTTATTTTTAGTTGGCTTGGACCAAATAGTTTTGCATCTAATAATGAGAATATAGAGAACCTCTGCATTGGGTTATACTCTCTCACTATATCCGAAAGATCCAATAGAAGCTGTCAAAATATATTTGAGCTAGATATAGAACTAGAAAATAACATCCAGGTCATATTAGATCCCATAAGATTGATATCCTGCTATGAAGGTAGCAACGGTGTTCTAGAAGCGGTAGTAGATGGTGGGGCTGAGCCATATATCTATGATTGGTCTGATAATATTACAAGAATAAACGACGACGAGAATATTGCCTCAGACTTATCACAAGGTATGTATGGCGTTACGGTAACGGATCAAAATGGGTGTACTAGTATGGCCTCTTTAGAGCTATTGCAACCAGACCCCATAGACATTACATTCTCCAATGAAGATATAATATGCTACGGAGATAGTACAGGTATCGCTGTTGCTAATGTAGAAGGAGGAACGCCTCCCTACCTCCTAGAATGGAATAATGCGGCAAGCACAGACACAATAAGAAACCTAAAAGCAGGCAATTACACCTTACAAGTTATAGATAAAAATGGTTGTGATTACGAAGCAACGACTACGGTAAATCAACCCGATGAGGCCATAGATTTATCTTTCGAGTTTACAGAGATTACTTGTGCTGGTGGAGATGATGGTAAAGTAAGAATCGGCGTAGAAAACGCCATAGAGCCAGTGGAATTTAGTCTGGATGACTCCAATTTCAAGTTTGACAGCTCTTTTATTAATCTGACAAGTGGATTATATACAGCGTACATTTTAGATGGCAATGGATGTAAGGTCGCAGAAGAATTTATGATACCAGATGGCGATGAACTAATAGTCGATCTGGGCAAAGACACCACGGTGAGATTCGAATCAGACATAGTACTTAGTGTCTTAGTGGAAAATAATACTGGCGATCTTGAGTTTGATTGGAACTCATCTATACTAAGTTCTTTTTCTTGTACTGATTGCCCTAATCCTTTAGTACAAAATGTGATAAATACATTTACGGCTACGGTAACTGTATCAGATGAAAGTGGCTGTACAGGCAAGGATTTCATCAATGTGTCAGTCATAGAAGATAACGTCATTCAAGTTCCAACAGGCTTTACGCCAGATGGTGACCGTATTAACGACTTGCTTAATGTCTTTGGTGGCCCAGAAATAGAGGTAATAAAATTTACCGTATATAGCCAATGGGGTAACAAGATCTACGAAGAATCTAATTTTAAGACAAACGACATAAATATAGGATGGGATGGGACGCATAATGGGAATCCTGTGCCCGCAGGAAGTTATGTATGGACCGCAGAATTTTTGCTTTCTAGTGGGCGGAAAGAATTTGCCTCTGGACAAACAACACTTATCAGGTAAAGTATGAATAGAAAATTCGTACATATTATTTTAATACTGATAGTTATCTCAGGACCACTGAGATCGCAAGACCCGATATTTTCTATTTCTGATTTTGAAGAATTATACCTTAACCCCGCTTACTCATTCAATGCGATCACTGAAGACACAAGAGTATCTGCTAATCTTAAATTTCGAGATCAGTGGAACGCTGTCAATGTAGGCGACGTGTACAATACATCTCGGGTATTAGCAGATTTTAATATTTACAAATCCTACGTTGATGGTTTCAATGGAGGGATTATGTTCCTTAGTGATAGAAGCAATACACAAAATCTAAAAACCACATCTATATACTTTCAAGGATCGTATACACGTAAAATAAGTGGTGGACGAGGAAATGATGATAGTCAGTTTATCACATTAGGCAGTTCTTTTGCTTTCTCGCAGACTAATATGGACCTTCAAAATTTATGGTTTAGCAGACAATATGATATCAACAGGTTCGAAATAGATCAATCCTTAGAATCTGGAGAAGAAGGTCGACAAAATTCCATTGGGTATAGAGATTTGAACATAGGTGCTCGATGGATGATGATGTACGATGATAACAAGTATATCAAAATAGGTCTATCAGTATCTCACATTAATGGGGCAGAAATAGAAGGTCTAAACTCAAGCTATAATATGACCTCTCGATATGTACTACATGCCGAGTCATCATTAGAATTATCAGAAAGGCTATATCACAAACCAAGTATATTATTTATCAGCCAAAACCCTTTTTGGCAAATTGTACCCGCTTATAGATTATCCATAGATATTACCAATCTAGAAAATCCATTCGCCCTAGTTATAGGACCTGCCGCAAGAATCCTAAATAGTACAAATGGAGTCATGATGGACGCCATTCTATTAGAGGTTGGACTGGAATCTCAAACATGGAATTTCAAATTCAACTTTGATATTAATACCTCGTCACTCCAAACATTTACTAATGGCAACGGGGCTATAGAACTGTCATTAGGATACAAAATAGTATCAAATTAAAAATGGTTAAGTTATATTAGCATCATAGTCTTCTTTGATGTTGAATCCATTCGGTATTTTATTGGCTCTCATTCGATTGCTGTCTGCTTTGATTATAATGGTGACGTTCATTTTGGTCTATTCCATTCTGAGCAGGATTTTTTTTAAGAACACACAAGAGAGAGCTTTTAAGCTCAGGAGTATATACATAAGAATAATCACTGCCATATTTGGTATCAGTTGCGATGTAGAAGGTAAGGCCAGAGCAGGCACCGCATTATATGTTTCTAATCATCGCAGCCCACTAGATCCTGTTATATTGTTACATTATCTCGATGCCTATGTTATCGCTAAAGCAGAAGTAGCGAATATTCCTTTTCTACATACTGGCGCTCAGCTTACAGGAGTTATTTATGTCCAAAGAGAAAGCAAAGACAGCAGATACTCAGTCAGGGAGAAACTCGTCGAAAAACTAAAGGAAGGGATAAATATTCTTGTCTATCCAGAAGGCACTGTCAATTATGAGAAGAAAATTATGGAATATAGACCTGGTACCTTTATAGAAGCTACTAAAAATAACATTCCCGTCGTCCCTGTAATTTTAGAATATTATCATCAGAAAGACTTATGGAAAAACAGGTCTATGACCTCTCAGCTATTCCTGCAACTAGGAAAACTAAGAACGAAGTCCAGAATGAGAATAGGAGAACCCATGACCGCAGAAGATGGCATCATGCTAAGGGACAATATAATGGAGTGGACGCAATCACAAGTCAACAAAATGCACTCCGATTGGAAAGGAAGTGTTTTCTATGATACTAAGTCTTAGGTATAAATTTTAAAGAAATAGAATTGACACAGTGCCGAGTATTTTTTTCGGTAAGCCTCTCACCTATAAAGACGTGTCCTAAGTGTCCGTCACAATTATTACACAGAATCTCAGTTCTACGACCATCCGCATCAGTCTCTCTTCTGACAGCCCCTGCTATCTCATCATCAAACGCCGGCCAACCGCAACCAGAATCAAATTTAGAATCAGAAGTATATAATGGGGTATCGCACTTCTTACATATATAGATACCTTTTTTGAAATGTTTGTCATACTTACCAGTAAATGGTCTCTCCGTTCCTTTTTTCTCTATGACATAAGACTCGTCAGGTGTAAGAGCGTTATATGTTTTTTCTTGCCCCTCTATCAGATGGGCAAACTTATCCCTTAACTTTTTGACCTTAGGAGATATAATAACCTGGCAGTAACCTTGGTTAGAGTGGTCATTATAATAATTATGATGATACTCCTCTGCTGGATAAAAAACATCTAAAGCCAAGACCTCTGTAACAATGGGATTAGTCCAGATCTGAGATGCCTCTTCATTTATATACCTTCCTACGGTCTCCTTATCTGATTGGTTGGTTGTGTATATACCAGATCTATATTGAGTACCCACATCATTACCTTGTCTATTAAGTGTGGTGGGATCGTGAGTGGAAAAGAATACATTGAGCAAATCTTCTAAAGCGATGATGGAAGGATCATACTCTACCCTTACAACCTCATTATGACCCGTAAATCCAGTACATACATCCTTATAATTGGGGTTATCTACATACCCACCCATATATCCAGGCTTAACGGATAATACTCCTTTCAACCTTTGAAAAACGGCCTCCGTACACCAAAAGCACCCACCCCCAAAATGAATAACAGAACTAGACATCACAAATTATTTTATAATATCAATAACAGGCAATTACTTTCAATGTTTAAAACCATTAGTCCAGTCTGACAGTAACTTACTTTCTAGACTAACATTATTCCTTTCATAATGAGATATACATAACAAAAATAAATATATCCAATAGGACGCACATAGATTTAAGTTTGTCAATAGGAGTTACTAATTTAACTACAACAAATTTTTAATTTCTATTTCGATCTGACAACTTGCCATTATTTAAAATCGCTATATCATTCTGCCTCGGCATTTTTCTATCTAAGTACTTCTCTACTCAAAGTCATCATGTGGAGTGGCTAATACTCCTACCCGTTGGTATATTCTTATTAGCTGTGACCAGCAATGGAAAATCCAAAACCATCGCGAACGTCTTATTATATATCTTATATATGACTTTGGGTTTTACACTGATACATGCTCATAACATACATAACAGAAAGGATCATTTTAGCTTAGACTCTAACGGTACTCTTATAGCCTTAGTCAAAGAAAAAAAGTCTGGAACCACAAAAGATCAATTAATATGTAAGGCCAAGTATCGTATCAATCATCTATACGCCGTTAAAGTAAAAGGAAATATAATTTGTTACATTGATACTTCTCTGAGCACTTCTATAGCAGAAGGTGATATAATAAATATCAATAATCCTATCTACCCCATCAATGAAAATAGAAATCCCCACTCTTTCGATTATAAAAGTTATTTAAGCCATAAAGGAATTTACCACAGCACACATCTCTCTGAAGGCAACTATACCATTTTTGGCAAGTCAAAAGTGAATTGGCCCTTTGCTCTGATAAACAACATAAGATCACATATAGAAGACTCAATCAATAAAAATATAAGTCAACCCGATAACAAAGCTATACTAAAGGCCATGTTGCTCGGTGACAAAACCGAATTAGATGACGATACAAAAGAAAGTTTTAGTGAAACTGGTGCTATACATATACTTGCCGTATCAGGTCTACACGTCGGCATCATTTCTGGGATTCTAATATGGCTACTATCCATTCTTCCATTCTATTTATCACATGGCATACGCTATATGATAATTCTTACTGGGATATGGATATATGTACTTATCACAGGAATGGGTGCGCCGACCATAAGAGCGGCGGCCATGTTTTCGCTTTATCTTATCGCACCGATCATTTATAGAAAATCGAATGCCTACAACTCATTAGGTATTGCCGCACTTATCATTTTATTATTTGATCCTCATCAGTTATTCACTATTAGTTTTCAGTTTTCTTTTTTGGCACTGACCAGTATTATAACGTATTATACACCCATAGAAAAGCTGCTCATTTCACCTTATCCCTTGGTAAGGTATATATGGAAGTTAGTCGCTTTGTCCATATCCGCTCAGATACTCTTGTTTCCGCTCATAATATATTACTTCAACCAATTCCCAACCTACTTTTGGGTCAGTGGTATATTAGCCATACCTGCCGCAACAATCATAGTAGGTGCAGGACTACTACTATCGTTCTTCGCGATATTCGCTGTTTTCAATTCACTCAAAGATTGTGTATCTCAATTTGTAGAATTCTTCCTCGACAAGTTTCTTCTTTCGATGGACTTTATACGAAGTCTACCTTTTCATATAATGGATAACTTATGGATTACAGATTTAGAATTGGGATTGATATATGCAATCATAATCTTACTCACTTTAGGGTTCAAAGGAGGTGCAAAGCAGTTAATATTCGCAGCGGCAATAACAGGGCTTTTTGTTACAGGGTACAGACATTTTAATATTAGAAAAGAAAAGTCGAAAAGCGAACTTATTGTATATGATATGTACAACAAAGTTTTTATAGAAAAATACAATGGCCAATGTTACCAAACTGTGTACAGTAAAAATATTTCTGTCAAGTTAGAAGAAAGAAATTTCAAAAAATTAAGGCTTAGCAAGTACTCCACGACATCTTGTGATATTCCTTTGATACCCGAATGGGGACATTATACAATCATGGATAATCAATTGGCTCTAATTAACCCAAATGAAAAAATCACAGATTATAAATTCAAAAAAGATATAAGTCTATTAATTCTATCCGAATATAGAGAAGATGTTATTCCTAGACTGATAGAAGAAAATAGCATTAATCAGATAGTCATTACTAATCTGGGTTATCGTGATACCAAGGAGTTAGAAAAAATTTGTGTGCAACAAGAAGTACCATTATTCAATACGAAAGAAAGTGGTCCTTTTATAAAGCAGTTTCGATAATGGATATAAAAGACAACATACTCTTTAGTAAAGGTGAAAGGAACGCATTACTCGCCGTCGCTTTGGTCATAATAGTATGGCAGATATATCTACTCTATTACAAACATAATTACACCGAAGAATCAGAAAAATTAACGATTACTGAGGTCATAGAAAAAGAACTTCCTACACTTCCCGAAAAAGAAAAACAAAAAGTTATCTCATCTATAAAAGACAATGCTAAACAAACAAGATCAAAAAGTAAGTCAAATAAAACAATAAAAGCTCAAGCTGTAGAAATAGAATATTTCGAATTTGATCCTAATACCTTAGATAGTCTTTCTTGGCTAAAATTAGGTGTCAAATCTTATGCCATCAAAAACATAAACAAATACCTTAATACGGGTGCAAGATTTTATCAGTGCGAAGACATCAGAAAAGTATATGGACTAGATTCTATGACTTACCAAAACATACTGCCTTATTGTTCTATAGCTCACGAGAAAAAACCTAAACCGATTAAGAAATCGAAAAAAGTAGTAGAATCAAAAGACATTAATATTAACCTAGCCGACACCACCGCTCTCAAAAGACTTTATGGCGTAGGATCAAAACTGGCAAGTCGAATTGTGAAATATAGAAATGCCCTGGGTGGATTCCACTCCAGTGATCAGATTTTTGAAGTATGGGGAATAGACTCGCTCATGATCTCAAAAAACCAAAATATATCCTGTTCTGGTTCAATCAAACAACTCAACATAAACACACTCACCTCTAAACAACTCTGGAAACACCCTTACCTTAGAAAACAGAAGCTAAGCCAACATATATACAATTATAGAAAGCAGCATGGGCCATACAGCACCATAGACGACCTTCTGAAAATAAAAACAATAGACTCTAATACCCTAAACAAAATCAAACCCTACATCAAAATATAGAACCATATTACTCTGCTATGGTTATCTTAAGACAAGGTCCATGATTCTGCTTAACTTTGTCTCATATTGAAAAATCTCAAGTATCTCAATAAGTATTTTTGGAAGTACAAATGGCGGTTGCTATTAGGAACTATTTTCGTGGGGCTCTCGCAATTTTTTATGGTCCTCGCTCCCAAAGAGATCAGTAAAGCCCTCGATTTCATACTAGAACAAACCTCTGACTCCGCCATACAGAATCAAGACTTTTGGTCCGTCCATGGACAGAATATATTAAGGTTTTCTGCAATAGTCATCGGTCTATACCTATTGATGGGCATATTCATGTATTGCATGAGAAAGACCATTATCGTCATGTCTAGACTAATAGAGTACGATATCCGCAAGGAAATTTATATACATTATCAGAGATTAGATTTTGTATTTTATAAAAGAAACAGGACAGGTGATCTGATGGCTAGACTTTCTGAGGATGTCTCTAAGGTCAGAATGTATCTAGGTCCAGGCATCATGTATGGCATCAGAGTGGCTATGCTTGTAATATTCGTAGTGACGTCCATGTACCAAGTCAGCCCTAAGCTGACCATGTACGCCTTATTGCCGCTACCCTTCTTATCATTGTCGATTTACTATGTCAGCAGTATAATTAATAACAGGAGCGATCTGATACAACAACAAGTCTCCAAACTAAACTCGATAGCGCAGGAAGTATACTCTGGAATACGCATCGTCAAGTCGTATGTCAAGGAAAAAGAGTTTTTGGATTACTTCGATGAGGAAAGCGAAAACTATAAAGAAAAATCATTGGATTTGGTAAGGGTCAATGCCTTGTTCTTCCCCTTGATGATCCTGCTGATGAACTTCAGTACCCTTCTCACCATATACATCGGTGGCAAGCTGTATTATCAAGGAGAAATCTCTGTAGGTAATCTTATGGAGTTCATTATCTACATAGGATACCTTAACTGGCCTATAACATCTATAGGCTGGATAGCCTCTATCATACAGCAAGCCGAAGCCTCTCAAAACCGGATCAACCAAATACTAAAGGTCAATCCTTCTATTAAGAATCCTATAGATAACAAGATTGCATTGCAAGGAAAAATTGAATTTCGTAATGTGAGCTTCACTTATCCTGATACGGGCATAGAGGCATTGCGCAATGTATCTTTTGTCCTTAATCCAGGTGAGAAAATGGCCATCGTCGGTCGTACCGCCGCAGGGAAGAGTACGATTGCTGATTTGCTTTTGAGATTTTATGATGTTAGCGATGGGCAGATATTGGTAGATGACAAAGATATACGAGAACTAGATCTATTCAATCTAAGAGCCAATATAGGTTATGTCCCTCAGAATGTATTTCTATTCTCTGATACCATATCTCGTAATGTCAAGTTCGGTGACGAAACGGCGACTTCTCAAAAAATAAGAAAATACACAGATAATGCAGCACTACACGATGATATAATGCAACTTCCAGAATCCTATGATACCATGATCGGAGAAAGAGGTGTAACTCTATCTGGAGGCCAAAAGCAACGGTTGTCCATTGCACGCGCACTTATCAAACATCCCAATATGGTCATCTTAGATGACTCTCTATCTGCATTGGATGCCAACACAGAACACAAGATATTAGGTCACCTATATACGGCGATGAAAGATAAGACGGCACTCATTATTACCCATCGTGTATCCAGTCTTATGGAGTATGACAAAATTATTGTGCTAGAAAATGGTCTTGTCGCAGAGACAGGAACTCATGACGAACTCATAGGTTCTGGAGGATATTATAGCCAAATTGTTAAAAAACAAAGTATATCTGGCTAAATAGCCGATGTTTTTCCATTTTTTATTCTCTATTTTTTATCGAAAAAATAAAAAAGCTCAGTTTTTCAGGAAAAAAACTATTTTAGTAGTAAATAAAAAACAAAGTGGAAAACGACAAAAAGTTTGAAAGCGTATACTCGACTAAGGTAAGAGCAGGAAAAAGGAGAACATACTTCTTTGACGTTAGACAAACCAAAGGTGAAGACTATTACATTACGATCACAGAAAGCACAAAAAGGTTTGATGGTAATGGCTACGAAAGACATAAAATCTTTTTGTACAAAGAAGATTTTAATAGATTCATGAATAGTCTGAACGATACCGTAAATCATGTCAAAACTGACCTTATGCCAGACTTTGATTATGAGTTATACGAAAGAAGACAAAAAGAGTGGGAAGAAAAATTAGCGGCGGAAGCAGCTGAAGGTGGTAGCAGAGAATCTGGCACTACAGCAGAATCCACAGAAGCTCCAGAACCCGAAGGAGACAATACGGAAGAAGACATCAGCTGGTAACTTAGCCCCTTTTTTCCTTTATTACAAGGTTCTCTTTTTCGATTAATTTAATTTCAGATTACACCATTAATTAGAAACTGTACATCTATGCATGTAAATCAAACATCATGCGTAGAGCTACTAAACGAACCAACCATACCCCTAACTCAGGTTCTCTTGCGGATATAGCTTTCTTGTTACTTATATTCTTTATGGTAACAACTAGTTTGCATAGAGAATACAGTATATCTATGCGCTTACCTCCTAGCTATGATGGAGAGCCTGGAAAAATATCCGAGAGTAAGGTACTGTCTCTTTGCATCAACGAACACAATGAATACCTTATAGAAAATACGCTGTATAAGAATCCTCAGGCAGAAGATCTATCCGCTTTTATAGATCAATTTATAATTCAAAATATAGAACCATATATAAGCATTCAGATCCATCCTGCGACTGAATATGAAAGTTATATCAATATTTTATCCATTATAAAGGAGTCTATCAGGCAATCCAAATCATCTTATGCAGAAAAGAACTTTGGAAAAAAATTGGACAAATTATCGGTAGCCGAACTCGACTTACTTAAGTCGAAGTACAATATCAAAATATCGGAGACAGAAATTGAGACAACCATATAATAATTCAAACCATTAGCTATGATCAGAAAAACCAAAACCAGGGATATAGAGTTCAATACGACAGCATTACCAGATATTGTATTTATGCTTTTATTCTTTTTTATGGTAGCCACTGTCATGAAGGATAAGGAGAAAAGCAAAGTCATAGAACTACCCTACTCCACTTACAACTCCGTCATCAAGCAACAAGACGAATTCATCCACATCTCAGTAACAAAGAAAGACAAAGACCTTAGCTATGAGTTAGAGTCAAAGAGGAGTCAGACTATCGAAGAGTTAGAATCTGATATAGTGGAGTTCTTAAAACAACATCCGGATAGACACCATACCAAACTTAAAATAAAAATCCAGCCAGATGTCAATATGAAAGATGTGAATGCCGTCAAACAAATCCTACAAAGGAATGAGTTGTATGATATAGAATATGTGACTAAAAGAAGGCTGTAGCGTTATCAGCTATTTAGACTTAATAGAAATTATGCCTCATAATCCGTTCTGGTTAGATATTTGACTTATTATAGTATCAGAAAATAAGTGAAACTAATATGGAAAAAGGAAAAATAGCGGGCACATCCCCAATCAAAGTAAGCGTAGAGGCCGGTAAGAGATACTCTTGGTGTACATGTGGATTAAGTGAAAATCAACCATTTTGCGATGGAAAGCACAAAGCTGAAGGTAAGTTTTCGCCGTTGGCCTATATCGCTGAAGAAACAAAGGATGTGCATTTCTGCACCTGTAAGCAAACCAATAATCCAGGACTATGCGACGGTGCGCATAAATCTCTCAATCAAGAATAGGTAAAACTGGCTTATCAGATATTAGTCGCAATATTTCTATCAAAGATGATGTCCTTAAGTTCTTTTAGGATTTTATATTCCTGAGGAAGTACTTTTTTGAAAGCCTCTTTGATTGTGAAATATGTGCCTTGCTCCAGATGAGGTATTTTCTTTTTGATTTTACTTTTGACGAGTTTCACATCATGTTTGATGAGACCTCTTATACTAGGGATGTCGTGCCAGTCTGCCTCTAATGCAATGGTTTTTACACCTTGGTCAGGTAAGTGATGAGTATCCGTAGTGTCATCTAATTCTATAATCTGCAGTTGGTTGTCCAAAGCCATTTTGACGCTTGGAATTTTCCATACATCGGGATCGTTTTGTAGATCATGATTGATCAATAATATCTCTAGACCCTTCTCATGACATCTATAGAGAATTATCCTAACCGCATTAAATACACTACTCATAATTAACTTAAATTAAAAAAAGACCGAAACTGCTTATCTCGGTCTTTTAAATATTACATTTAAAGTTAATGTTTTATTTACACAAAGTCCTCAAAGACTAAATCTTTTTGATTTTTTTGTCCTTTTCTTTGTTCTGTTTATTTCCAGGTGTTACAGGCATCTCTCCCATGTCTATGCCTTCAAACATTTTTTCGAAAGCCTCCATATCGAAGCCTTCCATTAGTTTATCCAGCTCCATACCTTCGAACATCTGCTCAAAATCTTGCGCATCAAAATGCTCAAACATTTTCATGCTTTCTCCTAATAATTGCTCAAAGTTTTCACCACCCAGCATTTCTTCAAATCCTTCTCCAAACAAATTATTAAATCCATCTTGCCCTAAAAATAGACTGTCTAAATTGCCAATATCCATCCCACCGAATAAGTTTCCACCTATTCCCTCGAACATATCAGAAGAAAAAAGCTCAGAAAAATCTAGTGTATCAAGGGCTTTCTGTAATTCCTCCATTGCATCTTCTATCCTCTGATCGTTCCTGTTCTTATTCTCCTCATTAGTCTGTCCCAGACAGTAAGTACTAAGAAAAACCAGCAAGCTAAATATTAATGTTCTTTTCATTTATATATGTTTTGTAACTGTCTTATTAAAAAGTGCTTGTATATGAATTATAATCAACCATTTGCAATTAGGTAATATGCGGATAAGATCAATATATCATCCTCGCTGTCTTCTATATCAAAATCATGGTAAAGTGAAAAAAGACGTTCTGTATCGAATTGTCCATTGAGATTTCTTTTGTTAATGAAAGCCAAGGACTTATTTCGATTTTTGATTTGGATATGGTTTCCATTCTCTACCATCTCCACCTTTAATGAGTCTTTATTATCATACAATTGTAAGACGTTATTATTACCTCTAATCGTTCCTATTGGCTGGTTATTTTTGAAAACTTTAATCTTTTCGTTGTACCTCACTACTAAGAACTGATCCTGATTAGATTTGAATGCCAATATCAAGTCGCCTTGCCCGTATCTCTTGATATTAAAGCTCAATAGTGGCTCTTGATAGATTGTTCGGAATTGACCCGTCTGATAAGAGCCCGATGGCTTGACCGATTTCTTACTCAGGTCATATCCTGTTGCCCATAGTTTGAGCTCTTCGGTATCTGCCAAAATTAGTTCTTCTTGCTGCTCTACGAGTACATCACTGAGTATCTCGCTATCTCGTTGTATCATTCTCTTGCGAGAATTAACCCCAAGCAAAAACCTAAACATGAAATAAAGTATAAATACAAATGCTCCAAAAAAGAGCAGCAGTATTATCAAGATGCGTAATAGTCCAGTCATAGATGCGCGTACAAAAAAAGTGACCTACAGATGATACCGTAAGTCACTTCCTATTTTAAATTATTATATAGTATTGTATTGATATTCTTATCCTAAGTAAGACTTCAGTGCATTCTTATTCACTGATTTTCTCAGTCTCCTGAGCGCACGTTCTTTGATTTGTCTTACCCTTTCTCTTGTCAATCCATAGAGTTCCCCTATCTCTTCTAAGGTCAAAGACTTATGTCCATTCAGACCATAATATGCAGACAAGACCTCTATCTCTCTGGAACTAAGTAAGGATAATCCATAGCTTACCTCATCCTTGAGCGATTCCTCCATCAGAGAAAGGTCTGGTGCTTTTTGGTCTTTATCTTTATATAGATCCAGCATCGTACTCTCGCCTTCTTCTCCACTGACAGGCGCATCCATAGACACATGGCGTCCTCCACCATTGAGTACATTAGCAATATCTTGCGGCTTCATTTCTAGTAAATCCGCAAGTTCTTCATGGGTCGGGTTACGCTCGAACTCTTGTACAAAGGAGACATAAGCCTCATTCACTTTAGAGTAAGAACTCACCTTATTAAGAGGTAATCGGACTAATCTGGAGTTCTCTACGATCGCTTGTAGTATGGATTGTCTTATCCACCATACAGCATAAGAGATAAACTTAAACCCTCTCGTCTCATCAAATCTTTTAGCGGCCTTCATCAGACCGACATTTCCTTCGTTGATAAGATCACTCAGAGACAAGCCTTGGTTCTGATACTGCTTGGATACTGATACCACAAACCTGAGATTGGCTTGTGTCAGTCTTTCCAGAGCTTGCATATCACCCGCTCTTATTCTTTTCGCCAGATCACCCTCTTCTTCTGGCTCTAGCATGGTTATTTTGGATATATCATTAAGATACTTATCCAAAGCCAAACTTTCCCTAGTGGTTATCTTATTGGTAATCTTTAATTGTCTCATTCACTTTTAGTATTAAAAATTGTAAAATCCGGTTTTGCTATTGATTATTTGGAAAAAATGTATTAAACAGGTAATACTATTTACAAGTATCTGTCCAAATAAGTTCAAGAATTAGCAAGATTTTTTACTTTATCGACGAAAACGTGTCTGATAAAGACACTCAGGTGGGAATATTTTGTTAAAATTAACAATTGTTGTTCTATTCTCACTTATACAAGCGAGGATAAATTAATATGAACCTATTATTTTCAGGAAGTAAGAAATTTAACTTACTCCGAAGGAGTAGGCTTCTTCTTATCTCTCGGATTAAGCAATAAAGCCTTTCTGGACAATCTGAATTTTCCAGATTTAGGATCTATACCTATCAGTTTGACTTTTATATCATCGCCTACATTAAACAGCCCTTCTAATTTCTCTATGCGCGAATGAGAAATCTCAGAGATGTGTAATAATCCACTCTTACTCTTGAAATCGACAAAAAGACCATAAGACTGAATCGAAGCAACCTTGGCTTCGTATACATCACCTACGGCTGGCTCAAAAGCAATTTCTTGTATTGCATTCCTTGCTTCCTCTAGAGAGTCTTTGTCACTGGAAGATATAGCGACTATACCGTGGTTTCCATCTTCTTCTATATTGATAACAGTACCTGTACGTGCTTGTAACTCCTGAATGATTTTACCACCAGGGCCTATTACAGCTCCGATATAGCTTTTATCTATCTTAAATTCTACTATACGTGGTGCATGAGGTTTCATATCTTCTCTACCCTGCTCCATCGTTTTACTCATCTCATTGAGAATATGGATTCGGCCGTCCTTAGCTTGCGCCAGAGCAGATTCTAAGGTACTATATGGTAGTCCATCTATCTTAATATCCATCTGACAAGCCGTTATCCCTTTTTCTGTACCTGTCACCTTAAAATCCATATCACCTATGGCATCCTCGTCACCTAAGATATCGGATAAAATAGCCACCTTTTCTCCATCTGTAATTAGTCCCATAGCAATGCCAGATACTGGTGCTTTGAGCTTGATACCTCCATCCATAAGAGCTAACGATCCCGCACAGACAGTTGCCATAGAAGATGATCCATTAGACTCTAAGATATCTGATACCAGTCTGATAGTATAAGGTGTATCTTCTGGCATAACCTGCTTGAGTGCTCTTTGTGCCAGATTAGCATGTCCTACCTCTCTTCTACCTGGACCACGCATTGGCTTAGTTTCTCCTACACTGAGTGCTGGGAAGTTATAGTGTAGAAGAAATTTCTCGTAATAATTCTCCAGTGCATTATCCACCATCTTCTGATCTAACTTAGACCCCAAAGTCAGAGAGGTCAAAGACTGCGTCTCTCCCCTTGTGAATATGGCCGAACCATGAGCAGAAGGCAAATAGTCCACTTCTGTCCATATTGCTCTTATATCATCACCTTTTCTACCATCTAATCTGACGCCCTCATCTAAGACCATACGGCGTATAGATTGTTTCTTTATTTTGTCCAGAGCGTCTTTATATTCACCTACGTTTTCTTCTACATACTCTTCACCTTTTTGCTCAGTAAGTGCTTCTACCATTTCCTCTTTGAGAGCCTTAAAACCCTCTTTTCTTTTCTTCTTATCTAAAGCTCCTCTGGCGACTTCCATTATTTTGTCATACGCGAAATCTTTGACCCAAGACACAATTTCTTCTTCTATCTCATGTACTTCTACCTCTCTCTTTTCTTTATTACCCAGTGTCTTCGCCAGATCTAATTGCGCCTGACATTGTACTTTTATAGCTTCATGCCCTGCCTTTATAGCTTCTATTAGCTCTATTTCCTGACATTCTTTAGCTTCTCCCTCCACCATCATGACATTCTCCATAGTTGCAGCTACAACAATTTCTAAAGTGGCATTGGCTAATTCTGACTTCTTAGGATTGATGACATAGTTACCATCTATCTTGGCTACTCGCACCTCCGAGATAGGACCATCCCATGGGATATCTGATATCGTTAGTGCCGCGGATGCTGCTAATGCCGTATAAGCATCTGGTAGGACATCAGCCTCCGCTGATATAAGATTAATAATAACCTGTGTATCAAACATATAACCATCAGGGAACAGAGGACGTATAGCTCTATCTACAAGACGTGAGGTCAATACTTCGTAATCTGATAATCTTGTCTCTCTTCTGAAAAAATTACCCGGAATACGACCTATGGAAGCAAATTTTTCTTGATAATCTACTGATAGCGGGAAAAAACTCTGACCTTCTCTAGCTTCGTAAGCAGAGACTACAGAACAGAATATCATGGTTTTTCCTATTCTTACGACTACAGAACCATGTGCTTGTGTGGCTAACTTTCCAGTTTCGATAATAACTTCCTGACCATCAGGCAGATTGAATGAGGTGGTAGTAGGAATTTGCTTTCCCATGTTTAGGTTAAATTTTTATGTATATAATATGTTAGGTCAATTGTAATTGACACACAATAGCTAAGAGACCTGGAAAATTAAAGCGGTTATGGGTTGCGCTTACTTTCTGATTTTAAGCTTTTCGATGATCGCTCTGTATCGATTGATGTCCTTGTCAGATAGATAGCTTAGTAATTTTTTACGCTTTCCAACGAGAGACAATAACGCTCTTCTAGATGAGTGATCTTTTTTGTTTTCGATGAGGTGCTTAGATAATTCTTGAATTCTATATGTAAATAAAGCCACCTGACCTTCGATAGAACCCGTATTGGATGATGATCCGCCGTGTTCCTTAAATATTTCTTCTTTCTTTTCTTTTGTTAAGTATGTCGCCATTTGTTATTTAATTTACCAAAAAGGATTACTGAAATCTAATTTTAGCAAGCGCAAAGATAGCATTATTTAGATTATATGACTGAGATTATTTTGGAGCTTAATTTTTAGGTTATGATCCACTATTTTCCCCTTAACTGCTACTTTTCCTTTGATACGAATCTGCTCATATTCATATTAACAACAACGCCCAAACTAGTATAAAATCTCATTTGTCTAAAACCAGCATTTGAAAAATTATTACTGCGTCCAAACTGTAACTGCGCCTTTACTTTTTCCGTTCCTGATCTAATGGTAAAAGCAGGTTCCAATACCCAGTTTTTCTTATTATCTAATAGATAAGTTCTCTGGTCTTCTTCTTGGTAAAAGAGACTACCGTTGATATGATAATAATTAAGATGTCCTAACCTCAAGGACAATGCACATTCAAAATATGAATTCTTATACCCTATGGAAGGTTGGAGGCTTATTTTTCTGTAATCGACACTAATGGATTCCAAAAGTTCTTGTTCCGTCCCAGAATCTATTCTCAAGCCACTGTTCTTAACATGTCCAATTCCTATCAACCCATAAAGCTCAAAAACATACTGACCCTCAAAAGAACAGAAGTAACCAATACCCATCTCACCAAACCTCGAATCAGTATCCAAGTCAATATCTTCTACATTTCTCGAACTAAGAAAAGAGCCGTTAAGTTGAACTCCGAGAAAGTTATTAGGCGCATAGGCCGTCTGCAGATCGACCCTTCTCGATGTCGCAGATACAGATGCTGCCAGATCTCCTTTTTGGCTTAGTAAGGGAACATTGTGATCGTTGGATACATAATAAGTCGGAGCACAAGCATGACCGAGTACCATCACTATAGTAGCCAGAATTACTAAATGGAGTTGTTTCATAACGAGCTTATCAAGGAGAATTACATGGCTTCTTTTTTAGAAGATCTAGTACTGTGGTCTAATTCTCCGTAGATCGTGTATAGCTAAATCCTCCCAATCTGTTTTGACTCCAAGAGTTAATAACCACACTGACATAAGCCTTTTCTTCTACCAAAAACATGACAAGATTTTCTCCAACAGCATCTTTTGGCTTATCCAATGCCTCTCTGAAAGATTTATAATCTAAATTTTCTGCATTCGATAATTCGCCTTTGGCCCAAAGTGTTCCCTCTGGGCTAGAGTCCTTATTAGCAACTGTTTCTGATTGGATATTGTATATCTGACCGCCGTCATCATTGGCACGTGTTATCCAGACGTTATCTGTGATTCTATCTTGATTAGCTTCAAGAGTCGGATCAGAGCCGTCGGCTTTAGTAAAGGTGATTTCTGCACCATCCCATACGACGCCTTCCTCCATAGGTTCTGTCATACTATCATCGCAAGAAATAATAGAGATAAGTGCGAATAAGAAAAGTAGTTTTTTCATAATAATTATAATTAGAGATATAAAATTACACTGTTATAAATATATGGCTTAGTTCAACCAATAACTAAGTCAGGACAAATCTATTGATCTTATCCCATTATCATTGAAGAGTCTCTATTAATTATGGGAAAGGCAATCCATTAGCGGCATCAAAGACGTTTTGGCCGTAGTTATACTTCAAGAAGCTCAGATTACTAGAGCTTACGCCAATAAAGAAGGTATAGGTATCACGATTAGGTGACCAAGAAAAGCGCATATCCCAGCAATGTAGTTTTCTCGTAAATGATACCGAAGTATACCCCAGATCTTTTCTTACAAAGTCATAACTCAGGTTGCCGACACTTATACTCCAATTATCGGTCAGAGCAAATCGACCTGAGACTCCCAATGTATGAATGCTGACCCTGGAGTCCATTTGTTCATCATTACCTTGTATCTCATAGACCAGATTATGGTCTATAGAGACATTATCAAACAGGCTGCCGAAACTTGGTAGCTTGATTAAGTCTTCTTTCTCTGGTGATTTCTGCTGGAACTTTTCTCTATCACTATGTATACTATGGCTGGCGATATTATTATCGTCATCATCATCCCTACTAATTCCTTTGAACATATCTCTGAGCTTTCCTACATTGAATTTATTGGAGATTCTGATGGTGGCTTTTTCGAGTCTTAGCAGCTTTCCATTTTCGCTCCACACTGTTCTATCGACAGCCCTATTATTGACTTCTATATAAGGATCAAATGACCAATTGGTCCTGACCTGCGTAATACCACCAAAGAGTCTGGTAGAAGATGACATAGAGACACGACTCCATTGCAACGTATCTTTAGCAAAGTTATAGTTGCCATTAATTGTGAAATTATCAAATGGCTTAAACTTCTTGGATACCGAATCTTTCTTGGACCAATACTTTATTTCAAAAATATTCTGAATCCTATATGTTAACTGAGATTGCAAATCTGTAAATCGAGGATTACCAAATGGACCTCCGTCAAATCTGGTATAAGTCAGCGGTGTCTGCTCCGAATCACTATAATACAGGGTATCCGTATAGATGCTTCTAGCATCTGGCGCATAGTTATAGCCTATGGTTGGTTTCAATGTATGACGGATTCCTGATCTGCCCCCCTTGAACGCTAAGGTTCCAAATAGCTGAGTATTGAGATTGACACCTGCACTATAAGTGCGAAAACTATTAAGACCTGTACGGACATCGGAGAATAATGTATCTCTTATAAGTGTCTCACCAGTCGTATCTTGGTAGGCGATCTGATCTATAAATCGGTCTGTGACATTGAGCACTGATATTTCTTCATAACTCGCACGTGGACTTATGTTAAAGTGCTTAAAGACTCGTGTAGAAAATCCAAGTTCAAACTTATTGGATGTACCCGTCTTAGCATTTTCTATAGTTTCTCGACTGAACATCGTTGTATCCGTCGTCTCAAAAAACGATCGCAATTTGAAATCATAATCAAAAGATATCAACTCGTACCATTGCTCTTTATTAGACCCTTTATTTTTTCTTTTGAATGGATAGATCGTATTCATATTGAGGGCGATGTCTGGTAGCGTTATGTTTACCGTATTAGTTCTTGTGTTTTGGTTGTGATTAAGCCCCACTGATAAGTTGAATGGCGTTCCGGGCATAGAATGACGGTAGAAGAACTTAGAGCTGTAGGTATTCTGCAGTACGTTCTGTGCATCATTGAAGTTTCTGTTTTGATTGTTATTGCCTACGATATTAACAGAACCGCCCACTGTAACAAAAGGATGTGCTTTGCTATCCTGATTATGTGTCAAGCCTATAGAAAAACCCTTAGTCGATAATCTGCCCACACGCCTTCCGCTTTCCGATGTGTCATCTAAGATGGCCTCTTCCGATATTTGATTATTATAACTCAGTCTCAGACTGCCATTGTACTTATACTTTTTTCTATACGCCACATTAGCATATAGCCCATGCGTCCCCCTAGTAAAGTAATCTGCCGTGAGCTTGAGATGGACATAATCATTAATGGGAAAATACCAGCCAAAACCTCGAAAACCAAAGCCAAGTGTCTTAGAATTGAACTCATAATCCTGCGGAAATATAAATCCCGAACTTTTACCCTCGACTAATGGGAAAAACCCAAACGGTAACCATATCGGTGTCGCTACTCCACCCAATCTGAGATTAGATGGTCCTATGACAGCGACCTTCTCATTGACTACTTTCATACGTCGCGCCTTAAATCCAAAATGAGGATGGGGATGATTGCACGTAGTTATAGTCGCCCCTTGATTATAAATGATCTCGTGATTATGGCCTTCATGGTTTTTACCACTGACGTATTTCGTCTTTTGTCCGTGTATAATGAATTCTCCTTCAGAAAATATGGCATCATATACGATACCTTTTTCGGTATCAAAATTATACTTCAGTCCATTATACTGATACTCTTTATCGCCGTCTTTGAATGTGGGTTTTTTAGCACCCTTGACCCCCTTTTGCCGATGGGCCTCGGCAATATTATTTTCCATATCCAGTATGATATAGTCGGCGTGGAGTTCTTTATTTTGATACTTGACAAAGGCATCTCCATATAAATGGATAAGATTATTTCTATGATCGTATCTCTGAGAATCTATACTACCCGAAATCAGTTTTTCTTCCAACCCACTATCAGAGATCTTGATATTATCGGAAGCTTTTTGGGGTGTTAATTCTTTGTTAATTGGATCAAAGGGGATCGTATCCGATAAGGATTGTGCGCCTACAGGGACAATAAAACATAAAATCACCGCTATATAGAACCATCTCAACATCATGAAGTAAATTACATATAATATTTTTATTTAATATATTTACACCTAATATTGAGTGAGATAGGAATAGTGAGGTCTAAAACGAAAATTACTGGAAAACTACACATGGAAAAGTTTTTTCTCTGGCTTGCCCTGTCGTTATATATAACGAATATACAGGCACAATCTTTATACACACAAGTATATCCTCAAAACAAAATAAAGGTTGTCATAGACCCTGGTCATGGCGGCAAAGATTTAGGTTGTCACGGACATAATTATGCCGAAAAAGACATTGCCTTCCAATTATCACGAAAAATAGGCGCAGAAATAAAAGCATTACTGCCTTCGGTATCTATAATTTATACCCGCACATCAGATATATTCATGCCGCTCAGCAAGCGCATAGACCTTGCGCAACAGTATGAGGCGGACCTTTTCATATCTGTCCATGCTAATGCAATAGACATCCCCGGCATCAGTGGGTCTGAGACCTATGTATTCGGTCCGCATCTCAATCATAATGCAAAGATGCTGGAGAAAAGAGAAAATGCCGCTCTTATCCTAGAACATGACCTACCGCAATCCACGACTCCTACTATAAGCGACCTCATACTCAATGCAAGTACCAAAAATAATTCTACCAACGAATCCATATTACTTGCCGAGTCGATAGAGAAAAAGTTAAGTCTGATACCCACCCATAAAAGCCGAGGTGTCAAGCAAGCCAACTTTGCCATCCTTAACGGTATAACAATCCCCTGCATACTCTTCGAGGCAGGCTACCTGACTAACGAAAGCGATCTCAAAAAGCTATCTTCTCCAAAGGGTCAAAACCAAATAGCCAAACACCTCGCTCTCGGCGTACAAGACTATATCAGAAATAGCATACTCAAATCTAAGCAAATGACTCGGGCGGGCTATAAGGATCATACTGATGAGAAATATATTCTTGTCGTTGCTAAAAGCAATTCTCCCAACATCAATATTAACACATCCAATACGAATCCCGATGCCAGAATGCTAAAAATCAAAGACGGTCGAGACTACCATTACATACTAGAAGAATACCAAAATATAGGAGATGCTCTTGCAGATAGAAAGGCCATGATAGATGCTGGTTATGCAGGCACTTATCTGATGACTAAAGAAGGATGGTATTCTGAACGTGGGACTAAGTAAATCAAAGTATAATCCTCAAGAGTCTAAAACAGATGAGGATGAATAGAACTCATTTTGCTAAACAGCGTTTAGTTCTATTGGAAATGGTAATCCCTCGATTTATTGAAAAGTGCCGAATCGAATATTAAAAATTCAATTCGGCGTATAGTTTCACTAAAATCTACATTAGCACAAATTACATTGACCTCATTGATATGAATGTGCTATCCTTAGGAGGTGTAGTATTCACATCTTTATGCCAAGACAACTTCAAATCAATGATACCTGAATCATTAAAAAGTTGATCGTAATTCTCAAATGCAATGCGTATTCCGTGATCTTCAAATCCATCGAATTGGCACTCAGGCGGCGTATATCGAAACCAGACATTTTCATTAGCATAAGAGTAAGGTCCTTCACCACCAAAACCCTTATCTCCTTCTGGTAAAGATGCATTGTAGGCATAGCTGTAAAATATTACCTCATCAAGCTCTCTATTCACCCCTAAAGCAAAAGAATCTCGGTAACAATAAAAATCCATATACCCGCCATACAAATCGTATCCTCTATCGGGTAAACACTGTCCAAATATATCAACACTTCCTTGATCACATTCTGAGCTACCACAGGATGCAAAAATCAATGAAATGCTAAAAAGAATCCCCAAAACTAAATATCTCATAGTCTAATAATTTTCTCAGTAAGAATATTGTTTCCATTTTTTACAGCTAAAATTTAAGTACTCGAAAACAATTCACTTCCTCTATTTCAGTCAACACCAAGTCCTTTATAACTAATAAGGTCTTTTACAATGGCTTTTTTTAAATGTTGATATTTGATTCTACTAACAATGGTATCACATCTATCTTTTTCTATAGAAATCATTAAACTAAGTTGTTCTTGTGCTAAAGGGTCGTTAAACATTAAAGCATCAAAACCATTTGGAATTACTTCCGCCATATATGAATCATAAGTCTTACCATCAACAGACTCTATCATCTCGGCATAAAAATGCTCAAACAATGTCGAATAATTACCTTGATCATATCCGTCAGGACTAAGCATACAATCAAAATTCTTAGCACGATCAAAAAGGACAAAAAACAAATCTCTACCCCTGAATTTTTTATTTCTTAAAAAATGATATCGTTCTCTACGAATGAACATAGGACTCACATCTCGAAAGAATAATTTCAATTGATTATAATATTCGGCTTCACCTTGGTTAGCCCTGTTAATTATGCATTCTAATATTTCTGGGCCATCTTGTTGAAATGATACTTCCGAATATTCCTCCAAGAGTATACTTTTATCTCCGCACCATAATTCCAACGAATCCTTTTCCTTTATAAGATTATCATCACTATATATAGATGTAGTGCTTTCTTGTTCTATTGTTGTCTGTAAAAACTTACTACATGAATATAAGGATAGGCTAATGAGAATTAGATATGTTCTAACATGTTCTGTTATCATGATCAAAATTTATATCGTATAAAATTCTAGTCTTATGATCTCATGTAGTATGTATGCCACGACAAATTGATTTTTTTTGAACATTTATCATTGAGTACCAAATTCTTTAAACTTAATTAGATCCTTTTCTAGCGCATACGTCCATTGTTCAAACTCACTCTCGTAAATCTTACAATAACAATCATTCTCATCGAATAAATCATCAATAGTTAAATGAGAATAATCGAAATATTCCTCTCGTGATAATTCATTTATGCTAACAACCATTTCTCTCATAATTCTAAAATACTTATTGGCTATGCATTGATGATAAAGAGGTTCGCATTTAAAATTCTCTGACTTGTCTAATAATGCGCTAAAAATCTTTTTCCCTCTAAATTTAGACTTATGTGCGACGAAGGGAGCACCATCCACAAAAGTGTAATTCGTGATACTAATTAATTTCTCTATTTGATTAATGGATTCTGTATGCCCATTAAATGCTTTTTTCTCGAGGCATAAGAACAGGTCTCGAATGTCATCTCTTCCGAATAAAAAACGTTCATTCAAATCTAAAATGGTATCATAACTTTCGCAATATAGCCTCAACGGATTGATATCATTTTTATCCGAAGTCTCATGAGTAATTGCATTATTGTCTTTGTTGTTTTTCTTTTTCGCAACGCTGCAAGAAAGGAATGCCAAAATGAAAATCGAAATACTAATAAAAAATCTCACATTAATGATTTTTGTGAATTGCCTATGCGCATATTGCCTGATATCCGCGATAATTTCCCTTATACCAAGGTATAATCGGAGTTTCAATAACGTAATACTTCAAAAAGATATTCATATTATTGTTAACACACCTTTATGCAATAACGCACTAATTGATTTAGTTTTGTGGTTGTATGAGCAAAGAAATCAGAATTGCCATTCTGGCGATCATTACCGCGGCATTGACGATATGGGGTTATAAGTTCATCGCAGGTAAGAATTTACTGAGTGGAGATAAAACATATTACGGCATATATGACAATGTGCAGGACGTCAATACAGCCACGAAAGTACAGATCAATGGAATGGTCGTCGGCGCAGTAATATCTATAGATGCGATGCCAGAAGATGTCCGCAAAATCAAATTGGGATTCACCGTCAAGAAAGATATCCTCTTACCGAAAAACGCCATTGCCGAGTTAAGATCTGCCAGCCCCTTAGGTGGAAAGTCGATTGAGTTACTATTCGATAAGATGGCTACCAAAGGTGAAGAAGTTCCAGGTGGCTCCATAATTAAGTCTAAGTCCATCGGACTTCTCGGCTCACTAGTGAGCGAAGAGGAGATGACACCTTACGCTAATACACTGACGGATGCCATAGACAAGACCATAGGAGACCTCGGCAATCCAGAATCCGAAGACGCGCTGGATGTATCTATACACAAGCTGTCACAGACGATGAGCAATTTCGCCTCATTGACTGAGAAGATGAATCGAATGATGATCAATTCTCAGAAAAACATAGAGGTAACGATGGGAAATATGGCGGTCATCACTAATTCTCTCGTCAATAGCCAATCTAAGCTCAACCAAATGCTGGACAACCTCAATGGCCTAACTGCTGATCTTAGTCAGGTCAAAATATCAGAAACTATAGGCAAGTCTAATGACGCCATAGATCAAGCTACAGCAAGCCTCAAAGGAGTAGAACAGACAATGAGCGAAGTCTCACTGACCATGAACGAACTAAAATCCATCATGGAAAAAATGGATAACGGAGAAGGCACTCTGGGACAACTTATCAACGACAAATCCTTATATAATAATCTAACAGAAACAACAAGAGAAGTAGACCTACTGCTTCAAGATATAAGACTTAATCCGCGAAGATATTTTAAGCTCTTTGGAAAAAAGGTACCAGACTACGAGCTACCAGAGGATGACCCTGCGGGTAAATAAGTAAGAAGTTCTGAGATTATATCGCGTTGACGAATTTCGTCAATTTGCTTTTTACGTTGGCCGCTTTGTTTTTGTGCCAGTTATTAGTTTTAGCAAGTTTATCGATCATGCTTACTACTTTAGGCAGTAGAGCCTCAGCTTCTTTTTTATCCGTAAGAGCTCTTAGCTTTGCAATCGCGGTACGCGTAGATTTCTTGTAATATCTATTTCTTAGTCTTTTCTTAGCGTCTTGACGCATTCTTTTTTTGGACGATGCATGATGTGCCATAAGTACCTTTCTTTTAATTCGGAGCGCAAATTTAGTACTTTTTCATTTTTGAAGTCTCAATTTTTAATAATTTCGAAATACTGATCCTTGACACCGATAATTTCCAAATTAAGAACGGTTTTTGCAATAATCTGATATTATCATAGGTAAATATTTTATAATATATTTATTAATTGATTATCAGTCATTTATAAAACACTTTTTCTTAATACGATCTATTCCGCCAGTATGCCCCTCTATAAGTACTTATAGAGCATATTAAGAAAAGTCGTATTTAATTTATTTAAGACTAACAAATGGATGATCAAAAAACAGACATATTTGTTAAATCATCCTTGGATAAAATAGTAAATGAGATGAAAGATTATTCCTACGTATTCAATGCCCATCCATCGTTTATCGACGAAATGTATAATAAGTATAGTACTGACAAAAACTCAGTAGAAGAGGGATGGCGTGTATTCTTTGATGGTTTCGAGTTTGGACATACTAATGGTTCTGCCAATGGGAATGGAGCAACAGCAGGGTCAGCTGTCTCAGCGGTCCTGCCATCAGGAGACATATCCGATGCAGCTAAAGAATTCGGTGTGCTATCTATGATAGATGGATTTAGACGCAGAGGGCACCTACTTTCTACCACTAATCCTATCAGAGAGAGAAGGGATAGAAAACCCTACCTCGATCTCAATGATTATAATCTGTCTGATGCAGATCTAGAGAAAAAATTTAAAGCAGGAATCTACCTTAATCTCAAGGATGCCACTCTGCAAGAAATCATAAATCGCTGCAAGGAATTATACACGGGCAATATTGGATTTGAGTATGCGCATATAGAAAACCGCGAAAAGCGCACATGGCTCAAAGAAAAAATAGAGAATAGAAAGTTAGATGGTAGCTATGGTCTCGATCCAGATAAGAAAAAGCGCATCCTAGAAAAACTCAATGGCGCAGTTATATTCGAAAAATTCTTGCATACTAAGTATGTGGGTCAAAAGAGATTCTCGCTCGAAGGTGGAGAATCTGCAATAGCAGGCCTAGACGCTGTTATCAGCGCAGGGCGAAAAGAAGGTGTAGAAGAAGTAGTCATAGGAATGGCGCACAGAGGTAGACTTAATGTCTTAGCTAATATCATGGGTAAGACTTATGAGCAGATATTCAATGAGTTCGAAGGTGATATGTTACCTGACCAGAGTTTCGGTGACGGAGATGTGAAGTATCACATGGGATATTCTTCTCAAGTCAAGACGAGAAGTGGTGACATGATAGATCTGAAGTTAGTTCCTAACCCATCACACCTGGAGGCCGTCAACCCAGTAGTAGAAGGCTTCTCCAGAGCCAAGGCAGATATACTCTACAAAAGTGATTATGACAAAATCTTGCCGATACTCATACATGGTGATGCGGCAGTCGCAGGTCAAGGTGTTGTATATGAGGTGGTCCAGATGAGCCAATTAGATGGGTACTATACAGGAGGGACAGTTCATTTCGTGATTAATAATCAGATTGGTTTTACGACAGACTTCGATGATGCGAGATCATCTACTTATTGTACAGCATCGGCATCTTTGGTGCAAGCACCCGTCTTCCATGTCAATGGTGATGACCCAGAGGCCGTCGTATTTGCATGCGAACTTGCATTAGAATACAGGCAAAAGTTTAATAATGATGTATTCATAGATTTAGTCTGCTATAGAAAGCATGGGCATAATGAGGGTGATGATCCTAAATTCACTCAACCAAAGATGTATGAATTTATAAAGAGCCATAAAAACCCAAGAGAAATCTATGTGAACAAATTATTAGAGAGTGGTGTCGTAGAAAAGCAAATCGCAGAAGATCTCGAGAAAAAATATTGGAATCACCTGCAAGAGCGATTAGACCTTATCAAAGAAAAACCACTACCCTACACTTATCAAGCACCAGAGAAAGCATGGCAATCTCTCAAAAGAACGAATAGCCCTAAAGACCTCATATCTCCAGAAACAGGGATCGACAGAAAGACCATTGATTTGGTACTAAACAAATTATCTAAGGCTCCAGATGGCATTAATGCCTTATCAAAGGTCAGCCGACTTCTGAAAAACACCAATAAATTATTAGATAAGAAGTCTTTGGACTGGGCACTAGGTGAGTTACTCGCCTACGGCTCTATTCTTCTCGAAAACAAAGATGTCAGAATGAGTGGGCAGGATGTCAAGCGAGGAACGTTCTCACATAGACACGCCATATTCAATGATGTCAAGACTTATGAAGAATTCAATCGATTAGATAATCTAGCGGATAAGCAAGGTAAGTTCAGGATATATAATAGTCTTTTATCAGAGTTCGCTGTACTTGGGTTTGAGTATGGTTACTCATTAGCTAATCCTAATACCTTGGTTATCTGGGAAGCACAATTTGGAGATTTTTATAACGGAGCACAGACTATGGTTGACCAGTTTATCAGTGCGGCAGATAGCAAATGGCAGCGTATGAGCGGTCTGTGTATGTTTTTACCGCACGGATATGAGGGTCAAGGTCCTGAGCACTCGAGTGCTAGATTAGAGCGTTTCCTCCAGATGACCGCCGAGTGGAACTTGACTATCGTGAATATGACAACGCCAGCCAATCTCTTTCATGCGCTGAGAAGACAACTGGCTATCAACTGTCGTAAACCACTTATCGTCATGTCACCGAAATCTATGCTCCGACACCCGATGGCGGTGTCTGACATATCAGAATTTGAGACAGGCTCAAAGTTTGTCGAAGTAATAGATGATGAAGGTGCAAAAGCGGATAAAATAAAAAGGCTGCTTTTCTGCACTGGTAAACTTTACTACGATCTTGTAGCAGCAAGAGACGCCATAGAAGATACCAAGAAAAAAGAGAGTATCGCCATCGTCAGGATAGAGCAGCTCTACCCTTTCCCAGAAGAACAAACCGATGCTCTCATTATGAAATATAAGAATGCAGAAACATTCTGGGTACAAGAAGAATCCGCCAATATGGGTGCATGGGATTATCTGATGAGATACTGGAGACATACCAATATCCAACGCATATCACGCAAGGCAACGGCGAGTCCTGCGACTGGATTTAAGAAAGCGCATGACCAGCAGCAAGCGGATTTAGTGGCGCGGGCTATGGGGTAGGAATAGGTGTCTTTGAAATTATGGAATACTTTTTTGAGTGATCATCTATTACAGATGCGATAAACGAAGTGTATTCCAAATTATGTTGACTAATATATAGCAATAATAAAGTCTACTGCCTCCCATTATAAAATACCAGAGTCAATCCATAAGTCAAAAACGTTTCATCATTATCCTGAAGTGGGTCAATACCGAAATTACTACTTAACGAAGAGAGGTCAACACTGGTAATAGGAATCTGAACGAAAGGTTGTAAGGATAGAGAAACCTTATCACTGGCTCCAAAATTATAGGAGAGATTTATACGCGCTACCCATTGATTAGGAATATCAAGTGTACTACGTCTTTCTGCGTTAAGCCTCTCTTGTATTTTGACATTATTGTATCCTATAGAACTCCCTAAACCGATGTCCCCGAAATAACTTTGATAAGATAGGAAATACTGATTGAACGTATAAAATATTTCTGTTTCCTCAAAGCTGCCGTTATCTCTTTCTCCAAACGCCAAAACATCCGTCCCCAGATTTTCCCATGATAATTCGAAGCTGGAAGCATCAGTCACCTTGTACCTTAGCCCTATATTAATCCCATGCATGGTCTTGATGTTTTTCATAGGGAAATACAGCGTTAGTTGTTCTTTTTCTATTAGAAAGTTATTGTACTGATCTATGATTTCGGCGTTTTTAGAAGCATTAACAAATCCGAGTGAATACCCCACCTTAATATTAATCTGTCCCAATAGCGAAGTAGAAATGGCTAATAAAAAGCAGGTAATAATCAGATATAATGGAGGTCTGATAATCTTATTTGTTATGTCGAATGATTTAGCCAGAACTTTTGCATTTTTATACTGTCGATCAAGTAAAATTAATTTATTTCAGCGCATTCCATTTGACCAAGCATGGCAAAAAAAAAGAAAAATAAAGTTATTAAGTCCAAGCCTGTTGTTTCTAAACCAAAGACAGTAACCATTAAACCTATAAAGCCTGCATTCTTATGGCTGTCTTTAGCTCTGTTTATAGTTCTTGCGTTTGCGCTTTACTTCCAATGCCTTAAGTATGGTTATGTGCTGGATGACAAGATCGCCATCACCGACAATTCTTATACTAAAAAAGGCTTTGCAGGAATCTGGGATTTGCTGACGACAGACACTTTCCGAGGCTACCTAGGTGCTGAAAATCAACTTTTACCAGGTGGAAGATATCGCCCTTTGTCTCTTATCACTTTTGCCATAGAACATCAATTCTTTGGTCTCAATAGTGCGCTTTCGCACCATATTAATGTGCTGCTATATGGACTATGTGGGTTCTTTTCTTTTGTGACGCTAAGAAGATTATTCCAGGAGAAGACCTATGCCAAGAAAATCTTTATCTCCTTTTCGTTTATAGTGTCTCTACTTTTCTTGCTTCACCCCATCCATACCGAAGCCGTCGCCAATATAAAAGGTCGCGACGAACTAATGGCTTACATCTTCAGTATGTTGACATTGCTATTTTCCTTGAAATATATAGACAACAAGAAAATTCTCAATCTTATCTGGGTAGCTCTTTTCTACTTTTTAGGTCTTTTATCCAAAGAGAATACAATTACGTTTTTAGGCATTATACCTTTTGCCATTCTGCTTTTCAGGAAAGAAACTAAAGGCGGCATATTAAAATTATCTGGTCTCCTATTAGGCATTACAGCGGCCTATTTATGTCTTCGATTTTCTATAGTAGACATATTCACACCAGAGTCGAAAGACCTGATGAATAATCCTTTCGTCGGTATGTCGGTTGGCGAAAAGTCAGCCACCATCATGTACACCTTATTGGAATATCTACGGCTAAATTTTTTCCCTCATCCGCTGACGCATGATTATTATCCGTATCATATTCCTAAGTCAAATTTTGGCGACTGGAAAGTCTTAACTTCAATAGGTTTACATCTGATAATGATAGCAGCGATATTCTATTTCTGGAAAAAGAGAAAGAAAGTATCATTTGCGCTGGGGTTCTATATAGCCGCTATGTCTATAGTATCTAACATCGTCGTAGGTGTTGGTACATTTATGAATGAACGTTTCGCTTTTATGGCATCACTCGGTATATGCATTATTATCTGTTACGTTCTGAAAGAATTAGCTAATAAAGTATCAAAGGATAAAAGCAAACTGATATGGCTGGTGATGATGGGCGCTATAGGAACACTTTTTACTATTAAAAATTATACTCGTATACCAGCATGGCAAGATGAGCTGGCTCTAAATAAGCACGCCATAAAAGTCTCAAAGAATAGTGCAAGATGTAATTCCTTTGTGGCTACCGCAATATTCAATAGATATAAAGAAGAGACCGATCGGACCAAGAAAATAGAAATGCTGGAAGAAGCCTTGCCCTATGCAAAAAAAGCCATCCAAATACATCCCAACTACAAAAACGGAAACCTCATGGTGGCGGGTATTATGGGCGAGTTATATAAATACAATAGTAATGACAAAAGATTCTACGAAGAGATGTTGACCGTTATAACGCATCGCCCTGACATAGGTTTTATAGCGGAATACCTGAGATGGCTCAATGGCAAAGGTGAAAATCCTAACTTGACCAAATTCTACCTTGACGCCTCACAGTCCTTACTAAATACTGGAAAATTAGACTGGGCTATACATTACATGTTGATCGCTTACGAATACCTTCCTTATAATGCGGACATTAAGAAACGGTTATTTGACCTATATACCAGAAGAGGCAACCATGATCTAGCTACCAAGTATAGATAATGGATGAGCTTATATACAAACTGGCTTTCAACTTCATACCTAATGTCGGTGCCAAAACTTCTCGTGATCTTATCAGCTATTGTGGTGGAATAAAAGAAGTCTTTTCGGCCAATAAAAAAACCTTGCTTAAGGTACCTGGTGTCGGAGAAAAAAGAGCTGAGGACATTCTTGCCAGTAACGCACTAGAAGAAGCCGAAAAGGAATTAAGGGTAATAGAAAATGAAGATGTCAAGGTCACTTTCTACTTGGATGATAACTATCCTCAGCGACTCAAGCATTATCCTGATAGTCCCATCCTTTTATATCATAGAGGTGATATTGATTTTGAAAACGCTAGAAATGTCGCCATTGTCGGCACAAGAAAACCTACTAACTATGGTGTCGTGCAATGCGAAAAATTGGTCGACGAATTATCAGAATATAATGTCAATATCATCAGTGGTCTTGCCTATGGCATCGACACCACCGCGCACCGCCGAGCAGTAGAAAAAAATATACCTACAGTAGGCATCCTTGGCAATGGATTGTGCAAAATATACCCTGCTGCAAACCATAGTCTATCTAAAAAAATGGAAAACCATGGTGGTGTCATGTCCGAGTTCCCTATGAATACTGGCCCTGATAGAGAAAACTTTCCTAAAAGAAATAGAATCATATCTGCATTCTCCGATGTCGTAATAGTAATAGAATCAGCGAGAAAAGGAGGATCTATGATTACTGCTTTGTACGCTAACGATCAGAATAAAGACGTATTCGCACTGCCCGGGAAAATTACTGATCCTCTATCAGAAGGATGTAATCATCTTATCAAAACCAATCAAGCGCATCTTATAACATCTGCGGCTGATATTGCTTACATAATGAGATGGGACCAATCCCAAACAACCACTCAGATGGAAATGGTCATGGACCTAACAGCAGAAGAAAAAGTTATCGTGGACTTACTCAGAGGAAAAGAAATGACCATTGACTCGCTTATGTATCAGTCCAAGGTTAATCTATCTTCGTTGAGTTCTATGTTATTAAATCTCGAATTCAGAGGAATTGTTAGATCATTACCAGGTAAAAAATATACTTTGTTATAGAAATAAATAATTATGATCCGAATCATATCATTAAGCTATTTGATACTCTTTTTGTGTTCTTGCAATGCAACAAAAACTGTTACCCCGACAAAATCTATTACACAAGTAGCAATCCAGAAACCAAATGCACCGAAAAACATCATATTACTCATAGGTGATGGAATGGGTATGGGACAAATATCCGCAGGCACCTACATGAATGATAACACAAGTGCACTAGAGCGATTTCCTATAGTTGGCCTACATAAGCCACATTGTTCTGATAGTCTCATTACCGATAGTGCGGCTGCCGCGACATCCTTCGCATCTGGAATCAAAACATATTACAATGCCATCGGTGTTGATACCGACTCTTTACCCGTCCCGACTATACTAGAAGAAGCCGAAAGCAAATCTATGGTTACTGGATTGGTAGCTACCTCTACCATCGTACACGCCACGCCAGCCGCCTTCTATGCACATAACAAAAGTAGACGAAACTATGAAGAAATCGCCGTAGACTTAGTAGATAGCGGAGTAGATTATTTTGTCGGTGGTGGAAATAAGTTTTTTACTAGGAGAGAATCCGATGAGAGAAATCTAGCTTACGAACTGAAAGAAAAAGGATATGCCATCGGTAATTATCTCAGTGACTTCACTCAATTCTTTGAAACAAACAAAGAGAGAAAAAAAATCGGATTCCTGACAGCGGACAAAGACCCGTTACCCCAGTTACAAGGTCGCGACTATCTAGAAAACTCCTCGTTACGAGGCATAGAATTCTTAGATGGACTTTCATCCGAAAATGGATTTTTCTTAATGATAGAAGGCTCCCAAATAGATTGGGGTGGACACGCTAACAATCCAGAATATATAGTATCAGAATTTATAGAATTCAGTAACCTTATACACAAGGTCTTGGATTGGGCTGAGAATGATGGGAACACATTAGTTGTAGTGACAGCAGATCATGAGACAGGAGGCTTCACTATACAGCCAGGATCTGAGATGGGTAACCTCAAAACAGCTTTTACTTCTAAAAAGCATTCTGGTGATTTTATTCCAGTTTTCGCTTATGGACCAGGATCGGAATTATTCTCTGGCCTGTACGAAAATACAGCGATCTACCATAAGATGAGAAAGGCATTAGATTGGAAGTAATAATATTAGAAGATAATATTAGTTGCGTTTCCAGCAAGAGGTCAGGTGATCATCCACCATCCCTACTGCTTGCATAAACGCGTAGACTATAGTCGGCCCTACGAACTTAAAACCCTTCTTCTTAAGGTCTTTGCTTAGGGTCTGGGATAATTTTGTTTGTGCTGGTATCTCCGATGTCTTTTTCCAATTATTAACAATAGGGTTACCATCCACATAATTCCATAGGAAATCGCTGAAAGAAACGCCTTCTGATTGGAGCTTGAGATATGATTTCGCATTTTCTATGACAGCATTGACTTTGAGTTTGTTCCTTATGATTCCAGGGTTACTCAGTAACTTTTCTCTCTTTTTCTTCGTATATCTAGCAATCTTATTTACATCCCAATTATCAAAGGCTTTTCTATAATTTTCCTTTTTTATGAGTACCGTGTACCAACTAAGTCCCGCTTGTGCCCCTTCCAAATTGATGAACTCAAATAATTTCTGATCATCATATTCTGGGACACCCCAGATATCATCATGGTAAGCCATATATATGTCATCTTTCATGCACCATTCACATCTTTTTTTATTTCCTTCTGACATATTAGATTTTTCGTTCTATGAGATAATAGACTCCCGTCGTTAAAAAGTTTCGTAATATCGGGATATGCCTTATAAGTCCTATCTGCTTCCTTTCCTTTAGTCCAAACTTATACTGGTACACCGGATTAATCAAAAAGTGTTTGTTTAGCGCAACGGTATACCCCGCCTCTTTTACCATGTACTCAAAGCGTTCGATACTGAGACCTGTTTCTTTGAGTTCTAGCATCTCCTTAATTTTATTCTCGGATTCTCCACCTACCTTGAGTATCCATTTATAAATTGGTCTCGGTAGTAAATGAAAGTAAGGTAACTTAGATAAAAGCCTATTACGACAAACTTGCTGATGACCACCGAAAGGCATCTGCCAGGGTGGGAATCCAAAAAAGACGCGTCCCCCTGGATTAAGAAATCCCTTAAGATGTTCCATAAATTTTTCCTGATGAAATATATGTTCTATAACGTCTTTCAGTAGAATGATATCAAACTTTTTTTCCAGATCTCGATCTGGATCTATATCATATATGTTCTTAGAAAAGAATTGGACAAGCCCATTTTCTATTTCCTTATTCATAAACTCTTGAGCCAGCTCCACCCTTTTCTCACTTAACTCAATACCCACGGAAGACATTCCTCTATCCGTAAAAGCCTTGAGGACGCCTCCTTCTGCACAGCCAATTTCCAAGACATGATGGTCAGAATCAATAGACCTATGTTGTTCTATGAAGGGTATTATATAATCTCGCGAAGTCTTATGGATAAAATCAAAATACCTTTTTCTATCCTTATGAAATTCGTACACGTACTCAAATGTATACTGCGAAGTTTGCAAAAATATTGGAATAATAACCCTTCATAGTGGACATTTAGTGGGAGAGTTAATAGCAATAATAAACTATGTGATTGGGAATACGGAAGAAGTAGTTCCGATTAAGTGCAATTTCCGCTATTTCAGTTCGAAATCAATAATAATTTCTCCACACTGTTCGACGATGTTACTTTTGTCGAACTTATATTTTCTTGCACTTTTTTCTGCGAGGGATATAAGATGGCTGTCAGTCGTAGATGATCCTCTTTGTGTATACTTCGCCTTGCTTACCTTCCCTGACTTATCCACGCATATTTGTATAACAACTCGACCTTTTTTCTGAGATGCATCCTTTATCGTCGGGGCATACAATAATTTGCGATCTCCCAGACCATCACCAGTATGTCCATAGCCTGATGTCATTCCGTCCAGTACATTAGCGTCAGGATCACCATTCGTTGCTCCCTTTGAGGCCGAAGTCTTATTATCAGAATTAGATATTAATTTGCTGAATTTGGATTTTGCATTTTGCTTGGCTTTTCGTTCTGCTTCTAATTTCTCCTGTCTTTTTTTCTCGGCTTCATTTCTTTTTCTCTCTTCTTCTCTTCTCTTATTTTCTTTTGCGATTAATTTATCTTGATTGGTTTTTCTCTCAGCACTTTTATTGTCCGATTTATTCTTTTTATTCTTTTCTGCTACTTTTTTTGCCCCTTGTACGACAGAGACTTTTTGTAACGTCTGTGATTTTACAGCCTTCACCTTCTGCGAAGATTTACTGGTGGACTTTTTGCTTGTGTTCTTGTTTGATTTGGTGTTTGTTGATTTGGATTTAGAGGATGGAGTGGTTATTTCTTTTTTTACTTCTGTGATTTCCGCAGCATTAGGATTGCCCAGAGCTATGATAATTCCTGATTGGAGTGGGTTGTTCTTTTTAGTTATAAAACTGAAACATGGAGTAAGAAAAATAAGCAATATAAGGAGGTGTAGAAATGCACTAAGTAGTGCTCCTTTTCTCTTATTATCTTTCTCCTCGATACGGTTCATATCGGCTTGGTTTTATTGGTTGGTCAAACTATCAAATGATCTTAACAACTATAAATTCATTAATATTTAACTCACCTAAAAAAGGTGCGCACCTCGTGTAAAGCTAATGAACTAAATATTAAGAATTTTAATCATATATACTCTGACAAGTGCAAAAACCAAGCCAATTATCTTACTTTTTTGTTGTTGGTTAGGATACCAACAACAGCATCAATTTCTTTTTGATTTCTACAATAAGAGTTGGGCGTGTGTCCTAGGTTGGGGTATAACCAATACCTTACAGACGCTACCCTTTTAATTGTTTAGGATCGGTCATGATCGCATCGACCTGATAGCGATAGGCAATGTCTAAGATGGCAACCACCTTTTCGTTATGTGCGTCATCATCTGGTGCTATGATAAGCGAAACCTTTGTACGTTCTTTTTTTAGTTCTCTGACAGCCTTTTCTATTTGTGACCGTGTTGCTTTCTCTCCATATAGATAGTAGTTGCCTTTCTTGCTGATCATAATCTCTACTGGTGGGTGCTTGGGCTGATTAGCCGTTGCTTTTGATTTACCAGGCATGCGAAGGTTGAGCGCATTAGGGATAACCATCGAAGAAGTCAACATAAAAAAGATCAATAACAGGAATATAATATCCGTCAGTGAAGACATATTAAACTCCGCAGATACTTTAGCTCTTTTTTTCATTCCCATAATAGGCTATTTTCTGGGTTGAGTGGCAATGTGCGCCTTGACACCTAGGCTAGATGCTATTTTAATAATATCATTAATCTTTTTCCACGGAATCGTGTTTTCAGCTACGATAGAGATAGATGCGTTTTGTTTATTAGACATCTTACCTAGTTCTGCCTTTATCCTTGACTTCAGCTTAGACTTAGTTATTTTTTTACCGTTAAAAGTCAGATCTCCTTTTTGTGTCATCATAACGATAAGATCATCGGGTGCAATCGCCTTACTGTCCGACTTAGGCAAAGGCATATTGATCTGTACCATAGAAGAAGTCAACATAAAAAAGATCAACAATAGAAAAATAATGTCTGTCAATGATGACATACTGAACTCTGGACTGACCTTATTACGCTTCTTCATATAATATTAATTATGCCGTAGGCTCCTGTAAAAGATCCATGAACTCCACAGCCGTGGCTTCCATCTTATTAATGACCTTATCTACACTCGCTACTAAATAGTTATATCCAACGAAAGAAAATATACCAATCGCTAATCCAAACGCTGTGGTAATCAAAGCGGTATAGATACCACCCGCTAATACATCTGGTGTCACATTCTGCTCACTCGCCATCTTATAGAATGCGAGAATCATACCTGTTACCGTACCAAAGAAACCAATCATAGGAGCAGCACCTGATATACTGGCTAATGCCGAAAGGTTCTTTTCTAGTTTGAATACTTCCAGATTTCCTACATTTTCTATGGCCGTATCAATGTCTCTGAGCGGTTTACCTATTCTGGCAATTCCCTTTTCCACCATTCGGGCATAAGGCGTATCGACACCTGCAAGCATCGCTTTAGCACCTTGTATATTTCCAGCAGTTACTGCCGCCCTTATATTTTGCATAAAGCTATCATCGACCCTAGCCGCCTTCTTGATAGTCCAATATCTCTCAAAAAAGAAATAAACCGCCAGAAATGACAGCAACACCAGTATCACATTGATCGCGATCCCTAGTGGTCCACCTTGCATGATGATATCCAATATATTTTGCTTCATTTCTTCATCACCCGCTTTAGCTTGTAGAAATATGCCCAAATTATACATGAGTTTGTCGTTAGTTAAGTAGATAAACGCTTATAGAACAAGAGAAATTATGATTCGCACAAATTTAGCGAATAATACACATATTACAAATTATGTTAATGTGATGAAAATGATTGGCCGATTAAGTGCGAGGATAATGAATAATTAACCTTTAGAGATCAATAATTTTTATAAAAAATATCGTCTTTTGCATCTTAATAAAAATTAAAGGTCATGGCAAGAATCCTGATAAACGATGGTATCCACCCTACTGGGCTTCAGAAATTAATAGATGCGGGACACGAAGTAGATAACTTTCATATCTCAAAAGAAGAACTCCCTGAGAAGCTACCCTCGTATCAAGCCATTTGTGTCAGGAGTGCAACCAAAGTACGTCAGGACCTCATCGACTTATGCCCAGAGCTCAAGGTCATAGGCAGAGGAGGCGTCGGACTAGATAATATTGATGTGGATTATGCCAAATCCAAAGGAATCAAAGTTTGTAATACACCAGCTGCTTCGTCCAGATCTGTTGCAGAATTGGCATTCGCGCATCTGTTTAGTGTTGCCAGGTTTCTCTACAAGGCCAATAAGCACATGCCAGAAGATGGTGCTAACGAATTTAAGTCTCTCAAAAAATCATATTCTAAAGGCTTTGAACTACAGGGAAAAACTTTAGGCGTCATAGGATTTGGGCGTATAGGTCAAGAAACTGCCAAAATCGGACTAGGAATTGGTATGTCTGTAAAAGCCGTCGATCCATTCATAAAAAATGCAGAACTGAAAATGGATATCAATGGTCAGCATATCAACGTACCCGTAGATACGGTGGCTATGGATGAGATGCTCACGACCGCAGATATAATCACTTTGCACATACCATTTACAGGGGCTCCTGTGCTAGGAGCAAGCGAATTTGCCAAAATGAAAGATGGCGTTATCATCATCAATGCGGCTCGAGGTGGAACGATCAACGAAGATGCTCTCATGGATGCGCTCAATAACGAAAAAGTCGCCGCTGCAGGACTGGATGTATTCGAGAATGAGCCGACGCCAAGGGAAGATCTCCTACAACATCCTAATGTCTGCTCGACACCTCATATTGGTGCTTCGACAGGAGAAGCTCAGGAAAAAATAGGTATAGAGCTGGCTGATCAATTGATCGAGCATCTGAGTTAAATCCAGCTGATTAAGTTATTACTAGAGGAGAAGATGATAACAAGTCAAATATATCATTTTCAAAAATCCAGAATAATGCACTCAATCTTTGACTACTCGGTAAGAGGCATAATATGCATATCAAAGATCAAAGGAGTGTTAGCGGGTACAAAACCAGGGAACCCTCTACTGCCATAAGCTAATCTACTCGGTATAAGTAGTTGCAACTTCGATCCTATCGGAAACGTTTTGAGCGCTTCGTTCCAGCCTGGTATCATACCTCCGACAACATGACGCAGTGGCACACCACGATCATGACTAGAATCAAATACTTTTCCATCCAGAAAGTATCCACTATAATGCACTTTAAACGGAGCACCATCAGCTAGAGTAATACCCGTCCCCATTTCTTGGACAACATAGTACATACCACTAGCTGTTTTCTTAATATTCAGATTCTTGTCTTTGGCATAATATAGTAAGGCATTTTCATCTTTTTGATCTTGAGCGACAGGGTTTTTATGGATAGCGGTATCGATATCTATAGTGCCTTTGTCTGACGATTTGCTCTTATCAGGTACACAGGATATTAACATTAGGCTTAATCCTATAAGAAAGAAGGTCAATTTATTCATCGCTATTTTTAGTCTATCTATCCAAATATCGGTGTATAATATATTAAACTTAAATATATATTAGTTTTCTTTGTTACATGCGATTAGGAAGTCCCAATGCGCTCAAGAATGGTTTGTTCATGGGTGTGATGCTCATAATCTGTAGTTATGTTTTATACCTTACTGATAACGAAGGATTTATAATCTACAAGTCTTGGGTTTTGTTTCTTCCATATCTGATCCTACTATACAAGACGGGGTCTGATGCGCGCCGACTCAATGGAGGTTGGATAGAGTTTAACAGTGCTTTTAAGGACATATATGTAGCGGCTATCATAGGAATGGCATTGTGTACAATGTTTGAGTATGTCTTGTACAATATTATATCTCCGGAATTGAAAACGATGCTGAAAGAGATTTCTATGGAGAAAATGGGAGAAATGTTCAGTAGTGAGATGGTCGATACACTGCAATCGCAGATGAGTGAAGAGCAACTATATTCTATTGGATATACCATATCGACGTACATTGTCAGATTGATAGCACCAGGATTAATATTTTCTCTGTTCGTCAGTATGATTACAAAAAGACAAAAACCAATATTATCTAACGAAACAAAACAATTATGAATAATGCACTAAAATGGGGCGTAATCTATGGATTAGTTTTATCCATAATCGCACTAATCTCTCACTTTATGGGCCTTAGTGATGGTACAAATACCATGATGGGAATCGTTGTCTGGTTAGTTTCATTTGCCGCTTCTATTTTCATTATGTTCAAAGGGATACAGGCTTTTAGAGATTCTAATGGAGGATACATGTCATTAGGTAATGGTGTCGTACAGGGACTCCTTATAGGTCTTGTAGGGGGTATTGTCTTAGCTATTGTTACTTATGTCATTTTTGGTGTTCTAAGCCCTGACACCTTAGAGAGTATCAAAGAGCAAGCAATGGCTCAAAATGGTGATATGGATGATGACCAAGCCGAGATGGTAGGAGGTATTATGGATGCCATGATGTCACCTGGTACTATGGCTGGAATGGAATGGCTCTCTGAAGTGATATTTGGTCTTATTATGGGTCTTATAGGAGGAGCCATACTAAAGAGAGACAGACCTATAGGATCGGATACATTATAACTCTAATAACAGCTACTGATATTTGAATGGATTTATCCGTTGTCATTCCATTATATAATGAAGAAGAGTCTCTGACAGAACTGGTAGAGTGGATCAATAAGGTCGCTATACCAATGAAAATTGACTACGAAATCATCATGGTCGATGATGGCAGTACGGATAAATCCTGGAATATCATCAAGACTCTCAAAGAGAAAAATTCTAATGTCAAAGGAATCAAGTTCCGCAGTAACTATGGTAAGTCTGCTGCTTTGCATACCGCTTTTCAGGCGGCTGAGGGAGAGGTCATAATCACTATGGATGCTGATCTTCAGGATTCGCCCGATGAGATCCCTGATCTATATAATATGATCAGGGAAGATGGATGCGATCTTGTATCAGGCTGGAAAAAGGAAAGGCACGACCCCATATCTAAGACCATTCCATCTAAGTTTTTTAATCGAACGACAAGAAGGTTAAGTGGCATTGAGCTTAATGATTTCAACTGTGGGCTGAAGGCATATAGCAAGGATCTCGTAAAGTCGATAGAAGTCTATGGCGAGATGCATAGATACATCCCAGTCATTGCAAAATCTGCTGGCTTTACCAATATAAAAGAAAAGGTCGTCAAACATTATCCAAGAAAACACGGCTATTCCAAATTTGGACTAGAGCGCGTCATGCGTGGATTTCTTGATTTGATGTCCATAACATTCATTGGGAAATTTGGCAAGCGGCCAATGCACTTTTTTGGTAGCATTGGGAGTTTTTTTGGATTGATAGGTGTTGGGCTATTGATATATCTTACCGCCTTAAAATTAATCTGGAAAGAATCCGGCATTGCAGACAGACCTCTATTTTTCTTGGGTATGTTATTAATCATTGTCGGTGTACAATTATTTATTGCTGGATTCCTTGCTGAGTTGATTAGTCGGAATAATCCTAACCGCAATAACTATACGATAGCAGAAACTATCTGATGTCAGGTAAGGTAATTTTTATAGGACCTGCTTACCCCTACAGAGGTGGCATCGCTGCATTCAACGAAAATCTTGCGACCATATTCCAAAAAAACGGGTGGCAATGCAAGATATTTACCTTCACACAACAGTATCCCAATTTTTTATTTCCTGGAAAAACACAACTAACCACTGAGGACGCACCACCCAATCTATCTATAACCAGAGGTATATATAGTACTAATCCCCTGAGTTGGCTTAAGATTTCTAAGGCCATCGTCGAAGAAAAACCTGATGTGGTAATTACTCAATATTGGATGCCCTTTATGGCACCTGCTTTTGGAACTATCCTCAGACGTGTCAAAAAGGAACTGCCAGATACCCTATGCGTTACCGTAGTCCATAATTTCAAACCGCACGAATCCCGTATAGGAGACAAGCAACTCAATAACTTCATAGCTAATCGTACAGACCACATAGTCTGCTTATCTAAGAATGTAGCAAAAGAAGTTACCGCGAATAATCCAGACCACTCTGTCTATACATTTTTCCACCCCATATATGACCATTATGGCGAACCGCTCGATAGAGAAGATGCCATAAGACAGCTGGGCTTAGATGCTGATTATAAGTATCTCTTATTCTTTGGACTTATAAGATCTTACAAGGGATTGGATAATCTAATCAAAGCGCTATCACTTACTAAGACCACAGAAAAGTATAAGTTATTGATCGTGGGTGAATTTTATGAAGATGAATCCAAGTATAATGATCTAATCGATAAGTTAGACTTAGGTGACCAAATAATTAAAGTCAATAAATATATTCCAAATGAAGATGTACCCAAATATTTCTGTGCTGCATCTGCGATTGTACTACCCTATCGTACGGCAACACAAAGCGGTGTGGTTCCTATCGCATTGCATTTCAACAGGAACGTCATTGTAACGAGAGTAGGAAGTCTTACAGAATTATTAGAAAGACACCAAATCGGCCTTGTAGCAGAATCTAACCCCTATTCTCTTGCTGAAAAGATAGATGCCTTACTAGATGGTAATGCCGAGGTCCATGAGAATTTTAATCCGATCAAACAGGAGCTTTCTTGGCAGTCATTTTTTGATACCTTTATAGCGGAGCTAAAAATTGATAACAGAGACTCTTAACTCTTCAGAAAATTATAAAGAGAAACCAATGATTACTTCAAAATTTTTATCCCATGATGATCTGGCATTGGTTGCAAGAAGTTGGACCGTTAATAATCCGAAAGCCAAAATAATCTTCCTTCATGGTCTATTTGAGTACGCTGGCAGGTACACTTATGAGGCAGAATATTTCAATAAGAATGGATATGACTTTATAGGATATGACCAACGCACACATGGCGAATCTGGAGGTAAGCGAAGAGCACATATTGACGACTTTAATAAGTACGTCAAAGACTGCGAGATTTTTGTCAATAAAATGAGTAAAGGCAATCTCCCATATTTCTTATATGCACATAGTATGGGTGGTCTTGTATTGACCTCATTTTTATTATCTAAAAAACATGTCAACCCTAACTTCCGAGGTGTTATACTCACTGGACCATTCCTCCAAGTGAAAGATGACATGGCTCCCATACTACAAAAAGTCGCTGGTGTCGTGGCTCGATTATTTCCTAACCTAAAGACTGTGGGTGGCAGGCCAAATTCTATATCAAGAGACCCAGAAGTTGTTAAGAAATTTATCAATGATCCATTGGTATATACAGATGGCATGTATGCGTGTACAGGTTACCAAATGCTAAAGCAGTCACAGTACATCACAAGTCACATACACAGATTTGACTATCCATATATCCTAATGCATGGCACTGATGACCAACTGGCCGACATAGGCGGTAGTGAAAACATGTATGAGAAGTCTAGCTCGGATGATAAAACTTATATTACCTATCCCGACTACAAGCACGAAATAACAAGAGATATAGGTAGAGACGAAGTTATGGAAGATATGCTTGCATGGACAGAAGAACGCCTCTCTTAGAGCCTAAGACAATAGCTTTAATACCCTTTTGGCGCTGCTTTTAAATCCTGCTGTTCCATGATCATAGTGATCCTTGATTTCTGCTATTAGTTCAGGTCTGAGATCTGGATATTTGTCAGCAATATTTCCCAGTATTATTAAAGAAAAACATCTTACAGCAACAGGTGATTTGGCATCTCTTAGGTATCCAAAGCACTTATCAAACAGAGGTCCCTCTATATCTTCATCTGGTGTCACCTCTTTGAATATTCGGACTATATTCCTCACAACAGCCACATGAGGCGGGTTATCAAGTGCCAATAGCATCTCATGATGGTATGGTCTGAGCATTTCGGTTTTTTTGACACCGATATCACCGATGGGCCATGCTGCTCTTTGGTTATAACGCCAATGAAGAGACTTATCCAAGAAGATGCCCATCAATACATCAAAACGGTCCTTTCTCTCCATTACATAGTCTATTATCTTCTCTTTTTGCACCTTAGAGTGTTCCGATTCTAACATCTCCATAAGGTCTTCTCTGATTGCCATTATTTCAAATTAAAAAATTTTATACATAATTATTCTAAAACTAAGATTTATTATAGAATAGCAATATCTTCGCCTTACATCCCTATTAAGTTTTTGTTTATAATTCGGCTTTTGATTTTGAGTGCATCCTACATTCAAAAATGATGAAAAGCCTATTTTTTTTTGTAAGTACTTAATGCTTTGTAGGTAATGAAAGAAATCAAGAGGTATCTAGTGACCGCCGCACTGCCATATGCTAACGGTCCACTACATATTGGTCATCTTGCAGGTGCATACTTGAGTTCTGACGTTTATGTTCGTTTTTTACGCTTAAGTGGAAAAGATGTCGTCTATATCTGCGGCTCAGACGAACATGGTGCCGCTATCACAACAAGAGCGCTCAAAGAAGACAAAACACCTCAGGAAATAGTCGACACATACCACACTCAATTCAGAGACACTTTTAATTCTATTGGGGTATCCTTTGATATGTATCATCGAACATCTGATCCCTTGCATCATCAGACTTCACAAGACTTCTTTAGAGTACTTAATGACAAAGGAGAGTTCGTCAAGAAGGAAACGAAGCAATATTACGATACAGAAGCGAATCAATTTCTTGCAGACAGATATATCAAGGGTACTTGCCCTAAGTGTAGTCATGACAGTGCCTATGGTGACCAATGTGAGAATTGCGGTAGTTCCCTTAGCCCTACTGAACTAATCAACCCTCAAAGCACAATAAGCGGGTCAAAACCAATACTAAAAGAAACAACGCACTGGTATCTATCTCTGGACAAATATCAGGAATGGCTCAAAGAATGGCTCAACAATGGTACGCTCAATGGTGAAAAATTGCACTACCCTGAGGACTGGAAAAATCATGTTATCGGGCAATGTAATTCTTGGTTAGATAGCGGATTACAGGCACGGTCCATGACACGTGATCTGTCATGGGGGGTCGATGTTCCTCAGGAGCTGGAGGGAGCGGAAGGTAAAAAACTATATGTCTGGTTAGATGCGCCGATTGGTTACATATCTGCAACTAAACAATGGGCGAGTGATAATGGTAAAAATTGGGAAGATTACTGGAAAGATGATTCTTCTGCACTGATACATTTTATAGGGAAAGACAACATTGTATTTCACTGTATTATTTTCCCTGCTATACTTAAGGCACACGGAGATTATGTTCTTCCCGTAAATGTCCCTGCCAATCAATTTATGAATCTGGAGGGAGACAAAATATCCACTTCCCGCAACTGGGCCGTCTGGGTACACGAATACTTGAAAGGTTTTCCAGATCAACAGGATGCGTTACGATATGCACTTATCAAAAACATGCCAGAGCAAAAGGATAGTGAATTCACTTGGAAGGGATTTCAGGATTTGAACAATAACGAGCTTGTTAATAATCTTGCAAATTTTGTCAATCGTGTGATAGTCCTTGTAAATAAGTATTATGAGGGTCTTGTTCCAGAATTTGATGAAGACCTGGATATCGTTGGACCAGATGACGAAGAGGAAATCACCTATCACGATGCCGAGATTCTTAGACTCTTTGATAATGTGGATCGACTATGTGATCGACTCAGAAAATATGACTTCCGATCTGCCTTGAGTCAATTAATGGAAATCTCAACCAATGGCAATCAAATACTGCAGCATAACGCCCCTTGGAAAGCGATCAAAGAGAATCCAGAGCAAGTTAAAGTCGTAATGAACCTACTGGTCCAGTATTTACATACAATGGCAATATGCCTACGACCTTTTCTTCCGCATGCCTCTGATAGATTACGTGCCCTACTGGACCAAAAACCACTAACGGAAAGCGGAGAACTTACCGATCTTTGCTTCCAATTATGCGAGGGAGAATTGCCGATAACAAATGGTCACAAGTTGTCAAAAGCAAAACATTTATTTTCAAGAATAGATGATGACGTCATAGAAACACAAATAGAAAAACTTAAAGCCTCTAAGACCCAGACCGCAAACATAGCAACTGCTGACAGCAGCTTAGCTCCGCTAAGAGATACAATACAATATGATGTCTTCATCAAAATGGACCTCAGAACAGCGACCATCAAAGAAGCCAAAAAAGTACCAAAGACTGATAAGTTATTACAACTTACTTTGGACGTAGGCTTCGAAGAAAGGACAGTGCTTTCTGGGATCGCGGAACACTTTAACGCTGAGGATATTATAGGTCAACGCGTTACTCTATTGGCTAATCTGGCACCACGTAAGATAAGAGGGGTACAATCCCAAGGGATGATTCTTATGGCAGAAAATGCGGATGGCAAACTCAATTTTGTTCAGCCAAGCCCCGAGTCAGAAAACGGATCACAAATATCCTAAGCGAGCAAGTCATCTGAGCACCTCCCAGTCGTTCTTGTATTTCTTTATTCTAGTATTTATAAATTTGAATCTCTAATAACATAATAATACGAGTTATGGAGTCTAATCAGATACGTATTAACCTTATAGCTAAAAGACTAAGCGAAGTATTACTTGACGGCCAATGGATTACTAACACCAATATGAAAGATATTATTACTGATCTAGATTGGGAGAAGGCCACACAACAAGTCAATTCTTATAACTCCATTGCACTACTGATTTTTCATATTAATTACTATTTAGATGGCGTACTAAATGTGCTAAATGGTGGTAAGTTAGAAATAAGAGACAAATACAGCTATGACATGCCTCCCATAGAATCAGAAGAAGACTGGAATAACCTCAGGAATCAATTTATGAGCAATGCAGAAAGTTTTGTCGAAAAAGTAAAGACCTTATCTGATAGTGATCTTGAAAATAATTTCGCTAATGCGAAATACGGCACATACCAACGCAACCTTGACGGTATGATAGAACACGCCTATTATCATCTCGGACAAATGGCCCTTATTAAAAAAACAATATTGACCCAATAAGATGTATATACCACGTCAGTTCCAGATAAAAGACCCGCAAGTCGCATTGCAGTTTATGAAAAAATATGCGTTTGCAACTGTCGTTGGCACAATGGATCATAAAATACATGGCGTACATATTCCACTCGAAATAGAAATCAAAGAAGACAAACTCATACTAGAGGGACATATTGCACCTGCCAATCCTCTTGTAAGATTAGTCAGAGAAAGTAAAGAAGTATTGGCCATTTTTTCTCAGCCTCATGCCTATGTCTCATCATCATGGTACGACCATGTCAACGTACCAACATGGAACTATATCGCTGTCCATGCTACTGGAATTCTCAGAGAACTAAAATCAGATGAGCTGCTTAATAGTCTCCATAAAATGGTGGACACATACGAATCTAATAGGCCTAATCGCTATAAGATTACGGATATGTCTGAGGACATGCTCGAAGCACATTTAGCAGGATTAGTTGGTTTTGAGATAGAGGTAATTAATCTTGAAGCTAAGCACAAACTAAGTCAAAACAGAAATAACAATGACTATAATTCGATAATAGAAAATTTGAGTAAGTCCGAAGATCCATTAGAGAGAGAAATCGCTATTGCGATGAAAGACCTCCGTCCTAATAACTTAAGTGAAAGCTAATTCTTTATAGTGAAGTCCTGTAAATACTGCCTCTTTCTTATTACCTCTTAAGTCCTGACAAGCGATACCTACAAAACATCCAGTAAAGGCTGGTCTATATTTATCACTGCCTTCTCTCACATAGTCATCTGATAGTATTGCAGAATCATAGTCAGAACCAATTTGCTCCCAATATCCATCGTCTGTTTGATAAAAGAATATGAGGCTATCATAATTCAATTGGACTCTCAACCTTATAAGTTTGTTCTCATTTTTAGGTAATGAATACTCCGCAAGTTCAGTTGTATTGTAATTATCCGTTCTGATAAGTTGGATATATTTTCCTTTTGACTCATCATAGCTGGTGTATAGATAGTAGTGATGACCTGTATTGTAATAACAGACGAGGCCCGCCATCTGATGATAATTTTCGGGTGTAAAATACATATCTACCGAAAATTGTACTATAAGATTCTGAACCCTCCGAGCCACAAAACTCTGATCGAAACATGAAGTCAAAGAGTCACGTCCAATCAATGTTAATCCCTTATCTAACTCATGCTTAATCCAATCATCAGACTGCGGTACACGCAGAGATTGATAATCAATAGGGAGTGGTGTATTTCTTAATTTGACTTCTTGTTCGACCAAATTGTAATAATCAGATTGGTTTTCTGATATGAGAGTAGATTTATTTGCGAGCCTAGGCCATTCATTCTTATTCCATACTAACTGATCTATACATGTTTCCCTACCTAATACGCAATGACCTCTTACCGATAATGGACGACTTCCCAAAAAAACCATAAAGCAATTACCATCATCATCCCAGACTATATCACCATGACCTGTCTTCTGTATAAAATGATCTGGATAATCCGCTGAAGACAAAATAGGGTTATCGCGATAAAAAGTATAAGGTCCCCAAATATCCTTAGCTCGGCAAATCGATACCGCATGACCATACTCCGTACCCCCTTCCGCTAATAAAAGATAATAGTACCCATCTCTGAAATACAAGTGTGGCCCCTCCGTTTTTCCTAAATGACTCCCATCCACTATTTTTCTCCCCTTACCAATTAACATATTAGAATGAGTATCAAATTCTTGCAAATATATCCCACCAAAAAACCTGTTCTCCCTATGATCCACAATCATACTCAAGAAATATTTTCTTCCATCCCCATCGTGAAACAAACTTCCATCAAAACCAATTGCACTTAAGAATACTGGCTCACTCCAAGGTCCATATATACTCTTAGCAGTAATCAAGTAGTTAGGCGTATTTTTCCATATCCCATCAAAACTTTTCACAATGCTATAGACGAGATAATAAGTCCCATTATCATAAGAAAGACAGGGTGCCCATACCCCGCAAGAATCAGGGACACCTCTGAGGTTAAAATATTGAGGATTGTCCAATGGTCTGGTAATGAGCTTCCAATTCTTTAAATCAGTAGAATGATGAATCTGGACACCTGGAAACCACTCAAAAGTCGAACAAGCAATATAATAGTCGTCTTCTACTTTAATAATAGATGGGTCGGGATTAAATCCTCTGATGATGGGATTAGTGAATGTCATGCGGTGACAAACTGCTTTTCTATTTCCTCCAGGGTACGACCCTTGGTTTCGGGTAAAATTTTCAAAAGGATCAAAAAAGCCAACAAAGCAAAACCCATGTATATTATAAAAGTCATAGAAGCCCCAAACGTCTCCAGTTGCCAAGGAAAAAACTGCACTACTAAATAAGAAGTCAAACTATTAATACCACCAACAAATGAAATAGCAATTGCTCTTATCACATTAGGGAATATCTCAGATAACAACACCCACATAATGGGTCCTAATGAAAAAGCAAAACATGCCACAACACCCAGTATCCCAATCAACAATAAGATGGCATTAAGGTCACCTGCCGCTTGGATAAGATCGCCTTTTACCAATGCACCATCAGCAAAACCAAATTCCTTATTAATAGCCTCGGTAAACTCAACAGCGCTATCAAAAATCTTATCTGTCAGATTACTCAACTTCGCTCTATCTATATCCCCTCGCAAAGTAGAAATCTTCTCAGGGCTTAACTTATAGGTAGCTTGATTAAACCCATAAGCTACTAACCCTAGAAAGAAAGCCATCCCAAAAAGACCTGTCAACAATAACGGTCTGCGTCCAATTCTATCAATAAGAAATATAGCGATCAGCGTAAAAATAACATTAATCAATCCGATCCATATAGACTGCGCAAACGCTGCGTCAGTACCTATACCCGTCCTCTCGAATATATTAGTCGCATAAAAAAGTACGGCATTAAAACCAGTGGCCATCTGAGCCACACCAAGCACTACGCCCAACAATATGACGAATCTATAATTCTTAGAAAACAAATTCTTGATCCCCACCACTGTAGAATTCTCATTCGACTTATCCTGACTTAATGACTGGATAATCTCTTCCTTAATTAACTCGGCCTTATCTCCATTAAAGTTTCGTAATACATCCAATCCTTCTTGTTCTCTGCCTTTAGAAAATAACCATCTTGGGCTATGCGGTATAAGGAAAAGTAAAATAAAATATAGCAATGCAGGCACTATTTCTAGTCCAAGCATCCACCGCCATAAGTTACCATCTAATCCCATATATGATGCAAAAGCGGAAGCGCTCTGTGCTAAATCATTCAGAAAATAATTAGAAAAAAAAGCAGCTGAAAACCCTGTCACTATTGCGAGCTGATTAACGGATACCATACGTCCGCGGTAATGAGAAGGAACCGTCTCAGCAATATACATCGGCACCAACACTAAAGCTGCCCCAAAAGCAAAACCACCTATAAATCTTGCCACCCATAGCATTGTATAAGACACTGCCATAGCCGAGGCCATAGCCGAAAAGGTATATAGTACCGCTACTAATATCAAAACCCGCTTTCTACTCCATCTATTGCTAAGCGGTCCTGCGATAAGCATAGCAATCGCAGATGATAAAGTTACACAAGAACCTACCCATCCTAACTGTAGTGAGGACAGATCGAACTCTGTCGTAATCAAATTATTGACACCAGATATAACCGCTGCATCAAACCCAAAAAGAAAACCTCCTAAAGAGACTATACTTGCTATAAATAAGCTGCGCTTTTTGTTCATGATACGACAAAGTTCTATTATTCGAAAGGATACCTAAGGCCTATCTTTTCTCTTATGCGATCCGTGATGGAGATTAGCTCAAGACTATTCTGATGTGTCCATTTATCAGATTCTGTTCGACCTTCTTTGAGGCATCGGTGGCACTCTATAATTTCGTGCGCATACCCGTGTCCAATTTTTTTTATTTGATAGACTGTGTCTTCTTCATCACTATTAGTCACAGTAAATCCTTCAGAAGAATGCCAAACAGAATCCAAAGTAATTCTCCCCTTAGTACCATGAATTTTGGCTTTCATATCTGACCTTGATCTAAAGCCCGTCATCGCATAAGCCAATCCCTCATCATAAGTAAATATGGACATGGTCTGAAGATCAGCACCTGTCTCATGAAAAATAGCACTTGAATCAATTTTCTTCGGGATGCCCATCAGGTTATAACAGAGAAAAACAGGGTACACACCCATATCCATCAAAGCACCGCCGGCCAGATCCATATTGAGCATTCGACTTTCTGCTGAATCATCTCTGTAAAAACTAAAATCTACATTTATATAATTTACAGCTCCAATCTCTCCAGCTGAGATAAGTTCGGTTACTTTATTATACACGGGATTAAACCGAGTCCAAAAAGCCTCCATCAGAAAGGTCTTATTATCTCTACTAGCTTGGATCATATTTTTGACACCCGTCGTATTAACCGCTATTGGCTTTTCGCATAAGACAGCTTGTTTATTCTTTAGTGCCATAATAGAAAGCGCCTCATGATAATTATGTGGTGTGGCAATGTAAACAATATCTACATTACTGTCATTAAACAGAGCTTCATAAGAACCATAGGCTGCCTTCGCATCATAAGTATCACTAAACTCCTGAGCCTTAGACATGCTTCTGGAAGCCACCGCATATAGTTCTCCGTCATCTACAAGCTGTAAGTCCTGAGCAAACTTATGTGCTATGTTTCCCAATCCTACAATGCCCCATCTTATTTTCATATTATCATTCTATTCTATGCACCAAGTTAATACTCTTAGATGTGATCGTTGATAATATTTTCTAGCAACTCTTGCCTTCCGCTTATCTGACTTGGTTCTCCATTTTTATGAGCGATGTTAGCCAGTTGATTGAGTGTCATTTTTTTAGATTCGAATTTCTTACCGGCTCCCTTGTCGAAAGAGCCATAACGTGTTTTTCTGATTTTCTTATAATCAGAATTTTTTAATATCGACTCTGCCGTGAGTAAGGCCCTAGCAAAAGCGTCCATACCTCCTATGTGTGCATAAAAAACATCCACAAGATCTGTAGAGTTTCTTCTCGTCTTGGCATCAAAATTAATTCCACCGCCCTTGAGTCCACCAGCTTCTAAAAATACAAGCATGGCTTCCGTTAGCTCGTAGAGATCTATCGGAAACTGATCCGTGTCCCAGCCGTTTTGATAATCACCTCTATTGGCATCCATAGAGCCTAAGGCGTTACCGTTTGCCGCTACTTGTAATTCGTGTGCGAATGTATGTGCAGCCAAGGTCGCATGATTGACTTCTATGTTGATTTTGAAATCATCTAACAAATCATACTCTCTTAAAAAACCCAGCACGGTGGCGCAATCAAAATCGTACTGATGCTTAGAAGGTTCCATCGGCTTAGGTTCTATAAAAAAACAACCCTTGAATCCTTGCTTACGTGCGTAGTCCTTTGCCATGTGCAGAAATCTCGCCAGATGCTCCTGCTCTCTTTTCATATCAGTATTAAGCAAAGACATATACCCTTCTCTACCGCCCCAGAATACATAATTCTCTCCTTTTAGTTTCATCGTTATATCCAGTGCATTTTTGACCTGTGCTCCAGCGTATGCAACTACGTTAAAGTCTGGATTGGTCGCTGCACCGTTCATATATCTCGGATGGCTAAATAGATTGGCTGTACCCCACAAGACCTTCTTTCCTGTACCTCTCATTATGCTCTTGAGATAATCCGATACCTCGTCTAATCGCTTCCGAGATGTTTTAAGATCAGGACCCTCTTCTACAAGATCAAAATCATGAAAACAATAATAGTCTATACCGATTTTAGTTAGAAACTCTAGTGCCGCATCTGCTTTGGCTTTGGCGCGCTCTATTGGCGTTTTGAAATTGTTCCATGGAAACTCCTTAGTTCCTGGTCCAAAAGGATCTCCACCAGTATTAGTAAAAGTATGCCAATAAGCCGCTGCAAACTTGAAATGCTTAGCCATCGTCTTTCCCATAACCTTTTTGGTAGGATCATAGTACTTGAAGGCTAAAGGGTTCTTTGATTTTTTGCCTTCGTACTTTATCTTTTTTATGTTCTTGAAATATTCTGTTTTCAATGTTTGTGTATTATTTATGATTTTAAAATTATTTCTAAGTCTTTCTCCCAATCAGAAAATGCCTGAGCATATTCCTCATTCGTATTATTAGGATAGACACTCTTGACTATATGATGTCCATTAAAGGCTTCTGATAGTCCATCGTAGACATTGATGGCAATGCCTGCCGCCTTTGCTGCACCGACCGAACCTGTGGTTTCGATGAGGTCAATGGGACAATTGATCAGATTGCTGATTGTCTGACTGAATACATTGGATTGGAATAAATTATCATTACCCACCTTTAACCTTTGTATATCCATGCCTAAGTCAGAAAACATTTTTATACCATAGACAAAAGAAAAAGCAATGCCCTCCAATGCTGCCCTATAAAAATGCGCTCTGGTGTGTCTATTGAATTGTAAATTTTTGATCTGCGCCCCTGGGTTCTGATTCCCTAACATCCGCTCTGCACCATTACCAAATGGGATAATCCGTATCCCATCTGAGCCTACTGGAATACTCCTTATCATTTCCTCCATCTGGTCATAGGCTACGCCTTCCCGCGCGATCTGTTTTTTCATCCAGGCATACTGTATGCCTGCGCCATTGATACAAAGCAGTATACCTATGCTTGGGTCTGCTTTGGTATGATTGACATGTGCAAAACCATTGATTCTAGAATCATTGTCATAGATCAGCTTATCAGAGATACCATAGACCACTCCAGATGTCCCTCCGGTGGCAGCCACTTCACCTGATTTGAAGACGCCTAGTGATAATGCGTTATTAGGTTGATCTCCAGCCCTATAAGTGACCTTAGTATGTTTAAATAATCCAAGATCTCGCGCTACTGAATCCAATATTTCTCCCTGCACACTGAACGTGTCAAATACTGGAGGAATCACGGATTCCGTGATACCGTAGTAATCTAATAACTTACTAGAGAGTTTATGCTCTTTGAAATTCCAAAATATACCTTCTGACAATCCTGACACCGTCGTATTAACCTCACCAGTTAGTTTCATGGCAATGTAATCTCCTGGCAACAGAATATGAGCCACCTTATCATAAAGCTGAGGTTCGTTTTCTTTGACCCACTTGAGCTTGGACGCTGTAAAGTTTCCTGGAGAATTAAGGTAGTTCTCCAGACAATATGATTGACCGACTTCTTGGTTCGCTTTTTCTCCTATTTCTACTGCTCTACTATCACACCAGATTATGGCGGGTCGGAGAACATTCTTCTCTTTATCCAATAGAACTAGACCATGCATCTGATAACTTATCCCTATCGCCCCTATTTTGGAATTATCTATACTGACCTCGCTCAACATTTTTTTAGTAGCCGCTCTGACATTGGCCCACCAGGTCTCAGGATGCTGCTCGGCCCACCCCTCTTTCTCAGAGATCATATCCATTTCGACTTCTGGATATCTTTCCGATGCAACAGTTGATTGCGTGTGAGCATCCACAAGAGATACTTTGATGAAAGAGCTTCCTATATCGTAGCCTAATAAAAACATTGGTTTATACTGAGTATTCTAAAATAATATTCTGACTGAATTATTATATCGGAACAAATAACGGAAATTATAGGATTATTCAGAAAATAATCTATACGCCAATTACTCAGCTATGACGTAATAATAATACGCCAATTATTCGCCATATATTCTAGATATGCAAGTGGTTAGATTCTGACCTCTATCTATATTTATCTTCTTTCGTAAGCGATATCTGAGTGTTTCTACACCTCTTACAGACAGACCAATCCGAGATGAGATTTCTTTGGTCGTAAGTTTATTATAGAGAAAATAGATGAGCTTAAGGTCTTGATAAGTAAGCAATGGATATGACCTTTTGAAAAATAAAACGACATCGCTATCGTAAAGCGCCTCTTGGTCCTCCACACTCTTTCCGTTAGGTTTATTTCTTTTGATCAGCGCCTCTATTTTAGACAACTTATTGATAATGGCTGGCGTATTCGTGTCCCCTTGTTCGGTATTTAATATGTTGGCGATGGTATTGATAAGAGTGTCTCTTTCGTTCAGTCTCAGGCTCTTGTTTTCCAGTTTTCTTGTTTTGGATTCTAACTTTTTTTTGAGATTGATGTAATCCTCGTTTTTCTTTTGGTCAGAGGAAGCAGTTCTGGTCAACACATTCTTCAAATTATTAGACCAAAAATCATAAGCCTTAGAGCAGGAGGCATAATCCAGACTGGGTTGATACACATCATCATAGCTTACAGATTGTAAAGCTTCCTCCAGAGAGTTATAACGACCTGACCCCACCCCAGCCGCTCTTGCTGCACCCACCGCACCCGTCGTATTGACCAGCTCTATATCCATATCCAGCAAGGTGGCAATGGTCTCCGAAAAGACCTTGGACTGAAACATATTATCATTAGCCACTTTGAGGCGATTAATTTCCAAACCCATTTCTTTCATCATATTAATACCATATACGAAAGAAAAAGCAATGCCCTCCAGCGATGCTCTGAATAAATGTGCTCTAGAGTGCCGATTAAACTCTAAATTGAAAATGTGAGATTCTACATTGGCATTATCAAACATCCTCTCCGCCCCATTACCAAAGGGCAAAATGCAAATACCTTCGGACCCGACAGACACGCTTTGGACCATTCTCTCCATATCTTTATAAGCCCGGCCCATACGTGCAATTTGGTTTTTCATCCACGCGTACTGGATACCCGCGCCATTTATACATAAGAGCAATCCCAGCTTAGAATAATCCTCTTCGTAGTTGACATGAGCAAAAGCATTGACTCTGGATTGCTTATCATACATCAGATGATCCACGACACCATATACCACGCCAGAGGTACCGCTAGTTGCTGCTACCTCTCCATTATTGAGCACATTAAGGGACATGGCATTATTAGGTTGGTCACCCGCCCTATAGCTAATCGGAGTCCCCGAGACTAAGCCACTTTCTGAGGCTGCTTCTGGAGATACTTCTCCCATTATATCAAAGGTGCCCTTTACTGGAGGAATAATTCCCTCATCTAACTCGAAATAATCCAGTATCTCGTGGGCAAGCTTTTTATTTTTGAAATTCCAAAATATCCCCTCTGTCAGGCCTAATATACTTGTACAAATCTCCCCAGAAAAGCGCATGGCAATGTACTCACCAGGCAACAATATCTTGTCTATCCGCTGGTAGATATCGGGTTCGTTATCTTTTATCCACTTGAGCTTGGAAGCCGTAAAATTTCCTGGAGAATTGAGATAATTATTCAGACAGTAGTTAATGCCCAGATCACTAAATGCAGTGTTCCCTATTGATACAGCCCTACTATCACACCAAATAATAGACGGTCTAAGCACATTCTTATAGGCATCTATCAGCACTAATCCATGCATCTGATAAGATATACCTATGGATGTAATCATGTCTGGCTTTACTCCCGTAGACTCCAAAATTTTTCGTGTGGCCTTACACACATTTTTCCACCATAATTCTGGTTGTTGCTCAGCCCATCCCTTTTGTCTAGATATGATCTCCATTTCCGCTGCGGGATGCTGAGTGATTCCGACGACCTCATGAGAGGAAAGGTGTACCAGAGCCACTTTTATATGAGAACTACCTATGTCGTATCCTATGGAGTACATTACGTCAAATATACATCGACGTGCGAAATATACTTTGATTAGCTAATTTTGTAATATGAAACGTCTATGACGCAAATAATTAAGACCTACTAGGGGATGATTATAATATTGCAAATGCCTCTTAATCAGTCTTTTACAAAAAGATAAACATATGAAAAATATTTTATTCCTAGCGATAATCTCTTTCTCGTTAATTCAGTGTAAATCAGAAGAGAAACCTGTAGTACAAGCAGCATCAAGCCAGCTAACACATCCAGCAAGTGGAAAAACAAATCATCCCAATCACAAAGCCACCAGTAGCATCAAAAGAGATGTAGGTAAACCAACGATCAACCAATTAGTGACTGGAGATCTCACTTGGACCACATTCGATGATATCGCGGCTCGTGATATGAAATCGAATAAGAAAAAATTCTTGGTCGATGTCTATACTGACTGGTGTGGATGGTGTAAGGTAATGGACAAGAAAACCTTTACGGACCCTGAAGTAATTGAGTATCTGGAAGAAAACTTCCACGTGGTAAAATTTAATGCCGAGAGCCGATCACCAGTAACATTTAAAGGAAGAAAATACGAGTGGCAATCTGGTGGAAGAAATGGTATAAATCAACTAGCCATTGAGTTATTAGGCAAGAGAATGTCTTATCCCACAATGGTCTATCTAGATGAGGATATGAATAAAATCAAAAGCATTCCAGGTTTCAAAAAGCCCTTGGAACTATTGGCTGAGTTAAAATCTATTAACCAAATCTGATTTTAGCATTTCAAACTGTAAGCGCATTTCAGAATAAACTATTATATTGTTTGCTTAATACATAGCCATGAGAATCTTATTATCAACATTAGTAATTTGTTTTGTAACTCAAATTGGTATAGCGCAGTATACGGATTCTGCTTTCTTGAATGAAAACACCATAGAAGCCGTAAAAAAGCATATCCAAAATTTCGAATCCAACCTTGCAATAGTTACTAAGGCGATGGAAGAAGGAGACGCAGAAATCATGAGAAATAGGAAATCTAAGGTTTTGTCATCGCTAGCGACCTTCCAGTCTTTCTTTGCACAAAACATAAAGGACATCAAAAGAACTAAGAAGCAAATCAATGAAAAACCAGCTAATGTAGAAGGTGATACGGGGAAGTATTACTTTGATAGAAATTCCAAAAATCGAAATCTACAACTATATACTATAAATAGTGCGGACGAAAGTAAACTGAATGAAATTTCTCGTTCGATAGTTGAGCTAAAGAGAAAAATTGGTGACAATAACAAAAACCACTTTTTCCCTGGCGAAGAAAACACAAAAGATAACTTAGAACTGAGTCAACAGATTCTTAATCTAGCTAATAACTACATGTCTTTATTAGACAAGTGTATCGTTCTACAATAGAGAATTAATATGGCATTTGAGACAGAAGGGGTACTTCACAAAAAATTCGATACAGAAAACAAAACAGATACTTTTCAGGCCAGAGAATTCGTAATCAAACACGAAGGAAATTATCCACAGTATATTAAGTTCCAGTTGACTCAAGACAGGTGCGACTTAATTACACCTTTTGAAGAAGGGGATAAGATTAAGGTGTCATTTGATCTGAGAGGAAGAGAATGGAACGAAAAATACTTCACCAATCTCAACGCTTGGAAAATAGACAAAGTCGATGGTCAAGTAGATAATGCGAGCGGTACGCCAGCTGCTAACTTAGAGCCTCTTACAGCCAATAATGGCAATGAAGAACTCCAAGCGGAAGACTTTGACGATCTTCCTTTCTAGGCTCAAATGCAGTCTTCTTCTTTTTGTACTGTTATACAGTAATAGTACTACCTTATTATCACAAAGCGAACTATACAGTATCAATAGTGTATGGGATGATTCCGCGACAGAATGGAAACTGTACGGCTGGGATAATGATGGAGAAGATATAGAAGGAGAATTGCGGATCAAATGGGGGTTACGCAATGATTTCTCCGAATGGATTGCCGACTATAATGAGCAATACATAACCATACGTCAGAAATATAATAATGATAACACGAGATGGGAGCTGAGGAGTGATTCTGGGATAATAATCGACATTAAATCCAAATGGAGAGGCGACAACACGGAGTGGACAATCTCATCAGGCGATCAAAAAATAAAGTGGCATTCAGAATATAGAAATGATCTCAATTTGTGGTATTTCGAAGATGAGAACATAGGATATATGGAGATGATTACCTACGAGAATAATGACTCTCGTGATTGGGAAATAATAGATAATGCAGCTACCATAACTGACGAAATGAAAATAGCTGCATTATTTATTACACTATATAATACAACGCCTAAGCGTTAAACTATGCTAAATTAAACAGCCGCAACACTCGCAGCCTCCAATTCTTTGATGGCATGGACAACTTGCTCTCCATGAGACTTGGTAACGACTTTTTCTATTATGTGCTGTATAACACCTTGTTCGTCAACCAATAATGTGGTTCTGTATACACCAGTAATCTCCTTGCCCATAAATTTCTTAGGACCCCATAATCCGAAATCCTGAATCATTTTTTTCTCTGGATCCGCCAGTAAAGAGTATTGGAATTCGTATTTGTCTATGAATTTCTGATGCTTTTTAGCCTTATCTGGACTCACACCGAAAACCTTATATCCTAGCTTAGTGATCTCCTTATAATAATCTCTTACGCTACATGCTTCCTTCGTACATCCGGGAGAATCATCTTTGGGATAAAAGAATAGAACATACTTTTGACCTAATAGACTACTCTTGCTTATTACTTCTTCTGATTCATTGACATTTTCGAAATCAGGAATTTCTTTGCCTACGGAAAGTTTCATGCTGTAAATTTTATGTAAGCAAAACATACATACTACCATATTGTTTAGTCAAAGTCTGCAAAAGATTAAACAAAAAAGGCAATTATCTCAGATTTCTTACTATTTCCTTTTGATTTCCGCAGTTATCAGATAAGATAATGCTTATAGAGGAAGGGTTCTGTGGCAAACGGTCAAAGTCGTCGAAAACCAACACATTGTTTTTCAGATCATACTGCATATTGATCCATTGACCATTGACTCGTACTTCGTAATAAAGGTCATCCACTCTCCCATCTGGTATTAAGTTATCCTTTATCCTAATTTTCCAAGGCTTAGACATGCTTGCCTCTATATTGATGATTTCGGCCGTAGGAGCCAACTTATCTTTAAACACATAATATTCACCAAGTTGGTCAACCCAGGTGTACAGTCGATTATCCAAAGTGTCTGCCCCAAAATCTACAAATCGACCTCGACTATCAGTAGAGACAATAGTCCATTGCTCGTTATAATCTTTGGGCAGAGGACAGCTGATCTTAAAATATTTGGAGACAGGTATGACAGTGTTACTAACCCGCACATAATGACAACGCTGACCCAGTACTTCCTTCTTACCTGACTCAAATTCCAGATCTCGAGAACTAAAAAATGTCTCTTTATCAAAGTCCAAACTAAATATTCCCTGATCCTGGTGAAATATATCCTTACAATCAAAATCTGCCTTAGGAGCTTCCTGTAAATCATCGGCAGTTCTTCGCAGAACGAAAGAGGTCTGACTCTGATTTCCCTTTATATCTTCTATAAGGATACGGACTTTCTTTTGTTGGCCTTGACTTAACTTAATGACCCCATCGCTTCCGTCTTTATAACCAGAAAAACTATTACAGTTCTGCTTATAAAGGAGATATATTTTCTGCGCATACTTTTTCTTGCGCTCATAATCTATGAATCCATTGATCTTTCGACTTTCGTAAAAAGAAAACACATCGGCCTTCCACTCAAAATGAAGGCTATCATCCACATACAGTTTATAAGAATAGACACCGTTCTTATTAGTAGAACCATTCATAGTATCATACATCTGCATGCCCAGGCCTATGTTGTTTGATTTGACTTCGACTAAGTCGGTATACAGACGATAGTTATTTTTCTTTGGGTTAAAATATTTGACCTCGGTATCTGATACGGAGCCATACTTATCCAAATTATAAATGCACAAAGATTGCAGTACAGGAGCTTTACTATCCGAAGGACCGATGCCGTACTTTTCGGGATTGACAGGTAATTCTGATTTTGTTTCTCTTAGTTCGAAATGCAAGTGAGGACCAAAAGAACGGCCTGTATTACCCATAATCCCTATTTTCTGCCCCTTGCTTACTGATAAAAGACTATCAGGCAAGTACACATCGACCTCAAAGCTCTCCAAACTATATTGTATATCGCTCAGATACTCTTGTATTTCTGGGATAAATTCTTCTAAGTGAGCATAGACACTTGTGTATCCATTAGGGTGATTGATATATAAGGCATTACCATAGCTGCCGCTGGTTATTCTGATTCTAGAAACATATCCCTCTCCGACCGATTTGATCTTATCACCAGTGACGCCACGAGATGATTTTATATCTATACCGGCGTGAAAATGATTGTCTCTCAACTCCATAAAATTACCCGTCAGCCTGACCTGATGATCTACAGGAAATACAAAGTCCAAACTATCGTGACAGAAACCGATCAGGCCACAAAAAAGCAATATGCAAGCAAAAATTGTTTTCATCAACTCATCAATTTCTTAATCGCCCTGACCGCAGAAAATGGTCCTATTTTATCTTCTACGAGATCAGTTTTTATATCAATAATATTTTTTTTGAATGGTATATTCTTCTCGACATACGACCATAATTGCTCTTTATATTGATCTTCGAAATACCTTAATTGTTGTTTGTGGCGTAGTGCTTTGATATGATTATGATCCATCATATAGCTAAAGTATCCTTCCATCAAGGCGACACATTCTGGATTGGCAGTAGATTCTATAGAGGAGTGTTTGCATATCTTTGTTTTCCATCCATAGGTGTTATGATGCATGAGTTTGAGTGCATGGGCATAATCATCCATCGCTCTGTCAGCCTGACCTTTTAGGTGACCATCAGCTTTATTGATGATAAGCAAATCAGCCATCTCCATAACCCCTCTCTTTATACCCTGTAGGTCGTCTCCACCTCCTGGCTGCAGGAGTAATAGAAACATATCACACTGATGACGTGCCTCTATCTCAGACTGCCCTACCCCTACAGTCTCCACCACGATATAATCAAACCCCGCCAACTGACATATATAACTCGCGATGTAACTGGAAGGCGCAACACCTCCCAATGCCAATGAAGAAGGCATGGGCTTAATATATACGGAATCAGTGTGTACTATATCTTCCATTCTGGTCTTATCACCCAAGATACTTCCCTTACTGATAGAAGAGGATGGGTCTACAGGTAGGATGGCGATAGTATGACCTTTTTTTGATAAGTGGTGACCTATATTGTTGATGAATGTGCTTTTGCCGACACCAGGCGACCCTGATATGGCAATACGCCTTGTATCTTGATTAGGCGTCATAGACTCTATCACCTCAAAAACAAAATCCTGATCGGCCCGCAAAGTACTTTCGCATCGGGAAATGAGATGACTAATAATTTTATGATTTTGAGATTTCAGCCCTGATATACATTCTTCCGCACTATATAGAACCGATGGGGCTTTTTTGAAATTAGGGTTAATATTAGAGTTAGGATGAGCCACCTATAATATGTTTATTACAGTTCTGAGACAGCGACCATCTTATCTTCTACCTCGTGTACGAGAGATATATATTCTGGAGCACGCTTAGTCGTCCTATCTCTCACAAGTGGAAGGCTGATCGGAATATGCTCTACGAATTTTGATGGCTGAGACTTGAGTATGTAAATATCATCTGCGAGATACACCGCCTCTGATATATCATGTGTAACGAATACAATAGTCGAATTAAACTTTCTCCATATCGTCGTCAATAAGTCCTGCATAACCAATCTCGTCTTAACATCCAACGCTCCGAAAGGCTCATCCATAAGGAGTATTTCCGGATTAGCTAACAGGCTTCTGGCAATAGCTACTCTCTGTAACTGCCCTCCAGATAGTGTAGGATACTGTGCATATTTATCTTGATGTCCATCAAGTCCGACTAGCTGTATAAGTTCCATAGCACGGGCTTCTCTTTCTTTCCTTCCGACACCTTGGAACTCCAGAGCCAATGCCACATTCTCTAGTACCGTCTTCCATGGTAACGAAGAATACTGCTGGAACACCATACTGACACGCTGAGACTTATCCAGTGGTTTGCCATTAACTTTCACCTCACCCTTAGTGGGTTTTTGGAGACCCGCTATGTATCTAAGCAATGTGGATTTTCCGCTTCCTGACATTCCCAGCACCACAACGAACTGCCCCTGATTTGGTTTGTCTTCGATCAGGAAGTCGCAGTCTTGCATGATCCAATTCTTGCCACCATCATAGCTCTGGCTAATACCTCTCAGTTCTATAATATTCTTTTGATCTGGATTATCCTGAAATATTGGCTGCATCCGCTTTTTTGATGATTATGGAATCTTTCTTTTGCTTAGCGAGATAGAACTTTCTCCCTTTATAAAATATGATACAAAGCATCAGCACATGAAATGCCCAGCACGCATCACCAAATAAATAGTCGATCACCTTAATGCCTCCAAGGAAAGGAAAAAATTCATTAATAGCCAGTACTACATAAACACCTAAAGTCGTCCATATAAATGCCTTAAAAGCAAAATCTAATATCGTATCCCACATGGTGGCTTTCTCCATCTGACCATGCTTATGGGCATCTTTGATCTGATACTTATGTGGAAATAACTCTCTATCTAATCTGACGAACAACTTATCCTGTATAATACCTATCAGAATAAAAAGTATAAGTATACCGAATAACTTATCTGTCTGAGATTGCCTTCTGAATACATAGGTCAACGCACCCAATCCACCTTCTTCTGAGTTGATGGTTTCTGCTACAACGATATATGTCCACGAGATGGCTGTCAGTATGCGTATATCATCTATGAGCTTAGACATAACGGATGGAATATATACAGACCTTATTGTCTGCCAGTCGTTAGCACCTATGGTATAGACGGTTTTGAGATAGACGTCTTTGACCTCCCATATCCTTTGTATGACTATCGGTAGTAAGAAAATGAAAATACCGAAAGCCAAAAAATTAACTTTCATAGGAATGCTCGTCCCATACCATACGATGAATAACACCGTACAGGCCGCCAACGGTACAAATCTAATCGCATCTATCGTCCTATGAAACATACCACGGAACACAGGATATAATCCAATGATAAAACCCAAAGGCAGCGTCCAGAGTAAGGCCTTAATATATCCACCGAGATTAAGTCCGATTGATCGAAAAGTATTTTTGACCAATGCATTATCCGAGATCATCTCACCATAGGAAAGGAATACTGACCCTGGTGAGGGCAAGGTTAGCTTAGATACAATAGGATTCTCTCCATAAGACAAAAAATACCAAACCAATAAGAGTATCCCGACGCCTACGACCTCTAGGACTATCCTATATTGACTTGGTATTTCGCCTCTTAATTTAAACAGCCAATCCAATGATTCTTTGGTTTTTATTTTTGTTAGTCTGCTACAAGCTGAAAATCTGTCCTTCTATTCTGCGCCTTGCAAGAAGCTGTCTGATTAGACTCGCAACCTGGCACAGGCTTATCCGGACCATTGCCGACGATGATAAATCTGTTAGCATCCATCTGATACGTTTCTTGCAGATACTTAGCCACTGATCTTGCTCTGGCCTCCGATAATTTTTGATTCATTGCCTTTGCTCCCACGTTATCCGTATTACCTTCTATTCTTACACGCATATTACCAAAAGACTTCGCCGTCTGAGCAAATTGTAAATCAATAATGGTCTTAGCATTTTCTGTCAGAGCGGATTGTCCTGAGGCAAAATTGATACTCACTGGCTTAGATGACAAAGCTGGAGCGGCTTTAGTCTTAGCAGTAGGTGCTGAGAATACCTTAGCTCCTTCCGAAGCATATTGGATACCCTTTAGCTTATTATCTGCTGCTAATATCGCATCTGTATTAATCACAGACCTCCATGATGGTCCCATGCCTTCCTGATCACCACTTTGTGTGAATACTTTATTCATCTTATCGTAGAGGTCGCCCCCTTTCATGCCTTTATAATTTCTATTAAGACCGAAAAAATCCATATTGTCTCCATGACTCGCATAACGTACTGTCGTCATAGCCGCTTCTGCATCAGCGAGTGGTAGTTGTAAGAATTCTCCCAGGTATTTAGCCGCTTTCTTGGCATTACTTGCCGTCTTCATCTCAGCAACGGCACGCATCCAACCTTCGTAGAATCCGTTGAACATATCCTTCTTAGCCTGTATAACACTTTCTTTGGCAAAGATGATATCACCTATGATATGAGATTGCTCTGCTGTAGTCAATAGGGTCTTAGACCCAGGCACTTTGCTCGTCGCTTCTATATCAAATGGACTCCAGACCACCGCTGCATCCACATCAGCTGACTGAAATAACTCGGCAGCCGCCATGTTATCTGTTGTCTTGACCATCTTGACGTCGTCTAAGGTCATACCTGCCGACTCTAGTGCCGTGATAAGCATCGTCTGCGCAGGTGCTGGTACAGCCAATGCAATTCGCTTACCTTTCAGATCATTGATAGAGTTAATGCCTCGCTTAGCGATGATCGCATCTCCACCTCTCGACCAATCCGTCTGTATGAAAGCCTTAGGCTTCATAGGTTGTAGGTCAGGTACAGAAGTATAAAGTGAAAAAGCATCCGCCGTTTGTACGATGGCATCATACTCATCTGCTGCCCATGCATTCATTGCATTAATAAGATCGTCTTCTCTGACGAACTCTACTTTAAATCCATAATCTTTAAAAAATCGAGATCTTGTATTGGGCTGAGCACCTTCGTTGAAATATAATCCAGGGGCATAACCAGGCCATGTCACTACCTGCACCCTGAGGGTCTTGTCATCACGTCCTCTATTGCTTTTATTGAACATGCCACCATTAGTGCTGGACTTAGTACCAGAGTTAGATTCTGATGAGGAGTAATCATCATCGCGCTCGGACTGGCTCTCTTGTTCCATCTTCTCTTGTTCTGCCTTATCTTTCAGATCCTGGCCCACCTGAGTATTATTTAATACCCACTGACCACCAAAAAAGATAGCTGCTAAGATTAAAAAAACAATGAGCAGTTTAGAAAATACTGTGAGTCTTCTTGCCATTTTTAGTTATCGTTAGTTGTTTGTATTTCGTAATTATATAATTATTCAAAAAAAGAATCGTATTGATTAGTTCGCCCCGTCTTGACTGGCTCTTTGATCGGTGCATTGAGATCGAGCACCTCGTTATCATCGTTGGCCATAGATATCAGGTCTTCTTTCTCCGTGCCTAAGAGTAGAGAGGTGGATTTCTTTTCCCACTCTTCTAGCATACGCATGCCTTCGTCCTCATATATGCCATTCTGCAAGTCTATAGAGGACATAAAAGTCTCAGACATCTCCATAAATCTTTCCATTTCGCCGACCTTATTACTGACATCATCCGCTATCGTCTGTAAGGCTTCATCAAACATTCTCCTCTTATCTGCATCACCTTTGATGATGTTCATCGCAGATTTCATCGCACCATGTCCTGCTCTAATGGCTTTTCTTTCCTGCTCCTTGAGATTGACCTGATCCTCTATATCTTCAGCAAGTATGGCCGAGTTTTCGTGCATCTTGTTCAGGACTCTATAGAGGACTTCCATTCGCTTATAGAGATCTCCCAACTTGAGGTTGGAATCTTTTAGTCGTCCTGCTTTTCTGGTCTTAAGGATGAAGACATTTTGCTGACTTGTTTCTTTAGCCTTTGATGCCAGAGACAGATTTTCTTTGATCTCCTTGTTATTATTATAGATCATCTCCTTGAGCTTATGCATCTGTGCTCTTAGTTTGCCTATCTGCATCCGCATTTTCTTCAGATTGGACTTGAGATCATCTATATAATTTTTGAGTATGCCTATCGGGTCTATCGTGACGAACAGTCCCGTAATCCATCGCATAGCACTCTGATACATATAAGATATCAGATTCCTTGCCTTAGAATCTAGCGCCGTAAATAAAACCACCCCCAGTACTGCTAACCCGACAATGAGACCAGGTGTCGTAGAGAGAAAAGCGAGAATAGCCCCAAATGCACTAGTCACCAGACTACCTGCCACTAACAAGGCTCCTATAATAAAAATAGCCCCTGTTATCCCCTCAGGTTTTCTCCAGAATGATTTTCCGCGATTATTAGACATGGTATGTGATGGAATAAGATATTTACTGGCTTAAAAATACAACATACACCGAACTCTTAGCCTGCATATACTATAAAACAGAAGCATCGGGATATAAATTCCTCAGACATCAGGAATTCTGTCAATGTACGATTAACTTGGACTAATGATCGTTTCCCATAAGACAAAATCAGGTTATCATCCACATTATCTTAAATGCAGTCCTCGGGATAAAAAAGGGGTTATACAGAATATTTTTTTTACAACTAAAAAAGCCCTCATAACTGGGACATTACGAGGACCGACTTAACACCTCTTAAATATTATATTAACTTATTCACTAAGATGAGGCAGAAAACTATCTTAAAAAAGATAATTTTATAACAATTTGTGACATGCGTTTTTGGATAAAAAAAGGCCTCTGTCATTAAACAGAGGCCTTCACAAATACATAAAATGAGTTTCTTTCTAAAATTCTGAAAATGAAAACCCTATTTCTTATCCGAACCAAATTGTTGCTTCAATAATAACTCTTCTACTTTTACTATTATTATTGATACAATTATTCCCACGGGGATAGCCTTAATCATAAATTGCCTTACTTCATCAAAAGGCAATTTGAATGCAAAGTTGAAAAAGCCAGGAATAAAAAATACAATAACGAAGTATAATATGAGTTTTGACAACTTTACTAGTTTAAACATATTTAGTTTATTGCAGAATTAATCGACGCTCCTGCACCAGCAATAACTCCAACTACCCCAGCGGTAGGAATACCTCCAAACGCAGGATTAGGAATTGCCGTGGCTCCGCCAGTCTGAACCAAAGATACCGCACAACCAGTTACTGCACCAGCGGCATCCGACAAAACAAACTCACCAGCCGCCGTACTCATGGCCCATTCTTTGAAACTGCCCCATATACCTCTTGAATCTACTACTGTACTATTAACTGAAATTTGGCAATTGTTCTCAATAACATTCATATAGATGTCTCTCCCATTATAACCTCCAAGTTCAATTGGTGACCAGAAAACCGCCGAACTAATCATGACATCTACAAAGATTCCAAAATGTACTTTATCCATCTCAGAATTCAAGTTATTCAAATTTTCTGAGTAATAATCACAAACCAAAACTGTAAAATCATCAACCGAAACAATATCATCGGGAATAACAAATAACAATTATTAGAGAATATCTCATCTTAAACTTGTTTTATAATTATCTCATAGCTGAAAAAATGCCAGAACCTCCAGAGGTAGGATATAAATCTTCGACCGACGTAATCTCCTCCCCTTGGTAATCATCAAGATATTCCACCAAATTCAATCCTAATCATTTAATAACAGGCAATGTCAATCTTAGGTATATTAACTTTTGTTCCCTCAGGTAGAATTGATCTCAACTTATTTAAAGCTTTTTCGTGAGATTCTTCATAATGGGTATATCGACTTTTTATACTTAAATATTCTATCTCATTATGACTTAAGTTTCTAAATAATCTTTGATTCTCATTACTCTCTTCAATTTCGAAGTTTTCTAATTCAAATAGAATTTGATCATCCTCTGATTGTATTTTTATAGGTAAGCCATCAATAGGAGGAAACTTCCATGGCATAACGCGGTGATCACTATTTTCGTAAAACCAACAAGAGTATTTTTCGCAATTGTTATATTGAATTGTAGCTAGCCTACATTTATAATCACCAATTTTTTTGTATTCATCAGATAACTTCCATTTATCACTTGTTAGCTTTTGTTTGTAATAATCAAATGTGATTATAGTATCTAATAATCTTTCAGGATCAAAGGTTCTATCTTTTGAATAGATCATATTATTACTAAAATCATTAATTATTATGTATGGAATAGAGTCCAATAAAGCCAGTTTCTTTACCTTCCTGAAATTTCCATCACCAGTACTTAAAACGGAAGTAGAAAAAGTTTTTCTTATTTCAGACTTCGAATATGAAACCATTTGGTCGTTATAACTGAAAACATTCATTACGTTAACAGTATCTGGGTAGGGATACTTTTTATTGGTATGCTTATAAGTGTAATAATAGTTTTTATGTTCAAAACTTTTTTTATCGCATCTATTAAAAACGGAAAGAAAAAATGTCAGGATTAAAAAGACTAAATTAATTTTCATAATAGTTTATTTGCAGTAAAAACGGGTGAGAATACTAAAAGTATCCTCACCTTTTAATTAATTACCAATTTCCTATCGCTTTTGAAACACATGCCAAAGCGACTGCATAAGCAATATCACATGCAGCTGTTGCACAATCAGCGGCACTTTGATCTTCTCCGCATTCCACAGAACCAGAACCAGAGCACTCAATCTCCGCGGCAAAAAAGCCCACGTCTCCTGTAATAGTAACAGTAACCTCACAAGAATAAGTCCCTGAATCTAGCTTTTGCTTTGATTCGAATCTCTCAGAAGAATCTTTTTGTTCCATTGGAAGGTCAATTCCAATATCACTAGAATCTACTAATCCGAATAATAGGAAAAAACTAAAAATAAATTTGAACATAAGTAATGATTTAGGTTAAGCTCTTAAATGATTTATAGGGTCAAAGAGCAATAATTCCCTCTAGATTATTAATAGAGGTCCAAATCCATAATTCGTTACCCGCAGATTTGATATTTTTTGACTTCAGTTATAGGAACCGTCGCTTAGCTTCCAAAAAGATTCTATATTGTAATTTGTGACATGCGTTTTTGGACAAAAAAAAGAGGACTCTATCCTAAGATAAAGCCCTCGATACTGTTTTTTACAAGGTATTAGGATGAAGGACTACTAAAAGTCACCATCTTCAGCAATAATACCCAATAACCATAATAATAGTTCCATGACTCAAAATGTTTAATTATTAAAAATGTAATATGTTAAATCACAAACCATACCACATCACGTATATATTGAGTCAGTTAGTAGGCATAATTGTTATTGAAGAATTTAATGCCAGGTTATGAAACTACTCTCGACCTTAGCTCAAATTTTGTCCCAACAAAAAGTCCATCAAATAGATGTATTTACGGGTAGGTCGAGTCTGGATAATAAATCGAAAATTCTTTATGATTACCTACAGAATGGAGAAAACCCTAATGACCTAGAGGCAAAAAATATAATTTACGGAGACTTATCAAACAATGATGCCTACAGAAAATTGAAAAATCGACTGACTCATAGACTCCTAAATACATCTTTCCTCATTAATTTAACCACCAGCAGTAAAACAGAAAGTAAAGTTCAAACTTTAAGAGCTCATAGATATTGGGCCGCTTACAAATTACTTTCATTATTAGGTTATGGATCTAAGGCCACGAGCTTACTAAAAAACGCTCATTCCTTATCTAAAAAAAATAACCTCTTCGAACTAAACCTGTTAGTGTGCAAAGAACTAAAAAAAATATATGGTCTATATGATTACAATAAGAGGGAATCACTAAAATATAATAAGCTATATGCCAAATACCTAGATCAGTACTTACTGCAAAGCGATATAGAAGGAATTTACATTCATTTAGGACATATTGTAGAATCTACCGCCTCTTCAGAATACAATGAAGAAATTAAAGATTACGAAAATCAATTACGAGCGCTAAAAGACAAAGTATTAGATTCTGATTTGTATTATGTCCTGTATCAGTTTCATCAATGTGAGTTTTTTATTGAAATGATAAAAAGAAATTTCAAAAAGCAACTTGTTATTGCTCAAAAAGCAAAAAACTATTTCGATAACAATGTTAAAGAATTCACATTAGGGCGTTTCATCTTTACTCAATTAGAAGGCATATCCCTACTCGGACTAAAAAGATTTCAAAATGCTTCTGAGATATTTCATAGCCTGGAGAAATTTAATCTTCGAGAAGGTACTTTATCATGGCAATCAACCTACCACTACCAATTTGTCTGCGCAATCCTCACCAACGACTACAACACAGCCCATGACGTGCTTTGTAAAGTCATACAAAACAAAAATTTCAAAAAACTATATGACGAGTTCCGCCAGCAGTGGTATATCAAAGAAGCCTATATCCATCTGCTTGTCCAGATGGGCATCATCGATACAGAAAAGACAGAGAAACAACTCAAGAGATTTAGCCTTAACAAATTCCTTAACGAGGTACCTAGCTTATCCCGTGATAAGAAAGGATATAATGTCACCATACAGATACTACAGCTCTTATTCCTCATCGTCAAGCGAGATCAGGATCGTATCCTTATCAAGATAGAGTCACTCCGACAGTACAAAAATCGTTATCTCAAGGCCAAGGCCTTCCGTCGGTCTCATATATTCATCAGTATGTTATTCAAGCTGACTGACGCGAACTATAAGATAGACCTCGTACAAGAAAAAACCGCCAAACTGAGATCCAAAATGGAAATGCACCCGATGGATTTTTCTGAGCAAGCCATGTCCATAGAGATCATCCCTTACGAGCAGATGTGGGAATCCATTATCACCTATCTCTCGCGTAAGGGAAAGTAATGAGGGGTTGTTAACTCAGGTATTTACCTATTTTGACTAGGTCGTCTTTGATCTGATTTTGTACGATCTGATAGGCTATATAAAAACTGTCTTTAGTCGATTTGACCTTTTGGACAGCCGCTTCTAGAGAGGATTTGTGAGATTCTAGGGCCTGCTTTTCTTTTTCTATTTCTTTAGTCAGTTCTTCTATTTTCTTGGTCTTCAAGGCAATGCTTTTTTCCAGATCGACTTTCTGCTGATTTTTGGCATTGACCTGCGCATTTTGTTGATTTTTGAAAGCATCCAGAAATTTACGCTCCTCAGCCTCCAGTACTTTCATATAGTGCCTCGCACTACTGACGAGACCGTCTTTGGTCGCACCCATCGTCTTAGCCATAGCGAGTGCAGAGACATACTTAGTTTTTTCGTCCATTTCCACATTACCCAGACCCATCATGGCCTGCTTATACTCTAAGTAATCAAAGCCGTCCAGATTATTTTTATCTATGGCACCGAGCAGCAAATTGACGAATTTTTCATCTGGTTTGCCAGAGGTGGGCGGCACATAGTTGTCTTCCTTAGGTGCGGTCTTAGGTTGAGGTGCTGTCGCTTTCTTAGTCGGTGCAGACGTCTTTGGTGCTTTGGTATTAGCCGTCTTATCAGCACCCTCTTCTTCTATAATAAATATGGACTTTAGCTTCTTTAACATGTTATATATCTAGTTAGAGTCTTGATGTAATATAGGAATATAAGATACCAAATATAGTGTATCACCCATGATGGTGACAAGGGTGGCACTATTTTTATATTTTCATACCATTATAAGCATAACAGATCGACATGATCCAAGTAGATACGGAAATAAATATTCTCAAAAAAGTCATCGTCCACTCTCCAGACATGGGCATAGAGCGGATTACACCCAAAAAAGCGGAAGAACTGTTATTCGACGATATAGTCTATCTGCCGAAGATGCAAGAGGAACATGCGGAGTTCAAAGCTGTGCTGGAGGCTTTCGTCGGACAGGAAAATGTACTGGAGATCAACGACTTACTTGTAGAAGCTCTGGCTAACGACCCTGTCCTCAAGAAGGAAGTACTGGAAATGATTATAGATGATGCCGAGTTACCTAAGTCTACTTTCCACATACTCTATGATATGGATCATCAGCAACTAGCAGAGGTTCTTATATCAGGTTACTATAACAAGGAAGATCATTTCTTATTTGATCCGATTCCTAACTTTATATTTACGAGAGACATCGCTGTTGTCGTCAAGGATCATATCATCATCACTAAGGCATCAAAAGAAGCCAGGCAACGAGAGAATTTCATCACTCGATTTATACTGGCGGCGCACCCTTACTTTAAGCAGACCAAGGATAAGATTATCAATCTCAATAACGTAGACACCTTCCCACCCTCTAAGAAAGGCGAGCGCGTCTCTATGGAAGGCGGCGATATGATGATGATAGAAAAAGAATATCTACTCATAGGATGTAGCGAACGTACCACGGCACACGCCTTTGATAGTATCAAATCCTATCTTTTTAGCAAAGGCGTGATAGACAATGTCGTCAAGGTCAATATACCTTCTGACAGATCTTGTATGCACATCGACACCTTATTCACCAGAGTCAGTTCAGAGGATCTGGTCTGCTATAAGCCCATCGTATATGATGGACTCGGATCTAATGTCATAGTCTACAGAAGCAATGGAGAAGAAAAATCCTATGCCTCTGTCAAGGATTTCTTTCTCAAAGAGATCAATCCAGAGACCCAGTTCATATTCAGTGGTATGGGTGAGACACCCTTCCAGGAAAGAGAACAATGGACGGACGGCTGCAATCTCGTCTGTGTCAAACCAGGTGTCGCACTCACCTATGATCGCAATATCATGACGGCTAAGGGCTTTGAGAAAGCAGGGTATCAGATTATGCCCAGTAAGGATTTCTTAGAATCTTACAAAAAAGACCCTAGCATCGTCAACTCGATAGAGAAAACCATCATAACACTGGTATCAGGTGAGCTATCCAGAGCGCGTGGCGGTAGTCACTGTATGACTTGTCCACTAGAAAGAGAAACGCTCTAAAGCAGATGTATACACATAGTCATCATAAGCGCGTCCGATATGCAGAAACCGATAAGATGGGCTATCTGTACTATGGTCATTATGCTAAGTATTATGAGATAGGCAGAGTAGAATCATTACGCTCACTGGGCATTGCTTATCGTGATATGGAAGAAAAAATGGGCATCATGCTCCCCGTCCTACAGCTCAACTCCAGATATATCGCACCAGCCTATTATGATGAGAATATAGAGATCAAAACAATACTCCATGATATGCCAATCAAGATGATCTCATTCGAGCATGAACTTATTAATGAAGAGGGAAAAATCATCAATAAGGCATCTATTAAGCTATTTTTTGTAGATGTCCAATCGGGTAAAAGGGTCTCTTGCCCAGACCTTCTTACAGAAAAACTAAGACCATACTTTTAAGACACAAAGAACAGATCGGCAATAAAAACTTTGCTATATTTCACATGTCATGAAATTCAAAGAACTTCCCATAGTTGACAACATCATTGATCTATGTAAGCGATATTCTCTGCCTGGTTTTTCGGGGATTCCGATCTATAACATCATCACCTTTGTCTATAAGGAGTCTATGAAAGACGACATCGTCACGAGAGCCAATTCTATCGCCTTCAATTTTTTCATCTCCCTATTTCCAACGATAATCTTCTTATTTACCCTCTTACCTCTCTTACCCATCACGGCTGATTTTTTACAAATTTTCAAAAACTCAACGGATGGTATATTGCCCGTGGAGGCGCATAAGTATCTATTCTCAGTCATAGAAGGCGTGGTATCCATTAAGCGGGGTGGCCTACAGTCTTTGAGTTTTATTTTCGCTCTGGTATTTTCTAGTAGTGGTATGGTGACATTGATGTATGGATTCCATAAGAGTTATGAGCGCGTATTCAAAAAAAGGTCTTATGTCAAAAATAGATTGGTTGCGATCATATTGACCACTTTCCTCGTAACCATCTTTACCTCTTCCATGATCCTCATCATTTTCGGTAAGCCGATACTCCAGATACTGATAGAAAAACTCAACATGGGGAGTCACTCCGTACAGGTGTTCAAGTGGCTCAAGTGGCTAACAGTAACCTTTATTGTTTATCTCGGCATTACCGTTATCTATAGATATGGTTCCGCCATGAGAAACAGACTCAAATGGATAAATACAGGCGCTATTCTGGCAACTTTGGTATCCATCATCACCTCCGTCGTATTCTCTTTTTTCATCAATAACTTTGGTCGATATAATGAGATATATGGATCGATAGGTGCCCTCTTGGTCTTATTGCTATGGATACAGATTAACGCCTTGATAGTCCTGATTGGATTTGAGCTCAATGCGAGTATCGCGGTCAATAAATCCCTGGTAACTGAGACGGAAGAAGAGTAATATAGAATTTTCAACTGTGATTTAAACGAAATTTGGTGCTCGATAAATGCGCAAATAGTTATGAAAACGGTAGGATAGCAGATGCCAATTATTTTGAGGGAGCGTATTTGGACCGTTCATTATGCAGTCTGTGGCGAGTATATTTACGTCCGCGGCTTGGGTTATGCAATAACCCATGAGCAGTAAATATCCGAGCTGAAGGAATAGAGAAGAGCAAAAAGACCTTTTAATGAACTAGAGTTTTGGTTACTTTGGGGCAATGCCAAAGTAACATACAATAAAGAAAATTTACTTCTGTAATATGCCTAAATAATAAGGAAGAAGAGTAACGTCACTTATAAGTAATGACACAACCAATAGGTTCTACTGACTCGGTCGTTATCTCTTGGCCTGTCATTATTGATTGTAGGACTTGTTCCAGTTCTTTTGACTTGACCACCCTTCTGCGACGGCCCAGCTTATAGTAGCTATCGTCGATTCTGCCTTTGTATAGTATCTCTTCTTTGGTTTCGTTATAGACAACCACCGTGGGTGTTATGCGTACCTTATAGGCTTGAGTTTTGGTCTGAAAATATTCTCTTTTTAGTGTAAATGGGATTTCATATTTGGACTGAAATGTGGCGATGCCCTCTTCTGTAGAAAAATGATTAGGGAACAATCCCACGAATGATATCGAGTCGCTATTATACTCAGAGTACAGGCCATTAAGAGTCGGCGTATAATACTGGCATATCTTACAATCTTCTCCCAGAAAATAGTAGACCGTCACACTATCTCTTTCCTCGGCCGCTAGTGACCCGCCGAGCAGCAATAAGATTATTATCCTAATAAACATAGGTCGAAATTAACCAGAATGAAGAATTAATACTTTTATAAAAAACTTAAAGTCATACCAACTCGGCCACCGTAAATATGCTGCCCGCCACTAAGACCAAATCTGATGCGCTGGCCTTGCGTTTAGCGGCTGCAAAAGCTCTCGGCACAGTGGTATAAGATGTGACCGATAAACCATTAGTTAATAACAATTGAGCCAACTTATCTCTATGCATGGCTCTAGGTATCTTTGCCTGAGAAACATAGTAGTTGGCATCTCTTGGCAATAATTTAATTATAGGAGATTGATCCTTATCTCCTACCATAGCGATAACAATGTGTAGATCATCATACCATTCCTTACCGATCTGATGCATCAATGTTCTTATACCATCAATATTATGCGCGCTATCAAAAATTATTTTCGGATGATCTGATATATTCATATACCTTCCTAAGAATCCCCAATCTCGCAGCCCTTCGGTTAGTGCATTTTTTATTTGAGTCTCCGTAGGTCGTATTGCAAGTTTTTTGATCGTCGAGAGGGCGGTAAGTATATTTTCTTTTTGATAGTCTGGGAAGTTACTAAGGATAGCCTCTGTTAGCAGCCGACTTGACTTGTTAGCATAGGTCATATTGGCGTTCATTTTATTGGCTTTTTGTGAGAAGACAGGGTGTGTTTCCTTTTGCCTTCTGCCTATGACAACAGGGGTATTCTTTTTGATAATCCCTGCTTTTTCTTTGGCGATAGACCTCAAGGTATTTCCCAAAAAATTCGTGTGATCCATGCCTATATTAGTAATAACCGAAATCTTTGGCTGGATAATATTAGTACTATCCAATCTTCCGCCGAGTCCTGTCTCTATGACGGCAATATCCACCTTTTCCTGTCGGAAATAACTAAAGGCCATCGCTACCGTTATCTCAAAGAAAGATGGACGCAAATCACCTGAGAGGATATTATCTTCTATAAGCTTATTGACAAAAGACTTGACATAGGACTTAGAGATCATCTGACCGTTGACCTTGATTCGCTCACGATAGTCTTTGTAATGTGGTGAGGTATATAAGCCCACCTTGTAGCCTAGCTCTGACAATATACTCGCTAAGAAAAAAGAAGTAGACCCTTTGCCATTAGTCCCTGCAATATGTATCGTATCGTAACTCCGATGTGGATGCTTGAGATATCTATCCAGTGCCTTGATATTCTTTAGGTCCTTCTTGAACGCCTTAGAACCTACCCTCTGGAACATCGGCAATTGCTTGAACAAAAAAGATTCCGTATCCTTATATTTGGTGAATTTCTTTTTCAAATTATTTCATCTTTCTCTCACTAACAAATTAAACCATTTCTTCCACGCAGAACAAATATGATTTTATAATTGCAGGAGGTGGGCTCTCAGGTCTTAGTCTGGCCTATAAAATAAGGAAGACGCCATCCCTAGATAAGAAGTCTATATTGATTATAGATAAAGACTCTAAAGACAAAAACGATAGAACCTGGTCCTACTGGAAGAAAGGTTTTGATCCTTTCGACTCGATCGTCTTTACTTCTTTCGATAAGATATTTTTTGCTGATCCTGAGTTTTCTAAGACATTCGATATCAGTCCCTACAAGTATAAAATGATAAAGGGGATAGACTTCTATAATCATACATTGGATTACTTAAGGTCCTGCGATAATACCGATCTCATAACGGACTCCATCAAAGAAATAAATCAGGAAAATAATACGGCATCAGTTATAACCGATGACAGCACATATCAAGGACGCTATGTATTCAAAAGTTATCCTAATGCTATAGATTACTCTGCTTCTAATTTTGTGTGGCAACATTTTAAGGGATTGTTTGTCAGGTTTTCGGACAAAACCTTTGAGCCCAATTGTGCACGATTTATGGACTTCAGAGTAGAACAAGATGGAGAAACAAGATTTTTCTATGTGCTTCCATCGGACGAATATTCTGCCCTGGTAGAAATCGCTATATTCTCTGATAAAATCCCAAAGCCTTCTTTCTATGACCCATTCATAGAGTCTTATATTACTAATCTTATAAGCAAACAGCCTTACGAAATGTTAGAGGAAGAAGTGGGTGCCATACCTATGACCGATTACAATTTCAACAGTAACCCTCAAAAAAACATTATCAACATAGGAACCAATGGCGGTTCTGTCAAAGGATCTTCTGGCTACGCTTTTAGTTATATACAAAAAGAAACCGACCGATTACTAGACTATATAATTTCTGATAAAATAGACACCTATCGCCCAACAAAAAATAGATTCAAATTCTACGATAGGATTTTCCTCAATGCTATCCTTACAGGAAAAACAAGTGGCATAGAGGTATTCGGCAAGATGTTCAGAAAACTTTCTCCACAGACTATTTTCAAATTTCTGGACGAGGAAAACAACTTTCTAGAAGATATAAAAATGTTCTCTGCACCGCCCACGATTCCCTTCACTAAAGCTTTTATAGAAGAAACATTCCTAAAATAAATCTGTTCGGATTTAACCTCTTCACAAACTTCTATAAACCAATCTAGCCGATATTACATCATAGAGAATAGACTAATAGTAATACATTAGTCATATTATTGTATAAATAGTAAATGGGTAACCTACGATTATGATTAATATATATACGGAAAGGTTATACATGCGCCCCATCTTATGGGAAGAGGATGCACAACATCTGTATGATCTAAACCAAGATCCAGATGTCATCAAGTATACAGGTGATCCACCATTCCAATCCATAGAAGAAACAAAACAGTTTTATAAAAATTACAAGCAGTATGAGAAGTATAAATTGGGTCGTTTTTCGACTTTCATAAAAGAAGATATGACCTTTATAGGATGGTGCGGGCTAAAACAGGAAGATGGATATATAGATCTTGGGTACCGATTTCTAAAAAAATATTGGGGAAAGGGATATGCTACTGAATCATCGAAGGCAAGTTTAAAATATGGATTTGAGGAATTGGGTTTAAATCGAATTGTCGCTCATGCATTAAAAGCTAATCCCGCATCTATCCAAGTGATGAAGAAAGTCGGTATGTGCTACGAAAAGGACGTAGAGTACGAAGGTCAAGAAGCAGTACAATACCACATAGACCGTAGAGTGTATTTCAACTCCTAATAAAGAATTATGTTGAGAATTCAATCAGTGACACTCTTATTTTTCTTTTTCAATATGCTGAATATGTCCGCTCAAGACTGGGCACAACTCGATTATTATTACGAACAAAATGACTCCCTAGCTCAAGTGCCTAATAATGGACATCGAATAATCTTTTACGGTAACTCTATTACCGAAGGTTGGAAACAATGGCACCCAGAATTCTTCCATAATGCAAACTATATCAATAGAGGAATAGGAGGACAAACGACGCCACAGATGCTCATCCGTTTTAGACAAGACGTGGTGGACTTAAAACCTAAAGCGGTCATTATCCTAGCTGGCATCAATGATATTGCTGGCAATACAGGTCACTCAACACTAAAGATGATCATGGCTAACATTGAGTCTATGTGCGAAATTGCATCGGCTAATAATATTAAAGTCTATCTATGTTCTGTATTACCAGCTTTTGATTTTCCATGGAGACGCTGACTAGAACCAGCAGAGAAAGTAGTCAAACTCAACGCCCTAATACAGGACTATGCAGATGTGAATAAATATACTTATGTCGACTACTTTTCATCTATGGTGGATGCCAGAAATGGCTTAAAGAAAGAACTTGGGTATGATGGAGTGCATCCTAATGAAGCAGGGTATGGAATAATGGAAAAAGTTCTCTTGAAAGCAATGGACAAATAGTCAATAAGACGTCTTTATAATACGACGTCTTGCTCTAACACCTTAGATTTTTCGAAGGCAACCGCCAATCTAACAATATCAACACCATGTGCTGTGGTAACGAGTGGTTTTTCTCTTCCAAGTATAACTCTGGTAAAATGATGCAACTGAAGATACTCTGGAAAAATAAATTGCGTACTCTGATCTATAAATACATCCCTCTTTTCTCCATTCTCGCCAAAAAGTTTGTACGCTTTATTATTCGTATTAGATACAATAATCTGTCCTTTGTTACCATAGATCGTCATATAGCTCTGACCCTTATCTATTTTGGGCTGGACGATGAGGTTAAGGCTTGATTTGTTTTGAGTTTCGGCATGGCAGATTGTCGTGTCATTTTTGGCTTCGACAGAGACTTTAGTGAATACATCTTGCATAATCCACTGAGACAAATCTATCTCGTCTACACAATAATTAAGAAAGACACTGCCTGTATCTCTTTTATGTGTCTTATTGATACTACTCACAAAAGTAGAATCAATTGTAATATGGTTAATAATTCCTATTTCTCCTTTGCGTATGTTTTCCTGCACTAACTGTAGCAAAGGCATAAACCTTATAATAGAACTCGCCATCACGACCTGACTAGGATGCGAGCGGGCGACATCATTGACGGCTTGTGCATCGTCCAGATTCATTGCCATCGGATTAAGCAGAAAAATGTGCTTTCCTGCCTCTATAGCCTGAATCGCCTGATGCGGCCTTCTATCTGGATCAGAAAAAATAAATATCAGATCTATATCATGGTTCTCTATAAGTGCTTTTTCATCCGAGTAGACATACTCCAGTGAGAGGTCATTCTTAGCGAATAAAAGTTCTTTCTGTGTCCTGCCGTAAGCAGCAATGAGATTGAGATTTTTGATATGATCTTTTATAAGATGCGCATACGTCCTACCTAACTCATCTAGCCCTATGATTCCCGCCTTGACATTATACAACATAATCAGAGGTGTCTTTCTGCATGATAACTCGACCGCACCAGAGGGCCACTTTCTACAAAGTCAAATCCCATCTTTAGTCCTTCTTCCTTATAATAATCAAAAGTCTCCGGTGTCACATATTCCTCTACCGCCAGATGCATTTTGGTCGGTTGTAGATATTGACCGATAGTCACGACATCGCAGCCATGCGCATGTAGATCATTCATTATTTCTAAGACCTCCTCCTTGGTCTCACCTAAGCCCACCATGAATCCCGACTTGGTGCGCTTACCATAGTCTTTGGTACGCTGTATTTGTTCTAGGCTGCGATCATACTTGGCCTGAGGTCTTACCTTTCTATATAAAGAGCGTACCGTTTCCATATTATGAGAGACGACCTCCTGACCTGCAGATATCATTCTTTCCAACGCTTCCCAGTTAGCTCTTACATCGGGGATGAGTGTCTCGATCGTCGTTTCTGGAGATTTTTCTTTCACCTTGACGACGGTTTGGTACCAGATCTCTGCACCTCTATCTTTTAGCTCGTCACGATTGACTGATGTGATAACCGCGTGCTTCACTTGCATAAGGCTTATGGCGTCCGAGACGCGATTAGGTTCGTCCTCATCATACTCTGGAGGTCTTCCAGTCTTGACAGCGCAGAAAGAGCAACTTCTGGTACACACATTACCCAGTATCATAAATGTCGCCGTACCTGCACCCCAACACTCGCCCATATTAGGACAATTTCCACTCTGGCAGATCGTATGCAGATTATACTCATCGACCAGCTTACGGACTCTTTTATAGTCTTCTCCTATAGGCAACTTGACGCGTAACCAACTCGGCTTGCGTGACCTCTTAGGTGCTTCTTTTTCTATCTCTGATATTATCGGTAAGTCTAACACTAATTCTTTCTTGATCCCAAATGTAGATTAAAATAAACTCTCAGGAAATAGTGTCTGTTCTTGACACCTTCCGTCTCTATGAATATCGGAATCTTGCTCGGAAATATATCAAACATAAATCCCGTCTCAAAAGCCTTTACATACTTATCAAAAGCACCCATCGCTATATGCGCACCCACCTTGCCATGCACCCCCGCCCTTACAGATATCTCCTCGAATCCCTTAAAAAATGATGATCTACTCGCTATCGTACTACTGTTGAGAAAATCATCTGCATTAGTGCCGTCATATTTTTCTGACCTGATGACTGGTCTGATTTCTCCACCGATTTCTTCCACTTTGATCAGATCCAGATAATAGGGCTTCATCAAGGCAAGGGATGGACCAATAACGTAAGTATAACCTACAGCAACACCTTTTCTCTTCTCTTTCTCTGAGAGGTACCTTTTGACTCCGACGCCTGCTCTTAGATTAAAAAAACTATTGATCTTACCGTATGTGAATGTTCCTGACCCTCCGATGGTCGATATTCTGCTCTGCGTCTTTTCGCGGGGGTCTTTGGTAAATCCTAGCTCTAGCTGATAATAATTAGTACGGTGATAGGATACAATCTTCCCTGAGTTATAAGCCACAGAAAATCCGTTTTCATGCATCCTTAGGTCTAAGGCCCACTCCTTCTTATATATAATTCCCTTCCAGTCCACCTCCACTAACTTAGGCTGTATCACACGCTGCGCCTGTAACACATTGCCACAAAAAAACAGTATCAATATGGACCAAAAAACCTTCATTCCGATATAAATATCCTTCCCCTAAAAGTAAAACTTAATATAATAGTAAAGGCCTACGATATACTCTAAAAAACTTATCTAAATGACAAATAAGATGGATTATAGTTTAGTAGAGACTAGTTATTAAGGAAAAGGAATCAATAATGTTAGGTATCTATGAAAAATTACATCCATAATCCTTAACATGTGACTCAATCTATTTAGCAGAAAAATCATTACTTTGAAATATTTCCAATAGGCACTAAGTCATAAATCCAGTAAGACAACTGAAAACATATACCCGAATAATTAAGGAGCAAGTTACTTTCCAGACATAGAGATCGACTACGATAAACTGCATAAAGTAGAAACTTTAGATTGGGCTCAATTCGGAGCCGTAAGAATTATTTTTAGATTAGGTTTTTTATAAAAAAACTTGGTGTGAAAGGAAAAGAAGAATTTATAATAAAATGTATGTCAGTAAAAACACTTTTATCCCTCTGTCTTCAAGTATGGATATGTTCGTTATCAGCACAAGATTTAATTGGAAAATGGTACGAAACTGAGAATCCACGCGCTAGTCTTGAAATCAATATTGAAAGAAATAACAACGAATACAATGGAACATTTACCTGGAAATGGAAGGACCGATTAAGTACATTGAATTCACCGATTGATAAAGTCGAGGTTAAAGGCGATTCACTTTTATTCCAATTAACTCATGCCAATAGCAAGGTTTATTTCAATTTGGAAAAAGATAATCAAACCGATACTTACAAAGGTTTTTATTACTATATGTCCCGTCAATTAGGAGCCGTAACTCTAAGCCGAAAAGCTATCGAAAGAGATATGTCGATAAGCCCAGCCCCTGAAAAAGAATATACCAGGCAAGACACCTTGAGAGGTATGGTAACTCCCGAACGAGAATGGTGGAACTTGACATACTATGACCTGTACTTCGCATTGGATATAGAAAAAAAATACCTTAAAGGGTCTAATACTATATCATACGAAGTGTTAGAACCTAAAAATGTTATGCAAATTGATCTGCAGCCACCTATGAAAATTACCAAAATTCAGCAATCTGGCGAATCGTTGAATTTTACGCAAGACGGAAATGCTTATTTCATAATGTTGAATGAAGAACAATCAACAGGATCATCCAAAGAAATCAAATTATTTTATGAGGGAGTTCCAAGGGAAAACCCAATGCCCCCATGGGGAGGAGGATTTACCTATGATAAAGACGTGAATGGTAAGCCTTTTATCTATAACGCAAGTCAGGGACATGGATCAAGTTTATGGTGGCCTTGCAAAGACCACATGTACGACGAGCCAGATAAAGGAATGAAAATAAGCGTGAATGTTCCAAGTGACTTGATGGCTGTTGCTAATGGAAAATTGTTAGCTACAAAAAATAAAGGTAACGGAACGACCACCTATGAGTGGACAGTCACAAATGCAATTAATAATTATGGAGTAAGCCTCAACGTCGCAGATTATGTACATTTTTCAGATCCGTATGAAGGCAAGAAAGGCAAACTCGAATGCAACTATTATGTACTACCTGAAAATCTAGAAAAGGCCAAGGTTCATTTTAAGCAAGCGCATTTGATGCTGGAAGCATTTGAGCATTGGTTTGGGCCATATCCTTTCTATGAAGACAGTTACAAATTGGTAGATGGCATAGGTATGGAGCATCAAAGTTCTGTAGGTTACTCTGGAAAATATATTAATGGTATGGAAGGTAAGGATCATTCAGATTCAGGTTGGGGGCTCAAATTCGATTATTTGATTATTCACGAATCTAGTCATGAGTGGTTTGCCAATAGTATCACATTTAGAGACATGGCAGATATGTGGGTTCACGAGGGATTCGGGACTTACGCCGAAGCTTTGTATGTAGAATATCATTTTGGAAAAAAAGCTGGAGAAGAATATATGAAAGGAATCTCTCATAATATTTCCAATAGAATTCCCATTATTGGGGATTATGATGTCAATGATAAAGATTACCCCGGAGATGTATATGTAAAAGGTGCTTCGGTCTTGCATACATTGAGACAAGTGATCAATGATGATGAAAAGTGGAGATCAATATTGACAGGATTGAATACAGAATTCTATCATCAAACAGTGAATACAGCAGATATTGAAAATTACATTGAGAGAGAATCAGGTATGAATCTAAAGCCATTTTGGAATCAATACCTGAGAACTACAAAAATTCCAACTCTAGAGTACTACTTCAAAGGTAACAAGTTTGCATACCGATGGATAAATACTGTTCCTGGATTTGATATGCCTTTAAAAGTAACAATCAATAACGAAGAGCAATGGATTTATCCTACAACTAATTGGATAAACGAATACACGAAAGATGCTAAAAGTGAATTGACCATCAATTCAAATTTTTATGTTGCCGGTTTCAGGAATATGAATTAATACAAATCGGACAATTTAAATAAAAGTGTATAAATCTGTATAGGATGGCATATCGCCTCCTTCGTTACGACTCAATCAAATTGAAAAATTTCTAAACAACCTCCAGTATTTGTGGGGAAATTTCTTACCTACGCATATGGAAAATACGTTAACCGCAATCATAAAAACAACCAAGACATAAAAATGAACAAACTATTGACATTTATAATCCTGCCACTTTTATCATGTCAAAGCACAACAAATCCCAAATACATTAAAATAGAATTCTATAGTAACCAGACGTTCTCAACTCAAAAGGAAGACAACTCAACATCCTTAGCCAAATTGACGAGATTACCGAACAAACTAATATGTGATATAGTCCGAAATGATACAATTTGTTTTACAAAGACATTCGCTATTGAAAATGATAGCATTCTGGGTAATTGGTTGTCGATGGAGGACTATTCTTACAGAGTAGCGTTTCCTGACCTTGATATAAAGAAAGATCATATTTTATTTAAACCTATGAATATTGAAATCGAGGAAAAGAAAAGTCAGGACAAATGGATCATAGATAAACAATGGGGTACAGGATTACTATCGACCTCAAGAGGAGTGGTCAATTTTAAAGACTCCCTGACTACAATTAGATTCGAATCCAATATTAGTACCTCAGCCAGACCATTTAAATATTTGACTGAAATTACCATTAGAGAAGTAAACAACCTTGAAAGACAAAAATTTGATTTAAGATGGTCCGATCAGTGCATACAATATAATTTCTTGAGTAACTAAATAAATATTTCTATTTTACCTCGCTTTTTCCACTAACACTACAAAGAAAGCAAATGCACAACGACTCCGTGGTGATCGAACACGACTACAACACACCCATCTCTCTTGTATGGCGAGCCATTACAGAAAAAGACTTCATGGAAAAATGGTTTTTTGATATAGCGGAATTTGAGTTGATAGAAGGATATAAGTTTCGGTTTGAAGGAGGTGAAGAAAAGAAGCGTTATGTTCATCTGTGTGAGATCGTGGAGATCGTCGATCAGAAGAAGTTGAGATACTCATGGGCGTACGAAGGTCATGAGGGACTATCCTATGTTACTTTTGATTTGATAGAGATTGATACTGGGACTAAAGTAAAGCTGACGCAAGAGGGTGTGACATCTTTTAATAATCCTGATCTGACTAGGGAGAAATTTATGGAGGGCTGGACTTACCTTATTCAGACTTCGCTGAAAGAATTCTTACAGGAGGGTAAAGCATTGAGATATTGGTAATTTTATCTCCAATGCAAAACTTTATAACTCTCGAAAACGACATTGCCCTGCTGAAACCCTTGTCTATGGATCATGCCAGTGATCTACTGAAAATAACTATAGACAAAGCTGAACTATTAAAATACTCGCCATCAGAAAATCACACGGAGGAGAAACTTCACAATTATATTTCTACGGCACTTGATCAAAAATCTCGGGGATCAAGATTCCCATACACCATTATTGACAAAAGAGATAGTACAATCGCTGGAAGCACTTCTTACATGAGCATATCATTACGACACGAGAGGATGGAGATCGGCTCGACATGGCTAGGCTATCCCTATCAAGGCACTGGCCTTAATACCCATGTGAAATATCTTATGCTTAGTCATGCGTTCGAGGTGATGGGCATCCAAAGAATTGAGTTCAAAGCAGATGCGCTCAATATACAATCGCGGAAAGCCATGGAAAAAATAGGCGCACAATACGAAGGCATCCTCCGAAGCCATACAATCTTATCGGATGGACGTAGAAGAGATACCGTATACTACAGCATACTCGCCTCAGAGTGGTCCGATGTCAAAAAGAACCTAATCAACAAAATCAATCAGCCGTCCTGATCGTCGTTGTCCGATTGATCCAGCAACCTACTTTGAAAGAATCTCCTGCTTTTAGCTGACGTAGGAATACATCTTCTTTGGTCGGCATATATTTCTTATAGGTTCTTATCAGTTCCGTGGCCTTGTCTCTGACTATAGGATCAGATTTGGCCTTTTCCCACATATCTATAGCTGGCCAAGTCACGATCTGACTATCCCACCCCGTTCCTGGACCACACAGTGGACCAGAAGAAGCATAGAGATTGCCTACTAATAGATATGGCTCTCCTGATGATGGATTGTACTCCGCAGATTTCATTGCAAAAGTCCGAGCCTTAGGATAATTTTTGATATCCCTATAATATATCTTGGCAATAAGGAGATTGTATTTAGCTTTCTTAGCCACATCATCCGTCGATGCTACAAAGTTCTCGAACAACTGCACAGACTCTGGATAACGCCCTTCTTCATAAGCATTGAAAGCTTGGCGCAGTGGTCCTGGTGGCGGTGGCGGTGTATAACACTTTTCACCTTTGATCTTTTTCACTTGAGCTACACTCTCCCCTGCCGCATCGCAGTCACCCCATAATAATCTACTTAATACTGTATTGATAATTTCGCAGTCGTCTGGATTCTCTTCTAGCAGCTTGAGATATTTCTTTTCGTAGTAAGCGCAATCATACAAGCCCTTGATACCCTCTAGGTTTTCTAGTCTCGCTGGCGCATAATTATTGATTATTTCCCAAGCCTCTTCATTCTTTCCTGAGCTAGTCCCATAATCCAACGCATTCCATAAAATATTGGCGTAGGTGCGTCCTTCATCCACGGATACCTCCTTATTGATAATCTTATCCGTGAGTAATTTAGTGAATGGATTGATGACGAAATAGTCTGTCTTTTCCTTCTTGGCATCTAACACATTCTTGAATAACTCGTAGGTTTTTTCTGGACTTGATTGGTCTTGATAATAATAGTAATAATCAAAAGCCTTCCGCCCATCGATGTAATCTTTTTCTCCATAGCACTCGACCCTCTTATCATATATTTGCATAACGGTATCCACGTATGCTGCCTTGAGTTTTGCGTCATCGGTATTCTGATAGAGGTCCTTATATATGGCTATCCCATCCTCAAACTGGTATTTAATCGATCCATTAGCCGCTGGTGCTGTATAGTATGCCGTTTTCCATAGTGGCAATGCCTCGCTATACTTTTTCTGTTTTATCAGGTCTTTATATAATACATAGGCTGTCTCCGCCTTATCTCTTTGACTATAACTTAGCTCATCCAGAGTAGTACAAGGGTTGGTATCCTCTTTTTCTTCTACGACCACTTCTTTGGGTTCTTCGGCTATTGTCTCAGTGACCTTAGGTGTACAAGCGATTACGAGTACAGATAAGAGCGAGAAGGAAATTAACTTATTATACATAGAAAGTGTATTTCTTATTTAGATTTCAAAAATAAGAATTGAGGTCTTAATTAATTCTTATTTTTTGCTCAAAGGAGATGATATATTAGAGCATGAAAAAGAAAAAAATTCTCGTGCTCACAGGAGGAGGTGATTGTCCTGGTCTCAATGCCGTAATCCGCGCCATCGTCAAATCAGCCAATAAGGATGGACAATATGAAGTCTATGGATCAATAGAGGCCTTTAACGGAATGCTGTCTTCGCCATTTGACATTGTCAAACTGACTAATAGCAAAGTGAGTGGAATCCACGTAAAAGGAGGCACAATAATAAAAACAACTAACAAGGGAAACCCCTTTTCTTACAACACAACAGATAAAAAAGGAAATGTCAAAACCAAAGATCTAAGCGGTCAACTTATCCGAAATATTAAAAAAGAAAAATTTGAAGCGGTTATAAACATTGGAGGAGACGGCTCACAAAGAATCTCCCAACAACTCTACGAGAAAGGACTCAATATCATCGGTGTTCCCAAAACAATAGATAACGACCTGTCCTCTACGGATATCACTTTTGGGTTTAGTACGGCGGTACAAATATCAACTGATTCTTTTGACAAACTGGTAACCACTGCAGAAAGTCATAATCGCGTGATGATTATGGAAGTCATGGGAAGGGATGCAGGATGGATTGCTTTACACACGGCTATAGCAGGCGGAGCAGAAATATGCCTCATCCCAGAAATACCATTTAATATCCAGTCAATCAAAAAGACAATAGAGAAAAGATATACTAAAGGCAGGGGCTTTGTCAACATCGTCATAGCAGAAGGAGCGAAGATAGATAACACCGTAATAGGAAAACAAGAAAAAGGAGATAGCAATATCAAGTTAGGAGGAATCGGCAATGTCCTCAGAAAGAAACTTGAGCAAGCTGGAGTTAAACCCGATATTCGAGTATCTGTCTTGGGACATATACAAAGGGGCGGGTCACCTGTGGCACGAGACCGGATTCTGGCGACTGCTTTCGGTGTAAAGGCGTTTGATCTGGTCAAAAAACAGAAATATGGTCAGATGGTATCCTTTACCAATAATAAAGTGACTCACACCAGTCTCAAAAAAGCCATCAGCTCCTATAATCAAGTCCATTCTAAGCACTATCTGATTAATACAGCGAGGTCTATTGGGATAAGTTTTGGAGAATAATAAAAACTCTTAATAGTAAAATATATCTAATTATTTTGATATATCTGAATCAGACCTGCCAAAGGATAGCGCATTATTTTGTAAATAAAAAATGGGCAGTAATAAATTATTACCGCCCATTTTCTTTCTAAGAAAAATATTAATCTACTAGTTATATCTTATAGTTACTGTCTCACCTATCCAGCAACCGACTTTTGTCTTATCTCCTTTCTTAAATCCTTGCATAAATCCATCTTCCTGACTCGGCATAGAGCCTGCATATTTTCCGACTTTCTTAGAAGCCTCTTCTGCCACTTCAGGGTCAATAGACTTAGCATAGTTATACTTATCAATAGCCGCAAGTATAGCTAGTCTCTGATTCCATGCGTCACCACAGTTACGTGCTGATGTTGCATACATATCCCCAATAAGCATAAATGGTCTTCCCCAGTTAGGTCTTAACTTAGCCGCTTCTCTGGCTGTCGTTCTTGCATCTCCATACTTTTTCAATTTTCTAAATTGAATCGAAGCCTTTGAGAACATATATCCTGCTTTTTTACTTGGATCTGTCTCTGCATTGATGGCATCATTATATTTATTGATTGCCCCATTGAAATCACCACTATCATACATCTTCTTAGCTAATATGGCTGGATTATTTGCTTCGAATTCCGCTTTCATTTTGGCATTCTCCTTTGCCGCATAAGTCTTCCACTTTCCTTCTAGCTCTTGCAAGAAGGCATCAGAAGGATCACAATTTCTTTTCTTCAGTAATCCGATGATGTTCTTAAGCTGATCCATATCATCGGGATTATCATTGTACATCTTTTCATAAGTCGGCTTGAAATAATCGCAATCAAAAATCTCAGTTTCGATAGCACCAAATTTTGCCTTCGCAGACTTCCACGCTTGATCATAATAAGCGCCTAACTTGCTATTGTTTTCAAGGTTATAGTTAGCAATATCCTCCATTTTTTGGAAGTAACCCAAAACCTGTTCTTTAGTTAGTTTCTCTTTCTCATATTGATAGACGACCATCGCGGATACGGGGTCAAAGAAAGTATACTCTATATCATTACCTGCCTTCTCCAATGCTTTGTCATAGGTCTCTAAGTTTTTGCTATACGGCTCATTAAGGCTATAAAACATATCAAACGCCTGTCTAGATAAGACATAACCTATTTTCTTCTCATAGCAAGCATCATCGTCACCGCACTTAGTCGGTTTGATTGCTCTTGTTTTGTAGGCCTCTACAGCATCTCCATAGAGCTTATGTATCATCGTCTTATACTCTTCTTTCTTAGCCGCATCGGACTCGTTCTTGAATTTGTGGACGTATATCTTAGCACCATCGATCCAGTGATAATCTCTTTTACCATCTGCAGCGGGAGCTAATTCGTAGGCCTTTTTCCAGTTAGCATATGCGACATCCCAATCATCCACTTTGAGTGCTTGACGATATATACTATGTGCGTCACTCGCCTCAGTCTCCGATGCCTGGCCAACCCAAGATGCAAACTGCGCATCAATGGTACTTACGCATAGCACGGCGCACATTGCGGCGAACATAATTTTTTTGATATTTCTCATCTGTTTCAGATTTAATTCTTAATTATATTTTCTTTTGATAAACCATTCGTCATCATTGAAAGTAAAGCTAAATGATATACGCATATAACGCTCTTCTATAGCCGTACCCTGTCCTCTCAAACCTAAGGATAATCCAAGATTGGCATGTGATATTTTTCTTTGATAAAAGAAAGGAAATCCAAAACCAAAATTGAGCCCCACATCTCTTACTGTTTCTCCCATATTCTCAGGCAACACCTCATTAGGTACTGTCTCATAGTGGAATCCAAATCTATAATAGACTCTGGAGAAGTAACTCGTCACCGACTTATAGTTAGGACGATAAAATCCTCCAAATGATAACTTAGTTGTGTTATTTAATGGATTATTAACAAAATCACTACTAAAATCAGACCATGATGTTGCGACATAATTGACTCCTAAAGCAAATTTTTCGCCGTGATAATAAGTCGCTCCTACCCCCAGCTCAGACGGCAACTTACCTTGCGAAACAACATCATTATTGACAGTAAGTGTATCTAAGATCGGTCCTGCTGACCCTGATTGGCTAACTCCAAACTCTCTGGAGGATAATGAAGTATTAAAATTAGTTCTGGAATTATAATATAATCCTAATGACAAGGTCTTCAGCAATGTTGCTTTCTTCTCTTCGTAATCTGCTCTATTAAAATAGTGATTATAGATAAGTCCGACATTGTACAAAAATCCTGATATCTCAATATTCTCTTCTCCAATCGTCTGAAAGCTCGAAGGTCTATCTATAAATCTCAGGCTTCTTACATTCTGTATCTTTCCGAATAAATAGCCCAGATTGATTCCGAAGGATAAGTTTTTATACTTAACACCATTACTCCATAAAACTTGATAAGAACCGCCATTACCAGAAAAATTCCTGTTAAAAGCACCAAGATTATCTGTAGAATCTTGAGTAGCAATATTATAACCAACATTACTATAAGGCATAAGCGTAAATGCCGTAGCAACGGTGACATCTCTCTCTTTCCTATCAAGAATGTCGTTTAATTTATTTTGTAACGGAACAGCGAGGGACATATAGGACAGATTACCATTCCATACATTTTGGTATATCTCATCTGATCTATCTTTAAGTCCTGATAATTCTCCAAATACGCCTATATCAAAGGTCGTGGCGCTCAGATGTCCCAGCGATGCTGGATTGACAACATTAATTTGATAAGGAGAAATGTAAGATGCGCCTAGACCACCCATAAACTGCGAATAATAAAAATTCCTGTCTCCTACATCTCCTATTCCAAATCTGGAATAAGGCGAATTTTGCTTGGGTTGCGCTGTAGCGATTATTGTTGTCAGTAGTAGTAAAGAACAAAGAATCATTCTATAGACCACACTCTGCGATGGCAGCTTGGAAGATGGTTGGGCGTAAGTCAATTATTATGTTTTTGTTCCCTGTTTAATTTCAGAATTTCATTTAGTCCACTGAGGACCAGATTTGGATCGACAAATATCTTAGATTCTAACAAATCCCCAAAATATTGAGCATCTCCGCCGGTTAAAATGACCTTAATTTGTCCCATATCTTTAGTTAAAGATTTGATAAAATGCTCTATTTCACCCCTTATTCCTAAAATCGCTCCATTTTGGATGGCTTCCTTCGTACTTTTTCCTAACTCGTCGCTATTCACTCTCCTTTTTACTAATGGAAGGCTCGATGTAAAATGGTGCATCGCCTTCAGTCTCAGTTCTATACCGGGAGATATATTTCCTCCGTGATAATTACCTCTTTTATCAACGAAATCTAAGGTCATACAAGTGCCTATATCCACGACCAATATGTTCTTTTTTGGAAAACGCGACACGGCACCAACCACAGCGGCCAACCGATCCAAGCCCAAGGTCTTAGGTGTCTTGTAAAGAATCTTTACAGGCACTTTGGACTTATGACTCAGTATATGTAGATGATAATTATCCTTTAAATGTTGTATAAAGTATGGATTTTTCTGTCTAACTGTAGAGACAATGCCTTCCGTAAAAGGATAACGCCTTCTGAGTTCTTTCAGATCCTTGACCAAGAATTTTTTGACACGAGAGAAATACTGCAACTCGTCATTTTCATATATAGATATTTTGATAAAAGAGTTACCGATGTCGACGATGAGTTGCATTAAGACCTTATTATTTTATTAGTGCCTGAAATGTCTTACACCTGAGAAGACCATAGCTATATTATTCTCATTACAATAATCAATACTAAGTTGATCCTTAATAGATCCCCCTGGTTGTACGACAGAAGTGATTCCAGCCTGATGAGCTAACTCGACGCAATCAGGAAATGGGAAAAAGGCATCTGAGGCCATAGCTGCTCCTTTCAGATCAAAACCCATGCGACCCGCTTTATCTATGGCTTGCTTGCAGGCATCTACTCGCGAGGTTTGACCGCAACCCATCCCAAGTAGTTGTTTGTTCTTTGCTAAAACTATCGTATTAGATTTAAGGTGTTTGGCTAATTTGCTAGCAAATATTAGATCAACGAGCTGCTCAGAGCTAGGTTCTATCGTAGTGACTGTACTAAAATCATCTCGAGATTCGATACTAAGATCTGTATCCTGCTCTATGACTCCGTTGAGTATCGTTTTATGACTTTTAGCAGAGCGGTGATAATTGTTCAGCTTAAGAAGAATACGCTTTTTCTTTATTGAAAATATATCGATGGCCTTTGGGCTAAAAGCCGGTGCTATCAATACTTCGAAAAACAAGGATTTTATTTCTTCGGCTGTCTCTTGATCTATTTCTGTATTGCTGATAAGAATACCGCCAAAAGCTGACACAGGATCACCTGCCAAAGCCGCTTTCCAAGCAGCCAGAACATTATCTCTTGTAGCCAGTCCGCAGGGATTAGTATGCTTGAGTACGGCGAACGTGGGCTTCTCATGTTCGAACTCAGCCATCAATCCTATGGCCGCATCAATATCTACAAGATTATTAAAAGACAAATCCTTACCGCCGAGCTTAGAAAACATGGCTTCCATATTGCCATAGTATATACCTTGCTGATGCGGATTTTCTCCATATCGAAGAATCTGAGATTGACCGATACTCACCTTCAGATTATTACCCGCTATATTTTCTTTATTGAAGTAATTAAATATTGCACTATCGTAATGCGAGGAGACCTGAAAAGCATGAGCAGCCATTTTTTGTCTGTCCATCAGGGTTGTTTCTCCACTTTGCTCGTTCAGTACTTTTTCGAGAAAACCATATTCGTTTTTAGATGGAATAATGAGAACGTCCTTATAGTTCTTTGCAGCAGCTCTGATCAATGCAATACCTCCAATGTCGATTTTTTCTATGATCGCATTTTCATCATCCGTGCTTGCCACAGTATCCTCAAACGGATATAGATCCACCACTACCAAATCGATCTCAGGTATATCATATTGCGCCAACTGGGCTTGATGTTCTTCCTCTCTACGTGCCAATATCCCGCCAAACACTTTCGGATGTAAAGTTTTGACGCGTCCGTCTAGTATGCTCGGATAACTCGTGATGTCTTCGACAGCTATCGGACTAAGGCCATGTGCTTCCAGATGGGAAAATGTACCTCCTGTAGAATAGACTTTTATATCCTGAGATATAAGATGTTCCATTATGTTTTCTAATCCCGACTTATCATAGACCGAGATGAGTGCTGATTTGATCTTCCTTTGAGACATGAGGATTGCTGGTATATTGACTTATAAAGCGACAAATGTAAATAAATGCAAAATATTCTTATCGCTTAGTAAAGTCCAATATGTTTCCCATGTTAAAACATATACGACATCGTGGTTCGTATTTATCTTTTTCTCCCAATACCACGGTTTCCTTTTCGTCCGATAATCGGTAAGAGTGTGTCGCCAGACTACCACAGTGGGGGCAGATTGCATGGACCTTAGTAATATACTCTGAGACAGCCAATAATCCAGGGATGGGACCAAAGGGCTGCCCTCTGAAGTCCATATCTAACCCAGCAACGATAACTCTAATACCATTGACCGCAAGTTTCTGGCTTACTTCGATAATACCTTGATCAAAAAACTGGGCCTCATCGAATCCCACAACATTGATCTGTCCATCCATATAATTATATACTTCTATTGCCTCTGAGATAGGTGTAGAAGACAGTTCGTTGGCATCATGAGAGATAACCTTGGACTCATCATATCTCGTATCCTTAGCTGGTTTGAATATGCAGACATTTTGATTAGCGATTTGTGCTCTTTTGAGTCGTCGGATAAGTTCTTCTGTCTTACCTGAGAACATAGAGCCACATATTACTTCTATCCATCCATTACGCTGTGCACCGGAATTAGGCTCTAAAAACATATTTTCTCTTTATAAAAAGACAATGATCTCAAAATTTTCTGGCAATCTAATGAATATTTAGGTGCTAAAAATTGTTATGTAACATATCGAAAAGAAAAAAGGTTTGGTTTTTGATGTATTACGATTTTATGTAATATGTTTTATATAAATAATTTGAATGATAATGGATTTAAATAGTGTATCTAAAATATTAAAGAAAATAAATCGTCTCTATGAGCTCGTCAACGAAATAGGCGAAGCCAACAAAACAGAAAGAGACTTGCTCAAGGCTTATATACTAGACCTCTACGATGCTGTCACTAACCAGGATATAGATGACGAAGTAGACATGGACCTCGAAGCCATGAAGAAAAAAATAAAGAAGCAAAAGAAGCTCGAAAAGAAGATCAAGAATAAAAAGGCTGGTAACAATATCTCTGAGGAATCTGTGACAGTGGAATCACAACCCGTCGTAGAAGAACCTAGTGAGATAAAAACGATAAGCCCTACCCCTCCTCCTAAAGTCACTCCAAAAGTAGATGCGGCCATCCAAGAACTATTCGTGATGGACAATGGCAACGAAATATCCGACAGACTAAGTCAGGTGCCCATATCTGACCTTACTAAAGCTATGAGTATCAACGAACGCATGTTTACCATTAATGAGTTATTCGGTGGTAATGCTTCTGAGATGGATAATATATTGATGGCGCTAAACGGTCTCGGCTCTTTCGATGAGGCCAAAGATGTATTAGCCCGTTCTGTCGCTACTAAATATTCTTGGGGTGATGCAGGAAAATTTAAGAAGGCTAAGACTTTCATTAAACTTGTGCAGAGGAGGTATAAGTAATAATAGTTAAGTGACGACTGAGGCACAATCCAAGAAAAGATTATATAGCTCCATCAACATAGGTTTGGCTATGGTCTCTATTATATGGAGTGTCCATATATACAAACATATAACGGGCTACACTTTGTCTTCTTATGGAATTTATCCAAGAGCCATGGATGGTGTATTAGGGATTTTTACTGGCCCATTAGTCCATAGTAGCTGGGAACACCTTTTGTCCAACTCTGTGCCACTATTCGTTTCTACAAGTCTGATTCATTTTTTTTATAAGCGCGTGGCTTGGGCATCCTTGTTATTCATCTATCCGTTGACTGGATTTCTCGTGTGGCTGTTTGCGCGTCAGGTGTATCATATCGGTGCCAGTGGCGTTGTGTATGGATTGATTGCCTTCATATTTGGTAGTGGTATTTTCCGTCGTAATATCAAGTCGATCATCCTAGCTCTCGTGGTAACTATTTTATATAGTGGATATATAGCTGGGGTACTTCCTTACAAAGAAGGTGTCTCATGGGAGAGTCATCTTTTGGGTGCGATTACGGGTCTATTAGTTTCTTTCTTTTTCAAAAACATACTCGAAGCCGACGAAATAAAAACAGACCCTTGGGCCAATGAAAGTACAGAAGGTCAATACTTTTTCAGCAGAGATATTTTTGATAAGACAAAAGAACAAAGACGCTTAGAAGCAGAAGCCGATGATGTAGACTATATCGGATAACTCGCTTTTATTCATTAAGACATATTGCCGCTAAATCGATAAGTGGCGTGGTCGCTTTCATTATATTTGGAATAATTAACTTCTATAATGAAATACTTAATTACCCTTCTCTGCATAACTATTTCACTGACTTGTGGTTATGGGCAATTTCATTTTATTTCCTTTGAAGAAGAAACTAAAACCTGCCCATCAGATAATACACAAAGAACTGGAATAGCAGGATGGAATTTCTTTCAGACAAGTAATGGTCAAATAAATGGCGACAAAAAATTGTTGTGTGAGACTTTCGATGCCGATGCCAATTTGATAACTCTGGATTCTTACTTATCTAACGAACCCATATTCCTGAAAAATGAATCCGATTTGGATTTATTCTTATTTACTAACCAACCTTATAATTTCTTTTCTGAAGTTATTTCCATTGCTGACCAACTATGCGATTGTAGTCAAAGCTGCAGAATAGACAGTTGTTATACAATAGCTCTTATCGTAGAAGGACAGATTGAGAACCAAACTATTATGGATACTGTATCCCTTGATATTTTTATTTCGGACGGTATTCCAGAAAGAAGCTTTTTTACAGAGTCTTGCTTTCTATCTAATAAAATGGAAAACCAATTAATAAAGGAAATTTACTTCAAGTTCATTCCTATCGTAGACGAAGCCATTTTAGAATTATTAATTTCTCCGATCAACATTATAGAAGTTTTTAACATAGATCAATTTGGAATAAGCTCAGCCTTTTTTAATCGTGTGGTAAGCAATGACCTTAAGCTAACAAGCACTTACATTGTGCCGCCCACTTACTTTTTAGAAGAAGAAGGTTGGTGCTGCGAAGGGATGGTGCGTGTACTTCATAATCTTGATGGGTTACCATCTAAAAACAATAAACATATCTACGAGATTGTACCTGAGGATTCTACCCAACGAAGCATCATCAACATCGTCAATAACAATTTCCAAAAAATATTATTCCAAAGGCACACGGAGATAAGAGGCGGTATCGTATCTGATCAAAACGATGACAACCTAAGACATAGAGTTAATATTATCAATGAAAGCGGAGACCTCTGTTTAGAGTCATTTATAGAGATCATCATGCGCGATCAAAATGAATTCCGATATCAATCTGGAACTATCACCTTTGGAAATGACATGTCTTGCATCATGTTCAGGGACTCCTCCAAATTAGTGATAGATGAGCAGGCGAGATTAGATTACGGCTATGAGGGTCATGGATTATTAGCTATGTTTCCTGGTACTGAAATAGTTATAAAAGAAGGAGGAACTTTGGATTTCCGAGGGCATCTGATTTTACGAGAAGGTGACTACTCTGACCCAATCAGTCTTAGGCTTGGTAAAAAACAAAGCCTAAAATTCGATAAAAAAAGTAAAATCTCTGGATTCAGTTCTGATGCACAATTGACGATAATTATGGAAGGAGGACTATTGGACCTTGAACAATTAGAACCTAAATACCGACCACTACTAAATATTATATACCCCGAATCAATAGACTGGCAAGAAACTAAGTATGAAATATATCCTAACCCAAGCACTGATCTTATCAATGTCGTAAGTAAGAACAAAAATGAAAATCGAGAATTCGAAATTCTCAATTTATCGGGACGGAGTCTTATAGATGACTTGACCACTAATCATGGATTATTGCAAATAGATGTCTCAAACCTATCTAACGGAATATACCTACTCCGAGATGATCTCGGTAATATTCAGAAAATAGTAATTAGTCATTGACATGACTAGCTATCGCATCACGTACAGATCCTTTTTCGAGTAGTAATTTTTTGGCTTCTTCGTAAGTAAGATTGGTTTTGCGCATGACCATTTTAGATCCTCTATCGACCAACTTACTATTACTTAGCTGCATATCGACCATTTTATTATCCACTACCCTACCCAACTTGATCATAACCGTAGTCGATATCATATTGAGTATAAGTTTTTGAGCCGTTCCGGCTTTCATGCGCGTGCTGCCCGTGACGAACTCAGGACCCACGACGCAGACTATAGGATAATCTGCATGGTCTATCAGCGGCGCATCTGGATTGCAGGTTATGCATGCCGTCGCTATATTCTGTGATCGACAATATTCCAATCCTCCTATCACATAAGGTGTCCGACCAGAGGCAGCAATTCCTATCACCAGATCATCAGGTGATACATCATATTCTGTGAGGTCCTTTACTGCTAATGCAGGATCATCCTCAGCAAATTCCACGGCCTTCCTTATCGCCCCATCTCCTCCAGCAATCAAGCCAATAACCCAATCATGAGGAACACCGTAAGTGGGTGGACACTCCGATGCATCCACAATGCCTAACCTACCACTTGTACCCGCACCTAGGTAAAACAACCTACCTCCATCCCGCATTCCATCGACAATCTTATCCACGAGTGGCTCTATATGAGGAATTATACTTTGCACGGCCACAGCTACTGTCATGTCCTCTTTATTGATATTACCCAGTATCTCCAAAGTCGACATCTTGTCCAAATCACGATACTTAGAATCTCTTTCTGTCACATTTTGCATTATTCGAGGGTATATAATATGTAATAATAATAATGTTATAGACGACAAGTAATAATTATCAACTTATAATATGCTCAGTTTTTTGCTATATTTAGTAAAATCATTCGTATGAAAAGATCGCTAGCCATTTTCTGCACTTTGATATCCTTAGTTCTTCTTTTCGGAAATTTCGTTGCTCCTCAGAAAAAATACATTTTCGCAGCAATAGGAGATCAACTCAATTTACCTGATACCCCCTTTGATTATTCTAATATTATCATTCCTAGTCACATTAGCTCACCAGAGCCAGATGACGACATAGGATATGGCTCTACTGGTGTTTCTCCCAATACAATACTTAATATAGAAGATGATAAAGCCACTCTTGGAAGAGTACTATTTTATGACACCAAGCTATCCACATTAGAAAATCTATCCTGTGCAAGCTGCCATCATCAAGAACTTTCGTTTACAGAAGACAAACGCTTTAGCGAAGGAAACAATGCTCTGACGAAGCGCAATTCTATGAATCTTAATGATCTATTTTGGTCCAACAAAGACCACTTCCTATGGGATATGGGCGAAACCTCCATATTCGATATGATAAGGCTTCCGCTCAAAGATGAAAACGAAATAGGAGCGGATATGAATGATATCATCATCAAGCTAAATGAAAGCACATATTATCCAGAACTTTTCAGTAAAGCATATAATAACTCTACAACAATTACAGAAGATAAGATTGTCGAAGCACTTGTACATTTCATAAGTTCTATGACCACTTTCGAATCCGAATTTGATCAAGCGGCGGCGGATGACTTTGAAGACTTTACCGAATCCGAAAGTCTGGGTCTAGAGCTATTTTCTACACACTGCTCTACCTGCCATAGCCAAGGCAGTCATAATCCATTTGGTGAGATTTTTCCTGGTGAGTTTGACTTTTTTGGATTATCTCCTTTAGAATTATTTCCAGAAATTTTCAACAATGGATTACCTGTAGACCCTGATGATCGAGGTGCAGGATCGCATGAAGAAATATTTAATGATTTGTTCAAAATTCCAACATTACGCAATATAGCCGTGACAGGACCTTATATGCATGATGGTCGCTTTGGGTCATTGGATGAGGTCATAGACCACTACTCCGAAGGGATCGTACCTAATCGTTGGACAGAAATTAATAATCTACCAGATGAAGGATTTGGATTTACAACAGAAGAAAAAAATGCCTTAAAAGCATTCCTTCTTACACTTACAGACCAAAATCTACTGACACATGATAAGTGGTCTAATCCATTTGCACCATTATCCATAGGAGAAGCGGAAATAGCTAACCTTCTCATTATGCCTAATCCTATGGCCAATTATGCCGTAATAAAGTTTGACAATAAATCTCATAAAGAAACCATAGTCACTATAAGAGATGTCAATGGACAACTTGTCAAAAACATCACAACTAAAAATAACCGCGTAGAGATAAGAAAAGGAGAATTTGCTCCTGGTACGTATTTAATAGATGTTACACAGGGTCAAAAAAAATCAATGCAAAAATTGATTGTACAATAATTGGATAATAGTATTTAAATAAAGAATAGCCTACAAACAACTACTATGAAAAAATCATTCCTCACCACAGCAACCCTTATTGCAACCATTTTAATTTTTTCTAATTTCTCAGATAGGGGATCCAGCACTTTTATTTTTACTGCTTTAGATGACAGTCCAGAGCTACCTGATTTTCCACATAATTATAAGGATATAGAAATTCCACCACACCTAATAGGCTCACCCGAGGAGGACACTATATTCTCAGGTTATGATTCTTTCGGTGTCGATACGACCATTTTTGACTTTATTCAGGATGACATTGCCACATTGGGAAGAGTCTTATTTTATGACGAAAAGTTATCAGCACTGGAAAATATCTCTTGTGCGTCCTGTCATGACCAAGCACTTTCCTTTACCGAAAATAAATCATTTAGTGAAGGCATCAACGCAGAGACCACTAGAAACTCCATGCACCTCAACGACATCGGCTGGTCTAACAGAGAGGGCTTTTTCTGGGATATGAGGGAGACAGATTTATTTGAGATGATAAGCCTTCCACTGACTGATGCTAATGAGATAGGTGCTAATATGTCAGACATAGAAGACAAATTATCAGACACAGAATATTATCCTGAGTTATTCGAAAAAGCTTTTGGAGATCGAAGAATTAATGAAGAACGAATTGTAGACGCCTTGGTTCAATTCATCTCATCTTTTACAACTTTTAATTCAAGATTTGATCAAGAAGCAGAAAGAAATTTTGAAGGATTTACGGCATCCGAAAGTAATGGACAGGATCTCTTTAGTACTAATTGTGGGTTTTGTCATACCCAAGGTAAGAGCATAGTCGAGGCTTTCTTTCCTGACGGTGAAGAAATCAGTATCATTGATTTTTTTCCTTTCCTTCTCAGTAACGGGCTTCCTATTGATGAAGATGACAAGGGAGTTGGCGAATGGAATTCTGGCTTCGATAATTTATTCAAACTCCCAAGTCTTAGAAATATAGAACTGACTGCCCCCTACATGCACGATGGTAGATTTGCGACTTTAGACGAAGTTATAAATCATTATTCCGAAGAAGCAGTCGAAAATGAATGGTCTGCTGGTTTTATACCAGACGGTGGATTTGGATTTTCGGAAAATGAAAAAGCGGATCTAAAGGCTTTTTTACTGACTCTAACTGACGACACTTTTGCTACTCAAGAGAAATGGTCTGACCCCTTCAAAACTAGAACACTGGTAGAAGAAAATGAAATCCAAGAATTAGTCATCAGACCTAATCCACTTGTAGAACAGTCCCTTATTGACTTTTCTAACCCAGAAGAAAAACTTACCTCACTTAATCTTTACAGTTCCGATGGCAAACTGATCGAACATCAAAATACAACGGGTGAGCAATTCGAAATTAGAAAATCAAATTATTTGCCTGGCGTTTATTTTATCCAGATTATAATGGATGATAAAAAGACAAATAGGAAACTGATAGTGAAGTAAGATATTCATCGTCCTTAAAGAAATAGTCTTTATAGTTTATTCTGTAAAGACTATTTTTTTTGACCTGAGTTGATAGCCTTTAATATCCACAACCCACAAAAAGTAATCAACCCATTCACAGCTAAAATAAAATGCCCAAACTGAACACCACCAAACCATTCCGCAGAATTGGAATCAATAACATAGGTAAGTAAAGGCGATAGCAAGGCCACGACAGGCACCCATCTATCATAGGTAGACCACTTGGTAAATATGCCGTAGAAAAATAACCCTAATAAGGGTCCATAAGTATATCCTGCGACCTTGAGCAAATTATTAATAACGGCATCACTTAAGACTTTGTCAAAAATCACTATAACCAAAAACAAAATGATCGTGAATGTAATGTGGACGATCAGCCGCGTTCTTCGCTTGGACTCTTCTGGTAATTCTTTTTTCTGAAACCCTAAGATGTCTACACAATAAGATGTGGTCAATGATGTCAGTGTAGAATCTGCGCTAGAGTAGGCCGCAGCAATAAGACCCAGCAAAAAAGTTATGGCCACTACAGGTGACATATACTCAAAGGCTATCGTGGGATAAAGCAAATCGGTTTTTTCCGGCATCGCCATGGCTGACTCCGCAGCAAAAACATACAATGATGCCCCCAATGTCAAAAAGATAATATTAGCGATGACGAGAATAATACTAAAAACAAAAACATTTTTCTGAGCCGAAGGTAGATCACGACAAGTCAAGTTCTTTTGCATCATATCCTGATTGAGACCAGTCATAGCAATGGCAATCAAAGCACCCGCCAAAAAGTGCTTGAAGAAATAATTGGGATTGGACCAGCCACCCTCAAAAAAGAAAACTTGACTGAGGTCGGCTTCTTTGATTTTAGAAAATAGACCGCCTGCATTGACATCCAGTGCATTAGTAATAGACCAGAGAGAAAAAACCACTGCACTCAGCATCATCGCGGTCTGTAAGGTGTCAGTCCACACCACGGTTTTGATACCTCCCTTATATGTATAAAACCATATCAGTAACAACGTTATCAATGTCGTCATCTCAAAGGAGATATTGTAAGGCTCCAATACAAATGGGTGCAATACAATAACGACAATATATAATCTGAAAGAAGCCCCTAAAATCCTAGATATAAAAAAATAAAAGGTGCCCATCTTATAGGAATAAGGACCAAACCTATCCTCCAGATAAGTATAAATGGAAATCAGATTTTTCTTATAGTATATTGGCATTAAGACCAGAGCAATAAAAGCGTATCCGAGCACATAACCCAAGACTGTCTGTAGATAAGAATATGATTGGTTAAATCCATCTGCTCCGACGACTCCAGGTATCGAAATAAATGTAACACCCGATAGGGATGCACCTATCATCCCAAAGGCGACTAATAACCAAGGTGATTTTTTGTTGGCGTTGAAAAAGGTTTGTGTATCTGCTTTTCTGCTCGTTAGATAAGAGATCACAAATAGAACAAGAAAATAAATTAAAACAACTAGCAATAATGCACCCGCAGAAAGAGATGATCCATTCATCTGACTAATGTACAGTTATGCTTTGGCATAGGCTAATAATTGCTCATAGACTTCTTTCCAGCCAGCCCATCCTTCGGTATCATAAAAAGAACTGTTATGCCATATAAGGGTGCAACTACCCTTGACTTGTTTTATCTGGTCTATTATTTTTTTGCTTTTTTCGATTGCTTCTTGGGTAGATAAGGACATATAGTTTCTGAGGGTGACGTCCATCAGTTGGAATGGGATTATCTCTAGATCTGTGCACTGGTCCTCGGATATATCATACCATCTATAAGATCTACTCGTCCCAGACCTAAAACCTATAACCGATGGATAAGCCATAGAATAATCCTTTTTGATTCCCGCTTTTATCAATTCTTGATAGGAGTCTGGCAACGACATCCTTATGTAATGGAATCGTGATTGGACAATTGGTTTAGCAATAATCTCTTCTAGAATTTTTTTCTCACTAATAATTTGGGTGCTGTCCTGAGCATAGTAGGACGGGTGAATGCCAATTTCCTTATGGGTAATTTCTTTGATCTTTTTTATAAATAATGGATGAGCGGGCGCTAAGGACTTATCGTAAGATGTTCTCTTGCTGGTAAGTACAAAAAAGCTTGGGTCAATATTTAGTCCTTTGTGTACATCTAATAAGTAATCAAAAGTATCATAGGGATCAATGTCCCTTCGCCTATCCTTTATACGTTGAAAATTTCCTTTCAATATATCTCTTGCCAGTGACCCAGCTCTGACATATAACGGTTTGCTCTTATAGGCATAGATATGATCTATATCTATGGTAGAGTAAAACTTATAGCTTGATCGTGACTTTAAGTTAATGAGACACTTATCATTAATTAAGGCCATAAAATCTTCCACCCAATAATCTATTACCGGAATATCTAATAGCCCCTCTTTAGATAATATCGAATGAGATGGTTTATAGCGGTTATGTATATCTCGATCTTCTTGGCTATACTCTTCTGCTCTACTTAGTAAAAAGAAGATGGCCGCGACAAAGTCAAATGAAACATGGCCATTTTTATCTAATAGATACCTCTTAATGTCAGGTGCACCTTGCCAATTCGCTAACCCGAAATATAATGAACAAGGAATCTGTATAGATCCTCTAATAGCTTCTTCGCTGTAGTTTAATTTAATAGAAGATTGATCCCGTGAGAATTTATTTCTGTCTTGAATAAAAAGAATTTGATCTATATCATATTGCTCAAAAATGAAATCAAAGACATATTTGACCTTAGGATTTGGAATCGGGCAATATATAAGTATCTCTTTTTTCAATTCTGTATATATGGATACTTTATCTGAGAAAGAAATAAGCCCTGAGGCGGAACAGACCAGGCTGGTGTAAGTAATTTTTGATTATCCATCGCCTCTCTGACCTGATCCAATGTTAGTTTTCCTAATGATACATTGAGGCACATGCCCACTAGTAGCCTTACCATCCCGCGAAGAAAACGATTGGCCGTAACTTCGTAGATGTATTGGTTCTGTGTTCCTATTGTCCACATTGATTTATATAGTTTGCAGCGGTAATGGTTCACTTGAGATTTGGATTTACAAAAAGGGTAAAAATTCTCATAAGCTAATAATACACTTGCTGCTTGATTGAGGACATCTAGATCGGGAGTTCCTCTGTAATTATATCTGAACGAACTTCTCCTCAAAAAAGGATTCTTCTTAAAATGAATAAAGTATTGGTACGATCTTTCTGTTGCATCATAGCGGGCATGCGCATCTGATTCCACCTCTATCAATCTATTGGCCGCAATATCCTTTTTAACGATGGCATTCAACTTATAAAGAAAATGATCTTTATCATCTATCGGATTATTAGAATCAAAATGAAAGAAATATTGTGATGCATGTACACCGGCATCCGTACGACCACAACCGACAATATCGACTTTATACTTAAGTATTTTCAGTAGAGCATCCTCGATAGTCTCTTGTATCGTCGGACTATTAGGTTGTATCTGCCACCCAGAAAAATCTGTCCCATCATATTTTATTTCTACAAAGTACCGTGGCATCACACTAAGTTATTACAATTAGATATATCCTATTATAGTAGGCATACTCTGTGGCTTACTTTATCGCTTTCAATCATAATCTCATCCTAATTTCTAAGACCTCTGAATATATCTTAACCTTAAATTCGTTATTTAATCTATCTTGTTACGCATGAATCCCGATCACGTACAAATAGAAGCAAGCTGGAAGGAAGCCCTCAGAGAAGAGTTTTCCAAACCCTATTTTGATTCCATAGTTAGTCATCTGAAGTCGGAGAAAAGCAAAGCCAAGCGCATCTACCCTCCTGGTCCTTTGATTTTTAATGCGTTTAATCTGACCCCATACGATCAAGTAAAAGTCATTATAATCGGTCAAGACCCTTACCACAATATCGGTCAGGCGATGGGACTCTGCTTCTCTGTACCAAAGAATGTAAGAACACCAGCATCCCTCAAAAATATATATAAAGAACTCGCCGATGATGTAAATATGAGTATACCCAACCATGGAGACCTTACTCAGTGGGCGGAGCAAGGTATTTTTCTGCTCAACGCTATGTTGACAGTAGAGCATAATCAGCCAGGTTCTCATAAAAACATAGGCTGGCAAACCTTTACAGATGCGGTCATCAGCCAATTAAGCGAGCACAAACAAAATTTGGTTTTTATGCTCTGGGGTAATTTCGCCAAAAGCAAAAAGACTCTCATCGACGAAACCAAGCATTATGTATTGGAGGCAGCACATCCGTCACCTCTTGCCAGAAATGCCTTCATGGGTTGCAAACATTTCTCTAAATGCAACGAAATATTAAGAAAAATTGGCAAGGAAGAAATAAATTGGCAAGTGTAATAAGCAACATGCAATCAAAATTCAAAACACTTATACTTATCGGTGCTATTATGGGTACCTTATCGGTAATGTTCGGGGCATTTGGCAGTCACATATTGGCAGAAAAGCTATCAGCAAAGTCCCTCAATACTTACAGACTAGGTGTGGATTATCAGTTTTATCATACCCTAGCCATCTTTATAACCGCACTACTCTATCGCGCCTATCGCGTAAAAGGCTTGTTTTGGATCGGATTATTCTTCTTGGGTGGAATTTTCCTATTCTCAGGGAGTCTGTATTTACTATCCATGAGAGAACTATTGCATATAGAGAACACCACTTTTATCGGTATACTTACGCCATTAGGTGGTATGGCTCTGATGGGTAGTTGGGCGGCCATCTTTTTTACGGTCATCAGAATAAAAACATCCTAGATTGCGGATGTGTATATTGTTAAAATTTATATATTTAATCTCGAAATATGAAATTGTGAAAAATCTACTTCTATCATTCGCCTTTATAATCACCTTCACCACTTTCGGTCAGGCCCAATTTAATTTTGGAGCTGGAGCACAGCTCATATTTGATGGTAGCGTGTTTGGTGTACAAGGAAAAGCTCTGTATGAGTGGGATGAGACATGGCGAGGAGCAGGAACATTCACAGTTCATCTCAAAGAAGGATTAGATTGGACCATTGATCTGGATGGTCAATACAAACTACTGAAAGTCAGTGATAATTTTGATTTAGCCCCACTGGCTGGCTTAGGTATTCTGAAGGGAAGTAGTACTACAGACATCGGACTTAACTTAGGCGCTTTTATAGATTTTGTGCCTAGTGATTCATATCATATCTATATAGAACCTAAAATTGTTTTAGGAGGGGCAGATGCCTTTACAATTTCTGGAGGTATTTTATTTTAATAACAAACCAAAGTGATTTAAGGAAATAGAGTCACATTTTTTCTAGTACTGTTCGAGTTTCAAAAACAGTATAAGAGGCTTTCACTCCCATGGAAGCCTTTTTTTTATTTGCTCCCATCTCGTTTTGACACATGTATTAAAAAAGCTATAAAGGTTTTTTAACGCCTTCATAACCATTTCCACTTTTTCCTCTCCGTTATTCTTCAAATTATTTTACTCAATATAAAAATGAAGAATTATGAAAAAAGCATTAACACTAATCACATGTTCTCTGGTTCTCTTTGCTTCATTAGAATTGAGTTCTCAGACAACAGTAAACGTCAAAACGGGAATACATAGTGCAGATGTGCATGCCGATGGATTATCAGCTGATTTTATCAATCTGGCACCGATCAAGCGTTTCACTACTGGCATTGATGTAGAGCAAGCCTTAGATAAGCATCTATCCATCAAATCAGGGATAAGCTATCTGCAAAAAGGATTTCAGATATCCGAGGGAATGGATCTGGACATCGGTGGAGTAAGTTTTCCGATTGGCGTCAAGGGCGTCACCGAGGTACATACGGTCAATGTCCCAGTCATGTTACAGTATAACTATAGAGGTCTGAATGGCATTACGCCTTATATATCTGTGGGGCCAAGTATATCTTATGCCACTGCGGGTGCAATCAAGACTAAAGCTTCCGCCATACTTGATTTTACCTTGACTAACACACCGCTCAACCTAGATAGTGCAGACTATAATAGATTAGGTATCGAAGGAAATATAATGGCTGGTGCTAAATTTCCATATAAGTCAGGTCACTTTTTGACTGAGCTAGGGTACAATCACGCTGTGACAGACTTTACGAGTGACAACTTTATCGTGGATGCAGGAATAAGAACTAAGGGATGGACTTTTAATGTAGGGTATGGAATAAGTTTCTAAAAAATATAGAGGTCCTATGACTTCATGATTGCTTGTTAGATTTAGGCTTCTCTAAAAGTAGAGAAGTCTTTTTTATTTCTGACCCTATTATTACTAGTTATCCGAAAACGATTCGGTCATTATTTCTTCCGTAAACTTTCTTTTGTTTTTCCACCATATATAGCCAAGTGTTCCGACTAAAAGATAAGGCAAAGTCAACATGAATAATATCCCTTTATTGAGTCCTTTGCCTTGCGTTCCGCCATCTTTCAGGTTGGATTCCGCCGAGATACGGCACATAGGACACTGCGACATTAGCTCCTCACCCGTAAAGACAAAAAAGACAATTATCAAACAACCAATCAAAATCCATTTAGCATTCCTATTCATGCATTCTCTTTTTTATACATAACAGTTAAGCGCCATAGCATGGCTTTAGCATAAGGTAAACAACTGGTCCTGTGATTACAACATATAACCACACTGGAAAAACCCATCTCGCCATTTTTTTATGCTTTTCTATCGAGAATGAAAATCCTCTACTGAATGTCAATAAAATAAACGGCAATGATATTCCAGCTAAGATTATATGAGTTATCAAAACAAAAAAGTAGACATATCTGATCGTCCCCTCAAAACAGTACTTAGTCTCCGGAGTGGTAAAGTGATAAACAACATAAGTCAATAAGAAAAAGAAAGAGCAAATCATAGCACCGAATATCATATTCCTATGGGCTTTGATATTTTTCCTCTTGATAAAGTAAACCGCCAAAATCAAAAACACTCCAGCTATAGAATTAACCACTGCATTAAAACCTGGCATCCATGAGGTATCAAAATCTACCGCATACCTATTAGCAGGTCTCATCAAAGCCACTAAAAGTAATATAGCAGCAGATAGGATATAAGCTACTACGTCTAACTTCTTTCTGAGTTCTTGGTTTTCTTGCATATTCATTATCCAGATTTTTTGTCTTGCATTTCTATATCCTTTTTGGGCTTTCTAGGTAGCACAATGGTCAGATCTTCCACTATTTCCTTATAATCGTTATCCGCATAGACCTGTCTTATCATACCATTAGTATCGACGATAAGATATCTCGCCTTACTTAACTCGAAGTTATCAGAAGAAATCGTCTGTGTAGGTTCTACATAGCGCAACGGTATCTTAGAAGAATAGTAATCACCATCAGATGGATCATCCGCGATAACGACAAACATAAATGTATAAGCCTTTTTGAACTGGTCCAGTATCGCATGGTCATCCGCTGTCATATCGTTACCCAGTTTTACCAAAGCCGTACGACTTGCCGTATACTTAAACAGTTGATCCTTCTCTTGATTAGTGAAGTTATACGAAGAAATAAATCTTCCCTTCTCGGTGAGTACTTTCAGCTTTTCTTTCCTCCATTCTAATCCTCCCTTAAGGAATACCCAGGAGCCTATAGGGAGACCAAAGAGTACAAGCAAGATGACTATAGTTCTTATTACTTTCATTTCTGTGTATAAAAAAAGCCACACTCGGTGGCTATCAAAATAATTTAATGAGACATTCTTCTGATGTCTTTATTTATTTTATTGGAATCATACTCTAATTGTAAATGTGATTCCGATTTATCTTTCTCTAATATTTCTCCTCGTCTATTTTTCCAGTAATCGCCTTCCATAAAGAAAGCCACCACCGCCCATACTAATAATAGAGTGGGTAATAGAACTGTTTTGACCAGCCCAGGAAGCTCGTACTTCATGTGCATGAATTCATAAACTATAAGATATGCTTTTAAGAGACTCATAGCAATCATTATAGCACCAAGCATTACTGCACTTTTGGGTTCGCCACCACCAATATGACCTTTAAACCAAAGGCATATAATCACCTCCACAAAGGTAATTGCAGCTAGGATTAGAATGATCTTTAATGCTTTAGACTTAGACTCTTCGTATGATAAATGACCCATAATTAACGATCAATAATTTTCTTTAATAATATTATTTACAATAGGTAAAAAACCAAGAACACAAATACCCAGACCAAATCTACAAAGTGCCAATACAGACCGATCTTCTCTACCATCTCGTAGCCATTCCTTCGTTTCACGTAAAGACCTGTGGCGGCATTGACGCAAATTATCAGTAGGAATATGACCCCAGAGAGTACGTGAAAACCGTGAAAACCAGTTATAAAAAAGAAAAGAGCTCCGAAGGCCTTGGGCCCAAAAGCTTGTTCTTTGACCGCACCAGCGTTTTCCCCTTCTGTCACTTTGTATTTAAGATTATGCCACTTCCCATCATGCTGATGTATTAAATAAGGCGTACCTGGCGCGAAGGAATCTCCTTCTTTTATATCATGTCCATCTCCCTCCAAATAGATACCATGCTCCGTATGAGAACTGAATGGATTCTTAGTAACACTGACGTGCTCACCTTTGATTAATGTCGTCCACTCCCATGCCTGACAACTCAAAAATCCTATACCACCTAAAATAGTTAACACCATCCAAAAAACAACGCCATTCTTATTCTCACGATGTCCCTCCTGTACCGCTCTGACCATCGTATAGGAACTAAAAAGTAGAACGAAAGTCATAAAGGTCACAAAGTAAAGAGGCTTGTGATGTATGCCTCCAGGTATTGTACTGAACACAAAATCTGGAACTGGCCACGTAGGAGAACTCATCCTGAGCGTACCATAAGCAATCAAAAATCCAGCAAACGTAAACGCATCAGAAAGTAAAAAGTACCACATCATCAGTTTTCCATAACTGACCTTGAAAGGTTGTTTACCACCTTCCCATAATTTTTCATCTTTCTCCACACTATGATGTGTCAGTGTTTCTGCCATCAGATTTTATTTATAGAATAATAAAAAACAGAATAAGTATATCCAAAGTATATCTACAAAATGCCAATAGTGGCATACGAGCTTTAATCTAATCTTTCTCTTTTCGGTCGTAATAAAAGGCAACAAAAATGCATTGATAAGAGCAACTGTTATCGCCGTAATACCTCCCATAACATGCAGAACATGTAGTCCCGTTATCAAGTACACAAATGATCCACTTACATTAGCCTTTAGATCGACACCTGCCGCAAACATATTCTGGTAACCCAGATATTGGAAAACAATAAAAGAAATACCTAAAGCCAATGCGGCAAATAAGAATGCCTTAAATGAGGATTCTCTTTTGCCTACAAAGCTTTTATATGCCAAATGAATACAAACACTACTCGATAATATCAAACCAGTAGAAATATAAAACTGGCTCGGCAATCCAAATTCTAACCAATTACCTGCTGCACTCTTAACTATGTACGCACTCATTAGTGCTCCAAACATCATTATAATACTAGCAAAAGAAATCCACAAGGCGAAAAGCCAAGGATGTATTCTATTCCTAAATGTCAAAGGCTTATTGATATCCGCTACTTCCATACTAACCAATTAAATAAACAATTAGAACCAATGGTAAATAAAAGAACGAACTAAACATAAGTAAGAGCGCACTGCGACGATCCTTCTTGTATTGCAGCAAAAATCCAAATGCTGTATATATCAAAGTCAGAGCGATGACCAAAGTCATCACAGCAAAAGACATTTGTAATCCAAAGTAATAAGCACCCAATACAGTAGGTATTATGAGCAAACTATAAATGGCTGAATAAAAGCCCAAATTCCTATCTATGCTACCCGTCTTATCTTTAGGAAGCAAGCGGAATCCAGCTTTGTTATAGTCATCAAATGACAAAAAGGAAATCGCCCAAAAGTGAGGAAACTGCCAAAGGAACTGGATCAAAAACAAAGTCAATCCTAAAAGTGTAATTGTACTGCTGTGTGCTACGACGCCTATCAAGACAGGTAAGGCTCCTGGTATCGCTCCTATGGCTACAGAAATCGTAGAGTACCTTTTGAGTGGTGTATACAAGAAAGCGTATAACAGAAAAGACGACATTCCTAAGAATGCAACCATCGGATTAATAAAAGACAAACTCAGTACACCAATCACCAAAAAAACACCGCTTATCAGAACCGCCTCAGAAGATCTCATCCTATTGGCAGCCACCGGACGATACATCGTCCGCTGCATTTGGATATCGAACTCTCTTTCTAGTACTTGGTTGACAGCATTGGCTGCCGCCGTAATACAAAATCCTCCTAAAGTCAGAAGGCTCATTATAATCAAAGAAACATTAGAGCCCGCTGCAATCAGATAAGCTAAAGCAGAAGAAGCAACAACCATGAGGGTCAATCGAAACTTGACCAACATATAAATGTCATCGAGTTTAGATAGCTCGATACCATTCTCAATTTTCTTTGTTATTGCTTTGCTCAATTATTTGAAAAAATCAGTTAACCAAAAAATTAATGCGCGTCACCCGCTACTTCACCCTCTGCCAATGGAACATATTGAGGAATAAACTCCTTACCATCTTTTCCGTAATCATAAGCCCATCTATGGACTGCTGGAATCTTTCCAGGCCAGTTACCATGACCTGCTTCTATCGGAGTTGTCCATTCTAATGTATTTGCACCATAGGGGTTTCTTTCAGTCATTTTCTTTCCTCGGAATATGCTGTAAAAGAAGTTAATCACAAATAATAACTGTAGACCAAAAACTATAATAGCTGATATAGTAATAAACTCATTCATCGGCCCAAAATGCTTAAAGGCATCGAATGTATCAAAACTATAGTATCTACGAGGTACTCCTGCCATTCCCAAGTAGTGCATCGGCCAGAATATGGCATAAGCTCCGACGAGTGTTCCCCAGAAGTGTATTCTTCCTAGTTTTTCGTTCATGAATCGACCGAACATCTTAGGAAACCAGTGATAGACACCTGAGAACATACCGAAGAATGCCGCAATTCCCATCACAATATGGAAATGCGCTACTACGAAATATGTATCGTGCATCTGAATATCAATAGCGGAATTACCCAAGAAAATTCCAGTAAGACCTCCTGAGATGAACATCGATACAAAGCCTATTGCAAATAGCATTGCAGAATTGAATCTTATGTTACCGCCATATAGAGTTGTTATCCAATTAAATACCTTGACGGCTGACGGCACGGCTATGATCAGCGTGAATATGACGAAGAAGTTAGACAAGAAAGGATTTACACCAGACATAAACATGTGGTGCGCCCACACTATAAATGATAAAAATCCAATGGCCAATATCGAAAGTACCATTGCCGTATATCCGAAGATCGGTTTACGTGCATGTACTGACAGAACTTCTGATACAATACCCATCGCTGGCAATATGATAATATATACCTCTGGATGACCTAAGAACCAGAACAAGTGCTGGTATAATATAGGACTACCTCCCACTCTATCGAGGGCCTGTCCATTGATAAATATTTCGCTCAAAAAGAAACTTGTACCTAAGCCTCTATCAAATATCAACATGAAGAATCCTGATGCCAATACTGGAAAAGAAAGAAGACCTAATACAGCTGTGACAAAGAATGCCCATATCGGAAGTGGTAACTTCCACATGCTCATCCCCTTAGTTCTCAGGTTAAGTACAGTCGTTATATAATTAATACCACCTAATAGCACCGATACAACAAACAAAGTCAACGACACTAACCATAAGGTCATACCTGTACCCGATCCTGTAGATGCTTGTGGTAATGCACTCAAGGGTGGATAACCTGTCCATCCTCCAGAAAAAGGTCCAGTACTGATGAACAGTGAATAAAACATCACAACACCAGCTAAGAAGAAGAACCAGTACGATAACATGTTAAGAAAAGGAGATGCCATATCTCTGGCACCCACTTGGAGTGGTATCAATAGGTTACTGAATGTTCCACTAAGTCCCGCCGTCAAAACAAAGAATACCAATATGGTCCCGTGCATCGTCACTAAGGCATAATAGAACTCTGGTGATAAGGCACCTACGCCATCATTTACAGTGATCCATTTTCCTAATAAGGGCTTAAGCCAAGCCATGTCACTTTCTGGAAAACCTAGCTGTAATCTGAAGATTATAGACATTCCTGCACCAATAATAGCCCAGAAAATTCCCGTGATCAAAAACTGTCTCGCTATGATCTTATGATCCATAGAGAATATATAATGACCGATAAATCCTGACTGATACTTATCTCCATGATGATGCTCATGGAAATGATCATCGTATCCCGTCTCCTCTATCATGACTGCTAACTTGTCATTCGGATCTATAGTTACATGTCCCATATTCTACTATTTAGCTGTTATTTTTAATTCTGTTCTTCTATTGTTTTGGCGTCCCTCATCTGTATCATTTGTATCTACAGGTCTGGACTGTCCATAACCTTTAGAGCTCATATTACTTTGGCTTACGCCTTTAGATGACAGATAATTGACAACCGACTCGGCTCGTTGCATAGATAAGACCTGATTAGCAGATTCATCACCCGTGCTATCCGTATGTCCTCCTAACTCCACCTTCACATTAGGATTGGCTTTTAGGAGTTCTGCCACTTCGTTAAGCTCATATTTAGAATCATCTTTTAACGTAGATGACCCTGTTTCAAAGAACACATTTTTTAATCTAATTGTTGAGAGCTTATCAGAATCCATTGCTGATTTGAATTCAGATTTTAATTCTCGAGCTCGTTTAGCCGCCTCGACTTTGAGTAATTTTCCTTTGAACGGGTCATTATCAGTATTTCTGATATTACTCATATAGTATGGCTGCTGCTGCGCAAACCAATCATCATACTCCTCTTGACTAACAATTTTCAATGTCTTTCTCATGGAGTAATGCCCATATCCACACAGCTCTGCGCACGCTAACTCATAATCAAAGGTCTCCCACCTTTGAGGACTTTCTGGATCTTCTGGATCAGAAAGTGCTTGGTATTCAGGGTAATTTTTTAGTTCCTGCCTATACTCTTCTGTTGTTTTAGTCGGAGTGAAGATGAAATGTGTCGGAAGCCCTGGTACAGCATCCATCTTGACTCGGAAATGAGGTAGATAGAAGTTATGCAAAACATCCTTGGCCGTTATTCTGACTCTTACCTTTTTATTGACAGGAAGGTAAAATACATCTCCTACTAAAAAGTCATCCAAGTTCTTAGTGTCCTCCCAGTTTTGGCCTAGTGGATTTATACCTGGTTTGATGAGTCTAAAATTCTTAGCTCCTAATTTATTATCTGCTCCAGGATATCTTATTTCCCACAAAAATTGCGATCCAGTAGCCTCTATTTCTATATGTTCCTCTTCTGGCGCAACATCGGCCATCGTAGCATTCCATACGATCAATCCACGTACAACTAATATCGCCATAACCACTGTCGGTATAGCCGTCCATATCACCTCTAAAAAAGTACTATGAGGAAAAAAGTATGCTATTCTGTTCTTATCTTCTCTATACTTATAAGCAAACCAGAAAAGAGCGATATGTGTGATAACGAATACAATACCAGTAAAAAACAGTGTCGTATTGAATATGCTATCCAGTTGTCCTCCATGCGCCGAAGCCGCCGTATGTGGTCCATACCCCAGCATCCTATCTTTATAAAACCATGCTGACGCAACACAATAGATCAAGAAAACAACCAAAAATATAAGCATATAGACCGCATTGCGATTGTTCGTTGCCATGGCAACGTTCTCTTCACCTCGGATGACGGCCGCTACTTCAGTCAGTCTTCCTATCTGTACTAGGATGACAGCTAATAAAATAAAAATGGCAACTATGACTAATCCGGTCATTATTTATCTTTTTAAAATTCTTATCAATTAAGTATGATGGTGTAAGCTCTCTTCTATATACGGATCATTCTTACTAATCAATGGCACTCGCGACAACACCGTGAATACAAAGAAGAAAAACAAACACAGAAATCCAATGAAAGTCCCTATCTCTAAAAGACCAGGAATAGTAAATCCTAGCTCAAATACTGACTCGTGCGCACCATGCGCAACATCATGACCGTGTCCGTGGTCATGTCCATGTCCTCCGCCATGATCACCACCAGCGAGATGAGCCGTATGCAATACGCCTGGCTTAATCATCAAAAAGAAATCTAACCAGTGACCGAAAAGCACGAGACCCGCAACGAATCCTAGTGACCCCATCTTTCTCTTCGTATCATTACGCATAAGGATGAAAAACGGTGCTACGAAATTAATTACCAGATTCGCATAGAATAGAACTGGATACTTCGTCACTCTTTCTTTGAAATAAATAGTCTCTTCTCCCACATTAGCATACCATATCAACATATACTGCGAAAACCATAGGTAAGTCCAAAATATACTAAACGCGAACAAGAACTTTCCTAAGTCATGGAAATGCTCTGTCGACACTTCGTCATAATATCCTTTTCCCTTAAGATACTGCAGGATCAAAATAGTAATTGCAATCATAGATACGAACCAACTCGCACCTGTATACCATGCAAACATCGTACTGTACCAATGCGCATCTATAGACATAATCCATTGCCATATCATGGCTGCACTACCAAATCCTGCGAATGGTAAAAACAAAGCGGCATACTTTCTTATTCCATAATGTTTCTCAAATCCATCACCACCTGTCTGTCCCTCAGCTAATGATATAGATCTTATTCTACTAAGGAAGAAAATCCATATCAAACCAAATACAACCGTACCACCGATATACCATTTGGTATTAAGGAAACCAGATTTGCCTGCTATAATAGTATCATAGTTCTCATGAGTGGGATCTATCATCGTGGGATCAGCCCAATGATATAGATGGTTCATGTGAAGGGCAACTGTTACTCCTATCAACAACATCAATGGAATCCCAATAATCAAGAACATAGAAATAGATTCCCATACCCTCTTGAATACTACATACCAGCCAGCCCATGCCGTAATACTGCAACACATAAAGAATCCAGCCATCAGAGCTATACCAGTAAAGAATACAGAATTATGCAAGAAGTTAGACCAAAATCTAGTATGCAATCCATCATCTCCAGAAAACCATGAGAGACCTAAGCACACTGCACCTACCACCATTCCTATGAGAAGCCACATCTTAGATTTTCCTGAAAACTCGTAAGTCATTTTTTCTTTTTTAGCTAATTAGAATTAATGGTTATGATCGTCGTGATCTTTGTCATGGTGATGATCATCATGATCGTGGTCATCATGTCCTTCTTTGTCGTGACTGTGATGATCTGTGTCGTGATCGTGATGCTCTCCACCGTGATCGTGGTCCTCTTCTTCCACTTGCGCTACGACCATCTCTCCAGCTGGCCTATCTATACTATTAAGTGTATTAGTATATTGATTATACTCGGCACTGACGCTTTTGGCTTGGAGCGATCTTATGTAATGAATGACATTCCATCTCTCCTCGTAATTCAACTTATCCTTATAAGCACCCATGAGGTTTTTACCATACATTATGGCATGATAATATCTTCCATTGGATGCGTTGATCATTTCCATATCAATGACTTCGTTACCTGTAGCCCCTTTGATTAGGTTTTTGGGTGCTACTGGATAAGCCTCTGTCTCTGCATATATGTGTCCGTTACCGTCACCTTTCGATCCGTGACATATTCCACAGAAGACATCATATAACTCTTTTCCCTGTGCCAGACCTGCATCAGTAATAGGTAAAGGATTATCTATTATCTCTGCCGTTGCTCTTTCTCTTTCTGGTTCTGTATTTCCATAGTAGTAAGGTGCTGAACTATTAGCACCAGGTACAGAAATAGTACTGGAACTGCCACGAGGTACTGTACCTTTTACAGGCAACTTAGGCGTTGCGTACTTGTAATAATCTTCTTCGCTTCCCCAGGTATTGTTGTAGTAATAATTATAGTAATTAGACTCATAAGCGATAGAGTGTGCCATATCTGGCATAAACTCACTTCCCGTTGTATTACCTCCTGGCTGCTGACAGGCTTGTAAAAAGAAGCAAGCAATTACTGCTAGTATGTAGAAATGTTTTTGCTTCATTTTATATCGTCTTTGAATGAATTTCAGAAGCTCCAGAGCCTCTCAAAAAAGATTCCACTTTAGAAGTATCTACTTCTGACTTATCAAAAGCGATACAGAACTTATCATCTGTTATCCTAAGGTCAATAGTGGGGTTAACCACACCTGGTCCAAGACCATTGATGATGTAAAAGGTAACAACCATACCTATCGACGCAAATAGAACTGTCAACTCAAATGTAATCGGAATAAATGCTGGCACAGACCAATATGGCTTACCGCCAAATATGATAGGCCAATCCTTAGTGAAGATCCATGTCATACCTAAGAATGCCGTCAATGTACCCAACATGCCGTATACGAATCCTGCAATATGCAACCTAGATTCTGATAAGCCCAAAACAGGATCTAAACCGTGTACTGGAAAGGGTGTATATACATCCATAATCTCAAGATGATCTGCTCTCGCTGCTCTTACAGCTTCGATTAGATGTTCTTCGTCGTTATAGAGACCGTATATTATATCTTTTGATTTTGCCATTTTCTTACTCTAATAGAATTTAAACAAACTTTCCTCCATCTAATCTATCCTGTAAATCTTTCAATTCTTCCCACTTGCCATCTCTTGCCAAAGATGCTTGCTCAGGCCAAGAGCCTGGGTCATGTGATTGATAACGCGATCCCGCTTCAGTCAATATTGTCTTAAGTCTTTCGACACTTGTGTCCGCTAATTCCGCGAAAGTATTTATTCCTCCAGCATTCAATAATTCAGAAATCTTAGGACCGATACCTTCAATTTTTTTGAGATCATCTGGACCAACTGTTGATCTGATACGAGGTCCATCTGCCGCTTCGCTTTCGGTTTCTATGCTCACAGTCTCCTCAGCAACTGCACTGGAAGCTATCGCAGAGCTTGCTGTAGAAGATGATAAGTCTAAGTGCCCACCATCACTATGATCATGATGGTCTGTATTAGCAGCTAATCCCATAGCGTGACTATGATCGTGATGATCGCCATGTCCGTGATGCGAATGTATTGCATCAGGTCCTGTGTACTGGTCACCTGCGGTTTTCAGTATACTCTTTACCTCCGCAATAGCTACAACTGGTGCTACTCTTGCAAAGACTAAATAAAGCGTAAAGAACAATCCAATAGTCCCAATGAAAATTCCTATCTCAACCCAAGTAGGTGAATAATAACTCCAACTTGATGGTAAATATTCTCTTGCTAATGTTGTCGCAATAATCACGAATCTCTCAAACCACATCCCTATGTTAATAACAATAGAAACAAAGAAAGTCAACGCTATATTCCTTCTCCATGATCTCTTCCAGAATACCTGTGGCGAAATCACATTACAGAACATCATACCAAAATAAGACCACCAATAAGGCCCCACAGCTCTATTGAAAAATGCAAATTGCTCATAGACGTATCCAGAATACCAAGCAATAAATAATTCCGTCAAGTAAGCTACCCCTACTATAGTACCCGTTACCAGGATAACTTTATTCATCGATTCTATATGCCCTATGGTGATATAGTTTTCTAAGTTGAAAAGCTTTCTGGTTATTATCATTAAGGTCAATACCATTGCGAATCCAGAGAATATCGCCCCGGCAACGAAGTACGGCGGGAATATTGTCGTGTGCCATCCTGGTATCACTGATGTGGCGAAATCAAAACTTACAATGGTATGCACCGAAAGTACAAGTGGCGTCGCGATCCCTGCAAGCACGAGACATAAGGCCTCCCATCTTTGCCAATGCTTAGCTGATCCTGTCCAACCGAATGATAAAAAGTTGTATATCTTTCTTCTGAATCCTTTCGCTCTATCTCTTACCGTAGCAAAATCAGGTACAAGACCTGTGTACCAAAACAAGAGCGATACGGTAAAGTATGTCGAGATAGCAAAAAGATCCCAAAGTAAAGGAGAGTTAAAATTAGGCCAAAGAGGTCCACGTGTATTAGGATATGGGAAGAAGTAAAAGACAACCCATGCTCTACCGACGTGTATCCCTGGAAACAAAGCAGCACAGATAACGGCGAATATGGTCATCGCCTCTGCCGCACGGTTTACACCTGTTCTCCATTTTTGTCTGAATAATAATAAGATGGCTGATATCAGCGTACCGGCGTGACCGATTCCGATCCACCATACGAAGTTAGTGATATCCCATCCCCATCCGATGGTACGGTTAAGATTCCATGTACCGATCCCATGCCAGATAGTCCAAGCAATACAGAATAATCCAAAACCTAATAGTGAAAGAGAAATGATGATTCCTATCACCCACGCCGCACTGGGCTTTCGCTCAGTAGGTGCACATAAGTCTTCCGTGATATCATGATATGACTTGTGACCTTGTACAAGAGGTTCTCTTATTGGACTAACATGACCGCTCATTTATATCAAGTGTTTCTTTATTAAAATTATTTTATGCATTGATAGATTCGTCCTTATTGTTGACCTTCATCTTGTAGGTCACCGATGATTGGACATTCACTTCTTCTAATGCTATATAATTAAGTGGTGACTTTAGTTTTTTACTTAGATCACCTTTTTTGTTATTTCTATCACCGAAAGTAATTGCATCAGTCGGACAAGCTGTCTGACAGGCCGTTCTGACATCTTTATCGTTCAGTCTTCTGCCTTCTATCTTAGCCGTCAACTTACCTTCTTGTATTCTTTGTACGCAGAAACTGCACTTCTCTATAACTCCTCTTGATCTAACTGTTACATCAGGATTCAACACCATTCTTGTCAGGTTATCCGCTCCGAATGGAATATTGTCCTCTCCACCATTAGAGAATACTTTTGGCTGGTTAGCTGGGAATATATCCGCTGTTGTATAATCCAACCAGTTAAATCTTCTCACTTTATAAGGACAGTTATTGGCACAGTATCTTGTACCTACACATCTGTTGTAGGCCATCTGGTTAAGGCCCTCAGAACTGTGGTTCGTCGCATTGACCGGGCATACATTTTCGCAAGGTGCATTATCACAATGCTGACACATCATAGGTTGATAGACTGTATTCGGATTCTCTACATCTCCATAATAATATCTATCTATTCTGAGCCATGTCATTTCGTGGTGACGGCTGACTTCTTTCTTACCTACGACTGGAACATTATTCTCAGCCATACAAGCCACTGTACAAGCATTACAACCTATACATGAACTCAAGTCTACATGCATTCCCCAATGATGACCTTGACTATATTTTTCTGCCGAATACTCGTCGAATGGATATAGCGTCTGCTCATTAAGGTGTGTATAAGAGCCGTGTCTATCTTCATACTTCTGGACACCTCTTTTCTTATGAAGATCGTCAAGGTTCTTATCTAAATCTTTTAATGTAGAATGGAACAATACCGATCTTTCTGTAAGAGATCCCTGATAACCTGTGATACCCACACCGTAAGCGGTCTGTCCTAGAGTGGCTTCATCCGCATTTATAATTTCTCCATCATTATTCTTGGCCTTTACACCAATGGTATGATGATATTGCACACAAGAGAAATGATCTTCTTTTCCAGTTTTGCCAGAAAGTGTAACATCTGTATTATAATACTGCGCTAAGCCATCATTGACTGTCAAACAATCATTGACATTAACTCCGACACCTGTTCCACACTTACCCGCTGCAGTCCTTCCATATCCAAGGGCCAAGGCCACTGTACCAGGAGCCATTCCAAACTGAAGTACCACTGGCACTTTCATTTCTTTGCCACCGACAGTAATGACCGCATAATCACCATCCTCAAGACCATTGAGGCCTTTGAACTTTTTGTTACCATCATAAGTCACAGGTACAGCGAGATAGTTACCCCAAGATGTACGTGACACTGGATCAGGCATCTCCATTAACCAAGGGTTAGTAGAAAACTGTCCATTACCTATGCTGACTGGCTCATAAAACACCACTTCCAATTCGGAAGCCGAAGGCTTAGACACCTTACTTTTAGCTAGATTAATATCTACATTGAATCCACTTGCACCAGCAGACGAGCCGCCACCTATCACTCCATCTCTCAAGGCACTATCCCAATAAGTGGAAAATGTTGCAAAACTACTCTGTGCTGCAAAGGCACTCGATTGCCACTTAGCTTTTAGATAATCTAAGTATGGCTGGTCAGAAGTCGTACTTACAGCATCTGCCCAAGACAAGAGCGTCAATTCTGCCTGTCTGGTTTCAAACAAAGGACTAATGGTAGGTTGCATCAAACTCATCTGTCCTCTCTTAGCCTCTACATCACCCCAACTTTCTAGATAATGATGAGATGGTGCTATAATAGAACAAACATCTGATGACTCATTAGCCGAATAAGAAACGGCAATTTTATTTTTTACTTTCTCAGATGCTTGTAAGAATGCTTCCGATTTGCAGTAATCATAACCCGGATTAGCACCGTAGACAATTAAAGTATCCACTAATCCAGCAGACATCTCAGACACCAACGCATCTACATCTTTTTCGTCCCCTTGTCTCTGTAATGAGGCCTGATCAAAACCTATCGTGCCACCATAATTACCCAGTACATTGTTGATATCATTAATGAGTATTTGCTCATACACATTATTAGATGCACTTATTACCAGTGATTTTCCTCTTGCAGCCTTTAGCTCTCCTGCTACGGCTGTCAAAGCTCCTTTGGCCTTATCGTTCAGTTGGCTACCACCTCCTCCACCGGCTATAAGACCATGTAAATAAGCGATAGCAGAACCCATTTCGCTAGGTCTGACTAGTACTCTGTTATCCGCATTAGATCCAGTCATTGACATGTGGCTTTCTACCTGTATGTGTCTTGACATCGATCCACCGACCTTATCTACTTTTCTATTCTTAATATATTTTTTAGCGTACTCTACTGGAGAAATCCATGTACCTAAGAAATCTGCATTGAAACTGACAATGACGTCAGCCTTATCAAATTTATAATCAGGAATGACTCTATCTCCAAAAGTCATTTCGTTAGCCTCCAAGATGGCAGAAGCCGATACGGGATCATAAGTAACAACCTTGGTCTGAGGATACTTTGCTTGAAAGTCCTTGAGTACTTCTTTGGCCGTTGGGCTTAATATTGTATTTGTTACAATTCTGATATTATTAGATGCAGCTAACTTGGCTTTTACATCTTTATCCAATTCTTGCCAACTTATTTCTTCTCCATTAGCCATCGGTTTTCTATACCTGTGCGTATCGTATAAGCTCAGTACAGAAGCCTGTGCTCTAGCAGATGTACCGCCCTTAGTAATAGGAGAAAGATCGTTACCTTCTATTTTGATGGGTCTACCCTCTCTACATTTTACTAGAATAGGACAATAATCACCACCTTCAGCATAAGTAGAGGCATAATAAGTGGCTACACCAGGTATTATTTCGTCTGGTTTGACGACATAAGGAATGGCTCTTTTTACAGGAATATCACAACCTGCAGCTACTGTGGCAGCACCTACGGAGAAGCCCAAGAACTTGAGAAAATCTCTTCTGCTACCATCTTGTTCTATAACTGCATCAGAATTTTCCATTAGATCGGTAGTCACAAATTCCTGACCTGCGTTATGAAGAAACTCTTCTTCTTTATTCAGTTCTTTATTGCCTACCCAAATCGAATTATTGCTCATCAGTATGTAATTCCTGTTTTGATAATTGTTTTTAATAATGGCATTTTTGACATTCCAGTCCTCCTATGTCCTCTACAGTAACTGCCTTTTTGCTACCTGAAGCTAATTCTTCATGGTACTTGGCATAACTCTCATAGTATTCGTTATCCGCAAATTTCACCTCCGTCTGTCTATGACAATTGATACACCACCCCATAGATAATGGAGAGTGCTGAGCTACTAAATCCATTTCTTCTACGGCTCCATGACACTGCTGACATTCCACTTCACCTATTGTTACATGCTGGGCATGATTAAAATACACGTGATCCGGAAGATTGTGTATACGCACCCATTCTATAGGACCATAGATTTTGCTTTTCTGATCATTAGTCAATGATTCTACAAGATGATTCCATTGTCTATCAACTTCTTCTACTCCAGCATCGGTTAACTTATCATCAGCACTTATGTCATTTTCTTTTTTGTAGTTATCACCTATCCACTTAGTGTATATATCCTTGATCTCATCGCGGGATAAGTCCTCATAACCTTCGATATACTTGTTATTGCTCGGATCCCAGCCTACAGATGCGAATATCTTGGTGATCTCACCTGTGCCATATTCTGATCCCACATTGATCGCGGAGTGACAGTTCATACAAGTATTAGCCGCTGGTATAACAGAGTGCTTAGATCTTCTCGCTCCATCATGACAGTACTGGCAATCTATCTGTTGTATACCAGCGTGTGTTTTGTGAGAGAATTTGATAGGTTGTTCTGGTGCATAGCCTTCCTGTCTTCCGAGGTTAACCGCATTATTAACCGTGGTGTAACCACCGAATAAGACCGCAGCAAACAACACGAACGAAACAACGCCTTTACCTGTAAGAGTTTGTAATAGAGTTTTTCTCTCATAATCGATACCTTCTTTCTTGGCTGCGATTTGGTTAAGAGAAGAAATAACACGGGCCAATATCAATGATAAAACACCAAGTGCTAAAAACAAGATCCAATACAACCAAGATGGCACTTTACCTCCTCCACCAGCTCCGGCATCATCACCACTTGGATCTTTTGTAGTTGGAACAGCATTAGCTTGTGCATCCACATACAATAATATAGACTCAATATTTTCATCAGTAAGATGCTCTGCCGCATTCATGATGACATTATTGTATTGATTCCATAATTCTATCGCACGAGGGTGCTTAACCGCAAAAATCATTTTTTGCGAGTTCTTGATCCAATTGTATAAGTCTTCCTGAGGATAATCCGCCCATCTCTCCTCCACTCCTGCCAGCGCTGGACCAGTCGCATCTTTTTTCATGCTTTTGGCGTGGCATTGCGCGCAGTTAGCCGTAAAAAGTGCTTTACCCGATTCAACGGAAGGTTGAGCAGAAATAAATGTAGGTAAGAAAGCAATTAATGCTATGTAGAATAGACTCTTAAACGAATATTTGATCATCCTGCTTTTATTAATATTTATCACTCTTTCGCTCCTCAAAATCGCTGCAAATTTATCATTCGATCATAGTATTAACAATAATTACTATGAGTTGTTATTTATTTAGATTTCGTCTAAATAATCATACCGCAACCTTCGCTTTGATATGCGGATGTGGATCATAATTTTCTAACCTAAAATCTTTATAATCAAAGTCAAATATATTCTGGATTTCTTCATTTATATGCATCGTCGGCAAGGGTCTTGGTTCTCGTTCCAATTGTTTTTTGGCTAATTCTATATGATTATTATATAGATGCACGTCACCGAAGGAATGAATAAACTCTCCATAAGCCAAATTACAGACATTGGCTACCATCATCGTAAGTAAGGCATAAGAGGCAATATTAAAAGGAACACCAAGAAAAGTATCCGCCGATCTTTGGTACAACAGACAAGACAATTTACCATCTGCCACATAAAATTGGAACAAACAATGACAAGGGGTCAAGGCCATCTTGTCTAGTTCGCCAGCATTCCAGGCATTGACTATGATTCTTCGCGAATTAGGCTTATTCTTGATTAGGTCTATCGCATATTCTATCTGGTCAATGGTTTTGCCATCAGGTGCCGCCCAACTTCTCCATTGTTTCCCATAGACTGGACCGAGGTCACCTTTTTCATCTGCCCACTCATTCCATATTCTGACACCATTATCCTGCAGATATTTGACATTGGTATCCCCTTTGAGAAACCAAAGCAGTTCGTATATAATGGACTTAAGGTGTAACTTTTTAGTGGTACAAAGCGGAAATCCTTCATTAAGATCAAAACGCATTTGATAACCAAAACAACTAATCGTACCTGTTCCAGTCCTGTCACCTTTACTGATGCCGTTATCTAGTATATGTCTTAGTAGTGTATGGTACTGCTTCAAAGCTGTGAAGATGTATAAGCGAAGTTAGCATTCTGCATGATATATATACTATTTGGATAATGTATTTTGTACTGATGATTGTCGAATAAGTCCACATATTTTATTTAACAAAATGATTAAGCTATCTTGGAGAATTAAAACCAGTTCTAATAAACATGAAATTATCATTTCGCTTTCTTTTACTCTTTTGTTTTTCATTCGTATTTCAAAATATTCAAGCACAGGATAGTTCTGAGGCCTTAGGTTTAGATGATCGAATAAATAATGCTTTCGAACCATTTGCCAATTTTTGCCTGAATACTGTATTGTGGGAAGTTCCGGGAACTGGTGTTCCACTAATCATCTTTTTATTAGTCTTTGGAGCATTGTTCTTTACGGTTTACTTCGGTTTTCCCAATCTCACAAAATTCGGCACAGCCGTTAATGTCGTACGGGGAAAATATGATGAAATAGAAAAACATGATGGAGCGGGTAAAGCGGAACTAAATATCGTAGATGGCGATATCAAAGACACGATAAGAGATGAGAGCAAAGATGGAGAGGTCAGTCATTTTCAAGCCTTAGCCACAGCCGTATCTGGAACTGTTGGTCTGGGTAATATCGCTGGTGTAGCCATAGCCATCTCTATAGGTGGTCCAGGGGCAACCTTCTGGATGATCGTATGTGGATTGCTTGGAATGTCCACCAAATTCGTAGAATGCACGCTTGGTGTAAAATATAGAGACGTTGGTCCAGATGGCACCGTATATGGTGGACCGATGTACTATCTGACTAAAGGATTAAAAGAAAAAGGATTTGCTGGGTTAGGAAAAGTATTAGCCGTCATTTTTGCGATATTATGCATAGGAGGTTCTTTTGGAGGTGGAAACGCCGCCCAATCTAATCAAGCGGCTCAGCAATTGTCTAATATGCTAGGCATGACTGGAGGTAGCAGTGGATTTATAATAGGAGTAGTGCTTGCACTTTTGGTAGGTGTTGTTATAATCGGTGGAATTAAGAGGATTGCTTCTGTGACGGAAAAAGTGGTTCCACTAATGGCGGGTATTTACATTCTAGCTTGCTTGGTCGTTGTATTCTCTAATTTCTCATATATAGATGATGCTTTTGGTCTAATATTTAAAAATGCTTTTGCTCCAGATGCTGCTGTAGGTGGATTTTTTGGTGTTCTCATCCAAGGATTTAGAAGAGGTGCATTTTCTAACGAGGCTGGTGCGGGATCTGCATCCATAGCGCATTCAGCAGTGAAGACCAAATACCCAGCATCAGAGGGTTTGGTTGCTTTGCTTGAACCTTTTATAGATACAGTAGTGATATGTACGATGACAGCATTAGTCATTATTTTTTATAACAGTGGTGCACACTTTGAGTATGGAAGTGTTATCAATGATGAAGTAACCATAGCGGGAGAACAACTAGGAGGAGCAGCATTGACATCTACGGCGTTCGGATCAGTATTGCCTTGGTTCCCCTATGTCTTGACAATAGCAATAATATTATTCGCATTCTCTACTATGATTTCTTGGTCTTACTATGGACTTCAATCTTGGAAATTCTTATTTGGAAAAGGAAAAGCGGCTGACTTAGCATATAAGTTTTTGTTCCTTGCTTTTGTTGTCATAGGAGCTTCCGCGGATATGCAATCGGTTTGGGGATTTTCTGATGCCATGATCCTAGGTATGGTATTCCCTAATATGATCGGCTTATTCTTTTTGTTCCCAGTTGTAAAATCTGAGTTATCCAAATATCTCAACGCCATTAAAAATAAAGCCTAGCACTGGAGACTTGTATTCTTCATCTGGGTAGCAACCTAGGATATAAAAAGATCAACCTCCAACTGGCGGAGGTCATGATTAATAATCATATAGGCACTATATCAGAGTCCTCCTCCCTATATGAGACTGAGGCATGGGGTCTGACAGAGCAAGGATCTTTTATTAATCAAGCTCACATCTGTCATACGTCACTATCTCCTGATCAGGTACTAGAGTCTATTGTTATAATAGAGTCTAAAATGGGGAGGAAAAGAGAGCGGAAATGGGGTCCACGTATTATAGATATAGACATAATCTACTATGGACAAAAAATTATAAAAAATCCTCATCTATACATTCCTCATCCTGAGCTAAGTCGTCGTAGATTTGTCCTCGTACCTTTGATGGATATATGTCCTGACCTGATACATCCAGAGCTTGATAAGTCTACAAGACAATTGCTCTCGGAGTGCTCAGACAACTTATCCGTCAAAAAGATTATTACTAAACCTGAGCATGACTAACCATAACAACCAAAATAGTTTCCCTTACGAATATGTCAGTATAGAGGGCAATCTAGGTAGTGGTAAGACATCGCTCGTCACTAAGTTGTCCAGAGATTATAACGGAAAAGAAATCTTAGAAGCCTTCGAAAACAATCCTTTCCTTCCCTTATTTTATGATAATCCGCAACGATACGCCTTTACTGTAGAATTGTTCTTTATGACGGAGCGATTCAAGCAATTACAAGATCAGTTGGCATCTCCTGACTTATTTTCGAGTTGTACATTTTCGGATTTCTTTTTTACTAAGTCCCTGCTATTTGCACGTAAAAACTTAGAATCAGAAGAATACAGACTTTTTCAGATGCTTTTCTCTGTTCTATCCAAGTCTTTTCCAGCACCAGATCTCCTAGTATATCTTCACCGTGACACCAAACATTTGCTTAATAATATCAAAGAAAGAAACCGAAGCTATGAGCAAAATATTCAGGAAGACTACTTATTGACTATTCAGGATTCTTACTTCGAGTATCTCAGGAATATTACCTCATTTCCAGTCTTGATACTGGACCTACAAGATTTAGATTTTATTCGTAATCAGAAAAACTACGAAACGATAAAATTTATAATCAGTCAAAAGTACACACCTGGTGTACACAGACTGACCGTCTCGGTATAACTTAAGTCCCTTCTGGTTTCATCTGAGGGAAAAACAAGACATCCTGTATAGATGGTTGATTAGTCATGATCATAGCAAGTCGATCTATACCTATTCCTATACCTGCTGTCGGAGGCATACCATACTCCAGAGCTCTTAGATAATCTTCGTCTAACATCATGGCTTCTTCGTCACCGCGTTTTCCGAGCTCCAGTTGATGCTCAAATCTTTGTCTCTGATCTATTGGATCATTAAGCTCAGAGAAAGCATTACATATTTCTTTAGCGTTGCAGATTCCTTCGAATCTTTCTACGAGGCCTTCAGCAGATCTATGTTTTTTTGCCAATGGTGACATCTCCACAGGGTAATCAGTAATAAATGTAGGCTGTATCAGCTGATGCTCACACTTCTCACCGAATATCTCATCTATGATCTTACCTCTCGCCATCGTTTTGTCTATATGTATACCCATATCTTCAGCGGCCTTGCGCATGGTGGCTTCATCCATCTCGGACACATCGACACCCGTAAAATGCTCTATTGCACCATACATAGTGTATCTCTTCCAAGGTCGCTTAAAACTGATCATATTTTCTCCCACCTGAACATCTGTCGTACCGTGGACTTGCAATGCAACATACTCCAGCATTTCTTCTGTAAAGTCCATCATCCACTCATAATCCTTATAAGCCACATACAGTTCCATCATAGTAAACTCAGGATTATGAAAACGGCTCATCCCTTCGTTACGAAAATCTTTAGCGAACTCGAATACGCCATCATAACCGCCTACTATCAATCTTTTAAGATATAACTCATTAGCTATACGCATATAGAAAGTCGTATCTAAGGTATTATGATGTGTCTTGAATGGCCTTGCTGCAGCGCCACCATAGATAGGTTGTAAGACCGGAGTCTCCACTTCCAGATACCCCTTTTCCATCATAAAGCTTCTCATGGCATTGATCATCTTAGATCGTTGCACAAAGGTGGACCTGACCTCTGGATTGACGGTCAGATCGACATAGCGCTGCCTATATTTGAACTCAGGATCAGACACTCCATCATGTACCTTACCATCCGCATCTGTTTTGACCACGGGTAGAGGCTTGATCGATTTACTCAGAACTGTTAATTCTGTGGCATGGATGGATAGCGTACCTGTCTGAGTAGTAAACGCATATCCCCTGACACCGACAAAATCACCTAGGTCCAGATACTTTTTGAATACCTTATTATAAAAATCTTTGTCGTCTCCTTTGCATATCTCATCTCTGTTGACATAGATCTGAATTCGACCAGAACTGTCTTGTAACTCCGCGAAAGAAGCCTTACCCATGATCCGCTTACTCATGAGTCTACCCGCAATAAGTACATCCTTAAAGTCATCACTACCTTCCTCGTAATTAGCATGAATATCCTTGGCTTCATGCGATACCACAAAGGTTTGACTCGGATAAGGATTGATTCCGAGATCAATTATTTTTTGAAGATTTTCTCTCCTGATAATTTCTTGTTCGCTAAGTTGTCTTGACATACACTTTAATCTAAACGTTAAAATTAATATTTAATTTACTCTGAGCATGTCATAAGCACAGTTGATATTGCTACATTGTAGTTACATTGGTATAGCATTTGTGATGGAATCCGTAATATCTTTATATTTTTTTTTAAAGAAACCTGTGATAATGAGATGTTACCTAACTGGTTGGGTTATCCTAACTATGTCTATACTATTGTTTCCTCAGACCATAATTAGTGTCGAAGCGGGACCAATATCATATACAGACCTGGATGGATCTGTGGATGATTCCTATAATGTTGATATTTCCGATTGTACTTCAATTCAGTTTGCCTTAGATTATAACTTTTCTCTTGCTTGGGTAGGTTCTGGCAATATGGAACTCTCAGATGATTGTGGTGGCGGAGCCTGTGCTGGTGATCCCAACGATCCCGTATCAGGAGCTTGTGATGGTTGCTGGGATTTCATGTGGGTGGAGTTTGATCTTGGAGGATCTAATGTAGAAGACGAATTAATCGGAGAATCTGGCACAACAGATTCCGAACAATCTGGCATAATTACTTCTGACATCTTTTGTACCGATGGTGCAACTGACGCCGAGATAAGAATAAGAAATCAGAATTGGGCATCGGACGAAACCAACACCTTCTCTAACGTAGTCATCTACTGTTGGGAAGGGTATCCGACTTTTACAACCAATGACCCCGTATGTTCTAATCAGAACATGGACCTCTCTGGCAGTGCTGGAGACGAAACGGTAATAAGTGATTGGGATTGGAAATCTGATGCCGGAGCTATTATTAACGATCCTGTTGCTCAAAATACATTCGCTACTGACATAACGGATGGAGAAACATTCACGCTCACAACCACCGACGTCAATACTTGTTCTGCCAGTTATGCTAAAAGCGTGACAACCTCTAATTTTACGGCAGAGCTTACGGGTGGGGGAGACGTCTGCCCTGGAGACTGTACAGATCCAAGTACGGATATTACAGTATCAATAAACGGTGGTGTTGCCCCATATCAAGTTGTATTAAATGTGGACGGATTTCCTATTACGGTGCCAGGCATAGACATAGACGAACAATTCAGAATATGCATAGATCCTGATATAGCGATACCTACCGTGGACCCTAGTGCGAGTCCATTCCAGATTACAGTTTCTACGGGATTTGATATATCTATTATAAATATAGTGGATGCAACTAGTTGTATAGGTACAATAAATGGTGGTGCAGTAACTATAAATGCGCTTCCTGAGCCATTTGCAATGGGTACCGTTAACCCTTTGGATGTATGCTTTGATGGAGGCACAGGACTATTAGACTTAACTCAGTTTGATGACTTAGTGACGGGTGGAGATAATAGTCTTGATGTTTCGTATTACTTAAGTGAAGATGCAAGTACAGAAATAGTTCCAGCTGATGAATTTCCAATAATTACTAACAATGTATATGCGAGAACCTTTGATGGCACTTGTTATTCTGATTTCGTGTTGGTTGCATTTAATCCAGATTCTAAGCCATCAATAGATAACGTTCAACCCATAGAAGAGTGTATAGATAATGACAATTATATTTTACCATTTCCTTCGGCTATTGCTGATATAGCACCTGCAGAGGTTTCGGTTCTTTCTGCCATACAATACTACCTTGATCCAGATGGTAACGATGGTCCATACACGAGTATTCCTATTAATACCACGGAGGTATATATGATTTGGACGCCTGGATCTAATTCAACTTGCGATCCTGTAGTAGCCCTTGTAGAAGTTGATCTGAACAGGATTCCAATATTGGATGATCCAACAGGTACACTGTCGGGATGTGGAAAAATAGAATTACCATTACCAGATGGTGATTTCTTTAATGATCATTTATACGAAGACAACAATGGTATTTTCTACACGGCTGGCGATGAAATATTAGAATCTGATAACGTAACATCTGTAACGCTCACTCTCATAGGAGATAATGGCTGTAATTACGACGAAGTGCTAAATGTGGACATTACAGAAGGTGTTAGCTACACTGTACCTAACCTATCCCCAGCATGCGACTCCATAATTCTTCCTCCTATTACGCCGAGTTCCCCTACCGCATCTTATTTTACATCAGCAAGAGGTAATGGAACGGAATATGAGCCAGGTGATAAGATATTCGCACCTTTCGATGAGACATTATTCTTATATGATCCTAATGCAAGTTGCACACAAGAAGTATCCTTTGATCTGGAGATCATAGCTTCACCAAAATTCGAATTACCAAGAGATACATCATCATGTGAAGAATTAGAGCTACCTCCTTTTAGAGGTACTTTTTCTAGCGATGCTTTCTACTCCACAGAGGTAAGCAATGACGATGATAAAAAATTATTCCCAGGAGATATATTGGCAGATGATGATAGAATATTCATCTTAGATACTCTGGGAGGCTGTCCTACTGTGGACACCATGGACGTGACAATTGTAACAGAACCTTATGCTGGAATAGATAATTCAGTAGAAATTTGTGAAGGATACACTGGTTCTACTTTGGACCTTGTAGACTTAATTGGTGATCCTGATAATGGTGGTGATTGGTCTTATCCTTCGATACCAGATTTCAATCCTACTGATCCGACAGATGTAGATGTTAGCACCTTACCAGAGGGAGATCATGACATTACCTATGCGATAGATCGAGAAGGATGTCCTATAGCTCTGGCAACTCTAACGATAAATGTGGTAGCACCACCAGACGCGGGAGATGACAACCAAATCAGCCAATGTATAGGAGGAATATTTGACTTCGAAAATCTTATATCTAACCCAGAATCTGGAGGTCAGTGGTCTCAGACAGATGGCGATGTCGTGGATCTTTCTGATCCTATTAACGTAGATATGACCGCATCTCCATCAGGAGATTATGAATTCGAATATACCTTATCAGGAAATGCCGCATCTGGATTATGCGATGACCAAACGACAACACTTTCTATTACCCTACTGCCAGAGCCTAATGCTGGTGACGATAATTTTACCACAGTATGTGAAGGAGAAACAATTAATATAAGAGACTTGCTGTCTAATGATGCCGAAACTACTGGTATGTTCGAGCCAGATGGGTTTTTACTCACTGGTGACACATGGAACACAACTGATGTTGCTCCTCAGACATACCTTGTACAGTATATAGTAGAAAACCGAGACCCTCAATGTGATTCTGATATGGCTGAATTGACTATTGAAGTTTTAGGCAATTCTGAATTCACAATAGAAGAAGAACTATGTGCAGGAACTTCTATGGAGGTGAATGGAACAACTTATGACGAAGATAACCCGTCTGGTTCAGAAATATTAACTGCGGCTAATGGCTGTGACAGTACGGTCCTGGTCAACCTGACTTTCTTAGATGCTATCGAAGAAGATGTAAACGACCAACTTTGTGCTGGCGCCTCTATGGATATCAACGGAACTACTTATGATGAAAGTAATCCAACAGGTACTGAGATAATACAAACTGCTTCTGGATGTGATAGTACCATCAATGTCAACCTGACTTTCTTAGATGCTATCGAAGAAGATGTAAACGACCAACTTTGTGCTGGCGCCTCTATGGATATCAATGGAACTACTTATGATGAAAGTAATCCAACAGGTACTGAGGTAATACAAACGGCTTCTGGGTGCGATAGTACCATCAATGTAAACTTATCATTCTTACCTCTATTAGAATCTGAAGTAAATGAAGAACTATGTACAGGTGCATTTATAGAAGTTAACGGTAGAACCTATGACGAATCTAATCCAGCAGGTACTGAAGTAATACAAACGGCCTCTGGATGTGATAGTACGGTGACTGTAAATTTAACTTTCTCACCTCCTATTCAATTTACATTGGATGATGAATTATGTGATGGAGGTTCCGTAGAAGTAAATGGGACTGTCTATGATGAGAACAATTCTACTGGTACAGAAATACTACAAACGATTAATGGATGCGATAGCACAGTCATCATTAACTTATCTTTCGCAGACGCCTTAGTGAGAGATATTAATCAAGAATTATGCTCTGGTGCAACTATTGAGGTCAATGGGACTGTATTCGATGAGAATAATCCATCAGGTTCTGAAGTTATCACAACAGCTAGCGGTTGTGATAGTACAGTCAATGTCAGTTTAACCTTTATTTCGGAGGTCACATTTGATCTTAATGAGCAACTATGCTCGGGATCGACTATAGATGTGAACGGCACAACCTATGACGAATCTAATCCATCAGGTACGGAAATGTTAGTCTCATCCGCTGGATGTGACAGTATAGTTAACGTCAACTTGACTTTTGCGCAATCAGTGAGTTTTGATCTAACGCAGCAATTATGTACTGGTGCAACTATAGAGGTCAACGGAACAACTTATGACGAATCCAATCCAACGGGTACTGAAACTTTTACTACTGCCAATGGATGTGATAGTCTTGTGAATATTATACTTACATTCCAATCTGACGTAGAATCTGATTATGAAGAAACAATATGCGATGGATCAGAAAGAATAATCGAAGGCGAATTATTTGATGTAAATAATCCATCGGGACAAGTACTTATCCCTAATGGTAGTACCGCTGGATGCGATAGCCTTGTTAATGTGATGCTTGACTATCAGACATCCCCTACAACTAACCTCACACCTTCTCTTTGTACGGGAGAAACTGTAGTGGTAAATGGAAATATTTATGGGGAAAACAACTCCTCTGGGTTAGAAGTGTTGGAGGCCGCAAATGGTTGTGATAGTCTTGTAGTAATTGATTTAACCTTTGCTGCGGCTAAGGAAGAAAATATAGATCAACAATTGTGTACAGGTTCTTCTATCGAAGTCAATGGAACTATCTATGACGAGAGCAATCCAAATGGTACTGAAATGCTAACCACAGCTAATGGTTGTGATAGTCTTGTGAATGTTAACTTAACTTTCGCAGCAGCTATCGTAGAAGACCTTAATCAAGAAATTTGTACAGGTACCTCTATCGAAGTCAATGGGACTATATACGACGAAAGCAATCCAACTGGTACTGAAACTTTTATGACAGCTAGTGGATGTGACAGCCTTGTGAACGTCAGCTTGACTTTCGCGGCAGCTATAGTGGAAGACCTTAATCAAGAAATTTGTACAGGTACCTCTATCGAAGTCAATGGGACTATATACGACGAAACGAATCCAACTGGTACTGAAACTTTTATGACAGCTAGTGGATGTGACAGCCTTGTTAATGTCAGCTTGACTTTCGCGGCAGCCATCGTGGAAGACCTTAATCGAGAAATTTGTACAGGTACTTTTATAGAAGTAAACGGAACCATATACGACGAAACGAATCCAACTGGTACTGAAACTTTTATGACAGCTAGTGGATGCGACAGCCTTGTGAACGTCAACTTGACTTTCGCGGCAGCTATAGAAGAAAGTCTCGATCAAGAATTATGTTCTGGTGGGTCTATAGAAATTAACGGAACGATATACGACGAAACGAATCCAACTGGTACTGAGATGTTCGTGACATCTGCAGGTTGTGACAGTCTTCTTACTGTAAACCTAACATTCCAGGATGCGCCGCAAAGTGAAATCACTCAGGAACTATGTGTAGGAGGCTCAATAGAAATTAATGGTACGACCTATGACGAATCCAACTCAAATGGTGTAGAAACCTATACGACTTCTGATGGGTGTGATAGTTTGGTCATTGTAACGCTAACTTTTTCTCAGGCCATAGAGGGCAATTTAGATGTTGATCTTTGCCAAGGCGAATCATTCACTTATGACGGCGTTGTATACGATGAGAGTAATCCAGCGGGAACAGCGATGCTGACTAGTGTCAATGGTTGTGATAGTCTACTTAATATTAATCTGAATTTTGTTAGTCAGGTTAATGTAGAAAGGAACGAAACACTCTGTTCTGGTCAGTCTATAGAAGTCAACGGCATAATCTATGACGAGGCCAATCCGTCTGGAATGGAAACAATCTCGAGTGCCAGCGGCTGTGACAGTTTAGTAATGATTAATCTTTCTTTCGCACCCGCTTCTATAGGTAATGTAGAAGAAACACTGTGTTCTGGAGGGACGATAACTGTCAATGGTGTCGTCTATGATGAAAGTAATCCAGTAGGTTCAGAATTGCTGACCAGTTCTACAGGATGCGATAGTATCGTCAATATTAGTCTTACATTCCAGAATGAGATAAATGTTACCATAGACGATATGCTATGTGGAGACGAAGCCATAGAAGTCAATGGAATAACTTATGATCAATCTAACCCTACTGGAGCAGAAATTCTGCAATCCGTTAACGGATGTGATAGTATCGTCACCATCGATCTGAGCTTTGGACAAGGAGGTATAGAAAATATAGAACAAACGCTATGCGAAGGTCAGTCAATAGAAGTCAATGGTACAGTCTATGACGAATCTAATCCAACAGGTACGGAAACGATTATAACTATAACAGGATGCGACAGCACCATTAATGTTAATCTGAGTTATGTCTCTTCTTTTGTGGAGAACTTAGATCAATCATTATGTGAAGGAGGATCTATCGAAGTAAATGGTGTCGTCTATGATGAGAGTAATCCTAGTGGAATAGAATCGATGAAAAGTGTCAATGGATGTGATAGTATCGTTAATATCAATTTGACTTTCGTTGCGCCAACCGTCACATTTGAGGTAGAAGATGCTTGCTCTAATGGTATGGAAGGAAATGTATCGATCGTTGCCGTGGATGGGTTTACTCTTCCAGTTATGTTGGATGTAGATGGTACAGGACCAGTGGAAGTTAATAATTTGCCATTCGAGTTTGTATTATTGACTGGAGCGCATGACATCAGCGTTAATGACGCTAATTGTCTCTATCAGGAAAGTATAACTGTAGAAAATGGAAGCGAACCAACCGCAGAAATAATACCGACGGATGATGGACAAGGTAATTTATCATTTGTATTGCAATCAGATATTACCCCGACCAATTTGACTTGGTCATCGTCAGAGTTAGCGCTTTCTTGCGAATCATGTGAAACCACATCAGCCGCAAATGTCGAAGGTTATACCTTAACAGCTAGCTTCGAAGATGATAATGGATGTCTATTTACTCGTACCATTACCGGTACGGCACCACCTCAAGGTGAAGTAGAGGTATATATTCCTAACACCTTCGATCAATCAGACCCAGAGAATGCATCATTCTACGTTCAGTCAGAAAATGATTTTATGGTTGATCAGATGTTGATCTTTGATAGATGGGGTAATGTTATATTCAATAACGAAAACTTTTTTACTAATGATCCTGATCAAGGATGGAATGCCACAAGAAATGGCAAGAGAATAGAGCAAGGTGTCTATGTCTATGCTATCCAAATGACTTTCGATGATAGGCCGAGATACTATCGAGGAACATTGACTGTGGTCAAATAGAAATACAAGACATATAGGTATTCTCTTCTTCAAAGTAAGGATTCATATTAATTATTTTCTTAATATGAATCCTTACTTTTGTATTTACAAGATTTGTTATGAGTCAGGTTACGTATACAGAAGAGAACATCAGGTCATTAGACTGGAAAGAGCATATCAGATTGAGACCTGGTATGTACATTGGCAAGCTCGGAGATGGCAGTAATGCAGATGATGGCATCTACGTGTTACTTAAAGAAGTATTGGACAACTGCATCGACGAGTATGTCATGGGCTATGGCAAGCATATTGACATCACTATCAAAGATGGCAAAGTCTCCATACGAGATTATGGAAGGGGAATACCACTGGGTAAAGTCGTGGATGTTGTATCCAAAATTAATACTGGAGGAAAGTACGACTCTAAAGCCTTCAAAAAATCTGTAGGTCTCAATGGTGTCGGATCTAAAGCTGTCAATGCCCTCTCGACTCAGTTCAGAGTAGAAGCCTTCCGTGATGGAAAATCCAAGTCCGCAGAATTCTCTCAGGGAGAATTACTCAAAGAATCGCGCATCTCTAAATCCTCAGGTAAAAATGGAACACTTGTAGAATTCGAACCAGATAGTTCCGTATTCAAAAATTACAAATTCGAAGACGAGTATATCGAAGAAAGACTTTGGGACTATGCCTATCTGAATTCTGGCTTGAAAATAAATTTCAATAACAAAGTATTCTACAGTAAACAAGGCCTATTAGACCTACTCAAGAATAAAACGAATCCTGAAAATATACGTTACGAAATCATCCATCTATCTGGTCATGATATAGAGATTGCTCTGACGCACGGCAATGCCTATGGAGAGGAATACTACTCGTTCGTCAATGGTCAGAATACGACACAAGGAGGTACACATCTACAAGCTTTCAGAGAGGGAATTATCAAAACTGTCCGCGAACATTTTAATAAATCATTCGACTCGCGTGATATACAATCTTCTATTATAGGTGCAATAAGTGTAAGGGTGGAGGAACCTGTTTTTGAGTCGCAGACAAAAACCAAATTAGGGTCTGTAAAAATTGCTCCTGATGGAGATACGGTCAGATCATTCGTTGTAGATTTTGTCAAAGAACAATTTGACAACTTTTTGCACAAGAACAAAGAAATTGCTCAGACCATACTCAAGAAAATACAACAATCAGAAAGAGAAAGAAAAGAAATCGCCGGCATCAAGAAACTGGCTAACCAGCGTGCCAAAAAAGCCAATATCCACAATAAAAAACTCAGAGACTGCAAAGTACACTATAACGATAAGCGAGGTAACGAGGATCAGAAAAATGCCACTACCGTATTTATAACAGAGGGGGACTCAGCGAGTGGATCTATTACTAAGGCCAGAGACGTGCAGACACAGGCCGTATTTAGTCTGCGTGGTAAACCCCTCAATAGTTTTGGACAAACCAAAAAGATAGTCTACGAAAACGAAGAGCTCAACCTCCTACAGCATGCCCTCAATATAGAGGATGGCCTCGATGGATTAAGATTCAACAATGTAGTAATAGCCACCGATGCCGATGTCGATGGTATGCACATCAGGCTTCTATTGCTTACATTTTTTCTTCAGTTCTTCCCTGATCTTGTAAGACAAGGTCACCTATATATATTAGAGACGCCCCTATTCCGTGTAAGAGATAAGCAACAGACATTTTACTGTTACTCTCAAAAAGAAAAGAAAGAGGCCATCGATAGCCTCAGAGGTAAACCTGAGATCACAAGATTTAAAGGCTTGGGTGAAATCTCTCCTGATGAGTTCGAAGCATTTATAGGTGATGATATCCGATTAGACCCTGTAAGGTTACTAAGTAGTACAAGTATCAAGGATTTACTGACCTATTATATGGGTAAAAACACAATGGATCGTCAGAAATTTATAATCAATAATCTAAAAATAGAATTGGACGAATTAGATCCTGATGAGGTCATAGAACTCGATGATTAAGCTAGCATAACTGATCTACCTTTTTTAAAATTAATATCAACTTATTAAATAGGGACATCTACCTCATTTGTCCATCTAAAGGTCATTAAGCACGTCAGTCTATAAATACGTATCTTGAATAAGACAGCATCTTGTTGGTCGAGGATAATTTTTTGTAATAGATAAAAAATAATAGAGACAATCACCAACACCCCACCCTACTCTTAGCGTCTACCTATGTGTAAATAAAAATGAAACTATGAGAAATTTAAAATCAGTAAGGACATTAATACTACTCACAGCAATAATCACAATAGGATTTAACGCCTGCATCGAGGACCAATGCTCATCTACGAGACATTTTATCGAAATGATACCGGTATATGCTTTCCCAGATGACTTTAGAGTAGAAGTGACCACAGACGCCCCAAGAGAAATGGAAGAAACAGGAAAATTCTACTTTTTTAGAAACTTCATATTTGTCAACGAAAAGCATAAAGGCATCCACGTAATTGATAATAACGATCCAGAAAATCCAGAAAATTTACATTTTATCAATATCCCAGGCAACGTAGATATTTCTATAAAGGGGAACATATTGTATGCAGATTCTTATGTAGATCTATTATCTATCGATATATCAGATATCACGAGCCCTAGAATCCTGTGCAGAGACGAAGAAGTATTTGCATCCAATGGATTCCAGGAAGGTCTTGGTTACCTAATAGAATGGGAGCCAACAGAAAATACTATGGAGATAGATTGTACAGATCCTAATTTTGGCAAGCAACAATTCAGTCAAGGCGGTAGAAATATTTTCGTAGCAGAAGATGTATTTGACGCAGATGGCCCAGAAGTCGCTGGTGGTGACAATAATGCAGGGAGTGGTCAGGGTGGATCTCAGAATAGATTTACTGTTATCTACGACTTCCTATATGTACTCAATAATACAGAGCTAATCGCTTATGATCTAGAAGACCCTGCTAAACCGCGACAGACACAAACCACTTATGTCAACTGGAATATCGAGACCATCTTCCCTTATGGAGAATACATATTTATAGGCTCGCAGACGGGGATGTACATCTATGACATATCTAACCCTGCCTCTCCTGAGTTTGTATCTAATTTTGATCATGCGCAGGCTTGTGACCCAGTTTTCGTAAGTAACGACATAGCCTATGTTACTCTTAGAGAAGGAACTTGGTGTAATAATGCCATCAACCAACTAGACGTACTCGATGTATCTGACATAAGAAGACCTAGACTTATCAAATCTTATGATATGGATCATCCTCACGGACTCTCAGTCATAGATAATACACTCTATCTATGTGAGGGACGATATGGTCTTAAAGTATTCGAGACAGAGGATCTAGAGAATATAACTGAAAACAAGCTAGATCATGTGGAAGATTATGATGCCTACGATGCCATATCTCTTAGTAAAGAGCACCTTTTGGTTGTAGGCAAAGATGGTCTAATACAGTTTGATACATCCGATCCTGATGACCTCAAAGAATTAAGTATCGTAGCTGTCAAATAATATGCATCTAATTATGAAAACGAAAGCATCAATACTTGCCATATTATTTTTGGGATATGCGATAATCAGTACTGGTCAAAGCACCCAAAAACTAAACCCAGATAATACAGTTATCATTACCCTTAATCATGGCTCTAAACTAGAAGGTGAAGTTATAGAATGGGATTTAGGTAAGAGCATCACTATAATGACGACATGGGGAAAAGAGTATACTCTTACCTCCGATAAATACCAGAAGGTAGAGCAGAAAAACTCAATAGGGGTTTATGATAAGCACAGACCCTATAATTTTAGAGACAAAGGAATCTATTATTCATTCAGAATGTCCTCTATCACGGGTAACAATGGAAATCGTGCTACCGAGGTCAATGGATTTGGTCTTAACGCAAGTGCGGGGTTAAGATTTCATAGGCTACTTGCTGTTGGCGCTGGTGTCGGATATGATAAATTTATTTGGCAATCAGGCGAAGAGTTTATTCCTGTATTCGCAGAAGTAAGTGGTTATCTACATCCAAAACTTACAAGTTTGTTTTATAATGTACAGGCTGGTTACAGTTTCGCTCAGGGGACAGAAGAAAGGTATCTCCTTACAAGTGCAGAAGGTGGATTTATGGTTCATCCGAGTGTAGGTATTCGATTTGGCGGTGACATTTTGAAGTTCACTTTTGATGTAGGATACAAGTTTCAAAATGCGAATCTCATCTATGCTGAGCCTTGGACCAATGGAAACTTTCAGGCTCAGAGACTCAGATATCAAAGGCTCGTATTGAGACTAGGCGTGACTATCTAATACTCATTGTCAAGCGATACAACATATCATAACAAAGGTAAGGATTGGACTACCATAATAAATGGTTGTGCTAATAACTTACGTAGCGATCAAGAAAAACTATATAGACACTTCTTTCCTATTATGGAAAGAATGGTACTACGGTATACCCAAGATGAAGACCAAATTATTGATATACTCAATAATGGTTTTCTTCGGGTATTCCAGAATATAAGCAAGTATGAAGGCAAGGGGTCCTTTGAGGGCTGGATAAGAAAAATCATTTTTCGGAGTTTAAGTGATTACTTCAGAAAGAGTCGAAAGGATCTTGCTTTCCTTATTTATGAGGAAGAATATAAAAAAGAACCAAGCCAGTCTATTCAGCATAAGTTATACTATCAGGACTTGGTATCTCTATTAGCTGCTCTTTCTGATACACAAGAGAAGGTGTTTCATCTTTTCGCAATAGAAGGATATAGTCACAAAGAGATAAGTGATCACCTAGGAATAAATCAGAACACATGCCGATGGCATCTGGCCGAAGCCAGAAAAGTACTACAAAAAGAATATTCCAAAATTTTTAAGAATAATTACTATGAAGCCGGATAAGAAAATAAGTCGAGTAGATAAGGGATGGAATAATATGGCCAATATCTTGGATAAAGAAATGCCTCAAGACAAGAAGAAGCGAAGGTTGTTCATTTGGCTCTTCTTTGGCTTAGGACTGCTTATTGGGTTTTCTTATACCATGTTCTTACGTCATGATACGCCACAAGTAGAAAAGAAAATCAAATTAACCGAAAATACCAATAAGGAAACGACTCTGACATTAAGCGAGAAACCAGCAAGTTCTCTGAATGATAAATCCAGCACTACTGCGACTAATGATACGAAAGAATTGTCCGTCAATAATAATCCGAAATCAGAATACAAGTCATCTTTGTTAACTACAGAGAAGAAAAACAAATTAAGTCAAAACCAACAGTCTAATATAACTGAACACTCATCAGCATCTAATCAAAAAATAAGCAAGTCCAACTTGCTGAAAGACAAGGCCACACCTAACCCAAAAAAAATCGAACAGCAGAAAGATATTGAAACAAAAAAATCATCTCTTTATTCTCAACTCATAATGACTAAGGATGGCTTACTACTCAAAGAAGAAAGTAAATATGGACATCTAAAGAGCCTTCCTCTTATTGCCACTAAGCACGCACAGTTAGAATATAAAAAGTCCCTATTGGACTATGCGATCTACCTCCGCGAAAATGAGGACATAGAAATAAGTAATTACCAGTTAGATATAAGAGCTTTCGTCAGACCTTCCATTGTATATCAATATATGACAGACCTCAGTGGGCATGGAATCGGTGCTGGAATAGACCTAGGCATAGGTCATGACAAATTTTCATTCGGGCTTGCCTTCCAGTATAGCTTTTTTAAGACTAATTTTTTTGAGGATAGAACGTTTGTTTTTGACCAAGACGGACTCTTCTCAGAATTAAAATCGGAACAAAGTGTTGATCCGAATACCAGAGGTGGCAATGCATTACCTCCCATTACCTCATATACCGTTACTGCCAATAATGATATATCCTATCCCAGCTTAGGTGTATTCACTTCTTATCAATTCTTCCCTCACGTAAGCACCAGAGTCGGAATAGGATACGAATGGTATAAAAAAGAAGTAGAAAGTATGCCCGACCTATCTGAGCAAGATATAAATATGCCAGAAGATATGGACGATCAAGATACTGAAGTGGCTGGCTCTAATACAGAAATGGATTTCGAGCAAGTAATAATTCCATTGGATATAAGGAATGATATGTCTAGATTTTTCTATGCAGAAGTAAGTCTGTCCATACAAACCAAAGATAACTTTGGTCTCCTGCTTGGTTATAGACGGACATCAGACCCTCGTTACAGAATAAGTAATTACGAAGTTGGCACTTCTAAGTTATTCTTGGGAATAAGTAAAACATTTTAAAAAGTCACCTTTTCATATTGTTGATCATTATCTCCTTTTAGATATAGATCTAGTTTAGGTTCGTTTTCAGAAGACCAATCAATTTTCATCATACCATAATTCAACTGGCTAGCAAATTGACCAACTCTATATTGATTAGGCTCGTCGGTAAGTTCCTCGTATGAGTGCGTCATTCCGCTAGAGGTCACCTCCTGTATAATTTTTCCGTTATCCAATTCCATCTTAGATATTTCTCCAAAATGACGATCTCCACTTAGTAAGACTATCTTGGATGGGCTAGTAGAGAGTAATTCCAAAAACCTCTTTCTTGCAGTGGGTAAGTTGGCCCATTTCTCATACTTATGCTCTTCTGGAATAACCTGTGTGCCGTTTCCTATAATTATTAGTGGAGCCTCTGTCTGTAGTTCTTCTTGTAGCCAGTTCCATTGCGCTTCACCCAATATATCTCCGTTTTCATCAGGAATATACTCTCTGTTGATACGTTCCACTCGATCCCTAAAATATCTCGTATCCAATAATATGATCTTTACAGTTCTACTATCTTCACCGATCACATAAGACTGGTAAGCCCCTTCCCTACTCCATGCAGGGTCGCTCTCGGGAACATCTAAAAACTCAAACATCAAATCCCGGCTTTCCGCTTTTTGAGCGTAGCTTTTGTCACCATCATTTACTCCGTAATCGTGATCATCCCATACTCCTATAATGGGTACTGTAGTTTTCATTTGTTTATAAGCGGCAATATCCTCCTGCTTATCATACATTCTCCGCATAGCTGTCATATTTTCTGTATCAGCATAGATGTTGTCACCTAACCATATCCACAAGTCTGGGTTATCTGATACTATATCATCCCATAAGGGCTGATTCTCATCCTGATGACTACAAGAGCCAAAACAAATGACATCTAAATAATCAATATCCTCAAGCATCTCTTGATTGCTGTGGGTGTCAACAATGGTAGGAGTATCTATGACTTCCGAATTCTTTTTGCAAGAAATGAGTAATATGATAATTAGAGGCGCTATACTTTTCATCTACTATATATTATATCTAAAGAAAACCAATAGATGTAAAAGCATCAAGAAATAATCAAATAAAATAGGCCCTTAAAAACACAGAGGCTGTCAGATGAACTGACAGCCCTGATTAATAAGGAAGAAATCCTTAATATTGGAATCTATAATGATCAGACCTACGAATTATAATCTTACTAATGGATTTTTTGTTCTTATAATTGCTAGTGTTCGTTTTTACTAAAAGTTCGTATTTCTTCCATACACACTCGGTTATTGACTTTGTTCTTTTTTCAATAACCGTTCGTATCTATTAGTATAGAAAAAGCTAAAAGGTAAACACCTCAGGAGAAAAAAAATATGAAAAATGAAAATGCTATGGATAGCAGGAATACAACGATGAGGTTAAATTCTACCTAGAATTTCTTTTGCTTTGGCTTGATATAAATGGTATTTGGATTCAGCGATACCTTTGATATGATCTTTGAAATTATTCATATCATTAAGCTTGAGATATGACAAAGACAGATACCACTCTGCCTGTTGCGACAGTTTAGTGTCAGGATTATCTTGTAATGTATCCAATATGGTCTTTGCTTCTTCTGCTTTGCCTAGTTCTAAATGGCAAATAGCTTGATACATTTTGATCTTAGGACTTTGCTCTGAGAGAGATAATAGTATATCAAGAGATTCTTGATAATCTTTAGATGCATATTTGCTAATTGCCAAGTTGTAGTCATCTATCGATTGATTGGTATTACCGCGTTCTACTTTTTCGGTAGGATAAGGTTGGTAATAGTCAGCAAATATATTTTTGGGTTTTTCAGATATGAAATAGGGACTTAAAAAAAAAAGTAAAGCCGCTGTGCCGATAAGACCAAGTGCCATTACTATAGACTTATATCCTGATTTTTCATTTTTTAATGTCTGATCAGAATCTTTAGTTTCGGTTGTATTAGCATGACTCCTTTCGTTCCGAGCTTCTTGGATAACAGTTCTTAGTTCGTCCACTCTATTCTCAGATAAGGCCTCATATATATCCGTATTGAAATCTAATTTTTTTTGAAAATCAGAATCTTTAATCAATGATTGTACCTCTTGACCTTCAGATTCAGTCAACTGATCTAACAGAAATTTTTGCACCAAATCTCCAGTATGTTCAGATGAGTTTTTCATTATATTGTTTCTGTACTATTTTCATAAGAGACTTAAAACATCTACTCTTTAAGGTCTTGGCGACATCTCCGCTGGACAAATTCATTTTTTGAGCAATCTCTTTCATACTTAATCGGTCCAGATAATACCCTTCTATTATGGACTTACATTTGTCACTCAATTCACTCATCGCCTTATAACATATCGACTTCAACTCTTCCTTATGCAGCTTCTTAGGTGCATCATACCCATTATCATATAACACCGTCCTGACCTCATTCACCTTATCCTGAAATCTGAATTTCGCCGACAATTCATTTCTTAGGCTATTGACACAAATTCCTACTAAATAATTCTTAATAGATGACACCTCTGTTATCTTGCCAGATACCACATTATCATAGAATATCAACAGGCTCTCACTGAAGATACTTTCAGCCTCACTTGCTCCGCACAGCTTCTTAGATAATACGATTCGTATTACATCGTCATGATAGTCATGATATAATTCCTTTAGCTTGCTTGTATTACCACTTACAAATTCTTCTCTTATCCGAGATAAAGATTCCATTCTACCATATTGATTAGCGTATACTTTGTAATAGCCTATTAAGAATTTTTCCTAAGATAATTCTTTATAATCCATGCCACAAAAACTAAAAGTAAAACACCAATAAATACTAAATATAACGAAGAATAAGAATCTATCACCGCCGATGAATCGCCTATCAAAACAAACCCTGCCCAATAATAGGGATGTGTCTTTTCAGGATTCGCTTTGCTCAGATAAGTGAGCTTGGCTTCTCTTAAGGCCTTATCCTTACTATTCCCCTTCATAAGACTTGCATAGAAATAGTTCATTAGCTCTGCTGTACGACAATCATCTACCGGCCAGAGACTAACGACTGTACTCTTCGCCCCAGCGTGAAAAAATCCTTTGGACAATGACATCGTACCTTCTCCCTGTACCACTTCGCCATAACCACTCTCACAAGCACTCAATACAACCAAATCACTATTCAACTCTGACACCTCTAGATCATTCACGGTCAGGTAGTCGTCATTAAAATATATTCTACTAAAATCAGGATTTTCTGCATCCATACAAGCGTGCGTTGCGAGATGGATAATCTTAGAATTAGAAGCCTTATCCATAAAATCCTCTAACGAACCGTCTATCACCACGTTATTACCGTCTGCCAATAGATTACTTATGCCATCTATCTCATTCTTGCTACAGGCCAAATTCCCTAGAGAGGTACTCATACAAGATCTTTCTGGGAGATAGACGCCGCTATCCGACTTATAAGCATATCCTAGAAAATCGTTAGAATAATCAGCCGATTTTCTCGCTTGCAACAATTTCATTAATTTGATAGAGTACTGATACTGAATATTATATCGCTCTAATAACAACTTGTTCTCATTATCCTTGATCGCACCAAAAGGTATATTATTCAAAACATCATCACCGACTATAATCAAAGAGTTAATATCGGACGACAAGGAATCCAATATCTCCAAACCCAACAATGTATACAAACTATCTTGAGCTTCATCCTCTTCAGACCTCATACTTTTGTAGAACTGAGATAATCTAACCTTAAGACTTTTCAGGTCCTTCAGCTTTTCTATTCTATAAGAATCCTTGGTTATAAAAACCACATAAGCATTTTCCTTCCCTATAAAATACTCCACAACTACCTCTACCCCCGTAATCAACTTCTGAACGTCATCTATAGTCGTCGGCGTCAAATCATATTTAAGCTTATAGTATTGTGGGTATTCGTTTTCTAACTTCTTGTTAAGTCTATCTAACTCTATCTGCTTATTAGATTTCTCAAGCCTCAAATTATTCAGAACGCTACTATCCTGTACGGCATTCTCAGAAAAGGATTCTATTTCGGATTCTAAAAAGTTTAGTTCTTGCTTAAGTTCTTTTTCAGACTCTAATAACTCAGGTGGTAGATTTGCATAACCCTTGCTATCGGATTCGTTTATCTCTTGCGCTAAGAGATTAGACTTATTTTCTTCTATCAAAGAGTAACAAGCTTCTAAATCTCCCTCGCTATAGTAGAAATCTATGGCTTTTTCTATTATGGATAAGTATTGATTCGCCCAAAATTGTTTGTGGGAGGCGGTTGTGTTTTCTATTCTGAATGCTCTTATTATGTTTAAAATATCAACCATCATTTTCTCCGTTGATTCTTTATCTCCATTCGCAATTTTTACATCTATGAGTTTATTTAGAAGCCTTACTGTTAGATCCTTATTCTTTACTTTTCTTGGATTATCCAAAAGATTTAAGTTTCCAAGTTTGACCAACCCTTTATTTAAATATTTTTCCGAATTGTCCAACATGTTTTGGCTCTCGTAAAAATCGCTTAACCTTTCATATATCTCACATATCGATACATCAAGACTAATGCCACTAGTCTGTAGCGATTCCAATATTTTTGTGGCATTATCCACATTCTCTCTTATCGAATTCAAATCTTTATTTGAACTTTTCATTTCTAATAATGCCAATAATTCAATGTATTTGGCTTCAATTATCTGTGTTCTAAATGGTCTAGAGTGTTTTTCAATCTTTTCAAGATACTTTTCTACCAACTCCAATTCATTAAGCACTAGAGCATCTCTTGTAATTGCAACCTGATAAAGTTGAATTTCATCTATATATTCTGGCTCATTTTGGTTTTCTAAAATTTCTAATGACCTTATAAGGTTTTCCAAAGAAACATACTGAAATCCCATTCGTTTATGAATAACCGCTAATTCACTATAAGAATCGAACTCCACGAATGCTTTATATGGGTTCTTGTTCGCAGTCAAGGCTAATTCTATATAATCTCTTCCTTTAACATAATCACCAAGTGAAATGTAATGTTTTGCAATATCATTATATAGTGAAGCCAAAGCGGGACTTTTCAATTTCGCTGCTATTTCAATTCCTCTTTCGCAATAATCAATAGCCTTTAAATACATTCTTTTCCTCCTATATATACTAGAGTAATTAGCATAGATATAAGTCAAATATTCATTATTTATTTCAGCGTGAACTTTTACTAAACTATCAGCTTTAATATTTACTATCTCAAACCGAAGTACATCGCTATTATAGAAATGGACTGTAGCCAGTTTGAGCAAAGCCTTGACCTGATTTTCATAATCACCAATTTTATTGCTAAGTTCTTCTGCATGATTTAACAACACTATATTTTGGGTAAATGGTCCATTAGGATTCCAAAGGTTATCCGATTGTTCAAACAGTCTTTGAATTTTTAACGAATCACTTAAATCAAAATTTGAGAATAAATTATTACTAAATAATAAAAAAGTTATCAAGTAATAATTTATTCTCATTACAACTTTACTCAAATTACAACTTTACAATTTTTCTAACTAAAATAATGTTCTCATTTCTGATACACTGAAGAATGTAAAACCCTGAATTCAATCCTTTTGCATCTAACGTAATGTAATCAGATGAAATAAAATCTCTTTCCAAAACTTTCTGACCCGCAGAATTGAATAGCATTAGCTTATCACCATTTTTCAAATTTAGTAAGTTGATCTTATGATTAAACGGATTGGGGTTTATTGAAATATTCTCAATAGAATAATCAGAATTCCTTTGATTAATTGAGGTTTCGTAAGGAACTGGAGTAGTGTCACCTTCAGAAGACTCTGGTTCTTCGGCAAAAACATCGCAACACATTCTTGGGTAAAAGGCAAGGAATTCACATCCTTCCTCAACCAAAATACAGTTAGGATCGAAATAATCTGGTGGAAAAACATCTGCTAAACATTGACCATTAATAGTCAATCCGTACTCTATCAAGATATTAATAAAATTTTCACATTCAATTGAGTTAACACAAACGGTTACTCTCACGTCATATCTATATCGAACGCAGCCTGTAGCAGGGTCTTCCATTTCGCTGAACAATGAAATTTGATTTCTACTAATATTCACAGAGTGACTTGAAGAAGCTGTAATTTCAATCTGATTAAGTAGATCACTCGGAATTTTCTTTGTTGTTACAAAGAATAAATCTAAAGACACGCATTCTTGGCATCCATGACCTGTTCCTCCTCCTTCCTCTGGTTTGGAATTGCTTGTCAAAGGCTGTGACATTAATGAAATAGCCATTAACGAAAAAATAAAAATGGAAACAAAAAGTTTAATTCTATTCATAATTAAGGATGTTTTATAATTTATTAATCGGTCATGGTATAAGATACGGAGAAAGGTAAACACTTTTTTCAAAATTTAACATTTACCATTTAGATTATCTTTTATTGACGCTTGGCTGACGGTCTCGTGTCCACCTTGATGAGTTCCCACATATCTGAGGTATGGATACTCTTGTTTTTGCCCGTTGTTTTCATGACCCAGTGTTTTGGTCTTTTGCCATCGGCATCTACACGCATAAAGTTAAATGCCCATGTGGAATTTTGCTCAGGTTTACCTTCTCTAATGAGTCGCCAGGGAATCTTCATATCGAAGGTCCAGTACTTATCTTCATCGGTATTATTATTAAGAGTTCCGTGTATATCAGTATGCACCAGTTCCTGTTTTATGGTCCATTCCTGGACGTTATCAGAAGAACCAAAGCCATCGTATCTTCTGATTATCTTATCATAGATCGTACCCTTGGCATTAATCTGAATCTCATAATAGTTTTCTCCATCTACGTCAGGGTCAAAAAATATCTCGAAACAAGACTCTGTATAGATCAGATCATCTCTATTATCATACTTGGCAGTTATGTGTTTATCATAGACCTTCCCGCGAAACTCCAGATACCTCTCCATAAAACCAACTGAGACCACGGTGCTATCAGGACAATAAATCTCTTCCAAATCAGATGTATCCAGATTTCTGAAAGAAGAGACAATAAAATCCGACTCGAAGGAGACAAGATTATTTTCTACACTTTTACAGAACAAGAATATAATGGATAAGAGAACTGCAAGGACTAACCATCTCATTACGGAATATTGAGATACTTATGCGTCTGGACGCTCAGTTTCCAGGGCGCGTTATTCTTGCAATAGTTTAGTGCGGATAAGGTATTTCCAGACCATTCTGTATTGTCCATTGGTTGGATGTAATAATGATCAAAATCCATTAACTCAAAATCTTTGGGGTCGATTCCTTCTTGGGGATAGATGATTTTGATTTCGTTGCCCTTTCGGATAAGGATATCTGTATCTGCCTTGGGACTCATACATATCCAATCTATATTATTAGGAAGATCAAGAGTGCCGTTCGTTTCTATAGCTACTTTCCCCTGACGATTATGTATTGCCTCCACTAATGCGGCATCCAACTGCAGAGCAGGTTCGCCACCAGTAAAAACAACAAAGAGATCATCCCCTCTGGGCCAAAGAGAATATATCTTATCTACTAAAGCATCAAGATCATACTTACCACCATTCTCACCATCCGTGCCCCAGAAATTGGTATCACAAAACTGGCATATCGCGTTCTCTCTATCCTCTTCGCGTCCACTCCATAGGTTGCAGCCCGAGAAACGACAGAATATGGCAGGTCTTCCGCTATGGTAACCTTCGCCTTGTATTGTGTAATAGATTTCCTTGACGGAATACTTCTTTGCCATTATTCTTGAAGGTAAACCGAAAACTCGATTTCGACAAGCATATCTGGATCTACTAAGCCAGATACCTCTACTAAGGTGGTCGCAGGCTTGATATCAGCGAAGGCCTCACCATGAGCCTTAGCTACGGACTCCCAGTCTTTTATATCTGTCAGATACATACGCGTTCTGATAACATCGGACAACTGACCCCCCGCTTTTTGTATGACCTCTTGAGCAATATTGATAATTTCTTTGGCCTGTAGATAGGCATCGTCTTTATGCAATATTTCTCCTCCCTTAGCAGCTGTCGTGCCAGAGATTTCGAGTATGTTACCTATTTTGACCGCGCGGCAGTACCCCACTGTATCTTCCCACTTAGCGCCAGTTGTAAAGTTTTCGCGATTACTCATCTTGGGGACTTTTTATTTCTTCTGCAATGACCGATGAATGGTCTCAAAAAATCCATAAGCATCAAAATTGCCGCGCATTTCGACTTCTGGAATGACATACTTTATAACACCAAACTCGTCTATGATATAAAGTCGAGGATAACCAAAGTCTCCACCAAATGGGCCGTCTGCAAGCACTTTGGCATTGGCAATAATGGGAAAACTGATGGGGTTTGACTTTCTGTATTCCAAAGCTGCGGCTTTGGGTTCGTCGCAGAAAGACACGATATTAAGTGTAGAAGAATACTTTTCATACATTTTATTGAGTGCAGGAATGTATTCTATGCATTTAGGGCAGTTTTGATTCCAAAACCAAAGGAATGTCGTCTTTCCCTTAGTCGTAATATAGGAGTGCTCTTTGCCATCTATATCATTAGCTAAAAACTGTATGGCTGGAAAACCTTCGTAGGCCTTTACCTGATCCTTCACATCAGGACTACGATTCTCTAATTCGACTAAGAAATGATCTTGACTATTACCCACAACACAAACTAGTAATAGAAGAAAAGTGGTTAGGTTAAATCTCTTCATGTGGTGATTTTCGATGTCGCAATATGACAATAAAAAAAGTGCTATGAAAGACTCATAGCACTTTTTAGTTTATTTTAAGTATTGGATTATATTCTTACAAATTCTGTAGTCAGTATACAAGTATCATCTGGATCTGACGGATCTGCTAATCCAACAAGTGTCATATTATCACCACTCACCGTAAATGTTCCTTCTACACAATTGTTTGCAGCCACACAGATAGTCAACTTATCGCCATCTATAGTATATGGGACACCAGATATAGAAAATGTATCTACCGCATTAAAAAAATTACTGTAAGTCGTCGAACCAAAGGTCGATTCTGTGAAAGCGACCTCAGTGTACACGCAATCATCTGGTCCTTCCGCCGTGCATGGAACAGAAGAGTAAGTTTCTATTCCATTATCTCCATTTTCCTGACACTCGGTATAAGTTTCTGTAACAATCCTCCAAGTGCCTACGATATCCTCATCACTACCGCAAGAGGAAAATATTATCATACTGCTCAAGAATGCAGCCACGAACAATAGTACTTTTCTACTCATAATGGTTTTATTTAGTTATTCGAAATGAAAAATTCTTATCCACCAAAGTCATCAAAGGCCACATTCTCTTCTGGTATACCCCAGTCATCGGCCATCTTAAGGACACATTGGTTCATAATAGGAGGACCACAGAAGTATAACTCGACCTCTTCAGGAGCTTCGTGTTTGCTGAGATACTCATCGATTACCACCTGGTGGACATATCCCTTAAAACCATCACCTTCTGGATCATCTAGATCTTTCTTCAGCACCCAATTATCCTCTGGAAGTGGATTATCAAGTGCCACTGCAAATCTGAAATTAGGGAAGTTCTTTTCTATCTCCCTAAACTCCTCTATGTAGAATAATTCCTGCTTTGTACGTCCTCCATAGAAGAAAGTAACTTTTCTTCCCGTTTTGACAGTGTGGAACAAGTGATATAAGTGAGAACGCATCGGTGCCATTCCGGCTCCACCACCTACGTAGAGCATTTCTGATTGTGTCTCTTTTATAAAGAATTCTCCATAAGGACCAGAGATAGTTACTTTGTCACCTGGTTTCTTAGAGAAAACATAAGAGGAACATATACCTGGATTGACATCCATCCATCCACCCTTGGCTCTATCGAAAGGCGGTGTGGCTATCCTAATGGTCAGTGATACGATATTACCTTCGGCTGGGTGATTAGACATAGAGTAAGCTCTGAATATCTCTTCGTCATTGACCATTTTGAGATCCCATAGCTTGAATTTGTCCCAGTCTTTTTGGAATTTATCTGGCGTATCGTGATACTTAGGATGTGCCGTTATATCTATATCTTTCTTATAGTCTACAGTCGTCGGAGGTACATCTATCTGAATATAACCACCTGCCTGAAAATCTAATGTCTCCCCTTCCGGTAACTTAACGATGAACTCCTTGATGAAGGTTGCCACGTTATAATTAGAGATAACCTCACATTCCCATTTTTTGATACCAAAAACTTCCTCTGGCACGGCGATTTCCATATCCTCACGGACCTTAACCTGACAGGCTAATCTTTTCCCTTCTGCCGCTTCTTTTCTTGTCAAGTGGTTCATCTCCGTAGGAAGGACATCTCCGCCACCACTATGTATATGACACTCACACATGGCGCAAGTACCACCTCCTCCACAGGCTGAGGGAAGAAAAACATTTTGGTCAGATAAAGCTGATAATAAATTAGTACCAGGTTGTACAAGCAATGGATTGTCTGCATCACCGTTGACGACTATCTTGACGTCACCCTGCGGTACTAAACTCTTCCTTGCCATGATGAGCATATAGGATAGTAATAATATGACTCCGCAGAATGCGATTAATGTGTATACGTAAGGTAATATTCCAGATAAAACGATTATCATATATAATTCTTCTTAACTGTTATTAATAAGCTGCAGGATCTATACCCATCAGACCCATAAATGCCATTCCCATCAATCCTGTCAATAAAAAAGCCATTCCCAGACCTCTCAATGCTGGAGGAACAGCAGAGTATTTTATCTTTTCTCTTATAGCGGCAATGGCTACGATGGCTAAAAACCAACCGAAACCACCTCCTAATCCAAAAGAGACTGCTTCTGCAAAATTGTATTCTTTGGATACCATAAATAATGATCCACCAAGGATGGCACAGTTCACCGTAATCAGAGGCAAGAAAATCCCCAATGAATTATAAAGTGAAGGTGAGTACTTCTCCACTACCATCTCGACAAGTTGTACCATAGACGCGATAACCGCGATAAATAGTATGAATCTCAAAAAAGTAAGATCCGTACCAAAGATTCCGTTCTCTCCTAATAACCATGTATTAATTACCCAGTTAATCGGCATAGTGATCGCTAATACGAAAATCACGGCAAGACCAAGACCTACCGCCGTCTTAACTGTCTTAGATACAGCCAGATAAGAACACATTCCTAAGAAATAGGATAAGGCCAAATTCTCGATGAATGCTGACTTGATAAATATATTTGCTAATTCTCCCATTTCGATATTATTATGATACGTCTACTAATTTTGGATTCCAAGCTCTATGCGCCCAGATCAATACAGCAATAACAAACATGGCTGACGGAAATAAAACCATCAGGTTGTTCCCTTGATACCAACCAAATAATGAACTTTCTAAAGTATTGATGGCATACTCTGGAGATGGTCCGATGATTTTATATCCATAAAATTCACCTTTACCAAAAAACTCCCTGATCGCTGCCACCATCAATAAGATAATACCGTAACCAATACCATTACCTAATCCATCTAGTGCAGATTCGTAAGGTTTATTAGCCATAGCGAAGGCTTCTAAACGACCCATCACTATACAGTTAGTGATAATGAGGCCAATAAATACTGATAATTGCTTATAGCTCTCAAAAGCGTAGGCCTTAAGAACCAATTCTACAACAGTCACCAGTGTGGCTATAATCACCAATTGTACAATCATACGTACCTGCTTAGGTATCGCTTTACGTAGTGCAGATGTAATTACATTGGCAAAAAGGCAAACGAAAACCACTGCGACTGCCATCACTGTGGCATTTTTCATACCTGTGGTCACCGCCAGAGCCGAACAGATTCCGAGGACCTGTACCGTAATCGGGTTATTATCGTTAAGTGGGTCAGTCAGTAATTTTCTTTCTTTCTTACCAAACTGTATGCCCTGATTTTTTTCTACGACAGCAGTATCCGCCATAATATATTATCCTTTAATAGTTTTCAAATAAGGCTCATAGGCTACCAAATCCTCCAGCAGCATATCCGTGATGCCATCTCCTGTAATCGTCGCACCTGATATAGCATCTACCTCGTGGTATGGATCTTTTGCTCCTCCCTTTTTCACATCGATCGCCCTAAAAGTGCCGTCATTATCATATAACTTCTTTCCTATGAATTGTCTCACCCAAGCCTTGTTATCTTTTATCTCAGCTCCTAGACCAGGTGTCTCTGCTTTATGGTCGAAAGAAACACCAGCTATCGTATTAACATCTGACTCTAAGGCAATGTTTCCCCATATCTCATCCCATAGACCTTTTCCACGAGCATATACGATGTAGTATTTATTACCGTCTGATTTGGTGAATTCGTAGAGAGGTAGATAACGCTCTTCTACAGATTTTTTATTTTCTTTTTTCAAGTCCAGATTTTCTGCAAGACCGCCTCTTACACCAGCATCTTGTAACTCTTCAGGTGTCGCCACAGTTCCATCTGACTTTAGGACCATTTGTTTGATCTGCTTATCAAAAATTTCTGTGACTTCCGCCTCAGATATCTTGGAAAAATCCTCTACATCCAAGTGGTTTGCGACTGCCGCGATGGTTGCTTTTTTACTATACATCGCCTCGTTAAAGTCATGCTTTGACTTGAGACCATTCTGTAAAAATGCCAATATCAAGGCCACTATAGATGTCAATGTTAGCACGAATAACAATACTGATGAAGTACTACGCATGGCTATTAGTTTTTTCTAATTGAACAGATTGTGTTGCACCTGCCATACCCAAAGCTGGAGATGGTGGTGCCGATCGTCGTTTCATGTTGGCTTCTAATACGTAATGATCTATAAGAGGCGCAAAAGTATTGAGGAATAATATGGCTAACATCCATCCCTCTGGATAAGCTGGATTAAACACTCTTATCAAGAGACCAATGACTCCGATCATAAATCCGTATATCCATTTACCCGTATTAGTAGATGCGGCAGTTACTGGGTCAGTTGCCATAAATGCCATTGCAAATAAGAAACTTCCCATATAGAAATGATAATACCAAGGCACGGACATAAACGGTGTCGCATCCCATGCATTAAATATCATTCCCATAAAAGCACATCCTAATACCATACTGAACATAATACGCCAGCTCGCTATTCTCGTAACTAGCAATATGATAGCTCCTATGATAATAAATGGTTTACAAGTCTCTCCTATAGAACCAGGGATAGCACCCCACCACATCTGCGCAATACTGAATTGCTCTGTGACAGCTGACCATCCTTCCTTAGAAGCAATCGCCAGCGGTGTCGCCCCACTATAGGCGTCATGTATAGAGAGACCAGATTCGAATCCACTCAGTCCCATCCATCCAAATATGGTATTAAACAGGCTATGTGCCCATCCGTAATCTACAACAGCACCGGGCACCACTTTATCAAATCCACCAACCCATACTTCGTCACCTGATATGGACGTTGGATAAGCAAAAAAGATAAAGACCCTTGCTAATAGAGCCACATTCCAAATATTCATACCTGTACCACCGAAAGCTTCCTTTCCTAATATAACAGCAAAAGCCACTGCCACACACAATATCCATATCGGAATATCAGGCGGCATAATAAGAGGTATCAATGCCCCCGATACCAAGAATCCTTCTTCTATAGGATGTCCTTTCTTAGCTGCAAACCAAAACTCTATACCTAATCCCACTATGTGAGTCCATATAAATATGGGTAACATCTTAATGAGACCATGTACTAACTTAAGGTGAAATCCCTCTAAGAATCCCGGATATAGACCCAGTGCATCAAAATGCTGATGACCTATGTTATATGTACCAAATAGATAACATAATTGCATCGCCAATACCACAAAAACCATCGTTCTCTTGAGGTCCATACCATCTCTGATATGTACACCGCCTTTGGTTACAGTGTTAGGGGCATAAGCGAAGGTGAAAAAACCGTCATAAAGTGTATGGAGAAACGGACTTTTCTTTTTGTCTGGTTCTATTTTCTTTATGAAATTTAAAAGTCCCATACGTATATTTTAGAATTGCTTTTTTCTATTAATTATAAATCTTAACCCTGCTCTATCATCATATCCATCCCTTCTCGGAGTATCTTCTGTAGAGGTTGCTTAGAGGTACAAGCGAACTCGCACAAAGCAATGTCTTCTTCTGATAACTCATTGATACCCAGACCTTCCATACGTTCTATATCGCCAGTCATTATCGCTTTCATAAGATGCTGCGGATAGACATCCATAGGTAACATGGATTCGTATTGCCCAGTAACCACGAAAGCTCTTTGCTCCCCATGCGTATTAGTATCTACATCGAATTCGTGATTCTTCACTAAGAAATTAGGGAAGGTGCCAGAGATACTAGGCCGTGGTGCAATCGGCAATAACCAACCGAATAATTCGTAATTATCTCCTTCTTTGATAGCGGTAATAACATTATGCTTGTCACTGATAAAATGATCTTCTCCAGTTTCTATTCCAGTCAGTACATTACCAGATAATAAGCGCGTTTTGCCTTCATCAGATAATTGACCTTTACATATCTCATCTATACTTGCTCCTTTATATGTTTTGATGTACTTAGGTGAAGTAAATTGAGAACCTGCAAGTGCCACAATCTTCTGTGCGTCATACTTACCAAAAGTAAAAAGGTGTCCTATCGTAGCCACATCTTCTACTTTAAGAGTCCATACTATGGCGTTCCCTTTGATGGGTTGTACATGATGAATCTGTACACCAACATTACCTGCTGGGTGTTTGCCACTAAACCAGTGCTTCTCTACACCCGTCGCATTCATATATGCGTCTGCTGGTTTGCTTCCTCTTCTTCCATCCAAGCCAAGAAAAACTCGACCAGAGGTCAATTTATCTAACACATCCAAGCCCTTCTGAAAATCAGCTTCTCTACCCTCCACTACCAAGTTCATATCCACAGCAAGCGGGGATGTATCAAATGTAGAAATGAATATATTACTTGGAATAAGCGCCGGATCTGCTAAGACATCGTAAGGTCTCTGAGTGATCATTGGCCAAGCACCTGATGATTTAAGAAAATCTACTATTTCTTCTCTCGGAGCAAAAACAGAAGGTGGTGTAAACTCTTTTCTATTTTGTTCTTTGTCGCCAAGTATTATGACATCGGTGATTGCTCTTTTAGCTCCTCTTCTTATTTCTACTATTTCTCCACTCACTGGAGCAACATACTTGACATCTGGATTTTTCTTATCAAAAAAGATAGTTTGACCAGCTAAGACCTCATCTCCTACGGAAACCACAACTTTAGGTATAGGTGATATACCTCTGAAATCCTGAGGTCTGACAGAATATCTGCTTACTGCGATATCATCCGCGAATCCGTCAGGTTTTCCTGCAAGATTGATATTATGACCCTTTCTGAGAACATGATATTTGGATGAATCGACATAAGAAGGTGCAGCCTTTCCAAAAATGCTATTAAAAGAAGGCATGGCACTTTTGTTTCCCTGAGATATATCTACACCTTGTTTTTGTGCTTCTATAGAGACAAGATTGTCCGAGATGGAATAGATTGCGGCAAGAACTAAAAATAGTCCTACCATAACTAACGCGGTTATGAGCATTTCGTATGTCTAATTAGATACTAAAGATCATTGTAGAGGACCGAAAACATTAAGGTCCTCAAAATCACCGCAAATATATAATTCTTTGCCCTTATAAGCGGATGACTCATATTACCGAAGTGCCATATATCTTTATTTAGATTTTATCTAAATAATTAGCTGCGTGAGGACAATTACCCCTTGATAATCTTGTCCATAGGGCTAAACATATCAAGCTATAAAAACAACAAAGCCCCGATGAGCATTGCTCTCGGGGCCTTATCTTTTAAACACAAGTTAACACTAACGTATTTGTATCATCTTCTTACTTGCAGTTCCATAAGAAGACTCAATTTTGTAGTACATCACACTGGTAGCATCTAATTCGTCTTTAGATAAGACTATAGAGTGCGTTCCACCTGTATAATCTTTTGTTCTTCTCACAATCTCTCTTCCACTTAAATCGTACACTGTGAAAGTCACATCAGAATTTCCTGGCAGACTGAATGTAATCTGCGTTTCGTTGCTGAATGGATTCGGTACGTTCTGGTAAAGAACAAAATCAGAAGATACATGACCTCTTACATTAAGACCAACATTCATGGTGCTCAGATCAGAAGTATATGCCTCAGACTTAGCGACAGAAGAGCTTAAGTACATTCGCTGATCTACAGTCATATTCTCTCTTGCAAAGAAATTAAGATAGAATAATGGCTCGTCAGCATCATAAGTCTCTCCCTCCATGCTATTCCAGCTTATTGCAATCGTTCCATTGTCAGATTCTGTAAGACCAAAGTTAGAATCTTGCATATCCATCGCCCCAGACTCGTAACCCTCGAATGTCATCGCACCTGTATCAAAGTTAAGTGTCGTCTGGAATCCTATAATATCCTCCATGTTATCAGCATATACTGGTATCTCCACAGAGCTACCTTTGATAAGTGATACATTTTCTATCGCAAAGTCTAGTGTTCTGTTAGTTCTCTTCTCTATTCTATTATCATTCTGGAAGGCATTAACAGTTGCAGTAGCGTTGACGTCTCCGATTTTGACGGCGACAAAATCTTGATCCATCTCAGACTCATCTAATCCGATTATCCTTATTTCTTCGTTGTAAGGAAACGGAATGGCTGGGTTAACGAAGGTCTGATTTGCTTCTGGGAATCTCCAAGACTTTTGGCCATTAGGAAATTCGTCATTCACACCTAAGATTACTTTTCTTATTTCTATCAGGTCAAGTGCAGTTACACTCGAATCATCGTTAGCATCGGCAGCAATTATTTTGTATGGAGATCCGAAAGATTCTATACCCAAGATGTGCTTCTGGATCAATACAAGATCCAATGTACTCACACCATTAAGTGGGTGATCTTCTTTCTCTCCTGATACTTTATAATCAGAATTAGCCAAATCTGTAAAGGCATACTCTCCATCTTCCTCAGTCATCATCTGATTCGCGTAATCTACACCACTTGCTCCTATGGAAATCATTACTTCTTCCACCATCTCTAACTCTTCTGTATGTACGTTTCCAGCTATCATAGAACCCGTATTTGGACAAACATCATTGGCATTATCTTGCAACTCAAGTATGACCTCACAGTAATCCGAGTTACCCGCATCATCTTCATAATACACTTGTAACCTTACTTGATGTCTCTGTCCATTAACTATATCCTCACAGTCGAATAACAACGCATCTACCTTATTTCCATTATCCAAGAAATAGATATCAAGATCATCATCACAGTTATCAACACCTCCTAGATCAAAGTCTGCCTCAGCCCATATTTCTATTTCTCCATTATTTACTGGCATTGTAGCCGTAACAACACTACCTCTACAGTATGGAGTTGGTGCTTTGACGTCTTTCACTTCTACAGTCGTCGTAAACGGTGTTCTATCGTCCGTTCTGTTTCCACAGTGATCTTCTGCCCAGAAGCTTATTGTACTAACCCCTACTGGGAATGTTACAGTACCCAGACTGAAAGTTCTTGTATCTGCTACTGTACCTGATCCACTCGTGCTAGAACCATCAGCGAAATCTATAGTATAGTCTACTGTCACCACTTGATTAGTAAACATGTCTGTACAATCATCTGTAATAGTCACTACAAGAGAATCTACCGCCTCTTCGCAATTCTCGCTCACTGTCTCTACACAAATAGGTGACATATCTATAACAGGTGCTACATTATTGAACACTTTAATCTCTTGTGTATGAGATCTTGTCGCGGCATCTATAGAGTTATTTGCAGCAATACACCAGTCCACCACAGTCCATGTTCTTAATATCTTCAAGCACGCATTATCTACGTTATGGAACGGAAGGTCCTCATAAGTAATCGCTAAATCTGTACATGCATTTCTGATCGCACCATTTCTTATTCTATCAAAATCAGCATCACTTGGTCTTAGATTAGTAGAACTTGTACAAGTTGTTAGTTCCTGATCAGAAGGCCAAGCAGAATCTGGAATCTGGAATTGAGTCGGATCTGTCAACCATGACTTATCGAATGTAAATGTCGTAGAGTATGACCCACCTATCTGATTTCCACATTCATCTTTGACGATAAACTTAACTGTATATCCACCTTCTCCACACTGACCTACTACCAATCTCTCATCACGATCACTTGCATTTTCTAACTCTACCGTATGCGTAATATCATCACTACAGTATCCTGTTGCATCAAACTGATTCATCAAGTCTGCAATGTGATCACCTATGAATAAGGTATCCGTACATTGGAACTCCATAACTGATGGAGGCGTACTTGTTACAGTCGGTTGTCTGTTATTTTGGATTCTAACAGTTGTCTGACATGTATTAGTATTACCATCTAAATCTGTTACTCTTAGAACAACCATCTGCTCTGGGTTCTCACAGCTACAGCAGTACTCTATCTGATCTCTGAATTGACTATCATCTTCGTCTGCTCTTCTTATAGAGAAACCATCTGGATCAATACCACAGTTATCCCAGCTCATATTATCAATAGACTCTGCTGGAAGGTATCCACATCCATCTGTACCTAAAGCAACCACTGTATTTTCGATACAAATAGGGTTAGGTAGTGTTTCGTCTTTGACATATACCTCTGCTCTACATTCTCCTGTATTACCACACTCATCAGTTACTAAGAAACGTAACCATGTAAACTGTCCACCTGGCAAGTCATCGATACCTGTAGCGTTTCCGTTTGCATCATACTGTACATTATCATTGATGAACTCTGCCAATGGATCTGGTGTCGTCGGATCTGTAGGATCTGCTAACAAGTATGTCAATTCGATCGTATAGTTATCATCACAAGGGTTAGTAATAACCAAAGGTGATATATAGCTCCAGTCTCCAGAACACTGACCAGGATTAGTCGTTGCCATGTATACGTCATCTTGCTCAAGATCAAAACCTAAACCTTCAAAGAAAGCTCTGTCCTCTGGATCTAAATCATCTGGTGGACAAGTCACTATAAGCGGCTGATCATCTTCTACTTTTACGACTTGGTTATTCTCTACGATCTCACCTACACACCAATCTAATATAGTCCATGTATAGATACGCTTGTAAGAATTTCCACATATAGGGAAGTCTATCTCATTAGGACCAGATACCTGAAAGTTACCACAATCAGATAGTGCATTACCACAAGGCAACATAGGTTGTCCTGGCTCCATGCTATCGTCACAAGTCAATGCCTCCGTATCTAAATTATCTCTATCCTTAGGCCAGATAATATCATCTGCAGTATATCTTTTCACTTCTATTATCTGCTCACAAGTTTCTGATCTACTAGAAGCACTATTGACTACTGTCCATGTTCTTGTAATCTCAGTCCATAGATCATGTGCACAATGTGTTCCTGTCTCTTCGTCTTCCCATCTAAAATCAGGCATACCATCACATCCTGTATTTTGGATAACCTCGCTACTTGTTAGAAGGCTTCCCTCGCTGGTAGTTACCTGAAGATCAGCCTCTACCAATGTTGCATCAGTAGTACCATTATTAGTTACAGTCAGTGTCCATCTGTTAGGATTCGTCGCACCTGTATTAGTTGCATCTTCTCCATTAAAGGCACTGAAAGCATTTAATGGCTTAAAGCTACCTATGAATGCATTCTCTGTCCATCTACAATGTACAGTTCTGGCAAACATAGAGTGATCATGCTCTCCAGCATCTGATAGGCATACATTTATGTTAGCATTTTCACAGTTTTCTGTGAATCCACCTAAGTCTAATAGATCTACTACTGTCCCTTCTGGAGAAGTAAGACTCAATTCTACATCGCTAACATCATCTATTTGTAATTCAAAATTTAGTATGACATTAGATATAGTTCCACTGATATCTGTTAAGTCTAAAGTAACAGCCGTAGAACCACCATTAGAGATAGTCATATTTTCAGCTACGCCTCTATCCCATCCTTTTATCTCAGTACCAGGTGCAAGATCACCTACCTGAGTACAGAATACCTGTACCGTATCACAATTAAGCTGAGGTATACTCTTATCTTCTGCTAATACCTGCCCCCAACAGCTAAGTCCAGATTGTCCAGTCACGGTAACATTATACATACCTGTCTGATCTATAATAACCTGACCCATACCACTGAACTCTGTCTCAGAAGACACATGCTCTAACTCTAAAGTAAAGTTATCGAAACAGTAATCTCCCTCTAATACCATAGCTGGTGTAATAATCGCCTCACACTCATCTGTCAAGGTAACATTCACAAGGTCATTACATGCTAGATTATTAATGCTTTCTAATACGTCGAAATCAATAATACATTGTTGTACCACCTCATCACAAGCATAAGCTGGAGGTCCAGGGAACATAGTAGGAGACGGATCGACTATATTAACTTTAATACTGTGATTACCGAAAGGCAAATCTGTTATAGGATCCAATGGCGGAACCTGAGCAGCATTGAAAGTATTGATAGCTGTAACAGCGTCCGTTGCCGTAGAAATGGTCTGCGGATAAAACGGTGCGACTGCATTACCTACTAATCCAGTACCTAGAGAATATTGACCTCCATTCTCTAAGCATAGGAGAATCTCATAACTCCAGTTGTCGTCGCAATTCTCTCCTGTTATAGTCATCAAATCTTCGCCCGAAGCTAGATTTCTAGCACAACTAGGAGGATTAGCCGATAAATCAGGAGTCACGACTATAGGAGCAGTTGGACATTGCCAATCTACAACTGGTCTCATCTGAATATTTAACGTATCGCTACTAGTACATTGCGTACCATCAAAAGCGATATACGTTACTTCGACGATGTAATCGCCTGATTTGGCAGGATCAGAAAATGGAATGTGTACCGTCCTATCCGTATCGAATGCCGTAAAACTCTGAGAGAAACCATCTGGTCCTCTCCAAGTTACACTCGTACTAAGACCAGCACTTGGATTTTCTGCTGCAGTCAAGTCCAGAGTGTCACAAAGACCCGTACACACATTAAGTGTGTCTACCTCTGCAGCAACAGTAGCAGCTACGAAACCAGGGTCTCCTGTCGGATCCTGAATCGCAGGAGTCGGACAAGGCGACTGAGCCGAAAGTTCTGATGCTCCCAAAAAAAGAACCAACATAAAGATGCTGAGACTTATTTTTTGAGCTGTTTTAGTAAATAAATTTTTCATGGTTAAAATTTTTGTGTTCTTACGTTAGTTTTCTTGTGTTTTCAATGAAAAAATGAATTATAAAAAACACGTATTAATAAAAATTTAAAGTTTAAATAACTGATTTACAGTGTTTTATGTGTTTTAGTAAATTTATATTCAAACTTTTCATAATACATTAGTGTGAAGAGGCAAACATTATACCAAAATGTAATATGTCGCTTAGAAGTCCTTATTTACTGAGCTTTAGGACAGCATAGAGTGCTTGAGAAGGGAGATTATTTGAAAATCTATAGTAGAATGGTCATCTAAATAAGGTGTGGACATAGATATCTAATGGGGCATGGCGTATTTAGGCCTAAAAAATCCAATAACTCTATATTTTAGATGTTGAACAGTTAGATATTAAAATGAGGAACACTAAGAATATCTGTCTCAATTGTGATTATCAGCTGAGTATAGAAGACAAATTCTGTCCTGAGTGTGGTTTAAAGGCCAATGAAAAGAACCTGTCATTCGTCTATAATGCCAAAGTGTTCTTTAATACCTTCCTCAATTTTGATAAAAGACTAGTGCAATCCTTTAAAGATGTATGGATACCTAATAAAATAACGAAATACTATGTCGCTGGTAAAAGGCAAATACATGTCCATCCCTTTCGCTTTTACTTTATATGCCTAGTTCTCTTCTTTTTGGTGGTCAAGCATGCTCTCAGTGATCAGAATGTTATGTTCATGGGACAACATGATAGAGATGTAGAAAGAGTTGCGAACTATGACCTGTATAACAAAATAAAGTCCCTCCCTGTACCATCACCATTCTACACACAGGAAGCCCTAGATACCATTACTTCCAAAATATTTAAAAGAGATTATTCCAGTTATAATGACACCATAAATATGACGGAAATGGGAATGAATTATGCTCACTACGGAGTTACTAAGGCCGATTATTACAGGTTATCTGGTGATTCTCTTATTAAAAAATACAACGTGGAGCTAGGGCATCATAAGTTCATTATAAGGCAAAACAAAAGAATCCATAATGACGAGAAAGGGGCAATAAGCTTTATGATCGGTAATTTGATATGGGCTATTATAGCAACGACCATTATCATGGCTGGAATTTTATATTTGCTCTATTACCGCCATAGGTCTTATTATGTGGAGCATGTATTGCATGTCACCAACTTTCACATCATGGGTCTCTTACTCAATGGTGCTTTTATCATGCTTGTAAAATATGCGGGAATCCCAGAGTGGATTGTTATTCTGATATGGCTGTTTTGTTTTCTTTTCTTTCAGGTAGCTCTGGCTAAATATTATCATCAGGGGTTTTGGAAGACTTTCTTGAAGGGATTGGTTTTTCAGTCCATCTATATTATCGTATTCTTCACGATTTTGATTTTAACCATGCTAATCAGTATGGCTTTGTTTTAGGCTTATAAATGGCATGTAATAAAGGCTTTTAGCGAATAATTGCTATTTTTCTATTATGATAGACCCTCAGAGTCTTACTAAGAGGTATTATAAGATAGGTGAAGTCGCCAAGATGTTTGGGGTGGCTACCTCTTTAATCAGATATTGGGAGAGCGAATTTGACATATTAGAACCCCTGAAAAATGCGAAGGGTGTAAGAAGATATCAAAACAAAGATGTCCTGATAGTAGATCGCATCTACGAACTTGTCAAAGTAAGAGGATATAAGCTAGATGGTGCCAAGAAAGCACTAAGAGAGAGGAAAGAACTGCCACCTACCAATGATCAACATATCCCCAAAAACCCATCGATTGACATCCAATCTATCAAACAAGAATTATTAAGTATAAGAGAAGGCTTGCTAAGGCTTAAGTCAGAACTTACTCAGGACAAGGAGTAACTTTTATTGCATTCTACAAAGTCATGCGCGTCGTTAGAAGCGATTATAACAGTCTTGTTTTGGCAGAATCTACTTACCAAATTTCTATACCAATCCTTTCTTGTGTCATCCAAGAAGGAAGTCGGTTCGTCCATAATTAGTAGTGGGACATCCATCGTCAAGGCTAGTGCAAGACTTAGTCTTTGTTTCATTCCAGAAGAAAAGGATTGAATAAGTCGGTTTTTTTCTTTTTTGAAATCTGATATTTCCAAAAATTCATCTTCTGATCCCGTCATAAATGATTTAAAGACAGAATAATGTCGGTATATCTCAGACACCGTAAACTCTTCGTCTAATCTGGAATAAGCGGCCGACATGGCCAAGTATTCATGGATATTATCTCTACTTATCTCTTTGCCACCAAGAGCATATCTAATATCGCCTTTAGTGTACGATAGATAACCCGATATGATATTAATAAGAGTAGACTTACCCGAACCATTATGCCCAGATATCGCCAGCCGATCATTAGGATTCAGATGCATTGAAATATCTCTAAGAATCCAACCTGTGGTATACCTTTTCCAAATCTGGTTAAGTTGTATTTCCATTAGTCAGCGCTAATTAGACTCTGAAATCCGCGCATCAGTCCCCGCTCCGACTTGTCAATAAATTGTAGAATCTTATCTCGTTCTGCACTCGCTTCTAATTCTGATTTAATAAACTCTATGGCCTTAGATGTGGACCATCCTTTGACGAATAAAAATCTATATATATCCTGAATACGGTTAATAGATTCAGTGGTAAATCCTCTGCGCTCTAAGCCTATCCTATTGACACCCACATAAGACAGCGGTTCTCTTCCCGCTTTGACGAAAGGTGGCACATTTTTCCTAACCAAACTACCCCCCGTGATATAAGTATGATCTCCTATGGAGACAAATTGCTGGATCGCCGTCATACCACCTATAGACACATGGTTACCTATCAATACATGACCTGCTATATTGACTGCATTAGCTATGATACAATGCTGCCCTACATGACAGTCATGTGCAATGTGGACATAAGCCATCAGCAAGGTATTAGATTCTATTACTGTCTTACCATATGCCTTTGTTCCTTTATTGATTGTTACACATTCTCGGATGTGAACGTGGTCTCCTATTTCTACATAAGTCTTTTCTCCAGCGTATTTAAGATCTTGAGGTGCCGCACCTATAACTGCTCCTGGATATATATGCGTTCCTTTACCTATGGTCGTATCTCCGTATATAACAACGTTAGAAGCAATACAACAACCAGAACCTATAACCGCATTGCTATGTACGCTTGCAAAAGGCTCTATTGTCACATTATCGCCAATAGTTGCTTGCGGACTAACATAGGCTAATGGACTTATCACTTAAATGCTTTTTTTGGATATCTGAGCTGTCAATTCACCTTCTGAGACAATAGACTCTCCCACATAGGCGGTCGCCCTCATGTGATAAAGCCCACGCTTCACGGGAGATATTAACTCCATTTTCAATATCAGAGAGTCACCTGGTTTGACGACCTTTTTAAATTTGACTTTATCCATTTTGACAAAGTAGGTATTCCAAAGGTGGGGGTCATCCACATTGTAGAGAGCCATAATGCCACCCGTCTGTGCCAGAGCCTCCATCTGCAATACACCTGGGAAAACAGGGTTATCAGGAAAATGACCATTGAAGAAATTTTCATTTCCTGTGACGTTCTTGACGCCTACCACGTGCTTATCCGATAACTCTATTATTTTATCAATGAGAAGAAACGGATATCTATGCGGAATTAATTCCTTGATACCTTGTATATCTATTATTGGTTCTTTAGTCGGATCATATAGAGGTAGTCCCCTTAGTTTCTTATTCTTCTGGTATTCCTCTCTAAGTAATTTGGCGAAGGCTATATTACCTGTATGGCCTGGTCTTTTGGCAATTATTTTTCCTTTGATCGGCTTGCGTAATAGATATAAGTCACCGATAAGATCTAATAATTTATGTCTCGCCGGTTCGTTTTGAAACTGTAAAGTCAGTCCGTTGAGTATTCCGTTATCCACGATGATATCCTCATCTACTTTGAACTTCTGCGCCAATTCCTTGACCTTGGATTGCGGAAAATCCTTATGACTAAATACAATGGCATTATCTACTCTTCCTCCTTTGATAACGCCTTTATTTGCCAACTCTTCTAACTCATTAACAAATACAAATGTGCGACTAGGAGCAATCTCATCGGCGTAAGAGATATCTGGACGATATACCGCAACTTGCTTTCCTACCTTACTATTATACTCTATTATAGATGTTATCTCAAACAAGTCTTCGCCCTCAACTGGTGGCAGATATATATACTCCGCCCCACTTTCATCTTTAAAGTTAATTGGCTTAGAAAACTCGATGTATTCTCTATCTGACTCTTGAGTCGCGATACCCGCATCCATAATAGCTCTTACGAACGGAATAGCACTACCATCCAGAATCGGCACCTCTGGACCATCAATATCGACTCTTACATTGTCTATACCCAAGCCTGCAAATGCCGATAACAAATGCTCTATCGTATGGACATAAATGTCATTTTTCTGTAGGGAAGTACAACGAAAAGTAGAATCAATATTGATAAGATTAGCGTGTATCAGCGGTTGTCCATCCACATCAGTTCTGCAAAATACGATACCCGTATTTTCTTCTGCTGGATGACACTTAATATGGACTAATTCTCCAGTATGTAGACCGACACCTTCTATTTCAAATGTGCGGTTTAAGGTATTTTGATTCATCGTTAAGTCAGGAGCTTCTCGACTGATCGAGCAATTTTTCCAGTTTTAGGATTCGGGATTGAAGGTCGGGTAAATTCTTGTATATAGCAAAGGATTTAAGATAATTGTCATAGTCTATGGCAGGGCTGCCGTACCACTTTGTATCTGGTTTTTTAGTGGATTTAGTGACTCCACTTTGTGCTTGTATAAGCGTCCTATCCGCCAGATTAAGATGACCGACGATACCGGCTTGTCCTCCGACCTGACAATTCTCGCCGAGCTTAGTACTGCCAGCGATACCCGCTTGTGCTGCTATCACCGTATTCTTTCCTATCTCCACATTATGCGCGACTTGTATCAGATTATCTAGTTTAACCCCCTTGCGTATCATAGTAGATCCCAAGGTAGCTCTATCTACGACTGTATTAGCACCGATCTCTACATCGTCTTCTATAACAACATTACCTATATGGGGAATCTTCTTGAAAGTGCCATCCTTGAGCGGAGCAAATCCAAATCCATCTGAGCCAATTATTACATTAGAATGCAAAATGATATTATCTCCTAAGATGCAATCTCGGTATATTTTAGTTCCTGGATAGATAAGGCAATTCTTTCCGACACGGACGTTTTTTCCGATATGCACATGCCCGTAAATACGCGTCCCTTCTCCTATTGTTGCGCCCTCAGATATTACTGCAAATGGACCAATGCTGCAATTATCTGGAACAAAAGCCGTCCGCGCAATGGAGGCCATAGAAGAAATATGAAAATCTCCTGAGTGCTCTACATCAAAAATAGAAATCAAATCCGCTAATGAGGAGTAGACATTTTCGACGGCGATAGTCGGTATATCAAAATCAAAGTCGGACCAGTCCTTACCCAGTAATAATGCAGATGCCTGTGATGATCTGGCCTGATCTACATATTTATTGTTGATAAGAAATGCGATGTGGCCTTTCTGCGCATTTTGTAAGTCCGATGCGCCGCTAATCTCTATTTTCCCATCTCCACTAACTTTTCCACCGATCTGCTCTGCAATTTTTTCTAAGGTGTACGTCATAGTTTTTTCAAAGGTTAGCCTGCTTTACTCAGTATGCTTATAAATCAAGACAATTTTTGTTCCATTCCTAACTGATAAAGAATGAAATCAATATTAATTACAAATCCTATACTCCTGATTAAAATATACCAACTTATGGTCTAAGATTTTGATAATCAAACAGTTAGTGCCTTGACATGCCTTTATTCATACAAAAATCAAGAATGATGGAAGTGGTAATTATAATGAACACATTACCTTTAACGTGATGTAATATAATGTTATTTAGTAAAGTCTTTGTAAATTGGATAGAAAAGTCATCGTCGGCACAAGGGGATCAAAATTAGCCCTGTGGCAAGCTCATAATCTTCAGGAAAAACTGAGTCAAATCAATGTAGCTTCCAGATTAGAGATCATAAGTACTAAGGGGGATAGGATACAGGATATAGGCTTTGATAAGCTAGAGGGTAAGGGATTCTTTACTAAAGAAATAGAGGATGCTTTATTAGATAAGAAAATAGATATTGCTGTACATTCTCTTAAAGATCTACAGACGACCCAACCCGACGGTCTGCTACTAGGTGCTTTATCAGAAAGAGCTAATCCTGCCGATTTGCTAATCATCAAAAAATCGGCCGTAAACTCAAGCAAGACTCTCTCCCTTAAAGACAGGCCCAAGATCGGTACATCATCTATCCGTAGACAATTATTCATAAAAAATCTCGTTACTGATGCGGACATACGCCCGTTAAGAGGAAATGTCCCTACCCGACTGGACAAACTAAGCAAAGAAGACTATGACGCCATCATCCTGGCACATGCTGGTATAGATAGGCTAGAGTTATCATTAGATAATTATCATTGCATCACATTACATACAAGAGAATTTGTGCCAGCACCAGGTCAGGGTGTCATAGGATACCAATGCAGAGCGAGCGACAAAGAAATAAGGCGCATATTGAGCAAAATACACCACACCGCATCAGCCCTCTGCACTAATATAGAACGAAAGGTCCTCCAATTATACGATGGTGGGTGTCATATTGCATTAGGAGTGCATGTCGAAAGAGATGCTGCTGGAAATTATCATGGCTATGCCGCTTACAGTCCCGATGAGCTATCTCCACTCAGTAGAGCCGTGATTTCTCAGAGTACAACTAACAATATGGCGGAGCGTCTATTCGATAAATTGAATTCTTAAATTTAATTTTGGAACATGTATCTCATATTTGACTGTTCGGGTATAGACAAGCCCAAAAGCTACAAAGCGCCCTTTTCTGACACCTTTAACTGGCCAAGGATTATACACATGTCCTGGATTATCTTAGATAAAGAGCTTAAGCCTGTAGACGATTATGACCATATAATCATCCCCGAAGGTTTCTCTTTTACTAAAGAAATAGAGAAAAGGTGCCATATAGATCAAGAAGATATCGACTCCAAAGGGGCACCACTAGAAGATGTACTTGCGGGTTTTGAGAAAAGCCTTGAGAAAGCCGAATATGTGCTTGCGCATAATATGAATTTCAACGAGAATACACTCGCAGCGGAATACCTCAGAAAGGGAATCCAGCATTCATTATTCCGAAAGGAAAGAATATGCCTGATGCAAGAGGCTACTTTTTTCTGCAAAATTCCAGCGAGAAGATATGGCGGATATAAGTGGCCTACCCTCACAGAAATGCACTCTATTATATTCCAAAAAGGATATTCTCCTCCTAATAATGCACGAGCTGATGTCATTGCAGCGACCAGATGCTTCAAAGCGCTCATGATGGCTAATCAGTTGACCGATCTTTTTGATAATGACGAAGATGAGTAAGACGTGAAGAGACTTTTCATCTCCAGAAAACTAAAAGATAACTCGCCATTGCTAAAACTCAGAGAACGAGGCGTAGAAATAATAGACCAATCTCTCATTGATTTTGAAGCTGTTGACTTAGATCAATATCCAGAAACTGATTGGATTTTTTTTTATAGCCGTAGAGGTGTTCGCTATTTTTTTGACAAAGTAGATTATTCTACCGATTACGAGTATGGCGTCATAGGACCTGGAACGGCCTCGACTTTCTACTCGACGACGGGAAGGTCACCCAAGTATACAGGCAATAGCAAGGCTAAGGACATAGCCGAGACTTTTATCAAATACGAAAAAGGAAAATCTATTTTATTTGTCAAGGCACAGAACTCCTTGAATAGTGTGCAAAACTTGTTAGAAGGCAATATGGACTGCCACGAACTCATAGTCTATAAGAACACTATAAAAGAGGACTTCATTATAGAGAAATGTGACCTCCTATGCTTTACCAGCCCGATGTCTGTCGATGCATATACGGACAAATATGGTATCAAAGATGAATTGCTTTTTTCTATCGGTCATTCAACCCATCAAAAGATAAAGAAAAAAACGACCCTATCCGTGTACTCTGCGGAGCATCCCTCCGAAATATCTCTTTTACATCGGATAGAAGAGGTACTTAATCAGGCTAGCTGATCATAGATTCGATTGAACACATCTTCTAGTGATCCTACACCATCTATTTTAGCCGCCGTATTAGTTGGTATATAGTGCTCATAGACAGGACTTGTTTTGTTCTCGTACTCTACGATCCGTTTTCTTATCACTTCCTCGTTTCTATCATCAGGTCTGCCTGATGTTTCTCCTCTTTTGAGTAATCTTACCACAAGTTCCTCTTCGTCCACTTGTAAGGCAATAAGATGAGTGACTTTCGTGCCTCTTGATTGCAATAACTCGTCTAATGCTTCTGCCTGAGCAATCGTTCTGGGGAATCCATCGAAAATGTAACCATTCTCATTAGGTGTACTATTCAGTTTGTTTTCCAGCATTCCTATCGTCACTTCGTCAGGGACTAGTACGCCAGCATCCATATATTCTTTTGCCTTTAAGCCAAGTGGCGTATCATTCCCGATTTCGTATCTGAAAAGGTCTCCAGTCGAAATATGAGTCAATCCGAACTTACTGACAATGGTCTTGGCTTGCGTTCCCTTTCCCGATCCTGGCGGACCGAATAGTATGAGATTTATCATTTTCTATTGTTTGAGTTTTCCTACTTAGCTTAACCTATATGGAAGAAAGATAGTTTATAAAAACTATAACTAAAAATGGCTCGTCAGAATCTAACGAGCCATTATTATAGACTGACTATCTTATTTATTCTTACTCTGCCGTGGCTTCTCCCTCAGGAGCCGCTGCTCCTGCTGCTTTCTCTGCTTCAGCCGCCGCACTCTTGACAGCTCTAGGTATTTCTACTACAGCTACTGGAGTGGACGGGTTGACCATAATTTCTACATCATCTCCACACTCGATATCTTTTACACGTACTGCTGCTCCTAGCTGCAATTCTGATATATCCACGAACAGCTCGTCCATAAGATCCTTAGGATCTATCTTGACTTTCACTTTTCTGAGAGATTGCATGAGCTTACCACCAAGTTTTACACCAGGTGACGCACCTTTAAATCTTACAGGTATCTCCGCTTTTATCTTTTGACCGTCCTTTATACTAAGAAAGTCTATGTGCTGTATTTCGTCAGTGACAGGGTGAAATTGAACATCTTTGATGATACATTTCATTGATTTCCCACCGACGTTGATTTCTGCTAGTTTGAAATCAGGCGTATATATTAGACCTTTGACATCATTATGCGTTGTGCTGATGTGTTGAGTGTCTTCTGCACCATAGACTACTGCTGGTATCTTTCCTTCGTTTCTTATGGTAGACGCTTTTACTGAGAGGTCTCGAGCTTCTGCGTTTAGTGTAAGAGTTTCCATGTGATACTATTTATTTTCTAAAGGGCTGCAAAGATAGTAATTTTTAGCTATTGCATGCCACACTTATTTATCTACGAAAAGAGCAGATATAGACTTGAATTCGTGAGTATTTCTAATGGCTTTAGAGAACAACTTGGCACAGGTCAATACCTTTATCTTATTCGATTCTTGCTTGAGAGGAATCGTATCTGTGATGATGAGCTCGTCTAGTACGGAATTTTCTATGTTTTGGTAGGCATTTCCCGATAATACACCGTGTGTCGCTAATGCTCTCACACTCTTGGCTCCTTTATCCATTAGCGCTTTAGCAGCTTTGCATAAGGTACCCGCAGTATCGACAAGATCATCTACAAGTATGATATCAGAACCTTCTACCTCACCTATAACGGTCATACTCGCCACTTCATTAGCCACTTTTCTGACCTTATCACAGATAACAAGATCTCTTTCAAAATATTTGGCAAAACTTCTCGCTCTTTTGACACCTCCGACGTCTGGAGAGGCAAAAGTGATATTACTCATATCTAACTGCTCCAGATAAGGCATAAATATCGCCTCTCCTCTCAGGTGATCTACAGGTATATCGAAAAACCCCTGTATCTGGTCGGCATGAAAATCCATCGTCACTATTCTATTGACACCAGCCGCTTGTAAGATATTGGCGATTAGTTTGGCTGATATGGGGACGCGAGGCTTATCCTTTCTGTCCTGTCGGGCGTAGCCATAATAAGGGATGACAGCTGTGATATATCCTGCTGATGCACGTTTAGCAGAATCTATCAGTAATAACAGCTCTAGCAAATTATCGGCTGGCGCAATAGTCGATTGTATAAAAAATACATAAGACCCTCTCACCGACTCTGAGATGACGGTCTGCATCTCACCATCTGCGAATTTATTCAGTTCGTGTCGACCGAGTGGCTCACCGTAGTAATCGGATATTTTTTCGGCCAACGTTTTTGATGCACTGCAAGAAAACAGCTTTACATCCACCATTTTTTATTTTATGTTTGGCGAAATTAAGATTTCAAATATCGATTCCCAAAAAACAAATAATGATGTTCTCGCCTGGTTTCTCTTGATACTACTGAGCTTCGTATGGGGTAGTTCTTTTATACTTATCAAAAAGTCCTTAGTCGCATTTACACCGACTCAAGTAGGCGCAGGAAGAGTTGTTATCTCTTTTTTGGCCTTTCTTCCATTGTTTGTCTATCATTTCAAGAATATTGATTGGAAGAAATTAGTGCCCTTATTCGTGGTTGGGTTTTGCGGTAGTGGAGCGCCTGCCTTCTTATATGCCATTGGACAGACTGAAATTCCTTCTGGTGTAGCTGGTGTCCTGAATAGTATGACACCGATATTCACTCTGCTCATTGCCTTGGCTTTTTTCAAGAAACCTCTCATTAGAAATCAAATTATCGGCATACTTATAGGTTTTGCTGGTATCCTTGTCATTTTCTTTATCAAAGAGGATAAGTCCTTATCGTTCCCTTACCTATATGCCTTTCTCATTTTGCTGGCAACCTTCTTCTATGGTATAAGTGTCAATACAGTCGGATATTACCTACAATCAGTGAGGCCTCTTCTTATAAGCACAGTATCGTTTGTCTTGATAGGTCTTTGGGTACTGGCTTACTTGCTATCTACTGACTTCTTAGATCGTGTCCATACGCATCCAGAAGGATGGAATTCCCTTGCTGCCTTAGCGACTCTTTCTCTCATAGGTACATTTTTAGCTAACATCCTCTTCTTCAAATTGATACAAATCACAGAGGCCATTTTCTCTTCTACAGTCAGTTTTATTATACCATTTGTCGCCTTGATATGGGCTTATGTGGACGGAGAATATCTGAGCATATTTCATTTTGTCGCTCTAATGCTCATTCTGGCGGGCATTTTCATGGTCAAATACGCCAAAAAATAAGGACGTAAATGGTATGATTTAATACCTAAGGTTTTTATGTATAATATTCTTATGTATATTTGAGTATGAATTCTAAACTATTCAGAGGCAGCTTAGATACCATTATTATCAAATTACTCTCCGAGAATGAGGCCATGTATGGCTATGAGATAACCCAGAAGGTTAAAGAAATGACAGAAGAGCAGTTCAAGATAACAGAAGGTGCCCTCTACCCTGCCCTGCATAGATTAGAAGCCAAGGGACTACTGGATACTGAGACCAAGCATATAGGTAACAGATATAGAAAGTATTATAAACTTACCGAGAAAGGAGAAAAAGAAGTCTCGACGATGCTTAGTGACATGGCGCAATTTATTCAGGGACTTCAATTAGTATTCAAGACACAGCCAATCAAATCATGAGCGATCTGACCAATGAACAAATAAATTACCTTTTCGATTTTGTAAAATCGAAAAATGTACCGCATCTCGACACACAATGTGAGATCGTAGATCACCTCGCATGCGCCGTAGAAGATCTAAGGTCTACTAAGAGTCATTTGAGTTTTGAGACAGCACTTGAGATGGTTTATAAGAGGTTTCCCATTACTGGATTTGCTTTGTTACAATTAGAAAAAGAAAAGGTACTTAAAAGGTTCTGGAGAAGAAGATTCTGGACGTATCTTATGCACTTCGTCACACCTCCGAAAATAATTCTTAGCATAGCCATATTTCTTCTTTTCAGCTTTTTCTTCAATAGTGTAGGAGATTTAATCAGATTAGATGACGAGTCGAATAAATACATAGCGGGAGTTTTAATTCTCTTTTTTTATGTGTTTTCTTTCTTTTTTTTCGACAGGTATATGTTCTATGAGCCTAAGGAAGATAAATCAGATTATCTTGTTATACAAACTTATAAACAGGAAGGCACAATTATTAATTACATTCTTATTCTTACTCCTCTATTCTTCTGGTGCAGATTTAGTCACGATGGTGATTATTTAATTAGGTTGACAGGCATTTATAATTATCTCATTTCATTCATCTACACCTGCGGTCTTATACTTAGTTATTGCCATCACGCGGTCTTCCCGAAAATGCTGGAAGAAGAGATAGAACTGAAATACGCGCACCTTGATATAGAATTAGCCTAGCCCATGGAATTATCATCTGCCGAAATACAAAAACTATTCACGTTTGTACGTAGTAAGTACGTGCGGCATGTAGATGTGCAACATGAGCTTGTGGATCACCTAGCCAGTTCTATAGAAGAAATAAGAAGCCACGACCCAAAGATTACATTCGATCAAGCCCTGCGCCAGACTTATAGCAAGTTTCCTATTACTGGATTCACCAATTATATCGCAGAAGCTACAACAGCAATGAATAAGTACTGGACAAGACGTACAGGATCTTATTTTTTGAAGTTTTTTACATTTCCCAAAATTATATTGACTATTTGCCTAGTAAGTATTTTCTATTTTATTCTCACTAATGTAAATAGCATGGGCTATGTGATTATACCCACAGTCGTAGTCGTTATTTTCGCTTCTCTTATTTCCGCCTACAATAAATTAACCTTCACCAAGAAATACAAAGAACTACTCTTTGTTCAGTCATATATCGGTAGTGCAGGCGGTATAGTTTCTAATTATTTGCTAATACCTACATACGTGGATATACTTTTTAAAGTTTTGGATTCCAATGTCTTGAAGATATACGCTGAATGGCAATTACTTTTTTTAGCAATCTATATGAGCATCGGTATCATAGCGCTCTATTGTTCTCATTATGTCTTTCCACAATTTCTTAAAGAAGACTTAGAAGCTAAGTATAATCATCTGAAAATAGCATAATCTAATAATGAATCTTACTAAAGCTCAAATAGAACAATTATTTGACTTCGTCAGAAGTAAGAATGTACACTATTTAGATGTCCAGCACGAAATCGTGGACCACCTAGCCTCCTCTATAGAAAATATCCAGAGACAAAACCCCGCAACTAGTTTTAGCTCCGCATTAACCCAATCATACAGCAACTTTCCTATTACTGGTTTTGCAGAACTCATAGAAACCAAAGAAGCGGAACTCAGAAAGTATTGGAGAAGGAGATTTTGGAGATTTTTATACACCATAATTTCTCCACCGCGTGTAATATTGACCGTTAGTGCATTTCTTATTTTTTCCTATTTGTTCGGTTTAATAGGAGACATAAGCATAAGTGGTAGTGAGTCCTACTTATGGATTAAGCAATTAATATATCAATCTCTCATTGCCTTTGGTCCGATGTTCTTGTGCATAATATATAGACTCTCCAAAGGCATAAAACCACCATCAGAGTATCAAGACATATTACTTACATCGACATACTGGAAGGAAATGGAACCCCTCTTATACTCTTTTGCCACGATACCCGCCTATATTTGGATTGTTATGATGCACCCACAAGAAGGAATCATTAATATGACTGGACTGGCCAATTACATACTTTCATACCTATATACAGGAATTATAGTTTGTGCTTATGTGGCATACCATGTGTTTCCTGAGATGCTTTCACAGGAGATTTCTGATAGATATAAGCACTTGGATGCTTCAACTGATTATGAGAAAATAACTAATCACTAGACTAGTCCTAACTTTCTACCTATACCACTCTCGATACTTACCATAAGCAGCTGCAGTCCCTTCGATATATATCTGAGCTTTAGTCTTATCGATCGGCTTAAGTTTTTTGGCGGGAACGCCAGCATAGATATAGCCCCCTTCTATTTTCATATTGGCAGGGACGAGTGCACCAGCAGCAATAATGGTATTAGAAGGAACGATCACATCATCTAATACGATGGCACCCATACCCACAAGCACATTATCTCTGATCTGACATCCATGTATAATGGCATTATGTCCAACACTCACGTAGTTACCCAAAATGGTATCTCCACGACCCGTGGTGCCATGTACCATCGTACCATCTTGTATATTACAATGATCACCGATCACTATCTTATTACAGTCACCTCTGATCACCACATTGAACCATACACTACTCCCCTTACCTATGGTCACATCCCCAGTGATAGTTGCATTCTCCGCAATCCACGCATCAGAATCTACTTGGGGACTGACACCATTGACCTCTTTGATTAGTGCCATTACTCTGTCTTCTTCTGGCTCAGTGGAGTCAGGGTATAACCCTCTTTCATCAGTAGATCTATAACACCATCCTTTCCTCCGAGATGACCTGCGCCCACAGCAAAAAAGGTCTTTTGCACCTTCATTTTCTCAGACATAATCGGTATCCAATTTTTATTTCGGTTATAGAGTAATATGTCCTCAAAGCCTCCGATGCCTTCTTCTTCGCTAATGGAACTTACCATTTTGTTGATATCCTGATCGAGATACATCTGCACCATCTCTTTGAATGAGTCGTCTTCTGTGTCACTTGTCTTAATGGTTTCCAGAAGCATGCTGGCCTGATCTTCATATGGGATAGAGTCGAATACACTAAGCTGGTAATCAATACTTTCTAATCCATCCATCTCCTTTTTGGCCTCCTGAGCGATAGAAAAGAATTCCATCTCATAGGACTTGACAGATGAGCCATCTCCGAATCCCTGCCCCATCTCCATATCACCAGAAGCAAATACCGTCAAGAACATCGGCTTAATCTTTTGTATCAAAAACATAGGTAGACCCATCTCATCAAAATGATCTTTGACAATTTTATAATCTTCCTTAGAGTATAAATCCTTAAGGGATTTTCCATCTTTCATAAAGGCCTTAGTCAACATGCTCATGCCAGCCGACATATCCATCATATCATTGAGATCTATCTCAAAGACAATTTCCTCCGACTCATCAAAAGCAGCCAGCGTCCCTTTAGGCCAGAAAAATGTTTCCGCATCGATAAGATGAATGGTGCCGTACAAATAAGACGATTGAGCCAAACCATTACCATCTATCTTCCATAAGAGTGCATCTTCGTACTCATAAGAAGGTGCCTGTTCGATTACCTTCTGACTTACATCTTTAGTGCTCTTACAAGCTGATAAGAGTAACGCAAGTGCCAAAATGGGATATATAACTTTCTGTAGATAAGACATTTACTTTTCTTTATTTCTTTGATTATAAATTTCGTGTAATATAATGCCACCCGCAACCGATACATTAAGGGATTCTACCTTTTTTGTGCCTGGAATACTGATAGCGGCATCGGCAATTTTTTTCACCTCTGAGCTTACGCCTTTATACTCAGAACCCATAACCAGCACCATCGGTTCGTTATATTTTGGATTGTTGTTATGAGATGGTGAGATTTCCGTATCTGCAATACAAATTTGCAAGCCTGATTGCTGCATATAACGTATGGCTTTATTGAGATTATTCTCCCGACAGATCGTAATGTCCTTCAGTGCACCTGCGCTAGCCTTCATGGCAAAGCTATTGAGTTGGGCGGTTTTCTTGATAGATATAACAATGGCATCTACACCAAACCATAAAGCCGTTCTCGCTAGTGCTCCTACATTTCTTACATCTTCTATCCCATCTAAGGCCAATATCAATGGCGCGTTCCCTGATTCGAATATATGTGGAAGCACCTGTTCTATGCTGAGATATTCCGTCTGAGCTAGAAGAGCGACCACGCCCTGATGATTCTTAGACTTGGTGAGACTATTGAGTTTTTCCTTGGGAACGTATTGCAAAGGTATCGATGACGCTCTAGAAGATTGTCTGATTTCCTTTTCTAGTGGTCCAGTGATGGTTTTATCTATCCACACCTTCTCTAAGGAGTCCCCATTTTTGAGTGCGTCGAGCACGGGTTTGCGACCGATTAAGAATTTATCTTTCAGAAAACAATTTTATCCAAAATTAACTTTAAATGTCATAATCAATCAAATTAGACCTCATCCAAGGAGTATAATACCATTATATTCACAACTTGAATAAATTAAATCGGATTACATGAATTTAAAATTTACAATTGTCGGATTGTTATTAGTCTTACCTTTCTGCTTATCGAGTCAAGCAGATAAAGTAAATATCGCTGCTACACATGTAGAAAGCAATACAGATAAGCTCGGACTAATTCCATCGGATGTCACCGAAATCAAGGTGAGTGATATCTACAAAACAAAACATAACGGCGTAACACACGTATATTTCCAACAACTGTATAAGGGAATACCTGTCAGTGATGCCATCATCAATGTCAATATCCTGAAGAACGATGAGGTCTTAAGCTCTAATTCCAACTTTGTATCTAACCTCATAGAGAAAGTGGAAAGCTCTGATGACTCAGTGACACCAGAAATCGCGATAGTCAATTTAGCAACAGAGGTCGGATTCAAAAGTCCAAGCACACCTCAAATGCTTAAAAAAGACGGTGATAAACATATCTATGCTCCTAATTCATATTCTCATAGAGAAATGACCGCTCAAAAAATGTATGCTCGCACCAAAGAAGGTGGTGTAAGATTAGCTTGGGATGTATTTATGGCTGATAGTAGAAATCACGATACATGGAGTTGTAAGATAGACGCAGAGACTGGCGAGGTGTTAAGAATAGAAAATCTTACAATCAAATGTAATCATAGTGAAGGCTCGTTTCACGTGCATACGGAAAATTGTAGTGCCCAACATATACATAAGCAACAGATTAGGTCTCAAAGTAATGCCATGATGGGCAGCACTTACAGAGTATACCCTTTACCTGCTGAAAGCCCTTTAGATGGAAATCATGAGCTAATTACTGACCCATACATACCTGAGGCGTCGCCTTATGGATGGCATGATCTCAACGGACAAGAAGGTAATGAAACAACAATTACAAGAGGCAATAATATACATGCCTATGAAGATCTAGACGGAAATCAGGTCAGTGGTGGTAACGAACCCGCTGGCTCAGGAATAGGTGGTGACCCAAATGTATTGACATTTGATTTTGCACATGACCTTTCTGGTGAACCAGAAGCAAGTACCGATGCGGATGTGGTCAATTTATTCTATGCTGCCAATATGGTACATGACATAAGTTATTTACTCGGTTTTGACGAACAAGCCGGTAATTTCCAGTTTAATAATTATGGTAATGATGGAGAAGCAGGAGACGCCGTAGAAGCCAATGCACTGGACGGAACAGGTACAGATAATGCCTCATTCTCTCTTTCCAGCGATGGTAATCAGAGCTATATCAATATGTTTAAATGGAATGTTACTTCTAATGGAGTATTTTCTATATCTGAACCAAGAGAATTAGAAGGAATATACGAGACAGCTTTACCTGGAGATAACGCTTGGGGATTTGATATTTCATTTGGAAGTATAGACGTCACAGGAGAGGTAGCATTCGTTAAGGATGCAGACCCCTTAAATCCTCTTCAAGGTTGCGGAGAAACAGTAAATACTGATGAAGTCAATGGAAAGATTGCCATGATATATAGAGGTACTTGCCAATTTGGAACAAAAGCATTAAATGCCCAAAATGCTGGTGCCATAGCAGCAATTATTTGTAATATCCCAGGTGCTGATAGTCAAAACAGTGATGGCAATGCGCCAGTAGGTATGCTAGCTGGAGTAGACGGCGGAATGGTAACAATACCTACTTTTATGATGGGAAATGCCGATTGTAATGCTATAAGAGCATCTATTGAATCAGGGATTCCTGTCACAGCCAGAGTAGCTCCTCAAGAGAATACTGGTCCCGCACAACTAAGTGGTGGATACGATAATGGCGTCATTGCGCACGAGTACGCTCATGGTATAAGTAGTCGTCTTATAGGGGGTCCGAGTTCTTTATGTATGACGGGGTTTGATGAGCAGATGGGCGAAGGATGGTCGGATATATTTACGCTTATGCTTACCGCAAGAGAAGGGCAAACAGGAGCGGAACCAAGAGGAATAGGAAATTATGTCGCAGGTAATAATGCAGAAGGTAGAGGTATCAGACGTTTTCCTTATTCAACGGATATGGACATCAATCCACAGACTTTCGACGATATTAAGACTACCACAGCACCACACCCGTTGGGAGAAGTATGGACTGCGTGCCTTTGGGATATGTTTTGGAAATTTGTAGATCTCTATGGATTTGATCCAGATTGGACTAATAAAGAATCAGGAAATTTCATAGCAGCTCAGCTTGTTGTTGATGGCATGAAGATGATAGGTTGTGATGTGGGATTCGAACCTGGTCGTGATGCTATCTTAGCCGCTGATAAGGCTAATCATAACAGTGCACACGAATGCTTAATCTGGGAAGTTTTTGCAAGAAGAGGTCTGGGATATTTTGCAGATGGGGGAAGTAGCAATGACCGTGATGACGGTACGGAAGACTATGAGCTCGCTCCTGCATGTCTGGATGAATTGAAGATCAGAAAGATAATTCCTGAACTGGCGGCTCTCGGTCAAGAAATAACAGTCACATTAATCGTAGCTAACTACACTGATGATATTTTGGAGAATGCTACTGTTTCTGATTTTATTCCAGAAGGTTTTACCTATGTAGACGGATCAGGTTCTATCCCCGGAAATGTAATGGGAGACAATGTATTCTTTGATTTTGAAAACTTTGAGGTGGATCGCGAAGATACAATTACATATAGAATGGAAGTCAATGGAGTTATAGCGTCACAATTACTATACAGAAACCAAGTCGAAACTAATGACGAACTCGACAGATGGGAAAGACAGCTCGGCGAAGGAACAAATATATGGAGGACAATTACTAGCAGCCAATTCCCTGTGAGATCAGGAGATCAGGCTTGGTATGTCAAGGAAATAGACGATGATACAGACCAAATACTATTATTTGATAATATCGAAGTGACTGGTTCAGCCCCAGCACTGAGGTTCTATCATCGAATCAATACTCAGTTAGGGCGTAACGGTGGATACGTGGAATACTCCACGGATGGAATAATTTGGCTTGATGCAAGAGATTTATTTATGAGGAATGGTTATCCTAGTCCTATACAGTATACGACCTTTGCCATTCCTTCGCACTCAGCCTTCAGTGGTCCCGATAATATTTACAGAGACTCTTGGATTAATCTGAGTTCATTTATTGGTCAGACTATTTCTGTAAGATTTAGATTTGGTACTACACCTGGAACAGCTGTCAATGACGAAACTTTCGCAGATGATGCAGGTTGGTTTATTGATGATCTTGATATATTGGATTTGGCAAGTGGTGAGACTCAAGCATGCTTTGGTGATATGGCTCAAGAAGTATGTACACCATTTTTTGTAACAATTATCAATGATGAATTATCATCTTCCACAGAGGAAATAGAGATAGAAGGACTCGATGTGACCCTCTATCCTAATCCCGCTTCTGACTTATTCACACTAAAGATCAATTCTGATAGAAATCTAGATGCCAGACTAACGATGGCTTCTATTGATGGAAGAATAATAAATAGACAGGAAGTACGTCTTTTAGCAAGAGATAACTTTATTAATGTACCAACTGCTCACTTGGATTCAGGATTTTACCTGGTGCATTTGCAAAGTGGAGATCGTGTCTTGACCCGAAAGGTATTGTTGCAACAATAATTGTAATCAGATATCTGATATAGTTTCAAAATAAAAAGAGCGGTTATCTTAAATTGAGATAACCGCTCTTTTATGCTTAATATCTAGTAACTAAATAGCGCTGCAAAAGTAACTTGAATAGAAAGGGCATTCAATCCAACTTATAAAGAGAAATACCTTCCGCAACCGCGTCTTTCTATAGGCTTAAAGCCTTTTATTAGTCTTCGTACTACAATGTGACCTATTAAATCAGTACAATGCACATAAACTGCCTTTACTTCCCTGAATAATTTGCCTAAAAAGAAAAATTCTAAGAATATCTTAAACAAAAAAAAGAGGCTACATCCTACCGATGAAGCCTCTTTTCGTTACTCAATCTCATATATCTTAATAACCAGAAGATTTGTTTCCATTATAATAATCTGCTGGAGCACTTCCTGTATTGCCAGCATCAGACGTCCCTGCTGGAGAATTCATATCATAATCATCACTATTACAAGTTCTGAATTCCACCCTTCTATTCATGAAGTGATGTGATTCATTATTAGCAGCTGATACCATCGGGTTATCCTCTCCACCATACATCAGGCGGAATCGACTTCTATCTATACCATAATTATCTACTAAGTGCTCAATTGCCGCTTTGGCTCTCTTGTATGATAGTACTTTGTTATAATCATTAGAGTTTCTAGAGTCTGTATGTCCTTGAGCTGTTACACAGACGTTAGGGCATTTTTCCATGACCTGAGCAACATTATGCAGATGACTATAGTATTCTGGTTTGATGCTACTCTTATTGAGGTCGTAGTGTATCATAGGCAAAAACCAATCGCCACATCCTGAGCTTACAACAGACCTTGCAGGTTCTCTTATTATTGTTGTGGTGCCATCTTCATTGGTCACTGTGCGGGTTACCGTACCGCCCGAAGAGACAGGCTCTCTTATTATTGTCGTGGTTCCATCAGGATTAGTTACTTCTCGGACTGTAGTTTGTCCCATGAATTCTGATGAAGTACTAAATTCTTGTAGTTTGGTATCGATCATAGAATTTATCTGTTCCTGAGATGAATCATTGAGTTTATCATTACAGTTAGCAACTCCATATTCGTCTATCGGACATCCAGGTCTGGAATATGGCTCTTTATCTTCACAATCTGCCAAACCATCTCCATCACTATCTAATAATACACCTCTGGTATCTACAGGGCATCCTTCTGGTGTATCCAACTCCTGATCCAACATATCTATGACTCCGTCATTATCTTCATCTGTTAGATCCAGTTGTGGCTGATTTTTGATATTGGCTATCTCGTTAAAAGCCTGATCCATTGGATTAAGCCAGTATAGAGGCTCTGTCACCTTATCAAAGTTTCCGATATTAAATCCTATTCTGAGACTAGTATAATGTCCTATATCCACGTTATTAGTCTGATCCACCGCCGTACGGAACTTAATTCCATCCAGATAGTCATTGTCACTCAAAAATATTTGATGCTCGATACCAACATTCAACCTCTTATTTATCTTTCTTGTGATACCCATAGATGGAATAAATACGACGTGTACGTTAATATCATCTCCTAACCTGAAAATACCTGGTTTCTTCTGCCCTGGTGTTTCGTATACGCCATCATAGAGATCTTTGATCATAGTCTCAATTTCGTTTCTTCCCGCTCGTGTATTAAACTTATCGAAAGTCCAACCCACTGCTTGTCTCAAAGGTGCACCATCAGATCCATAAGGGTTTCCATTAGCGTCCGTAAGGTCTAACATTGCTTCGTGCGTATCTAGGCCAAGTCCTAAGCCAGCATACCAATTCCATTTGTTTCTCTCCTTATGAAATAAGAGATTTCCTATGTTGAAAATTACAGCAAGATTACCTGATATATATCTCGTACGATGTGCTGGAAACCATTCTCCTGGTCCGCCCGAGTTAGGATCATACATGTCGAAGACAGGCTCTACCAATCCACCATTTATAGATCTGTGCCTATATGGCTGACTTTCTATACCTGTAGCCATTCCATAAAAGACTGACCCCCTAAGTGAAAACATGTAATTGACGGCTTTTCTTAGATGCAAGCCTAATCCAAATCCACCTGGGATAGTTCTGTCCACATCCCCATCAATAAAGAAATGTCCTACATGAAATCCGAATTCCCAAGAATTTTTAGGCTTAGAAGAGAATTTATACTCTCCCATCCTCCAACTCTTGTTTTGTTCAGAGTCTCTTGTCATCTCATCAGATACATATGGAGTTTTCCATGTATCCTTATAGTCCTCTTCCTCAGATGTGGTATTAATTACATCCGATTCTTGTGTTTCTTCCTCCACTTGAGCCATGACGGATACCGAGGGTGTTAGCAATAGTAATGTTGCAAAAAGGGTGGATAACATTATTCTATTAATGCTGTAGTTTTCCATGATTTCTATTTCACAATTGACTAAATATTTTGCAAAGTGCAATTAGATTCCAGTACAATTAGGTTCTCATTATCTCGACCCAAAGGTCAAATAATCCACTAATTTATATATATATTACAAATAAATGTAATATCTAATTCATTTATTTTCAGTAATAACTAATTTTGAAGCATAACTATATCGACCTATGAACATCACATGGTTATGCAATAAGTATGCATCTCAAAAAGGAAATGTGCCAGCCTTGAGCAGATTAATCGAATTGTCGTCACAGAGGATTCCAGGTCTCAGTGAAGGAAGGATTAATCTCATTATCGATGAAAAATTATTACTATTTGACCTGATTTCAAAATTAAACGAACAGGTTAACATTTATAAAGAACTCAATCTTCACATTGGGATACTAAGTGGGGAGGTCTCTGAGACCCTTACCTTACCAGAAGGAAAAACCATCGCTATTGGTACTCAAGAGCAATTAGAACAAATTAAAAAAATCGATCGCTACTTCCACATATCCCATACTACCAAGAAAAATGAAGTTTCTCTAGCATATCAAAGACATCATTGTATAAACACAAATTCAGAATCTGTAAGCCTCGGCGAAATCAAATCTGATCCCATGAAAGGTGAGGTATTATGTCGTCATTATCCAGCCTGCATTTATGGCTTAGAGGCCATTAGAAGACAGGATTCTTATAATAAGAAATCCAAGCTAGCCGGACTAAGTATAGACGAAGCCGCAACCCTATCTCGATATATAGGATTGTCCAAAACCAATAAATTAACCTATTACTGCACAGATATAGAAAACATCTGTGAAGAGACATGTGAACTCCTAGCTTGCTTAATATGGTACCAATTGGAAGGAGTCCTACATGCAAAAGTAGAAGATAAGATATCAGAAACGACCAAATCATATATCGTAGAAACACCCGTATATGATCTTCCTGTAGAATTTATCAAAGGAGAAATAACGGGTCGCTGGTGGTACATAGAACCTGATAAAAAGGAAAAAAGACCATGTACTCAAGAAGATTATGAGTCCATCCGCCAAGGAATCATGCCTGACAAATGGTTATCAATAGACTCATAATTCTTTTTACAAGACTTCCAGTATTTTCTCTAATCTTATAGACCGAGATCCCTTAAGTAAGATTGTGTGAGGCTCGGCAGTAAAAATATTCAGGTGGTTATCTATAAACTGATCCACACTAAGACAAGAAAGGTAATCTTTTGGTATTTCTAGCTCTGAAAATATTGATCCAATGAGAATCACATTTTCCCATTTACCTGAGGCGAGGTAATCAATAATTTCTTGATGTTTATTTTTAGCATCGGGACCTAACTCCTTCATATCACCCAAGATCAAGGACTTTTGGGGAGCATCCATATTCATAAAACTCTTGATGCTCAATTTCATACTTGATGGGTTGGCATTGTAGGCATCCATAATTAATGACAATTGCCCTTTTCGTTCGATTTGAGAGCGATTCATTTTAGGTTTATATTCGGATATGGCATCAAAGATATCTTCGTCCAGAACCTTGAAATAACGTGCTACGGTAATGGCGGCTTCTATATTCTGCTGATTATAGATGCCATACATATTTGTCTTGTAGATTTCTTCTGTCTCAGTATCCTCAAAGCTCAATGTCGTTCCACCATATAAGAATTCTATATCATCGACGTCATAATTGCATATATCGACTTCTTTTGGTAACACTGATGCCAAATTATGATCATCCTGATCTACGAAAATTAATGTGCCATTGGCTCTTATGTATCTATAAAGCTCAGATTTGGTCTGTTTTACACCTTCTAAGCTGCCAAATCCCTCGATATGTGCGTAACCTATATTGGTTATTAGTCCATATTCAGGTCTTGCAATATGGCAAAGTTCCTGTATATCCCCTGGTCTATTAGCACCCATCTCTATGATAACAAAATCATGAGCTGCATTTATACTTAATAAAGTCAAGGGGACCCCTAAGTGATTATTGAGGTTTCCTTTTGTCGCAAGGACTTTGTATTTTTTAGAAAGACTAGTGGCCATGAGTTCTTTAGTGGTCGTCTTTCCGTTAGATCCAGTAATAGCTAAAAGCGGTCCGTCATAATGAGAACGATGTAAGGTCGCGAGTGCCTGAAGACTCTGGATTACATTATCCACTAGCAACGTATTGGGTATAGAATCATATTCTGGGTTGTCTATAACCACCAACCTAGCTCCAGCTGATATGGCATCACTTACAAAAGAATGACCATCAAAATTATCCCCCTTGATAGCAAAAAAGATCTGGTTTGATCTGAGGGTGCGTGTATCAATAGAAACCCCATCAGAATTAGAAAAAATGCGATACAACTCATCCATGACATCCATAAAAAAAGGCTTTTACCCTGTTAAGATAAAAGCCTTTCTATAGAATAGAAATCTAAAGTTTATTTATATCTACGCTTTACTTTCTTGCCTTTTTCTTGGAACTGGATACCTCCCATATCTTCGTTGCCAGTTTCTCCTCCTACTCTGATCATTGCACATCTAAAACCAACCTTACTCGATGATTTTCTTGCATCCATAAATCTTCTAGTACCTGGAGACAACCAATATAATCTGTCAGCCCATGATCCGCCCTTGATTACTTTCGCATCGTCACTGATGAGAGTCCATCTACCATAACCATAATTAGCAATTTCCTCATTATCGCCATCTACGAAATTTCTGACGTCAGATTTTCTATAATTATCTCTTAGACCCAGTGTATCTTCTTCTACTGGCTTATATCTCAATCTACCAAGACTATCTTTCTCTACTGGCTTACCTTCTTCGTCCAGTACAATCTCAGTAAATACGTTTCCTCTGAAAGGATTAAGGTCATGATTCTCAGAATCACTAAGGTCCATAGATGTAAGAGGTCTATATGTATCTTCTACCCACTCACTAACATTACCTGCCATATTATACAAACCAAAATCATTAGGTATATAAGTCATTGCAGGAGCAGGGCCAGAAGCCTTATCATTAAGATTACCTGACATACCCATGTAGTCACCTCGACCTCTTTTGAAGTTAGCCTGTATCTTACCTTGGTTCTTATTATGCTTCTGGTATCTCGCATTATTACCATTCCAAGGGAAAATTCTCTTATCCGTGATATTTTCATCACCCGTTTCTGGCTGATTTCCTTGTAGTGCTAATGCAGCATACTCCCATTCTGCTTCTGTTGGCAGTCTGTATTCTGGTAATAGTATACCATCTTCGAATTTAACGGCTCTCTCCCCACCAGTGGCTTTATCTTCTAAATTTTTTCGGACATTTCCTTCGTATTGACCTGCGAGGTAAGCTTCCGTATCAAAGCTCTCGCTATCCACTTGCTCAGTCGCATTCATATTAAGGACACCTCTTTCTACAAGCAACATTTCGTTCACTCTATTAGATCTCCATTTACAGAATTCTTTAGCTTGATTCCAGCTTACACCTACTACCGGATAGTCATCATAAGATGGGTGTCTATAGTATGTCCTGATAAGAGGCTCATTATACGCAAGCTCCTCTCTCCATACTAATGTATCAGGTAATAAGTCCTTCCATACTTGAGGATATGTCTGATAGGTATTCTTAGTCCAAAACTCATACATTCTCCAATTGATATTCTTGACTTCAGCCTCATCCATGTAGAACGAAGAAACTGTCACCCTTCTTGGGTTATCATTCCAATCAAAAGTCACTCCTTCCTGAGTTGCCCCCATAGAGAATGTACCACCTTCAATAAGAACCAGATTGGGACCAGTAATTTGACCCTCGTAATCTAGTTTTTCGAAACCCCCATATTCTGGATTTCCGTATTCCCAGCCTGTAGCTGAATCTAATTCTCCACTGCCGCCAGTTCCTCCTTTCTTACAAGAAGTGAAACCAACGAATACGCATAATAATAAAATAAGATATGTGCCCTTTCTCATTTTTAACTGATAATTATAATTAAATATGCCTGCAAAAATAATTCCGTAATTTAACGGAATAAACTGAAACAATCATTGTATTTAGATTCTTTCTTTTCCAGATTCTTAAGTCTCATAGAGATGCCAATCTCATGACTCCCACCAGTGCTAATGCCAAGATCAGAACTAGTTAAATCAAAACTGTAACCTATCCTAAGTGTATTAAGGTCTACGCCTACAGAGAAAATAAAAGCATCAACATTACTTAATGTGTGTCGCATCCATACTCCCCCAAATAATTGCTTGGCTTGCATATAAGCACCAATGTTGACTTGGTTAAATCCGCTTTGGTGTGCAAATAAGATATTTGGAGATATAAACGTCATGGGTTCTCCTTTATTGTCATCTTGTAGGACAATTTGCATTCCTCCATTGATTTTGAAAGTAACTGGGAGGTTTAAAGATTGGGGGTTATTAGCCTGCGCGAAACCATTGTAAGGCGCATTAATGTGGTCCATGCTAAATCCTATAAAAAACGAAGGATTGTAAAGTAACATACCAAAATTAACATCGAGATACCCATTCTTAAGATTATCAGGTCGCGTTTCGCTGCTTGGATTGGGTATGCCTGCACTATCAAAAGGACCACTAGCAGGATTAATTTGATCGAAAAAAATCAACTTATCCCAATCTATTCGCGACTGGCTATAACCCACTTCTAGCCCAAATCTAACCTGCCATTCGCTCCTAAATCGTAGATTATAAGAGTAAATCCCAGTCATACGAGTTGTCGTCAAAGTACCATCACCCTGATCATCCGTAAGCGCTGTAAAACCAATACCACTGTTTATTTGTTTGAAAAATTGGTCATAACTGAGAGCATAGGTCTTATAGGTGCTCGATATCGAAGGCCACTGTAATCTGTAATTAGCCGTAAAACTCGGATAGTTAGTTAAACCTGCAATGGCAGGGTTAAGATGGACTGGAGAAAAGTAATATTGACTGAATATCATATCCTGAGTCTGAGCCTGAAAAGTCAGACTAAGCATGAATATTGCCCATACTATGTTTCTTACTTTGAGAAAGATTCTATCCATTCGATGGATAATTTGTGTGTTTTTTCAAATCTAATTACAATAGAAGAAATAACTTAACGTTTCTATAACGAAATTAATTTTAAGTCCGAATGAATTGCAAACCAATCCTACTTATAGTAATAATTTCTATTTTTTGCCTTAATAATACTCTCGGTCAATGGAAAAATCAATCTATACTGAGTAATGGCGACATCTACAAAATAGAAATTCCAGAAACCGGTTTGTACAAATTAGACTACGATTACTTATCCAGTCTTTCAGAAATAGATTTGGGTAACATTAATCCTCAGAACATCCAAATATTCGGATCTAAAGGTGGTACTATAGATCAGGTAATCAATGACAATCTCATGGATGATCTGATAGAAATTCCTATCGAAGTAAGAGATCAAGATGATGGGAGATTTGATAATAATGATTACATACTGCTCTATGCAGAGGGCGGAAACAAATTTGACCTCTCAGAAAATGACTACAGTTACATACAAAACCCGTACACTTCTAATAATTTCATTTTTCTTAAGGTAGGAACAGATATAGGCTTGCGCATTTCACAAGTAGCCAATGTAGAACAACCAGAATTTACTTCTGACTCTAAAGAAACAGCCCAACACTACGAACTAGATAGGATTAATCTACTTGGCAGCTTTACTGGAGCACAAGGATCGGGACAACAGTGGTATGGAGAGTCATTTGCGGGTAATAACAACCAGAATTTCTCTACGAACTTTTCATTTCCCAATCTTATAATTGGCGAAGAAATCGAGGTGGAGTCCAGATTTGCCGCAAGAAGTGACAATGCTACGCAATACGAACTAAGCGTAAATGGCAATAATTACAACACATCGATCAATAGAACATTCACGGGTGACATAGAGTCCACCTATGCCTACACTAAAGTCATAAACGAAAAAATTCTTATTGAAGAAAACAATCTTGATATCGGAATCACCTTCTTTCCGACGACAAGTCAAGACAGAGGGTGGTTAGATTATATCACTGTTATAGCGAAAGAGAAATGTACACATAACAATCAGCCTATATTTCTATCCGATAGAAGATCATTAGATCATTCGACTTTCGGGTTTGACATTTCTGGGGCGAATCTAAGAATATGGGATGTTAGTCAATTTGATGATATAAAGGTCATAACCCCAGTAACATCTGGCAATAACCACTCCTTTGGTTACGAGGTAAATGGAGAACTAAAATCGTTCGTTTCTTTTTCAGATAGTGATCGCTTTTTGGATCCAGGCCTTGCCACCAAAATATCTAATCAAAACATACATGACATACAAGAGGCTGACTTTGTTATTGTCTACTATAGAGATTTCAAAGGAGCAGCAGAAAAGTTAGCTGCACATAGAACCCAGCATGATAACTTTACCACCGCCATAGTAGATGTAGAGCACATTTATAACGAATTCGGTGGCGGAAAACCTGATCCATCTGCCATTAGAAATTTTGCAAAGATGATCTGGGATCGAGATAAGGATTTCCGATATCTATTGCTCATGGGAGATGCCAGTTACGATTACAGAGGAATAAACGAAGAGTTACCTTTCCAAAATTATATCCCCACTTATGAGACCTTGGAATCTTTAGATCCGATAGAAGCTTTCCCATCAGATGATTACTTTGGATTGTTAGAAGAAGGAGAAGGGACCGACAACTTAAAAGGGACAATGGAAATAGGTATCGGCCGTATACCTTGTAAGACGAATGGAGAAGCTCAGGGTGTGGTCGATAAAATAATTCATTACGATACTCAATCTGCTACTCTGGGATCATGGAGGATGAATCTTGGGTTCACAGCAGATGATGAGGACGGTGAATTACATGTTATACAAGCTGACGGCATAGCCAGAGCGACTAAAAGAAGTCACCCAGAACTTATACAAGAAAAAGTCTATTTCGATGCATTTAATCAGGAATCTACGCCTGGTGGTGCGCGATACCCTGACGCCAGACAACAAATCAACCGAAATATTTTTGATGGTCAATTGGTATTAAATTACTTGGGACATGGTGGTCCTAAAGGATGGGCAGACGAAAGAGTATTGCAGATTACAGATATACTCAATTGGTCTAATCTAGATAAGTTGCCAGTTTTTATAACTGCCACGTGCTCATTCACGGGTTTTGATGAGCCTAATTTTGTATCAGCTGGAGAGCATTGCCTGCTTAACCCTAATGGTGGAGCTATTAGCTTATTCACAACGGTAAGAGCCGTGTATGCCAACGATAATAAAAAAATCACGACAAAGGTATTCGAGAATATCTTTCTGAGAGAACAGGGAAAAGCCATGAGATTAGGTGATATCATGAGAATATCTCAAAACGAAATCACCTTAAATGACAACAGATCACTTACCAACACTAGAAAATTTATGCTCATAGGTGATCCTTCTCTCCGCCTTGCTTTACCCAAACATCATGTCACTATAGAAAAACTAAACGGAACAGAAATCACTGAGGATAAAGTAGATACAATCGGCGCCTTACAAAAGGTAAGCTTGGAAGGCTCGATAAGAGATTATCAAGATGATCTCTTATCTGTATTCAATGGAAATATAGAACTCACGGTGTACGATAAAGTCAGTAGAGTAAAAGTGCTGGATAACGATAATAGGAATAGCGATTTCACTTTCGATGTCCAGAAAAATATCTTGTATAAAGGAATAGCTTCCGTTACAAACGGTCGATTTCAGATGGGATTTATTCTACCTAAGGATATAAATTTTGATTTTGGTCAGGGCTACTTAAGTTTTTATGCTTCTGATGGTATATCGGAAGACGCAGGTGGATACTATGATAATCTAGTCATAGGTGGGACTTCGGATAATATAATTACTGATAACGAAGGTCCCGATATAGATATCTATCTAGACGACAGGTCCTTCTTATCGGGTGATGTGGTAAGTAAAAAACCAATTCTTATCGTAGATCTATCCGATGAAAATGGCATTAATCTCAGCAGTACGAGTATCGGACATGATATTACCGCTAGAGTAGATGACAGAAATGATAATGGTATCGTACTCAACGAATACTTTGAAGCGACGCCAGATCAAGTCGGTGCAGGAACTGTGACCTACCAAATGGAACAACTGACCGAAGGACTGCACACCATCTATGTAAAAGCATGGGATATACTCAATAATTCTTCTGAGGAAATGACAGAGTTTTATATTGCCAATGATGAAGAAGGCTTTGTCGATAATGTATTTAACTATCCAAATCCTTTTGTGGACAATACCAATTTTGTATTTGAGCATGACCTTGGCAGGACTAATGCCAGTATCGAAATAGAAATTTATTCTATGTCAGGGGTATTAATCAAAACAATTGAGAATCAGCAACTTGTGCAATCTTCTAAGGTGGACAACATAAATTGGAATGGAACGGACGAAGTAGGCAATAAACTATCAAAAGGAATATATCTGTACAAAATAAAAATAGAGTCTAACGAGTTAAATGTAAGTAGAGAAAGCGATGTCCAAAAGCTTGTCATCCTCCACTAATAATAGACAGACTCTTACTATTATATTAAAAATAATTTATATTTATAACTAATTGATTTTCATTAAATAACTTTGCGTATTAAATTAAAAGGTAATATCATCTATTATTCTTTTAACTTTGATCAACTTTTCAATATCAATGAAACGAACACTATTAATTTTAACACTAATTCTTGGCGTAGGGTATACAACTTCTTATGCTCAGAGAGGATATAACTTTGGGAGAGGTTGTATAATAGACTCAGATGGTAATTGCTTACCTAACACGATTCTTTCTGCTGTCCCTTTTCTTAGGATTATTCCAGATGCCAGAGGTGGTGCAATGGGAGACGCAGGTATCGCAGCCTCACCAGACCCGAACTCTATACATTACAATTCTTCAAAGCTAGCCTTTGTAGAAGAAAATTCTAGTTTCTCTGTCACTTATACTCCTTGGTTAAGAAACCTTGGACTTAATGATGTCTTCTTGACTTATCTGACAGGTTACAAAAAGGTAGATGACATAGCCACATTAGGATTCGGTATGAGATATTTCTCTCTGGGAGAAATAAACTTTACGGATTTTGATGGCAACCCTGCCGGAACGGGTAATCCGAGAGAATTCGAGTTTTCGGTATCGTATAACAGAAAGTTATCAGAGAACTTTTCAGCAGGGATTACAACCAAATATATCTACTCTAATCTAGCTTCTGGACAGCAAGTAGGAGCGGTAACCATTAACTCGGCCAATGCCTTCGCGGCTGATATCTCATTGACATGGAAGAAAAAAGGTAATCTTGTGGCTAATGGTAGCGAATGGATGTTTGGCGTTGCCGTGTCCAATCTCGGCTCTAAGATTACATATACAGGTGCTGAAGTAAAAGACTTTTTACCAGCTAACCTTGGTATAGGGGCTGGACTGACCTTAGACTTTGATGATTATAACTCGATGACTTTCTTGTTGGACATCAATAAGCTTTTGGTACCCTCACCTGTCTCACCGACCATCGTAGATGATGATTTTAACGAAATGAGAAATCCTGATTATGATGCTAATGGAAACGAATTTGCAGATTATAAGGAGCAAAGTATGTTCTCTGCGGTCGTTAGCTCTTTTGGTGATGCCCAAGGTGGCTTTGGAGAAGAGATTAAGGAATACACTATTTCTTTTGGTGCCGAGTACTGGTATAGTAAACAATTCGCTGTGCGTACAGGATACTATTACGAAAACCCATTGAAAGGAGACCGACAATTTATAACAGTCGGCGCTGGACTGAAATATAATGTCTTCCAGATCGACCTTTCTTATCTAGTACCTACTAATAGTAGAAGGAATCCATTAGATAATACATTAAGATTTACATTACAATTTGATTTTGCGGCATTGGCTGCAGGAGATGATATATAATGTCATCACGATTTAGTGATAAAAGAAAAAAGGGGCGAATCTTCGAAATAAGATTCACCCCTTTTTTATTAAAGTACACTATAAGCCGGATTCTGTTATTTGCATAATGCAAATCCTTTATCATTTATCTATTCTGCCTACCCTCCCCGACTGTTACCAATAGAGCGAGCCACTCTACTCTCTTAAGAATCGAGGTATACTTGACATTTCAACCTGCAAGGTTTATCCCAAAAAGGAGTTGCCTCCTCAGTGCGTGGGCTCTTACCCCACGTTTTCACCTTTTCCATGAGATGACAGAACATAGTCCTGCCCTATCATGGTAGTTTAGTTTCTGTGACACTTTCTGTCTTATACTAAGTATAAGCCCATGTATAAAATGGTACAGCGCTCTACGTTGTCCGGACTTTCCTCTCTATACCATAGTATAGAGCGATAAAGCATGTACGCTACAAAATTACAACTATAACAAGCCCTGACCTAATGGTGGCTTTATATCTATTTTGTTTTACATATTATAATAAAATATAATATGTAATTTCGTGGTCTATAGTTGTATGTCTAAGGGATATATCATATCAGCAGTCACATTTGCATTGGTTATACTGACCGATTTTGGTTCTTATAGAGAAGTATCCAAGGATATCACTAGCGAAAAACTAAATAACTATGTCAATACCGAACTAAGTTATTTTAAGGAAATGCTTTCTTCTGATGCGTATTTAGATTTATTCAGAAAGGATTCTTTGGATATCAATGATCTCAATAGAATCAAAGCTCTCGAAGAAAGACTCGAACAAAATCATATATACCCAAGAGTCTACGACAAAGGAAGTCTTCTGTACTGGAAAAACGGATCAGAAGTGAAGAGTTTTTGTAAGGTAGACCGAGTGAAAGATTCTCTAAGGATCAGCATTTGTATGGAAGTCTATGATGACCATGGAGAACTAAAGAATCAGATATATAATAAGTCTGGCATACATCACCATGTCTATAAGCCAGAAATCTACAAAGCCACTCATAGCATCTTGGATGGCATAAGTCCGATCTATGTCGGAGAACGATATAGAACGGTACGACTTAATAATATCATTCTTGGCTTTTATCTTGTCGGATTACTTTTCTTATTGACTAATTTCATCAGAAAAGAACATCATAAATTCTTTGCCGTAGCGACACTTGCGAGGTCATTGCTATACCTTGTACCGTGGAAAGATAGATTCCTTGGCAGCCCGCTTATCGAGAACATTTTCCAAGTCCACAATGGTTACAGTATAATAGAACTCCTTCTTGATACTTTTTTGATATCTGGTCTTCTCATTTTATTATCCAAGTATCAGTTCAAGCAAAAAGAAAAAATATCATTACCCCAGTTATCTTCCAGTTACTTATTCTGTGGATTATTGTTTCTAAGTCATCTCAGGCTTACACAACTCATCCTCGGCAATAATAAGCTGGGCATATCCATAGATAATCTGGGTAATATTACGGTCAATGATATGATGCTATTCTCGGTGATGCTGGGTTCTTTATCAGCAATATTCATATACATCACCTCTTTTGTTCTGGCAGTCAAGAAGTCCTACGATAAGAAAATTCTGTACACAGGTTTTGCGGCTACAGCAATAGTTAGTGCCATCTTATGTCATCTCTTGCAACTTGATATACATCCTATATTATACGGATTTGCGATGATGTCATTCTTTGCCCTGTTGGACTTATTCATAGATATAAAAAACAAAACTATAACGTGGATAATATGGTGGAGTATATTCTTTGGAGTGTACTGTTCGGCTGTTCTTTTTAACTATGACATTAAAAAGGATATTAAATCTCGGCAAGATTTTCTGAAAGAAATTTTCCATCTACCTGACACCGATAAAATTGCACAAATCAAAGAATCAGGAATTATTAACGCCATATCAGACGAAGTAGAAAAACTACTCACATTGCCAGAAGAGGCTAACTATGACAAACTAGATTTCAATATATTCCTTAGTAAAGAATTAAATCTCCCTGATCTTATCGTGGATGTATTCGATCGCACAGGGATTAATATATTTAATAACAAAAAGCCCACAAGTCATAATTTATTAGAGCTTGAGGAGGACATAGGCTTTGATGAGATCAAAAACATTGTCTGGTTTTATGACACCATCTCCACATACCATAGAGTACACAGCGGCATACCACTGACAACACTTAATGGGAATCATGCTTTTCCTTACGCATACTATGATCAAGGTCGTGCTCTGATAGATGATATAAGATTATCAAAACCTGAACTAGAGTTAGTCCGAAATAGCAAGTCTAATGTTATATATCAAAACTCCAATGCCTATATAAAGCATGAACCAAGTTATGGGAAAATATTAATCACTAAAAAGTCTTTTACAGGTCTGGTCAAACCAATCGCCTTATTCTCATTTCTTTTTTGCAGCATTGTCATTCTGATATTCCTGCTTGGTTTCGTTAATTATTTCGTTGGTTTTTTGCCTAATGATTGGCCTTTCAAGCTAAAGAACATAGACTACCTTAATTCTAAGATTCAGATTTCTCTGATCTTGGTCATACTGTTTTCTTTTTTCATTATTGCCATCATAACAAGCTCCTTTTTGAAGAGCTTTATCAACGAAAAGAATGAAGTATTCGTCAAAGAAAAATTAGAAAGTATTGCCAAGGACTTAAGGGATAAAACGGTGGTCGCAGATGCCAAAGAGCAAACTGTAGCTATCGCGAAAAACTATGAAAGCCAAATAGAATATATCCATAATGCAGCACTGGATATATTCTTACTAAAAGATACGGACAAGGAGGGCGATTATTTTCATACGGCATACTTCAGCAAGCAAAAGAATCCGAAACCATTCTCTGATTATACTAACCCGTCAAGTACAAAAAATTTCTTTCCACTCCAGTATAGCGGAGAAGTTGTAGGTTATGCAGCTGTGCAGTATAACCCTGGAAATTCGATAAGAATCAGTGTCTTCGATTTTTTGGGGTCTATATTCAATGTGTATGTCTTCTTGTTTTTGATTGCGAGTGTCTTGGCTATTTTCATCGCAAGATCCATAACCAAGCCTCTATCCATACTCAACCAAAAAATATCGCAAGTCAAACTCGGCAAAAGGAACGAACTCATAGAATGGGATAAGGATGACGAAATCGGCACTTTGATCAATAACTATAATAACATGGTCAATCAGCTGGAAGAAAGTGCCGAAATACTGGCTAAAACCGAAAGAGACTCTGCTTGGCGCGAAATGGCAAAACAAGTCGCTCACGAAATCAAAAATCCACTGACTCCGATGAGAATGTATATACAGCATCTGGAGAAAGCCATCAAAAGAGAGCCTCATAACGCCAAAGCCATATCTCAGAAAATATCTGTAACGCTCATGGAACAAATAGACAATCTAACGCAGATTGCCAATTCCTTTAGTGACTTTGCAGCCTTACCTCAAACGTCTAATACCAAGACGGAGCTGAATAGTGTCATCCAAGCCGTCCATAGCCTATTCCGAAAAAGAGAAGATATGGACATCTCTCTGACTGAGCCTATAGACACGATATATGTATTCGCGGATAAGAATCAGCTTATCAGAATACTAAACAATCTCGTGAAGAACGCCATAGAATCTATCCCCTCTGACTGCAGAGGAAATATTAATTTGAAATTATCTAAGAAAGGAGAAAAGGCGCTTATTGCTGTCAGCGATAATGGAAGTGGTATATCTGATGACATGAAATCAAAAATATTCCAGCCTAAATTTACAACCAAAGACTCTGGATCAGGTCTCGGTCTAGCAATATCCACCAATATGCTAGAATCGATGAATGGTCGTCTATATTTTGACTCCAAAAAAGGTCAAGGCAGTACATTCTATATAGAATTAGACATAATTAGAAATTCTAGCTACGAAGACACTAACAAAAGAATTACCTTAGACTAGAACTTTTTACTCAATAATCTGTCTCAAGGTTATGACCGTATTAATTTACATTGGGATCACCTTACTCACTGTGTTGGCTATGGAATTCGTAGCTTGGTTTGCGCATAAGTACATTATGCACGGCTTATTATGGTCATGGCACGAAGATCATCATGATCCTATACATAAGACGGGGTTTTTTGAGAAAAATGACCGTTTCTTTTTAGTATTCGCTATTCCATCGATGTTATCTTATATCATTGGGTCATTATATACTGACTGGAGGTGGCTGCTGTTTGTAGGTATAGGCATATCCATATATGGATTGATTTATTTTTTGATACATGATGTGTATATACATCGTAGATTCCATTGGTTTAAGCATCTCGACAATAAGTACTCAAGAGCTATACTGAGGGCTCATGGAGCACATCATGCCATACAGACTAAGCATGGCTGTGAGTCATTCGGTCTGCTCATCATTAACCCCAAGTATTTCAAAAAAAGATCGAGTTGGAAGAATGAGGACCTTATCAAGAATAACGACATAGGTTATTCTTAATGACCGCTCTTACAATTTTGTGATTGCTCACCTTTCTGAGTATTTTAGTTGCAAGTACTTTTTATTGCTTCATTTTTATTTAATAAAAAACACTTCATCTAAATGACTACTCAGATCTCATCTTTAGAACAGTACAAATCAGTTTATAAGCAAAGTATAGAAGACCCAGACGCATTCTGGAAGAAAGAAGCAGAGACATTTGTCTGGTTTAAAGAGTTTGAGGAAGTATGTCAGTGGAATTTTACTGAGCCAAATGTAAGATGGTTCATCAATGGAAAAACCAATATCACATATAACTGCATCGATCGCCATCTCTTAGATAAGGCAGATCAGACGGCTATCCTTTGGGAGCCTAACGAACCCAATCAAGCCACCCAATCACTGACTTATCAAGAACTACATGATGCCGTCTGTCGATGTGCTAACGGCCTCAAGGCAGCCAATATAAAGAAAGGAGACAGGGTGGTATTCTATATGCCTATGGTAGTAGAATTGGCCATCGGCGTGCTGGCTTGTGCCAGAATAGGTGCAGTGCATTCCGTTGTCTTTGCTGGTTTTTCAGCACAAGCACTTGCAGATCGAGTAGATGACGCTCAGGCCAAGGTCATCATCTGCTCTGACTATAACAGAAGAGGGGCTAAAAACATTGCCGTCAAACAAGTCGTGGATGACGCCATGGACATCGGGTGTAATTCTGTAGAGAAAGTCATCGTCCATAAGAATACCAGCGAATCGATTAATTGGTCAGATGATACCGATATATGGTGGCACGACCTCGTAGATAGCCAATCACCATACTGCCTGGCAGAAGAAATGGACAGCGAAGATTTACTATTCATCTTATATACCTCGGGTTCTACAGGTAAGCCAAAAGGCGTCGTGCATACAGTTGGTGGTTATATGGTGTACACTTGTTTTTCTTTTAGGAATGTCTTTCAGTACAAATCGGGTGACATCTACTGGTGCACGGCGGATATAGGCTGGATAACAGGTCACTCATATATTGTTTATGGGCCTTTGTTGGCAGGTGCCACGACAATGATGTTTGAAGGCGTACCGACCTATCCTGATGCTGGTCGATTTTGGGAAATATGTGAAAAATATAAAGTCAATCAGTTTTATACCGCTCCCACTGCTATCAGAGCATTGATGGCCAAAGGAGATGAATATCCTGCTAAGTACGATCTTTCTTCTCTCAAGGTACTTGGCTCCGTCGGAGAACCCATCAATGAAGAGGCTTGGCACTGGTATGATAAGCATATCGGCAAAGGAAACGCACCTATCGTAGATACATGGTGGCAAACTGAGACAGGTGGTATTATGATTACCCCTTTACCAGGAATAACAGATACTAAACCCACCTATGCCTCTTATCCCATGCCTGGTATAAAAGCAGTCCTCGTCGACAAAGATGGCAATGAACTATCTGATAACAATGCAGAAGGTCTATTATGTATCAAGCATCCCTGGCCTTCTATGATACGCACGACTTATGGAGATCATAAGCGATGTCAGCAAGTGTATTTTTCGTCTTTCGAAGGAAAATACTTTACAGGTGATGGTGCAAGAAGAGATGAGGATGGGCGCATAAGAGTCATCGGAAGAGTAGATGACGTCATCAATGTATCAGGTCATCGCATGGGTACAGCCGAAGTAGAAAACGCAATCAACGAGCATCCAAATGTCATAGAATCAGCCGTCGTCGGATATCCTCACGATATCAAAGGTCAGGGAATATATGCCTACGTCATCACTCAAGGAAAAGAAACCAATGATGATTTCTGCAAAGAAATCCTAGAAGTCGTCAAGAAAGAAATAGGACCAATCGCCAAACCAGATAAAATACAATTCGTCGATGGATTACCGAAAACTAGATCAGGGAAGATAATGCGACGTATTCTCAGAAAGATTGCAAGTAACGACACGAGTAATCTGGGTGATATATCAACACTGCTTAATCCTGATGTCGTCGAAAACCTGAAGAAAGGGGCTTTAGTCTAATTCTTCTGATGGGAATGCTTTCAGAGCTGACTTTATATCGGAATACAATTCCTCGCTCCAGGCTATATTTCTTAATGTCGGAGTCTTAGGAGTAACCCTAAAATCATGTGGGCTGATAATAACAGGTATACCTTGATTTATCGCGTTCTCGGCTAGAATAAAAAGCTCCTCTATCTTTTCATCTCCGATAGGAATGCATCCGACGGTATTACTCTTACCATGTATGAAAATGTCTCCTCCCAAATCTGTTCTTTGATCCAGTAGGGCCATTCGTTTATCATATTCATTAGGATAATTTACTTTTATCGACAGATAGTAACTGCTATTAGGGTTAAGGTATTCTATCTGATATATTCCCTCTGGTATTTGTCTATCTCCTTCTTTCAGTTTTGGGCCGATGGTGCCACTCATCCCAGTAAATGGATAAGTAATAAGACGCTTATAACCTCTTACAGTTTTGGCATATACTTCTAATTTTTGTTCCTCTTTTAGTCCAATCATGGCTATCTCATCTGGCAATTTCTCCATACCTATCTCATGCAGGTAAGGACCGAGCCTATATATGACGTCTTCTGCAAGTTTTGATTTGACGGACTCTACTGTTTCGGCATTCTTCATTTTATTAACTAAGGGCTTATATATCTGTCGCCCATATTTTATAATCAAGGTCGATAATAATGCAATAGTAGTTATGGCATATAAAATTATGAAGTTGTTCCTTTTCAAATCTGTTGATTTAAATCTGAATATGCTGTAATATGGTAGTTTCAGTCTTAGATAAGAATTATGTAATCATCAAAATTAAAGAACCCAAAAAGCATCCTTCATTGAAAAAATTTGATCAATTAGAAACTTAAGCGATTAAAATTGTACAAAACACATTTATTAAATAGTATCATTCGATTAAACATATAAAATCACAAAATGAAAGCCAAATTAGCATTAGTGACATTATTGAAAATAACTTTTATTTATAGCGTCCATTGTCAATATATAGACAGTACAGCTTATGAACAAAACAAAATTGAAATTCTAAATAATTCATCCAGAGTTCTAAAGTTAGAATCGATGGTAAAAAAGATCGACTTCGAAAGGAATTACTATTCTACAGGCCTTAAGAATCAAACAACAATATTTGCATGTATTTCTAGTGCCTTTTTTATATTATTTGGTCTAATAACTTACAGCGGTTTTAAAAAAGAAGTCTCTGAGCTAAAGAAGGAGTTCAATTCTGTAATTAGTAGTCAAAAGAAGAAATTCAAGAAGTTGTACAATAAAAATTTAGAATTGGAAGATTCTCTCCTACAGTCAGCAGCCAACAGCTATGTAATGATTGCAGCATACTTTTTTGAGAACAATTCTTTTTGCACAAGCTTAAAATTTAGACTTAAAGCAATAGAAAAAATTACAAAATCGAATAATCAGAAACCATTGAAATCCAATATTGCATTGTGCTTAAAAATTTTGAACAATCCCGATCTAATAGACCAAACTGTTTTTATTGAAGATTCCGAGCAAATATTTGAAACACTAGATAAAATCGAATCAAGAAATATTGCAGGAATTCAGAATGAACTTGCAGCAATTAGAGTAAAACTTAACGAAATCAGAAAAAATTTAAATAATAAAACAGACTGAGCTTTATCGTCGGGGTGAGAGGATTCGAACCTCCGACCCTGACGCTAAAGCGTCATGCGCTAATATCTGCTAAATATCTTCTAGCTCCCCTCTTTTTGATCTTTTGCTCCAATTCCCTTGATTCACCTACCTGATCAAACTTCTGGCTGAATACTAGCTTCCAGTCATTCGATTTTCCTGTATATCCTTTATGATCTATATTATGTTGATACAATCTAATAGCCAATGGCTGACCAGTAGATCCTGTATAATATCTATTAAGAGTCTTGGAGTAAAGAATATATGTCTGATAAACCATAACAATTCAAAAAAAGCCCAGCCTGAAAACAGACTGAGCTTTATCGTCGGGGCGAGAGGATTCGAACCTCCGACCCTGACGCTAAAGCGTCATGCGCTAATATCTGCT
>JAHDFP010000023.1 GCA_020628095.1 Saprospiraceae bacterium
GGACTTATTCTTTCATACAGCGTGCGACCTTTTTTATTGTTGTTAGAATCGGTGGGTAGCACGGATTGATCTTTCTTATGGACTTGATCTGGCTCGGAGGTTGTACTCTTACAGGCTAGAGCAAGTACTATTGATAATATGATATAAATACCCGGGTGAGAATATGGCATATATATTATACGCTCTGATATAGGTATTATTATGGAAATTTGAAATGTAGATTATATAGGACAAATTGTAACGTGGACTTGAAGAAGACAGTATCAGGTCCGATTGTGGCTGGTCTAATATAAAATAAGGTTAACTTTAGAGAGTAGTCTCCAAAGGTGCCCAGAATATTTTCTTATGAAAATGATCCCAATACATTTTGTCATTTTGATCTTAGGTCTAAGCTCTAATTTTGCACAGTCAACGTTTTCTCGCTATTATGACTACAAGGGAGATCAGTATAATCTTGCATCACAAATACGCAAATTCGAGGATCAAATTTTTCTTTTGGGATATACTCAGGTGAATACCTCGATCCATTCTGACTTTTTGATTTTGAATGATGATGGAGAGGAAATCTATAATCACAGATTCCATAATGCTTGGATCAGGGATCTCACAGAAATTAGGGATAGTGTGTTTTATTCTTGGACTTATTATCGGGGAAGATCAAGAGAATTGCATGTCCAACAATATAGCGTCTATGGAGAATTATTACAATCGGTATCGACAACCATAGATAATGCCTATAATATTGATTTTTTCAAGATACAAAGATCAGAAGATAAAATTGTGACGGCAGGTCAGATACGTGTATCAGAGAATAATAGAACAATAGTCAAGGGAGTGATTGTGATTTTTGATCTTGAATTGAATAAGGAAAAAACGATCACAATCGAACCGACCATGAATCTGGTACGAATGGGAGACATAGACTTCGATGAAGAAGGTAATTTCTATGTATCTTATGATGATCTGTTAGATGACGGAAAGGATATACGAAATCGTACCATAAGGAAATATAGTGCTCAGGGCGAATTATTGTTTCAATACCCTGATTTTTCATTCGACGATGGTGAGTTTAGTCTTGTTCTTTCTGCTCTTTTGAGCAATGGTGACATTGTTTTGGATTTATATGGACAAATCTCTCGATCTACGAATAATCCAAACGAAATGTATGATCTAATCTGTTATGGACCACAAGGAGAAATCCGATGGCTTACTAATTTAGATCCAATATCGACTATGGCAGGAAGGCGGATTGATAAATTAATAGAAACAGAAGATGGAAATATCATTCTAGTTGGACAGAGCTATAGCAATAGGGATAGGGTGGCTTCTATTGGATTTATGATAAAAGTCGATGCTAGTAATGGTAACTTGTTATGGGCAAGAGAGTATATTGACTGGAATTCTGTAAATCTCATAGGGAATCAACAAACAGTCAATAGTATATTATATGATATTATAGATAAGGGTGATGTTTTGTACTCAAGTGGAAGGATGCAATACAGCACTTTGTCAGATACTACTGGTTACCAACAATATTACGATTACTGGTTATTAAAAACAGATAAAGAAGGATGTCTGCAGTCAGATTGTGGAGGTCTATATGTTAATTTGACAGATAATGAAGTATATGAAGGGTTCGTAGAGACTAGCAAAATTTATGGAAATTGGTACTATGCCGAACCAGATGCACAAGAGGGAATCGAAAAAGTGGCGATACTTAGGTATGGTCTGGATAATTATTTTAAAACATATAGAACAGAACAATATTTTGATATAATATTACCATACTACGAAAAATTTGATGATGATTTTATAGGGCAATCAGAAAATGGTCGACAGGTCTTTCTACATGATGAGAATGGAGAGAATCAAGTATTACTTTATGATTTTAGTTTGGAGCAAGGTGATTATTTTGAGTCAAGTTATTCAACTCATACCCTCCAAGTAGTAGAAACAGATACTATGCGACTAACAAATAAAAAAAAGCTGCAGTACTGGGAACTAGCCTGTGTCGATAATCCGCAATATAGGATACGATGGATCGATGAAATAGGAACTTACTATGGTATCAAATGGCCAAAGGATTTCTGTAATGGAGATTATGGTAATAAAAGATTCAATTGTTATTACAGATACGAAAGATTATACCACATGCACCCCGATGTAGATGATTGCTTATTTACAACTAGCATAGAGGAATCAGTAGATAATAAATTAGAAGAAGTAAGACTTGTTCCAAATCCTGGTATGGAAAGTGTCCGGTTTTTGGGATTGGAGCAAATAGGACGTTTTAACCTTAATATTTTTAATACGCAAGGACACTCTCTTTTGAAAGAAGAGATTAGCGGTAACAGAAAAGCATCAATTGATATTTCTTGGCTTGCATCAGGAGTGTATTACTTTCATTTGACTCATACGGATAAGAGTGTTGTTCTTAAATTTATTAAGATGTAATCCTACCTTCTCAAAGTCTCAGAATACTTAGCTACAGCAAGTATTTGGTCTTCGGATAACAAGTTGTTGTATGGTGTCATAAGTCCTTTACCAAAGTATATCTGAGCGACACTTTCTTCCAGACCTATTTTGGATATACTTAAGTCTTTGGCGCCATTGATTTTCATATCTCCTTTTGCACCATGACAAATTGTACAATGAAGCCTGTATAATTTTTTGGCGTCTATGTCTGAGGCATCGGCGCTAGAGACAATTTCTTTGGCTTTTTTGAGTTGCTCAGGGGGTACGGGTTCGCTTTGTGCTTCTTCTTTCTTTTCAGGCTCGACCTCTTCTACTTCTTCTTTTATTGGTTCTTCTTTTTTTACTGGTTTAGATTCTACCACGGTTTTTTTTGTTGGTTTTTTGGGCGTGGTACTTTTTTTAGGTGTATCGCCACCACAAGCTATAATGAATACAGAAAGTAAAAGAATAGTGAGTTGCTTTGAGTATTTATACATTCGGTTTGATTGATATTATAATCCAATATTAATAAAAATATCCTTGTCTTAGATGTCTAATATTTTGTGTGGATTCAATAACAACTTAGGGTCTAGAGTTCGCTTTAGCTTTTTCATCGTTTCTATTTCTTCTGGTGTTCTGCATAGTGCCAGATATTGCTTCTTATGTAGTCCGATACCGTGCTCGGCTGATACAGAGCCACCTAGGGCTTTGATAGGGCTGTATATGACATCATTGATTTTGTTTTTGAGAGATGTGTCTTCTGATACCTTCCCTATAATAAAATGAACATTGCCATCAGCCACATGACCAAAGGGAAAGATCTTTTCTACTCCTTCTATTTTTTCTAGCTCTTGGCTCATTTTTGAGACAGCGTCGCCTATATCAGAGATAGGAATACTTATGTCAAAATGTTGGTCATAATTACACTGTACGACCAGTGCATGCACATCCTCTCTTATTTTCCAAAACCACTCGAGATCTGATTGTGTATGGGCCAAAGTGGCATCTTCGATTATTTCTTTTTCCAGTGCCTGTTCGAGTAGATGACTTAGGAGTTCGTTGTCTTTTTCCTGATTGCTGCCCATGATTTCCATAAGCACATAAAAAGAATATCCATGCGGCAGAGGGGGCTTAGAGTGGGCTGGGGGGCTGGTCATTGCTCGGTAGGTGTTTCCCCAGATAAGCTCATAGCCACTTAAGGCCCCTGCTGAGCCTTTATCCAAATGCTTGAGCAGCGCAATGACATTCTCGTAAGAATTGATCCCGACAAAAGCACTGCATCGACTCTGTGGGGGTTCTATGAGTTTCAGTACCGCCTTAGTGATTACGCCAAGAGTGCCTTCTGAGCCTATGAATAAATGCTTCAGGTCATAAGCGGAGTTATCTTTGATAATCTTTTTGAGTCCGCTGATGATCGTACCATCCATAAGAACAGTTTCCAGACCCAAAATAAGTTGCCTTGTCATACCATATCGGAATACTCTCAGACCGCCTGCATTAGTAGAGATGATACCGCCAATCTGCGCCGTTCCTTTCGCTCCGAAATTAAGAGGAAAGAGTAGCTTATTGTTTTTAGCCTCTTGCTGTATCCTTTCTAGGACAACACCAGCCTCTACTGTCATCGTCCGACTTCCAGTATCGGTTTCGATAATCTTATTGAGATTTTGCATGGAGATAATGACCTCATTACCCTGTGGTTCTGTGCTCCCCACTAGATTAGTCAATCCACCGAAAACGATAACTGGTACATCGTGAGCGTTACAAGACTTGAGTATAACCGACACATCTTCTGTTGTGCTTGGAAGTGTATAGGCAAGTGCATTAAGGCCATCATTCATTTTCCAGATGTGATAGTACTTGTCTTCCAGATCAGCTCCAGTTAGTACTTTATCGGCTCCTAGTTGATCTCGTAGTGCACTTATCAGCGCATTGCCACTTTCTATGACTTTGTTCTCTGGCATCTTGTACTTATTCGCTTAATATTTATGTTTTCCTCGTGTCCATCCGTTTGTGCTGAGATATTTGTCGCCATCTTCTGCGGCTGGTTCTTCCAGTTGCGTACCCATACTATCATTCCATCTATTGAGATATCCGAAGAGGGCTATGACTCCCATGATTTCGACAATTTCGCCATCGTCCCAGTGCTTTCTCATATTTTCGGACAATTCATCATTCACGGCATTGGGTACAGAGGAAGCGGCTATGGCCAGATCAAAGGCAGCTCTTTCTCCGTCAGAGAATGCAGGATAGGTTTTGTAATCCCATATATTATTGAGTTTGTCTTCTTCCGAGCCATAGCGTACAGCCGCACGGATGGCATGTGCTTCACAGTATCTACAACCCGTACTCATACTAGATAGATAGGCTATCTGTCTTTTTAGTGCACTAGTGACTCTGCCTTTATTCTCCATAACGGCTTTATTCATCTCCAGAAAAGCATCGGCTATCCGAGGACGTCTCATCATCGTGAATATACTATTAGGTGTAAATCCAAGTGTTTCTTTGTAGAATGTAGCCATCTCTTGGGCTTTCTTACTGGCATTCTCCTCGATAGGAGAAACTAGTGGTTTCTTCATTTATTTCTGATAATTTATTCTTAAAAACTAAGTCTCATAGATAGACCTGTGGCGCCTAAGTCTATGGACAAATTTGATTCTTTTTCTTTATAGATAATATCTTGAGAAGTGTCTCTAGCTAGGCTGTTGTTGTAGGTTTTTATAGCTCTAGATTTATAAGAAGAGGATATCGACAGATTAGCCAATGATACAACCGCTGGAAAGGTAGCCAATGCCAAAGTATATGCTCCCACATAATAACCACCGCTACACTCGAATTCGCTTCTTAGACATCCATCTGCGAGCATCATGGAGATGCCGCCTCCGATCATACCGATAGATATCCATCCTGGTACTCTAGATTGTTTTTTTGCTTTGAGGGATTTAGTGTAGTAAGAATAGGCTTCTTCCTGAGGTTTGATTATATCTCCTAACTCTTGGAAGGTGTATGGATTGTTTTGGAACAAAAATTTGCCCTTCTCTATTTTCTGGATATAAAAGTTGTCTTCTTGAGAAATACCCTGATAAGCAAAGAAAAGCAATAAGAAGACTATTATATGTTTCATGAAATCTATATAATTATTTGGATGCGGTAAGCGCATACAATATTAAGGAAAATGATAAGGCGTTAATGTCGGTGGATTGTTATTTTTTCTAATATAACGAAGCGAACCTTTATTTCGTCATATCATTCTTTTGTCTTTTATCTCCAGATAACGATTGATAACATTTATGGATAAGTCTTCTGGTGCGGTCAGTATCGTTTGTATTTTTTCTATGTTAAGTCTGTGCGCGATGCGTTCTTTTTCGTAGATGGCTTTTTCTGAAAACGTTTTCAGGTAGATGTCCGACTTTGTTTTAGATTCTTTTTGTGTCATGGATAATATTTCCGTATTGACAAAAAGAATAACGACGAGGAGATGTCGTTTAGATAATCCTTTTAGATAAGGAAGGTTTCTTTCCATATCTATTTCGTTCTCAAAATTAGTGAAGAAGAGCAGGATGCTGCGACGGTTGATCCGACGCCTGAGCGTGTGATAGAGTAGTTCGAAATTCGATTCTTTGAATTTTGTTTTTTGGTTATAGAGCTGAAGAGAAATATTTTCTAACTGGCCAGTTATAGATTTAGCCTGGACGATGGTTTCCATCTTATCCGAGAAAGTGATAAGTCCAGCCTTATCATATTTCTTAAGTATAATATTAGATATAACTAGTGCAGAATTTATGGAGTGATCGAGTAAGGTGAGATCGTAGAATGGCATCTTCATAGACCTTCCCATATCCACGATGCTGTAGACCATTTGAGATCTTGTATTCTGATATTGATTGACGACCAGTTGGTTTTTTCTGGAGGTCGCTTTCCAGTTGATGTTTTTTATATTATCACCTTGCATGTAAGGTTTGATATATTCAAACTCATCTGATTCTCCTAATTTTCTGGTTTGTCTGACGCCAGCTAAGAAGGCATTTTTAGAGAATACTTGCAGCTCATACTTTCGCATTTGTAATATACTCGGATGTACTTCTGCATCTAATTCTTCGTTATAAATAATTCTTTTTTCTACGAATCCTAATTTTGGATTTTGTACGTATAATAAAAGATTACCAAACGCATACTTGCCTCTTTCTATTGGCCTTATGTAATGCTGATGTTCTACAGGCTCAGAGGTCAGCATTTGGTCTTTCAATATTTCTGACCTATGCTGTAACTGATAAGGGAGTTCGTCATATAGCGTTCCTCGGAGAGACCAGTTTGTTTCGTTAGTGATTTTATATCCTACAGCTTGTTCGTCACCTAGTGATAGTTTTTCTACCACATTACGAGTACAGATAATCTTGTCGGATATAAAATATAATATGCCCCAGTCTAGCATGACAAGAAAGACAAATCCGAAAAATACAATCTTAGAAAAAAAGAAAAGAGAAGGAAACGAATAGGCTAGTATAAACAGGAAAACGCATAAGGCTAATCCGTAAAAAAATCTATTTGTTATATATGTATGAGGTAGCACTTATCTTGGTACTTCTACAGATTTGATAATTTCCTCTATAATCATAAAGCTATCTAATCCTTCCATCTCTGCATCTGGCGTAAGAATCAGACGATGATTAAGTATGTGTGGTGCAACAAACTGTACATCGTCTGGTATCAGGAAGTCTCGACCTGCTATTACAGCTGTGACCTTACTGGAGACCAGTAATGCGAGTGAAGCACGTGGAGAGGCACCGAGGTAGACCTTAGCATGATGTCTGGTCTCCTGCACAATCTGAGTGATGTACTCTAGCATTTGCTTTTCGACATGGATCTTATCTATGACTTCTTGTATGTCTTTTAGTTTCGATTGATCGAGAATGGCGTGTATAATGGATAAGTCAGGTTTTCCCGTTTTATTTTTGAATCTTTCTAATATTCTTAACTCTTCTTGCTCAGTAGGGTAGGACATTTTGACTTTCATCAGAAATCTGTCTAGCTGCGCCTCTGGTAACCTGTATGTACCTTCTTGTTCTATAGGATTTTGAGTCGCTATCACAATAAATGGTTCTGTCATAGGGTAGGTCACACCATCAAAAGAAATTTGCTTTTCTTCCATTACCTCGAACAAGGCCGACTGTGTTTTGGCAGGCGCGCGATTTATTTCGTCTATAAGTATAACGTTAGAGAAGATTGGTCCTTTTTGGAAAGAGAAGGTAGATTTCTTCATGTTGAATATAGAGGTGCCGATAATATCCGCAGGCATTAGGTCTGGCGTAAACTGTATTCTAGAAAAATCAGTATTAATTGTTTTGGCGAAGACTTTTGCACTGAGTGTCTTGGCAATGCCAGGAACACCTTCTAGTAATATATGCCCCCCAGCGATAACAGAAGTTATCATTAGTTCGATGAGGTCTTCTTGACCTATGATTACTTTATTGCACTCTTCTTTGAGCCGTTGTATATTATCCCTGACTGGTGTGAGGTCTAATGTATTCCTGAAAAGTGAAGTGTCACCTGCATTAGTGTTTAGCTCTTGAGATGGGTTTGGCTCTTCTATATTTTCTTCCATTGTTATTTCGCTTTTTTGTAGAATGATTCGATTTGTTTATGTAATACTATAAGTTGTTCGTCAGTGAAATCTGAGCTTTCTGCACTATTAAATTTGTGCATGAGATTCTCTATGTCGCTTAATTCGATTTTTGTTTTTTTGCTCAACGCTCTGCTATAGTCTTCTACATTAGGATCTATGTTGTATTTCTTTTTTATGTTGTGTAAGAAATTAGCTTTGATGTGTTTGACCAGCTTATGATTTTGGTTTTGATTTTTATATAACTCGCTTAGAGTCTGTATGTACTCCATGGAAGTGTTGATGTTCTTTTTTACCATAGGTACTACTCTTTGCTTTCTCTTGCCTCGAAAGAAAGCAAACAAAATCATACCGCCTATTGTAAGATAATATGACCACCTGAGACTATCTGTCTGTAGGATAAAATCTATAGGACTTTTTCTATTGGCAGGATCATAATAAAATCTATTTTTTGGTTTGTCCAAGACAACTTTCTCTGCGGGTAGATAGGAAAAGACTTTGTTGAAATGAGGTAGGTAATAATCTTGTAGACTACCATAATTAGTAAATAAGTTAGGAATCGTATGTATATAGATATATCCCGAATCTATCTGGATTCTTCCGAAAAAAGAACGATAATAGTTGTGGTTGTAAGCAAGCTCTTCTATATAACCTAATGAGTCCTCTACAAAAGTTGTATGAGTCACCTTTCTTGGTTTCTCGATATTATAGATATATTTCTTATAGCATAACACGGTGGTATCCTCAGATATGAAGTTCATGTCAAAACAAAATGTGGTATCCGCTATTACATCATACGGTGTGACCATATTGTCTCCACTGAGGTCTATGAGAGAGTCATATTTTTCGTTCAGCACATCTATTCTTCTGGCTATAATAAGTGCATTATTGCCAGCAGAGATGTACTCAATAAATTTATCTTTTTCGTAAGAGTTAAAACGAATTTGATCTCCTATGGTTACGTAAAGGTTGTCCTCGCCTTTTTCTAAGTAGACACTATCTGCTTCGTTAAGGTTGAGATTCTCAAGCCCATATTTTTCTTCTATAAGAGATTTGAATAGGTAAAGGTCGTTGGGTTCGTTGGACTCGTAATTGTAATGTGAGAACCAATTATAATCAGGTACTTCTTTGACCTCATAGAATGTGATTATAAGAACTCCTATAAGGAGAAAGAAACTGAGTATAAGTAATATGATTTTTGCCCTAGACATTATACCTGCTTAAGAATGTCTTGTAATCTTTGTCCATATCCTCAAAGGTCGCTCTGTCTATCTCCTTGTTTCCGTACCATACATAATCAAAAATATGCGACATCTTGGAGAATGCCGTGCTTACCTCAGTACCTCGCAATTCCCTATTGTAATTTCTATTGGTTTTTTCTGGTTTCCATTTGATCATATTCTTCTCAGATAGTATCTGGAGTACGCGCAAGAATCTCATGCGTAGTGCGACGCGGTAATTTCCTTCGGCCATGGCCACGCCAAAGGCCGATATGGTATCTATCTCCTCGATATCTTCTATATAATCTGGAATGTCTGATGGGTTTATCTTTTTTTCTATCTCTACATTGGAGAAAACAAAGTACAGTATTGCTATAACTAAAATTGCTATTATCGAAAAAGCAATTATCTGACCTATATGACCAAGAAACGGAAGATCTAATTTGTTATTCTTCTTCTTTTTCTTCTTCTTGTCTTCTTCTGTCTTGTCTTTTTCCCGCTCTTTTGGTCTGAGAGTTTTCTTGGTTCTTTCTAAGTCAAGAGACTCCCTTAGCTCTAAGAACTTTTCGCTGCTAATGACACTAACGGTATTATATGTGGTATCATTTGATAGACCTTTTTGCATTGGTGAGATCATCAAGATAGTTAATAGAAGCTTGACCAATAATAATCTCATCTTTTGGATATGTTAAGGTGTGATCCAAAATTTTCTAGTCGCTTATATAGGTCACTGGAAGTGAATTTGATTTTTTGGCTCTGATATACATTGCTGAAAAAATGGTACGATAGCACTAAAAAGAACGATATACAAATCCAGTTAAGAATGGACTGGATATATGAATGATTAAGTACGGCATTATCAAAGACATCATGCCATGATACAAAATCACTTAAGTAACTAATTATAGGAGATGACTGGAACATGCTTATAACTAGCGCCAATAATAATAACAAGAAATAAATAAGCAAATAACTGGAGAAGCCTTTGAAACAATATTGGTAAGATTTTTTTATGACCACTAATATATTCTCATCATTATCAAAAATATTTTCAATCATGATAAAATAGAGATGAGGTGGAAGTATAAGCCATGTCAGAAAATATAGTGGAGACTCCAAAATGGCCAATGGTGAATAGAATAAAACAGTTATCAAAAAAGCCTTTAGATAGTACTGTTTAAATATTTTTAGTTTATCACGAATGGAGAGATTTTTACCCTTCGTAATCATACGGATAACAACAATGATATATGATATCAGTAAGGTGTAAAGAAGGAAAAACACAAGCCCTCCTTGACTATATTGGAACTGATCTGTACCACTTAGTACTTGTGCTTGTTCTGTGCCCGTTGTAGGGACATCTCTATATTGGAATATAATATATACTGCTGGAATGACGATGAGCAATGTATAGAAGATAATATGCTTGAGAATACTAGCGAAATTATATCGAAACTCAGCTAAGGCATCACCTAAGGACTCAGTCATTGTTTTATACCTCTCTTTGATGATATTGTTTTCTTCCTGATATGTCGGATGTATCGTGTAATCTATGGTCGACATATTCTTCCACCTATAATAGATCGGGTAGATAATCCACATAGTAATGATGAGTAGCGCGGATAACAATATAATGCTCAATCTGATCAGGTCAGGTAACTCCGTCAGCCGCGTTACATAAGACTCTAGTATACCTGCAATAACAAAAAGCGGTATCGTGCCTATAATAAGTCTCAGCGCACGCAATGATGACACCTGTAGAGAGACAAATCTATCATGTGTTTTGGGAAAAAGTAAACCATTGCCTAGGACGATGCCTGCGCCACCTGCAATGATAATGGCGGATATCTCTATAGTACCATGTATCCATATAGTAAGAAAAGAAGTCCAGAACAAATCCTTGGTTGCAAAGAAACATTGAAATGCACCCAGCATGATACCATTTTGTAATAGTACCAATAGAGTAGCCACTGAGCCAAACAAACCAAATACAAACGCCAGAAACGAAACTCGTATGTTATTAGTGGTAATCATGAGCGTCATACTGACCTTATCTTCGTCCTTATAGACGGCCATAGGGTCACCCTTCTCAATGTTATCCAGCGTCATATCCACATAGTCATCACCGAGAATGAGTCTGGGGAATTCGTTGTCTTGCAGGGTGGATATGACACCAATTACAACGGCAACAGAAAAGACAATTAGAGATACTATGAGAGCTTTTCTGGAATTATATATTTCTTGCGGAAGTATATGCGCGAAAAAATTATAGACCTTAGAAAATCTGAACTTTTCTTTTTGTACACGCATAGAGTCGAATACATCCTGCGTAAGATTATTAAGGTATACGCGGACGGTCCTATTAGGGAAAAAAGTTCGTGCATAAGATAAATCGCTCGATACTTTTATAAATAGGTCATGTAATTGGTCCGCGTCTTTGACGGGCTTTTTGAGGAGCTGTTCTAAGGCGATCCAATCTTTCTGATTTTTATCAATAAATTGCGTTTCTGTCAAGAGGTACAGACTTAGCTTATAAAGTTAATCAATTGTATGTAATGTGCATTTTTTCTTGGTTATCAGTTGCTACTGACCTTTGGTGATATATTTTATAATTTTACTTGAGATCATTAAAGCCATAATTACTTGAATACAGTAGAAATAACAACCGCCCATAACATTGTTATCCAATCAGAATTAGCCAGCATTCTCATTCGCATTTTGGCTTATATAATTGATATTATGGTATTGATTGTATATACACTACTCATATTAGGTATCTCTAATGGTACCATCTTCTATTATATTTTCCTCCTTCCAGTGTGGGGTTTTTATCACTTTTTTATGGAGGTGCTCAATAATGGTCAGTCTATAGGAAAAAAATTACTTGGTATCAGAGTCGTCACACTCAGAGGACAGACGCCGAAGTTGGTTGATTTTTTTACCAGGTGGATATTCAGGATGATTGATATTACTTTCACTATAGGTACTATGGCGATTACTCTTATCTCTTCTTCTGCCAAGAACCAAAGGATGGGTGATGTCCTAGCTCAGACCGTGGTTATAAGACTGCGAAACTCTAATAGAGTATTACTGGAAAGTATTAAGGATATCAAGAAAAAGGATGAGTTTCTGTATCCGCGTATCGCATCCTATAATGACCAAGATATGATGCTGCTCAAGCAAAGCCTGCTGAGGTATAGAGAGTTACCCTCAGAAGCCAATAAAGACATACTTATCAAGATAGCGGACAAGGTGGCCGATTACTTGGATATAGAAAGTCCTAAAGCGGGTATGGAGCGTTTTTTGGACCAAGTGCTGTTAGAGTACATAATACTAACACGTTAGTATGTCCGTAGACCAATTACTCGATTATAGGTTACAAGGTCATATAGAACTAGTGCGAGCTAGTAGAGAAAAAAGAGCACTCAATTTTTTGATAGACATTATTGCCAGTTTTTTGATGCTGTTCCTCGTGAAGATTTTATTTTATATAGTTATTTCAATATGGTCTTTGCTTATTATATACTTCCTGTATTATTTCATTGCGGAATCTGTATTTGATGGCAAAACGATAGGTAAGCAATTAACTAAGACAAGAGTCGTCACAAGGCAAGGTATGAGTCCACAACTCAATGCCTTTTTGGTCAGAACGTTAATCCGATTGACCATTATAGATATTGTAACATTCTATGATAAAGAACCTAAAGGATGGCATGATGTGGTATCTAAAACTATCGTCATAGATGAGGTCCAAAGCAAATTATAATATCCGATGTTACTTCTTTGATTAATTATCCTTTACCTATTTCTAATAGTACCTTTACAGCTTATCTAAGTCACAACTCTGATGTACATTGCTTTTTTTGATTCTGGGGTAGGAGGATTGTCCGTATTGAATCTAGCGCTCAGACGATTACCTAATGAGCGATTCATCTATTTTGCGGATACAGATAATGTGCCTTATGGCATCAAGACTGCGGATCAGATAAGAGAATATGTTCTGGATGCCATATCTTATCTCGATGGATATAAGCTGAAAGCACTAGTGGTGGCATGTAATACGGCGACAAGCTCCGTCATAGAGGTACTAAGAGAAAAATATACTTATCCCATTATCGGAATGGAACCTGCCATCAAGCCTGCATCTCTGGCTACGAATAAAAAAATCTTACTTTTTGCCACCGATTATACCTTACAAGAAGAAAAACTTAACAGGCTTGCCACCGATCTTGATATTCACGACCGCCTGCACAAAATGTCATTACAGGAGCTGGTGTTGTACGCAGAGTATTTCGATCTCAATAATCCAGAGATTCCGTTATACCTAGAGAAAAAGTTCGATTCCTTAGACTGGGACGAATATGGGGCGGTAGTGTTGGGTTGTACACATTTTTTATTTTTTAAAGACCTCATCAAGCGGTATGTCCCAGACCACCAAGCTATAATAGATGGTCATAATGGTACGATCAATCGTCTCATGTCATTGATTAAGGAGGAAAATATCGGTTACAACGGTGCAATTAGCTATTTTCAATCTGGAAGAGAAAAACCACATATATACTACGATCATTATCTCAGATATCTAAACGAAACCTTATGAGAATATCCGCAGGATTAGTCTTTATAGCCTTATTATTAGCGTCATGTAAAAGCGCACAAAAGCATTATAAGGATGGCAACTATGACAAGGCGTATAATAGTGCACTCAAGGATATAAAGAAAGGTAAGAAAGATAGAAAAACACGCTCTCTACTAGATCGCTCTTTTGACAAATTGTTATATAATAACAGATCAGAAATCTCTTCTTATCTGAACACCAACCAGATAGAAGATATGGAATTCGCTTATCAGCTTAATGACCAATTACTAGCTGAGTATAACGAGGGTAAATTGTATCTGGATGATGACTTTGATGATAAGATGGATGTCGTTAGTCGGGAAACAGAGGATCTGCGCAATAGTATTGTTACTAATTATCTCGACTTGGCGGACATGCAAATGGAAATCTATCAGCAATCTGGAGATAAACTAGCGGCCCAGGAAGCCTGTATTATTGCTAACAAACTAATTAAGGATTATGACGAGAATACAGAAGCGATCCATAACCTATATCAGGCGTCCAAAGAAGCAGGTACATTGGTCATCATGGTCCTTACTAATGCGCGTTATGATTATAATAGAGAGATAGATAGAGAATTTAGCAGAATAACCAGAGAGTCAGAACAATTTTTAGATGTCGTCTATAATGGCAATGCTCGGGAAGGAGACTGTATTCTTAATATTGATTTTAGGAATATTGTCGAATATGTCAGGGATAACCAAAGGACAGAAAATTTTACTGAAGAGATAGAAGATGGATATGATATAGAACGGGATACTTCTGGTAGAGAAGTCCGTATACCGAGATATAGAACTGTAAGAGGGGAAGTGGTCATCACGGAAAGAGCAACGCAATATGATTGGACTATCAATGTTTTGGTAGATGGTTATAGAGAGTACTGTGATTATAGAAATCGGAATATTAATATATCAGAGTCGGTTGTAAGAGAATATTATGACATCTCTGGTGATACCAGAGCCATCCCTGACCGCTACCAAACACGCAACCAAAACTCTACGATAAGGAATGAGGACGAAGTCCTAGAAGACATGATCGAGCAGGCGTATGACCAATTCCGACGATATTACTTTTAGTCCTTTGTAGAGTTTTCTACAAATTATAAGCAAATTGAATGTTTATACGATTTAATTTATAAAAAATTGATATTCAGTGTTATATGAATATTATTTGGTATAATATGTTAAATCTAAATTTGTTTTTCTTAGGCAAGTAGGGCTTATGTAGGGTCTTGTAGGGTTTAAGATGCCATAGTTATTAAGACAGATTGTACACTCTCCCATACTTTTGATACAAATGTTTAAGGGTGGTTTTTTGCGTTAGTGCAAGAAGCCAGGAACAATTAAGGGTTTAAACAGGCTGCATCTAATTCGTTAGGTGCAGCTATTTTTTGTACGATAAATGTTTAATACCTATGACCTGATTTCTCCTCGTGTTAGAGTCCGATTTCTATCCCAATTCCTAATCCCAAAATGCTGTTTTTTTGATCAATTACATTGTATAATTCATCATTGATGGATTTCAGATTTTGCCTGAAAGATACCATTAAGTTAGTGCTGATTTTTTCGTTGAGTCTATAGGTAAGGTGAGCTCCACCCGTTAGATTCAGTTTATTATTAGAGTTAAAGTAATTACGCGCATCTGTTGGATCACTAGATTGATCTAACAGATGACCAGTAAACTTATGACTGAAATCGTATATCACGCCCATCTCCAGACCATAGCTTATTTTATTGTTTTCTAGCTGATAACCAACAATCAAGGGTATCCCTATAGTCTCGAATTTGTTATTAGTGCGCCATGTTTTTTGTTTTATTGTGGTCACAGGAGCGTTCCCATAAGTTCTGGTTGTATCTCCGTTGGCGTTGATGTCTATATTGATCAGTTGATCTGGTAATATTTGAGTAAAGGTGTCTTTGACCTCATAAGAGAATTTTTCTCTGATTATACCAAACTCAAATCCTGTCTTGACATACATTCCATTTTTATGTCTGAGTTTGAGATGGACGCCTGCTCTATGGCTCGGCCTATATGCTTGTGTCCTTTTTCTATCTGCGACGTAGGTGCTTACTGCCTCACTATTTTCCATGAATTTCAAATAATAATCCGTCGTCCCATAAGTCAGTAAGGAGAAATGGTATTTCTTAGGTCCGTGGTTGTAACATTTGATAGAGTTAGAATTTCTAAAGCAATCATCTATCGATGGAATGTTGGCTGTTGGTTTATTTTCGCTGTGGCTACTAATTATATGATCAGCATTCCATTTTTTATCTGGTAAGCCGATGGCAGGGATTAGGCTGGATTTTTTTCCAGTAAGGTGTATATTTTCATCAGTGGGTACAATTTCTCTGTTTTCAGTGATCGCCTTACTAGGGACCTGAGCGTCTGTATCTGTCTGGAATTGAACATTATTCTGTTTCGTTTCACCTGTCGTCGTCTTTTGATAATTGCTTTGGTTCTGAGCAATGGAGTTTGAAGTTTTTTTGTTTTTACGGTTAGCTGTTTCTATTTCTGATACTGCGCTAGCTTCATTTAGACTAGCTTTGTCTTCAGTCTTTGTAAAATTTTGTTGAGTAAGGCTAGATGATTGAGTTTTAGATTGAGAAGGTGTTTTCTTGGAGTTTGTTATTTCTATATTTTCATGTGAGGACTCTAGAGAAGTTTCATATTCAGTGTAGTTGCTATTGTTTTGTTTTAGGAAAAAGAACGTTACTAAAGCCAAACTTAAGAGTGCCACAGAGGCGATTCTGATCCCTTTATATCTTTTCCATTGGATCGCTCTCCATACCTTGTTGCTGTCTATTTTTGATTCGTGATGTCTGATCTTATCAGCAATCTCCGTCGCAAATTCTGATTCTGCCTTATCGGTAATAGCATTCCATAGTGCTTTGGTGTCTATATCAGTGGAGTGGTTTTCGATCTGGCTTTTGATGAATTTATCTAGTTGATCTTGACCCATGATTCTTTACTGTTATGGTTTAACAATTTTTTTCTTAGAAGTTGCTTTGCTCTGGATAGATTGGACCGGGAAGTCACTTCCTGTATGCCTAGTTTCTCTCCTATTTCTTTGTGGTTATATCCTTCTATCACGGATAGGTTAAACACTTGTCTGTACCCATCAGGCAGAGTCCTTATGATCGCCATAAGATCATCCACAGACATATTACTGATGGCTTCTGGTGCGACGGATACACGATCATTATAGTCCAGAGATAATGATGTGGTCTGAGGTACTTTTTTGTTAAGATTTTTGAGGGCTGTATTGACAGTGACTTTGCGCATCCAGCTTGTGATAGATCCCTTGTCTGGATCAAAGTTGTGGATGTATTTGAATATTCTTATGAATGAGTCCTGTAATACATCCTGAGCTTTCATTTGATCGCCCATGTATCGTAGACATATCGTATACAGAAGGCCAGAAAACCTTTGTACAAGGGCTTTCTGACTTTCTGATTTATTGGCTTTGCAACCAGATATAATATGATTAAGCTGTTGTTGGTCCGTCATATAGGGGTTTCTTACGGGTTTCTAAATCCAATGTTGATCCATTCTAAGATGCACCCATCATAGTCCAAAGTTTCTGTTACTAGATCTACTGATAATTCGTTATCCCTGTCTGGATCGTTGCCTTGTTTATACCCCACGACGTCATATATTTCTGTAGCATCCTGAAAAGGAATCTGTACCACGAAGTCTCCTGCATTCTCTACATTAAAAGAGTATTTCCCTTCGTCATCAGTAACAGCAGAAGCGATAACATTATTAAAATCATTGGCATCTAATAATAGTACTTCGATACCTTGTAATACTTCGTCTTGATTGTCAAATACGTCTTGTATTCCAAGTTCCGAGTTATCCAGCCATGCGTAGCCGCTTATCGTTTGGTAAGTGTCCCCTGGATCGTACATTACTGATCTCGTCGCCTGACAATCATTTGCATCAATAATGGTAACTGTATATGTAGGACCTACTTCTCCTTCTTCAAATGTCTCCTTGGTAGAGCCATCACTCCATTCATAACTAAATGGCGGTGTTCCACCTATTGGAAAAGCAGTAATGGTGCCATAAGGTATGCCATTAATACATTGTTCTAAGGTGTATGAGAATTCCATATCAAGCAGTTCTTGTATTATGCCAGTCGTAGGATTTTCTACAACTTCACAGCCACTTTGATCTGTGACGGTAACGGAGTAGTTTTGATTAGGCATAAGATTGTCAATATAGTCCGTCGTATCACCCGTAGACCAGAGGATATTATAAGGTGGAACTCCACCATAAGGTGCTACTGCCAAGAATAATTGGCTAGAATTACAGGATATAACATCTAGCCCTTCTATATCTACTTGTAATTCTTCTATCTGAGAAATTTCTACCTCGCAGCTCGTTATACATCCAGTATTGTTGTCAATAACGAATACAGAATATACGCCCGGGCTGAGGTCTTCTATTTCCTGTGTCGTAGCACCGTTACTCCACTCGTAAGAATATTCATTTGATCCGCCGTATGCAAAGACCGCAGCGCGACCTCCTTCTGGATTACAGGATACGTTGAGGCTTTCTATCTGACATGAGAAATTACCTGCTGGACCACCTATTGCTGTAATACCTACGGCGGTACATCCCGTTACTAGATCTGTAACCTCCACTATTAGAGTATCAGAAGTCAGATTGTTTATAATGGAGTCATTAGTCGATACACCATTATTCCACTCGTACAGATATTGACCAGAACCGTCTCCTACGACGACGGCTGTAGCACTATATTCTCCTTGGACGCATGGGATATTATCTGTGTCGATATATACCTCTATCTGGACACCACCTATTCTTATTTCTGATTCACATATATTATTATTGGCATCTACGACTGTTACTCTTATCTCACCTGTTTCTAATCCTTCTATGCCAATGAGATTTTCTTCAAATGTACCGTCTATGACTTGTACCTGATTAGATCCGAAAGGCGTAAACTCCGCTAATAATTCGAATGGGGGTGTGCCTTGAGATATCTCTATGTTGATTGCTCCATTGGCGTTTGCACCGCAACCGTCGCTTTCGATCATTGTCATGTTACACCTTAATTCCTCTGGTTTTTCGTCGAGCCTAATTCTAAATGAGCCCATAATAGATCGACCATTATTATCTTCTCCCATTATTGTGCCTTCGACATATTCTCCTGACACACTGCCAAGTTGCGTGAAGATTACCTCTATTTCATTACAATTGAAATTATTGTTGCATACCACCTCTTGATAGCTGGATGCATTCGTATCATACAACCAGGCAGTCAGTGAACTGACACTGTTTTGGCTACCAAGCTGTGGCATGTCTATAGTGAGCGTGATATAATTAAAGGAATCCATGGCGGTGCCCAAGGTTAGTTTATTCCCTTCCAGACAAGCACTAGGATTTACATTGAGATATTCTTGACTTTGGTTGAGTTTATATCTGATGTACTCGTCAAGAGTTTCGCATGATTGTATATTTCCAAAATCGATCTCTGTCTCATTGCCAACATTATAATCAACTGGTTCTGATACTCTATTATTCTCCCTGTCAACACCAGTTACGACAATTCTTTCTGTATCACACGCAATGATGTATCCATCGAAGTAACCGTTTTCGTCTGTCTCAAATATGTAATAAGAGGAATTATTTACCGATACTTTGACATATCCATCAGAGACGGCCTGACCGTCACAGACTAATCGACCTTCTATTTTTATTTGTTTGGCTGTATTGATTACAATTTCGCCAAAAGATGCGTCGGAAGAAAAAGGACCGATTTCTCTTTCCAGTACGACATTGCCGCATTCATCTTTTACTTTTAGTACTAAGGGCTCATTTTTGGGTACTTTACCGTTAAAGCTTCCCTCGGAATTAGTCCAACCATATCCTACCATACCCAGATTGGGAGCTTCTATACACATTTCATAAAAAGGTAGAGCGCTGCCTTTATCATCTACGAGTTTTCCGAATATATTCACAAGAGGATAGGGGACATCACAATTCCAAAATGAAAAATGACTGACCTGTACTCTATAGAATTCCTCTGTTAAAGAAGCCGAGGTTTCTTCTATCCAGTAACCTGTAGATTCGTCCAAAGACCAAACAGGAATTTCCGCAGGGGCTGTGTTACTTAGTCTTTCTGGAATAGGGAAGTCTAAGGTGGCCATAGTTTCATCATTAAGATTCAATTCTTCTCCGCTACTGCCATATAACTCGACCGCCATCATACCGAAAGTCGCTAGCTGTACAATCTTTCCATCAAGGCTATTGCCTCGGAGATCACCGGGCATGGATTGTGTAATATCAGTGTCCGTCGGATTATACCAGTGAGCACGTACAGTGACTTCACCTGCATAGGGAAGATCATTTTGGTTGACTATAGCTTCAGTCGGGAAAGTAATTTTTGCGCCTCCCTCTAACTCTATCGCCCCGCCTGCGTTAGCATCAAATTTTCCTGATTCCTGTGACTCTATCATCATCACCCTCTGGAAAGCGAAGGATCCATTTTCTGGATAGAAAAATTTGTAATTATTAAAAAATCCTTCCTTTTTAAGACTAAGAAAACCACCCTCTGCAGGAGCTTTGGCGTCTATAACAATAAAGTATCCATTTTGGTCTGTCGTATATGTCTGACGACTATATGAAATTTCTACACCTTCTATTGGGTTTTGATCTTCGTCTACAACTATCCCAGAAAACCCAGAAGATATGGTTACTGTAGGTTCAGTTGTAATAACTTCTAGGTCTTGTTCTTCTCCTATAATGTCTTTTTGGCAAGACTGTAGTCCAATGAGTAGAATAGCAATGAAATAAAAACTTAAATGCTTCATCAATTTTCTTTCTTATAAATCCAAAAAATAAGCACTTCTAATAAGTGCAATTTAGTTCTGAATTTGTTTACATACCCATAATACCTGTCATCCGTCTGATGTGTTGCGTCGATATAGTGAAAATAATAGGCTTGTATGGTGATACCTAAAACTAAAAAAGGGCCTATGGTTAACCATAAGCCCTTTTCCTGAACAAATAAATGCAATTACCTCATAATAGAGACACGATGTGATAGTTGCTCTTGTCCATTAGATAACTGAATGATGTAGACTCCTGATTCGTAATCAGAAATTTCTAATGTCAAGTGGTCTTTGAAACTTGTATTTCTTATTAACTGGCCATTCACATTATACATATCCATTTGCCACTCTTGTGAGGAGGTCATTTTATTTCTTATATGTAATATGTTATTGGCTGGATTAGGGAATATGTCAAAAGCACTGTGTTCTGGTATTTCATCTATGGAAGAAAGAAATCCGTCTTCCATATTGATATCAAATCTGGTAAGGTCAATCCAGCCTCCTTGTCCATCTATGACAGTAAATACGAAAAAGTCCGACTCTTCTTGATCTCCCTCATGTACATATCTTAGCCTCGAATTGTCTATATCCGATTGTGTAAATGTGGAGCCTACCTCCGCCTTCTGACCATCAATATAGACGGAACCTTTGGTTGTTTGTACGACCACAGTATATAATAATTCTTGTGGACCGTTATCATTATCTTGAGATAGCAATTGCTCATTGAATATTCTATCAGAACCCCCAGTAGGCACTTCCAGAACAAAATTATTAACTAGAAAAGGATCATTCGTCGTAACAGAACCACATAATTCCAATACAAATGCATCAAATCTTCCCCCTTCGCCAGCTCTTTCATCCTGTATCTCCAGTCTCCAAGGACCTTGGGCCTGCTCACCTTGGTAGTCAAATAGACTGCCGTTTTGAGGAATCATAATGCGCCCAGAGTTAAGAGGACATCCAAATGCTAAAGGAGAATCACTATCAAAACCTATATCTACATTAGCACCCGCACATGAAGATGCAAACAACTCCACTTCTGTATTAGATGGACTAATAAGTGTGGCTTTTAAATCTCTTGCTCTTCCATGACCGACCTTTATTAAATCTATATTGACATCCGCGATGATACTAGGAGCAGGCACGACGATGGTGGAAGTAACCGTAGGCAGACCAGTAGATATATTTCTAGGAAGGTCTTGTGACTCGTAAGTCTCACATGCCAAAGTCACTGTACCGAATGTGAAAATTTCTGATGCTTCACTTATGCATTTATTGCTGCTCGTTACACGCCAGTAATATAACTCACTGTTGTCAAGGACTATAGGTGGTGTAAAAGTATTCTCTAAGATGTCAGTCTCTGTAATAATATTGGTGCTTCCAAATGATGGGCTTGTCGATACCTCCAATGTATAGGAAGCCGCGTTAGGTACTTCAGCCCAATCAAAGGTCGGAGTCCCTCCAAGATTAGCAGTACCACTTGCAGGACCTACTAGCGCCAGATCTGACATGTCTGTACCAGTGATATTGACCGTAAATAACTGTTGTACTGTATCGGCATCCTCTGATACGGCTTGCAGTACAAGATCATAAGAATCAGATAGCGATTCTGGATCTAATGTGATATCAAGTGTAGAAGACCCATCAGGAAGCATTGGGTTATCTGAAAAAGTATAAGTAGCATTAGGTGGCAGACCATCTATTATTTCTAGTTGCACGGGGTTATCGAAATCAAGGAAGGATGTACCATTGATATCCAGTGAGACCGTCTCTGGTACGCAGATATCAAAATTATTGTTAGATAGATCAACGTAGAATCCTGGCTCTGATGGGGCGCGGATAATTAGCTCGCCTTTTCCTATGTTGAAAAAGATGTTGTTACTGGCCTTTACCTTGATGCGACCATTATTAGTGATTTCATTAGGTATGACAATAGATTCCGACCCATCATTAGGTGTATTTAGCTTGAGTATAACATCAAAGGTCTGACCATTATCTTTTGATAAAAAGATATCTACGAACTGGCAGTTGACGCTTTCGTTATCAGTATTGGCAACATCCCATTCTACTAAATAATTAGAGCCAATTTCTGCAAAAGATAAGTCAGCAGGACTCGTCACAATGAAAGGTCCGGCATCTTCTGTGGATTCGAATTGGATTTCTTCCCATACCGTCGTTCCCACGCCTGGATGGTTATCTCTTACAATGAATCGGAATGTCAAATCTCTGGAATAGGTGGGTAGCACCTCATCCGCAGGATTGAGAGAATTCAATATAGCGGGCAGACTAGGGCATAATCTTATTGGGCTAGAGCCTGGATAGATTGATTTGAAAAGGGGTGCATTCAATATCGGATTTCCTATCTGGCTACTTGGACCTTTATCCATTTGTTCCCAAGTGTAGGTCATATTGTCTCCATCCTCGTCGCTAGCCTCACCTATAAGCTCAAATGGTGTCGATATAGGAATAACCACATCGTCGCCAAGTGGAATAGAGATGTCTGGTGTGTTATTAGATGTTATGGTTTCCTCTCCACATCCCGCACTTTCGACATGATTATACATTTGTTCCAGGCTGAATACATGGAAGTAGTCGTCATTGTTTCTAACAATGTTATTGCCATTCCTGCAAGCACCTGCATAGGACATTATGGTAGAACCACTACCTGGTTCGTAGGCGGCTTCTGGAGATATATTGTCTTCATTGCCAGGGCAATTGTTCCATGTGTGCTGAGCTGATAGTTGATGACCGATCTCGTGTGCAGTAACAGAAACCATAAAGTTGGATACATTAGCAGAACCAACGCAACTCACACCATTTCCTTTGAATCCATTACTGCATAACGAACCCAAAGAAGCCAGTCCCCCTATATTTTCTAAACAGTTGACTGTAAAAATATGACCAATGTCATAAGCCGCATTACCTATATTCTCATTAATTACTGTAGTATTCTGATTGATAAGTCTTCTAGCATCATTTACGAAGGTATATGGTTCTGTATCTCTAAAAAATATTAGTTTGTCATTATCGTCTACAAGCTCAAATTTCACTCCCATCTCATTCTCGAAAATCATGTTCAACCTATTGACTGCTGTATTGAATTGAGACATCACTTCATCTACGTTTCCATATATTGATCCCCATTGACCAGTACACGCCAGAGCTAATCTGTACACATATTTAGTTACAGGGGTACCTAGCTTTTTTCTTATGGATGATGCCTTGTTTTCATGAGTTGTTTCATCATTATCATGACCGTGTACGTGACTGTGATCGTGATGAGATGCTTCTACACCACAACTCAATTTGCCTATATCAGTAGATGGGTTATGATCCTTGGTATGATATACGATGTAATTTTTTATGTCATAAGTAGCGTAAGGGTCGATGTATATTTCTTCTTTAGAGTTATTGATGGTGGCATGGAATCCCATCTTGCCTATATCTATTCTAGCCTGAGTACCCGATAGATCTAAGGCGACACCTCTATAACTCCTGATATGAGGAAATTTTTCTTGTAGTACTGGACTGAAACAAGAACTTTCAAAAAATCCAAATGTCATAAAACTGCCATCAGGCATGGGTAAATCCATTTTTATCAGGCTGCTCTTGTCGTTTTTATCATAAGATGTTGGTGCTCGCAACAGACTCTTGGTGACGCCTTTATAATCTAGAGTTAATGTCTGATAAGCATCAGGTATGATTTCTCTTTTCTGATCTGCGCTTTTCTCTAAGCTTCTCTCTGGGACGAACTCCCAGTAATTCTGGGCTATCAGACCCTGACAAGCAAAAAGGAAACTTACGATGAGGGGGTATAACTTATACGTCATCTGATTGGATTTTATGCAAATATAGAAAGCTAACATATTCGGAGTGCATAGTGTTTGTTTCTTGGCGGACATGAACTAAATCAGAAAAAGATAAAAATTCAGAAAAAACAGAAAAATCAGAAAAATTGTATAATTTTACATCATTGAGTTATGGCAGATACCAATTTTACAGTAGAAGCGATCGTGAGTTGTGATGACAGGGGTCAGTTGGTATTGCCTAAGGAGCTCAGAAAGAAACTTAATATCAGTTCTGGTCAAAAAATGGCTTTGATCAACTATAGACCTGATGACAAGAGTTTTTGTCTGACGCTTATAAGGGCTGACTCTCTGGAGGATCTGATAAAGAACTATCTGGGGCCAGTTCTAAAGGATATGGTCAAATAAAATTTTAGGTTTTGAGCACGTATTTTTGAGATTGATATTTTTGGGGGATTAAGCAATTAGTCCCCCATACTTTTTTCTGGATCAGAATAATGCACGCATTTGCATCCCCAGATTATGTATCAATCTGGAGCCTTCCGATTTACGTCCATTATAATTAAATATCAGGTCGATATTACTGGAGATTCTTCTGGTATAGTTACATCGCCAGACGATATTCTGACCGTTACGCAGACCTTGTAACATTTCAAATTCGATAGTTGTGTTTCGATCTCCGTCAAAATTGATGTTGACATAGCTGAGATTGAGTAAGAGGTTAGAATTACTATCCTGACGCCAGGTCAGATCCAGACCACCATCATTGATTATAGATTGTTCTATACCTAGACTATTTTGGTTTATTTCATATTTATATCGGAAGACTAGTCTTAGCTTATTACTTAGTCGGAAGTTGAGTTGAGGACTCAGATTCCAAAAATTGATTAAGAAGTTTTGATTAGAAAAATTTTCACTCGTTCTTTCTTTCTGTCCTACAGCACCTTCCAGGATGGCATCTAGTTTTTTCTTCAGATTGATTCTGATTCTGGAATAATACTGATCTGATAGACGCAGCTCTGTTCCTGATATCTGGCGTATCTTATTATTGAGGCTTCTGTAGGAAAGTTGTATGTCGTAGTTTGGATTACCACGATTATAAAAAAGATTATGGTCGATCGAAGAATTAAAAGCGACCAGTGAAGTGTCGCGAAGATCAAAATTGACGAATTTGACAATTCCATTGTCTGATGAGTTAAGTGATTTTTCGTCTAATCTGTAACGACTTGTCAGGATGACTTTTGACAAAAATCCTTTTTGGATGTTCCATATTTTTCTTGGTTCCACTTTGAGCGATTGGTTTATGATACTTCGGTTAGTGCTGACAAACTCATTATTGAATATGGTAATACGCATATATTGTCCTTCGTCAGAGTAATTGCTCAACTCAAATTCTGTCACCTGCTGTATACTATCTTGGTTATAATCTATCCACTGGTAAGCGCCTTCTCCATCCTGTACTCTGATGTATTGAAATTCTATATTGGGCTCTTGACCTGATGTGGATTCGTAAAAGGTATTCAGAGTGAGTCCTTCCTTCCATAATTTTAGTCGGTGGTCAAGATTCCCGATAAAGGACCTATTTGGATTTTTTTGATTTATAAAATCGTCGGTTACTTTAAAATCACGGTAGGTCAGATTCCACTTGAGCTGAGAGGCAGATCCCTCTTTCCATCGACCACTCAGTTCGTAGTTGTCAGCGATGGATGCGGTAGACAGTTGGTCGATAAGAAAGTTATAATCTGTCCGTCGAGAGAATCCCAGAGTAATGTTGAGATCAGAAGATATGGCACTCTCAGCATAGATGCGATATAACTCATAATTGAAACTGTTAGAGAATAGATCATTGCTAGCGATATCTCGTCTTATGTTTCTTTCTTTTTCGAAATAAGATCCGAGTGTCAATTTCTGATTCAGGAACGACTTCCTGATAGTCGCTCTTGGTCTGCTAAAAAAAGATTTGTCCGATACGGTTTCTGATTCTAGCCAATCTCCCTTAACATTAACATACCAAGAGTCTTTTCTGTAATTAATTTCTCCGATGTGTCTAAGTCCGTCATAAAAAACCTGCTCATTAAATCCAGATAAAGCATATCTGAAGGACAAATGTTCTGTTCCCACTTTTACCGAGGTACTATGTAGCAATTGGGCATCTTGCCTTATCGTAGATGAAAGATTCCAATCTCTAGTAAACTCAGGTGCGCGATAGGGATTGAGTGCAATAAAATTTTTGTCACTTCTTTCTATTTGGCTGGTTGTTGTAATCTTCCACTTATTATTAAGTGACCTGTGGTCTGCTATTCTACCAAATATCGCTTGTCCTAGGTTGAGATTATTGCCCAGGGCCGAAAATCGATTCTTGTCATTGTTACTAATACTGCCCTCTAGATAGATGTCCGTGCTATCACTGATCTGATGATTCGCAGAAAAAGTAAAGAGTTGTTTTTTTTCTGGTGCAATGAGTTTGATAAAAGGCTCATAATTGCCTTCGCCCTCACCGACATAGGAGTATACGCGGCCATTAGCGCCAGCTTGGGTATCTATAATATAGCTGCCTTGGTTACTTCCGAGATTAGAAAATACAGCACCTACACTATTGATGCTATCTTCTGGTGAGTATAGCAGGTAAGGTTGGTTGATATTATTATAGCGGATGACATCTTCCGAGGTCTCCTCGGTAATAGGGAATATTCCTGATCGGAATAACTCATTATTACCTCCTTCTGTCAAGGTTCTGAGGTCCGTTGTGTCTAGTTCTAGATTGTTAGCTAATGACTTGCTGTCTTGTTCGTTATAGATATTAATATTGAATGCCCACTTATCATTTTCTATCGAAGTCTCGGTAGCATATAAGGACCTAAGGTAACTCTGCACCGCGTATTCGAACTCGATAATTATCCTGAGATTGTCTGTTATAATTCTATTAGCCGTGAATTTTATTTCGGCTCTGTTATAGTCTATCACATAATCATTAGTTTCTCCTCTGATCAGTAACTGACCATCAGCATAGACTTTTTCTGTGCCAGATAGGACTTGCAAGAAAATCTCATTATCTGATCCTGTCAAGCGATATGGACCTTGGTTACCCTCTTGCGTCTCTAAGTTTTGTCGCCTGAATTTTCCTCTGGATATGGCAAAACTGGCTCTATTATAAGTTTTCCATCCATTGCCTAGGTTTTGATCAGTGCGTACAGATACACCTTTTAGCTTTTTATAATAATTCATAAAATAACTATTGGGTCTGCTGAGCTCATAATCTCCAGCGATTAGTGCCGTATTATCTTTTTCTACTTCTATAAATATTTTATCAAATTCTTGTAGTACTTGGGTGTTTCCTTGCGGTTGGATCGGTATGTTCTCGTCTGATATGGCAGCTTTGACTCGTAATCCATTTCCCAGGTCACCGATCATCTGCATATTAAAGTTGGAATTAAGGACAACATCTTGTGCATTACCAAATGATACACCTCTCGAAAAACTACCACTATACTGTAGCTTATTAGACTGGATAATTCGTCGGGCATTATAGTTTTTGTCATAATAGTCTACGCCGGCTACCTGGAGTCTTAGTTCTTTGTCCACATCGGTAGAGTCTATAATCGCTTGACTACTATAAAGGTCTACGGGCATGACTCTATACTTGAGTCCTATAGATTGCGATTGGCTCGAGCTATTGCTAAAGCTTATGGAATTATGGGTGATCTCAGTGATGACAGAATCCGATAGGGTAGTGGTTATCTCTACTGTAGAGGGCAGAATAGTATTCTTTTCACTAATAAGGGTATCCGTTGTCAAAAGAATCTGATGATATCTTAGATTGGTATTGCTTTCTGAATTTTGACCTATCAGTGGATTGGAAATAAATAAAATAGATATAGCCGATAAGAAGAAAGGCTTCCACCTATACCAGGCATCAACCTTAGATAATTCCAGTCCCACTCTTTTATTAGATAGCAAGGTGATAATCTATTTTATTCTTTGACGTTAGATTGCATATATCTTGATCTCTTATTAGAGTATATTATTTTAATCAATGACCTCTGCGCTTCTTTTTTGACTTTGTTATCAGCCTACTCTGGCTTTTGTTCTTTGTTCATTGCAGCTAATAAGATACTTGCTGAGTTCTTATTGTATCTAAAACGAACATTTATTACTAAGACTATGTAATAACTGGCCGTTATGTACCAAAATTGGCATAATTTTTACCGTTTAGGATATATAATAGATTATTGTAGAGCATAATTTATTGATCTACAATAGGATATAAAGTTAAATTATTGTAATAAAACTTTGATTATACACTCTTGATTGATTAGTAATTGATTAAGAAAAGCTAAGGAATAAGTTCTTAGAGACATTAAGCTGCTGATAAGGAGACGAACATACTTAAAAGTCGGATTTAGTGCATTGATTTTGGTGGCAATTCATATATTTGTTCTCTTTATTTTAGACCTGTATTAACTGAGAATTATAATCCTTAGGCATAATTTTGAGAAGAATGCTTAGATATTTTGTGGCCTTATTTTGTTTTGCCTCTGCTATAACCCTACACTCGCAAGAGAATCGCTCGTTTAGTGGTGCAAACAACAATCTCGATAATAGAGATTGGGGTGCTGCGAAAACAGCTCTTCAGAGGCTGGCGACTAATAATTATGCAGACGGAATCTCAGAAATCAACGACAAAGATCTCCCAGAACCTCGCGTCATAAGTAATTACCTCTTCGATCAGATTGATGAAATAGAAAACGCAAAAGGACTCAGTGACTATGTGTGGGTTTTCGGTCAGTTCATAGATCATGACATAACGGAGGTAGCAAGTAACAGGTTAGAACCTGTACACCTCTCTATCCCACAAGATGATCCCTACTTTGATCCTTCCATGCAGATTAATACCTCCAGAAATAAGTTTATAGATGGCACAGGTATTAATACTCCCAGACAATACGAAAATGAAGTATCGGCATTTATAGATGCCTCAGCGGTTTATGGCAGTGATAAGGCAAGGGCGGAATGGCTGAGAAGTTTTGATGGTGATGGAAAACTAAAGACCTCCAAAGGAGATTTACTGCCTTGGAACACCTTCTCTGGAGAAAGAGACAATAACCATGATGATAATGCGCCTTTTATGGCGGATGATACCAGAAGGTTAGAGGATTGGTTTGTTGCTGGAGATATCAGAGCTAATGAAAATGTGCTGTTATTATCTATGCACACTCTTTTCGTCAGAGAACATAATAGACTATGTGATGAGTTAAGATTGGCACACCCTAACTGGACAGGAGATCAGATATATGAGCGTGCGAGGAAATTCGTTGGTGCATTTCTTCAGAATATAACTTTCTATGAGTGGTTGCCTGCAGTGGGTATAGAACTGCCTCAGTACCAAGGATATAGAGAAGATATTAATCCACAGATTTTTAATGTTTTCTCAGCGGCTGCTTTTAGAATAGGGCATACACTTATCAATTCTAACCTTAAGAGAATGTCTGATAATGGATCGGCCATATCTCAGGGAGATATTAATCTTGCACTTTCCTTCTTTTCTCCTAACGAGCTAATTATGGGCGTAGAGCCTTACTTTAAGGGTATGGGAACTCAGGTTATGCAGGAATTGGATTGTAAGGTTATTAATGATCTGAGAAATATACTTTTTGGTTTGCCTTCTGATTTAGCTTCTATTAATATTTTCAGAGGTAGAGATAGGGGTCTTCCTTCTTATAACCAGCTGAGGTACGATTTTGGCTTGACCAAGGTTAATAGTTTTGAGGAGTACACAGAGAGTCCTGAAGACGCAAGTAGGATAGAAGAATTATACGGGGATGTCAACAAAATAGATGCATGGGTAGGCATGTTATCAGAAAGACACATGAGAGGTGCCATTTTTGGAGAGTTGACGATGAGGATATTAGAGGATCAATTCAAGGTTCTGAGGGATGGAGATAGATTTTATTTTGAAAATGATCCGGCTTTTACCTCAAGAGATAAAGCCAGAATAAAGAATACCAAGCTATATCATATTCTTATGAGGAATACGGATATCAGCCTGATGCAAAAAGAATTATTCTATGCGATGCCTCATGAGGATATACCTGTTGGTCCTGAGTTAGATAATACACCATTATCCGCATTGGCTTATCCTAACCCAATAGAGGATTACGCGCAGGTCAAGGTATTCTCCAACAAAGATCAAAATATCGAATTAAGGGTCTTTAATTATCAGGGTCAATTGATTCAAACTCAGACGGCGGCTCTGACTTATGGCGAGAATTTTATTGATGTCGATATTCCGCAGGATTGGCCCATTGGTATTTACCACATACTCTTGGAATCTGAGGATCACTCTAATGTGATCAAAGTTGTGAAGAAGTAAGCCCTTCTTAGCAAAAGTAATTTTCACCTATTTTATTGAGAAAAGGATTATCTCGTAATTACCCTATATTAATGGGAAATTACACTACATGATTTCTAGAAGGTCATTTAACTATCTTTTCGGTGGATTAGTTTCTTTCAGCCAATTATCCAAATGCGATAGCATTACTAACGACAAAAAGACTGTATCCAACGACAATATTGTCGTCAGCACGTGGAATAACCATAGAGCTAACCAAATTGCTTTTGATATAATCAAAAGTGCCCCATCTAACCTATTAGACGGCATCGAAAAAGGAATCAACTCTGTAGAAGAAGATAGCGATGACCGTTCTGTGGGATATGGTGGAAGGCCAGATAGAGATGGAGATGTCACATTGGATGCATGTATTATGGATCATCATGGCAACGCAGGCTCAGTCACATTTATGAAGGATTATATCAACGCTATATCTATCGCGCGAAAGGTGATGGAAGATACGCCTCATGTTATATTATCAGGTCGTGGAGCAGAAATGTTTGCTAAGAATAGCGGCTTTCCTCAGAGTGATCTACTAACAGAAGAATCTAGAAAGGATTATCAAAAGTGGCTCGAAAAATCGATATACAAACCTGAGGTCAATATAGAACGGCATGACACGATAGGAATGATTGCGTGCAATAATAATGGTGATCTCTCAGGTGGCTGCTCTACGAGTGGCTTAGCCTATAAGATGAAAGGTAGAGTTGGAGATTCGCCCATAATAGGTGCTGGCTTATATGTCGATAATGAGGTGGGTGCCGCCACGGCGACCGGTCTCGGTGAGCTTGTGCTGAAAGAATGCTGTACTTTCCTAGTAGTGGAGCTCATGAGGCAAGGATATAGCCCAGTAGAAGCCTGCCAAGAAGCCGTAGGGCGCATAATAAAGAAACACAATACGGACGATACACAAGTAGGACTTATAGCCTTAGATAAGTCAGGTACAGTCGGCGGATATGCCATAAGAAAGGGCTTTAATTATGTGGTAACAGGCTCATCTGGCACTAATCTGATCGAAGCCTCATCATATTATAAATAGTCGTAATATCAATAGAATCAGGCAGTTACGCTGATTTTTTGGCATTCATTTTGCTTTCTCTGCTTTGATAAGAGGTCTCTGATGGTATCAGAGTGCTCGTTATTATTTTACAATTTTAATAATTATATGTCCGAGATTAATTGTGTGTTGGTTGATATGCATAGCATATTCAGTGCAGGGCTGGAATCTCTTTTCCAAAATAATAATGACACCAATATCCAGATTACAGGTAAGGAAAGTACAGCAGAAGGGCTGTTACTATTCCTCCATAAGAATCTTAATACACATCTGGTCATCATGGATCTCAATCTACCAGATCAGGACGGCATAGAATTAATTCCTCAGATAAGAAGGCACTTCAGAAGCCTTAAGATTATGGTACTTACCGCTTATGGCGACTATAAGTTTGTGGGGCAAGCATTGAAAAATGGTGCTGATGGATATACTCTTAAGTCCAATGACTGGGATCATCTTATCACTGGAATAGAAACCATATTAGATGGTAAGACTTACATAGCGCCAGGATTGCATATTACGCCGCCTAATGGCAAGCGACTGACGAACACCAAAAAATCTATCTATGAGGACAGATTCGTCATTATGCAAAAACTGACTAAGAGAGAACACGAGGTGCTGGAATTGATTATTGAGGCCAAGAATAATAAGGAGATCGCTAAAGATTTATTCATTAGTGATCAGACCGTGGGTGTCCATAGAAAGAATATCATGAGAAAACTGGGTGTAAAGAACACCATTAACCTAATAAAATTTGCATTGGAAAATCACTTAGTATAATAAAGAAGAATTATCTGATCACGACATAATATCCCCTCCTCTTTTAATCTGAACAATTAAAGAAACGAATTTAAATAGTTGGCACAGCCAAAAAATAATCTTATGAGTAACAAAGATTTGTTCGGAACAGGGATTAAAAACTCTTTTGAAACCAAAGAAGTATTTGTTCGATTTTTAAAGAATCGACTCTTATGTTCTATGGTAGCCTTATTATTAGGGGTCGGAGGGTTTCAAAACTTGAATTCTCAGACAACACTAGCTACAGGTGATATTGCTTTTACAGGTTATCGTTCTGATACACCTGATCTTTTTTCATTCGTATTGATGACTTGTGTAGAAAGTGGTACACAGATACACTTTACAGATTATGGGTGGTTGGCCAGTGGTGGATTTAGGACAACTGGTACTAATATCAATAGAGAAGGCGCCCTTACTTGGACAGCAGGTTCTGAGCTTAGTTGTGGTACGGAGATAACTATAACTACAGCTACCAGATCTGCTAGTACCGGAAATGTGGCTATTGCTTCCTTTGCTTCATTAGGAATGATATTAGATCAGAGTGGTGACCAGGTTTTTGGATTTCAAGGTACTTTGGCAAGTCCAGTGTTTTTATCGGCTATTCACATGAATGGTAACTGGGATGCAGATGCCACGAGTCAGATAACATCTGCACGGCCCTCTGGATTGACAGATGGGGTTAACGCTATATCCTTTGATCTGGCAGTAGATAATGCAGCATTCTCTGCATGTCCAGCCTCAGGTACTTTAGCTGGTACAGCTACAGCTGTTTCTGCAATGATTAATAACAACAGCAATTGGAATACATCCGATACGGGAGGTATTACTGTTCCCGAGAGTTGTACTTATGAGCCTTGCACTACAGAGGTCTGTACAGTATTCGAGATGGTTCCTGGCTCATTCGTGATATCTGATCCATGCGATTGTAACGAAGATCAATCCGCTAATGGAGCTCATGACGGAACGTTTTCTGAGACAGTAAGTATAAGTGGAACGCCTGGGTTTACTGTAATCGGAGCATTTGAAAGACCATCTAGTATGGCTAATGTCACATTTACAGAAAGTCCAGCGGGATCAGGAAATTACTCTGTAACTTTTAATCATGCCGACGGTGTGGGTTATAACTTATGTTTACAAAATACGGATGGTACCGCGATCCTTAGCGCAGGCGGTAATCCTTTGTGCATAGAAAACGTCTGTGAGTATCCAGAACTTAACGAACCAAATTTAGGAGGACCTTTTTGCCTATCCGATCCTATGATATCAGATCTTGCAGGTCTTATTAATAGGCCAACAGAAAGCGGTGTCATTGCAACTACTGTCAATGGTATAACTTCTAATACATTCAATCCTAATGCACTGGGTGTCGGGGTACATACGATAAGATGGACTTATGATGGAGATTTTGTAGATAACATATTTGGTACCTTGTCTAATCCAGCATTCCCTGGATGTACGACCGAATATGAGACAACGGTGGAGGTAATCCTTTGCGATTGTCCCCAATCATTAGGCTGTAATGATAACATACAGATTTCTTTAGGATATGATTGTACCGCTTGTATTACTCCAGATCTTATCATAGAAGACGAAATGACTGATTGTACCTATTCTGTTGAGATTTTCAATCAATCTGACATCTTGCTGGCATCGACGACTAATGGAGTGCACCCATGTATAGATGGTACATATATAGGCGAAACATGGAAAGCCACAGTTTCTTTCGTAGATGATAATAATACAAAAATATCTTGCTGGGGTAATTTCACAGTAGAAGACAAATTGCCTCCAGTTATTACCTGTCTGGATGACGTCACTGTAAAATGTAACAGAGACTTATCTCAGTTATTGACCAGCACATCCAAGACAACATACATATATAACGGTGGTGCAGATCAGGATTCTGATCCTACAACAGTGACTCTTGACTTATGTAATACGAGTGGGACGGCACCTAATCCGTGGGAATTGATTAATTCATTAGATTTTACATTTCCTGGCCCGCCTATTACGGGTAGTGGTTCTGCCGTTATCAATGGAGTTACAGTGGATTTTAATATTATAAATGGCGAGATAAGTGGAGATTTGCTCGGTGCACAAGTTGATTTTGATGATTGCATGCAGATCACATTGCCTGTCTCTAATGTTAATACAAGTGACAATATTCAGATATGTGCTAATTCTATTTCTTTTCATGATTATCAAGTAGAAGATAACTGCCATCCAGATGTAGAAGTACTTATTGCTCATGACGAGACATTGAGCCTGGATTGTTCTGATGATATTACGGCGCGTAGAATAATCAGATATTATACAAGAGATAATGTGGGTCTGAGTCCGAGATATTGTGAGTTCAGTATTTTCTTCGAGAAAAAGGAGCTAACAGATATCGTATTCCCACCTAACTATTATGAAGAATGTCGTATGGCGCCTATGACTAACGGTATGCTCGACCTTGCACCAGAGAATACAGGCTATCCGACCTTACATGGAGAACCACTTGTACACGGAGATAATCTCTGTCGTATGAATGTAACTTTCTCAGATGATACATTTAATATCTGTGGTTCTAACACAATGAAAATATTAAGAAGATGGACAGCATTGGATTGGTGCGAAGGAAATTATTCTCAGAGTTATCAGACAATCAAAATAGAGGATAATGAACCACCAGTAGTGAGTACAATAAGTCCAGACTTTAGTGTCACTGCGACTCAAGGATGTACAGTGAATTACGAATTAATGCCATTTAGCTCCACTGATCCTTCTGGTACATTTGGTTATGATTGTTCTGATGTAACTGTAACTGCGGAATTTCTCAGACAAAACGAGTTAGATCCAGACGACCCTAGCCAAAACTGGAATGTGGCGCCAGAAATTAGGTCGAATGTTTTCCTAGCGTCTGGATTACAGGGAGGCCAAAACTGGATAAGATATACGTTCGAAGATGCTTGTGGTCTTACCACACAAAGTTTTTATGAAATAACAGTAGTCAGCGGTACTGCCCCTATACCAGTATGTGACCAGTATACTGTGGTATCGTTAGATAAGTCAGGATGGGGTCGAGTATATGCGGCGTCTATAGACGATGAGTCTCATGATGCCTGCGGTGGAGATGTCGATCTACAGATACTTAGAGAAAGCCCTTGTGCCGAAGTGTCATCAGAAACTGTTTTCGCTGATTATGCATCGTTCTGCTGTGAAGATGTCGGAGATACGATACAAGTCACACTGCAGGTTACTGCGGATAACGGTCTTAGCAATACGTGTGATGCGTACGTTGTAGTACAAAACAAATCTAACAATGCGATTACTTGCCCTACTAGATTGTTGATACCATTGGATTGCGAAAATGTAGATAATATAAGCCCAGCTACCTACGGTATGCCAAGTGTTGTAAATAATAGTTGTGGTAGCATCCCAGTAGTGGAGTCGGATGATATTGACTTTGATGATCTATGTGGTGATGGGCAGATAGTAAGAAGTTGGTTTGCAGAAATCAATGGAGTGCGTACTGAGCTAACGTCTTGTAAGCAGACGTTTACATTTGAAAGTAACTTGTCACTTACTGTGGATAGCTTTGAGTGGCCTGCTGATAGAAACGATGCGACGTGCAATAATTATACTACAGACCTAGGTGACGCACCGAGATATCCAGTGGGTAACAATTCTAGACCAGTCAATGAGGCCAGTGTTTGCGGTAATCTTACCTATACTTTTGAAGATAGAGTATTCCAAGATGTCGAGGGTTATTGCCTTAAGGTTATAAGAACATGGACTGTAATAGACTGGTGTTTGGCGGACGATCATCCTAATGACTTTACTTGGTCACGTAACCAAATCATAAAAGTTAAAGACACGAACGGACCTGAGTTCGCGAGATGTCCTGATGATATGGAAATCGATATATTCAATGATGATTGTACGCGAAGCGTATCATTTACGGCACCACAAGCAACAGACCTTTGTCTCAACGAAGTAATAGATACGGATGATATCGGCTGGACTATTTCGGGGACTAATCATAGTGGGACAGGTAATATTCCCGCCACAGAATTATCACCAGGAATGTACACTGTAACGTGGTCTGCCAGAGGAATATGTGGCGCGACATCTAATGATTGTACGCATAAGATAACAATTAATGATAAGAAGCCACCTGTACCATATTGTCTTGGCGGTGTGACAACTGTGCTCATGCCTATAGTAAATAATGGCGATGAGCCGTATGTCGAACTATGGGCCAGTGATTTTGTTTTGTCGCAGACGGATAATTGTGGTAATGTACACTCTGTATCTTTTTCAGAAAATACGCAGACAGATAATATGGTGTTCACTTGTGATGATCTAGGTATGTCGTCTATAACGATATGGTTCACGGATAGTGCTGGCAACTCTGACTACTGCGAGGTAACGGTTAATATACAGGCGAATAATAATATTTGTGACGGTATCGGAACAGGTGGGATGATTGCAGGTTACGTGGAAACAGAATGGCAAGAGAAAGTAGAAGGTGTGGAAGTGGCTCTTATGAGAATGGCTGATGCCGAGATGAAATATAACATGACGGGTATAGATGGTGAGTTCGCGTTTTCTGAAAACATTTATGACAATGATTATCAGATCAGTGTCAATGGAGAAGACGATTACCTTAATGGTGTATCGACATTGGATTTGCTTATCATGCAGAAACATATATTAGGTGTAGAGAGATTAGATTCGCCATACAAAGTGATTGCTGCTGATATAGATCAGAGCGAATCCATAACAGCCATAGACCTTATCGAATTAAGAAAACTAATACTGGGTATCTACGATGAATTACCTAATAATGATAGTTGGAAATTTGTCAACAAAGACCAGCAGTTTGCTAATGTTCATTCTCCTTGGCCTATACAAGAAGAAGTAAGCTTGTATGGATTTGATGATAGTTCTATGGAAAATGACTTCGTGGCTGTCAAGATAGGTGATGTCAATAATAATGTACAGTTGTCTCTTACTGATAAGTCTGTAGATACGAGAACATCAGAAAGAGTCTACCTGACTACGGAGTTTCTTGAGATAGGGTCTAATCAGTATTTAGTTCCATTTTACTTCAGTGATTCAAAGGAAATCAATGCGTTCCAATTTAATCTAGCATTAGAGCATAGTGGTATGGATATCCTAGAGGTCGAATCAGGAAGACTAGACATTGTGGAGAGCAATTATAATAATGGCGGCGATGCAATAAAATTATTGTGGCACTCTAACACGCCTAAAAAAGTGAAGCAAAACGAGGCCTTATTCTACTTGACCATCAGGTCTGATAAGCCTATCACACTGGATATGCTGTCTTTGGTCAATGATGGATTGGACAACGAAGTAATAGATACTGATTGGAATTCAGTGATTACGGCCTTTGAAGCTAACAGGGTCAATGCTAATGTATTATTCCAAAATACTCCGAATCCATTCAGTAATGAGACAACAATCTCTTTTGCCTTAGAAGCATCAATGCCTTATGAGGTAACTATTATAGATACAAAGGGTCAGATTGTAGATGTTATAAAAGGAATCGGCGTATTAGGCATTAACAATCTGATTGTCAATCAAGAAAAAATAGGCGGTGCGGGTATATATTACTACCAGCTAAAAGCCGGACAATATGTTGGAACTAAGAAAATGATATCTGTGGACTGATAAATTTTTGTTCCATCCCTTATAAACATTATAACAAAAGAGTCTCTCCTATATAATAACACTTAGGGGAGGCTTTTTTTTATCTACAATTGTAAGATCTGCATCGTTATAGTTATTGGTCATTATTTGTGATCCAATGGTTATTCTGTACAAGGTAATCAGTAACATATATATTTTTTTTCTTTAATATGTACTGCATTGCTAATTATATTAATTTTGTGGTTTATTTGCTTAAGTCATTATTATGATTTTGAAATATCTGAAAGTCGCAATTTTTGCGCTAATAGCATCTTCTGCTTTTGCTCAGCAGCCTTTATCATTTAGCATGGATGCCCCTGGTGGAGTTCCTACTCCTAATGGTACTTATGACGTAGAGGTAAGGGTATCTGATTTCCGTGACATTGTAGGTGCTCAGTTAGCATTTCTCTGGGACAGTTCTGTTATCCAGATAGATACTATTCCTTTCGTAACTACTGCACTTTCTGATTTTAATACTGGCTCGCTATTATTGCCAGAACAGGCGGGTACACCTATTAAAGGAAGATTAAGATTTTCTTGGTTTAGTTTTAGTCTCGCGCCTCAGACATTGCCAGATGATACGCATTTGTTTACGATGAGGTTCAATGTTGTTGGGTCTCCATGCGATACGACGACCATACAGGTCGGTGATATTCCTCCTTTTGTACCGATAGAAGTAACGCAGGAAGGGGCCGCTAAAGATAATATAGGTGCTGAGGGATCTTTTTTGGTAGAAATACCTGGTACAGATTGTGGGACTATAGATCCACCTCCTCCTCCACCCAACGAGGATTGTCCAGATGATGAAATGTCCTTGATTTTTGGAGAGGTCTCTGTAGAAAGTGGTGATGTGGTCTGTATGCCTTTAACAGTCACTAATTTTAATAGTGTAGAGACCTTTCAGGGAAGTATTATGTGGGATTCCGCAGTTTTAACTTTTTCATCTTCTCAGGCTTATGCATTGCCAGGATTAAACCCTTCTAGCTTTGGTATTAATGCAGTAACAGGTGTGTCTACCTTCATCTGGTTTGATAATTCTGGTGGGGGTAATGCACAAACATTGGCAGACGGAGAGACCGTTTTTGAGATTTGCTTTGATGTCATAGGCTCTACAGGTTCTAAGTCTACCGTCAAGGTTTTTGAAGGGAATCCAGCGATGGGCGAGGCCATTATACAAGTTTCTACATCCAATGGTTTGGCTGAGGTCTGTCCTCAAGTAGGTTGTGTTAACGTGGGTGGCGTGCCGCCACCATCAGATGACTTTACACTAATTGCGGAAGATATAACGATAAATGAATCTCAAACGACAGTATGTAACGAGGTTTCTGTAGAAAATTTTGATGATATCGTGGGTATGCAATTCACTATGACATGGGATCCAGCGATATTATGTTATGACAGTGTGACTGATCTTAATAGTGATTTGGAGATATTCGGATCATTCTTTAATCCGACTGGCGATGACCGACTTAGATTCTCTTGGACAGGTACACCGCCAAGAACTGTTCCAGATGGAACTGTCTTATTTTCAGTATGTTATGATGTCAAACCTAATAATTGTGATAATACATCACCTTTTGATTTTATAGACGATGGACAATTTTTCCGGATAGAAATAGCAGAAATAGGAGATGTCCAGATAGATAGTGAGGTCAGAAATGGTTCAGTTATCATTGATTGTGGGCCAGATCCACGTCCTATGGTGAATTCATCAGTAACTGATGTGTTATGTAATGGTGATACAACAGGCCGAATTGACTTATCAATTACTGGTGTCGGACCTTTTAGTTGTGTATGGACGGGTCCAGGAGGGTTCAGCCAGACGGATACTAATGTTAGTTCTTCGTGTTCAGCTTCGGATTTAGTAGCTGGGACATATAATATAATTGTAACTGGAAGTAATAACGAGAGTAGAACAGTGCCAGTTATTGTGGGAGAACCATCTGCTATTGTTATTAGTGGTAACACCAGTCCTCAAACTGATACTGGGTTAGGCAGTATTACTCATAACGTTCAGGGCGGAACTGGAACATTGAATGAGTCATGGACATCTAATTACTCTGGTAATGGAAGTAATCTGGAAGCGGGGTTTTATACTTTGGTGGTAACCGATGATAACGGCTGTACTGAGTCCAGAGTATTTGAAATAGAAGATGAAACGTCTGATGAGTTTCCACCGATTAGAGTGTCGTGGATTATAACTGATTCAGAATGTGGGGATGATGGTCAAATATGTATTACCTGCTCGGGTGGATCGGGGTCATTTCTAAGACCTACAATAACACCAAATACTGGCTCATGGGACCCAGTTACTGAGTGTTATGTGAATGTACCAGCAGGAAGATATACAATGAAATGTATAGATGCGGTTACAGGCGGAGATGCAGAAAGGAGCGATGACGTTAGACAACTCAACCCTCGTACTATAAGAATAGATATAGATAACCTTCAGGCTGGAGACTGCGATACGGACGGCTCTTTTGATATCAATGTATCAGGCGGATGTCCTAACTACAGGATAACCATAGGAATAGAAGGCGAAAATGATAAAAGAACTTATAACCCTAATAGAAGCTATGCTCCAGGGGATTACGAGGTGTGCGTAGAAGATAGTAATGGTAATACAAGAACAAGAACATTTACCTTGCCAGCACCAGGACGTAGACCAGAAATAGATGTGGAGTTGATTAGTGATGCGGAATGTGGTCAGGACGGATCTATAGAGATTACGATTACTGACGGATGTGATCCCGATTGTGTTATAAAAAATCTAGATACAGGACAAGAAATAGCTTGCGAGTCAGGAGATATAGTCAATCTACCGGCAGGCAATTATCAGGCCTGTGCGACAGATGATATGACGGGAGACGCCTCACCAGTTAGTTTTGATATTCGATCTGATGGGTCTGGTGATCCTATAGAGATAAGGAGTATAGAATTTATAGACGCACCATGTAATGGCATCGACGGAGCAGCCATATTAGAGATAGTAAACCAGTGTGGTGAGCTTAAGTGTACTATAGATATAGGCAATGATGGAAGTATCCAAGATTGCGAATTAATCAATGGAAGAGTCGATGTGCCAGTAGGTTCTCATACTATCACTATAACGGATTGTGGGACTAATACCACGGCATCTGCTTCTATTCTAGTCGAGACAGCGGATAATGCTTTTTCTGTCCGCGTAGAAAGTGTAACCAGTTCTTCTGTAGATATCACGGCGGTTGATGGTACATCTCCATATACCTTCCAGTGGACAGGACCTAATATGTTCTCGTCTAATAGCGAAGACCTTGATAATCTTACAGAGGCAGGTATTTATACATTAATAGCGTCAGATGCGATGGGTTGCGAAATAGTCACTGAGGTCACTGTACCAGAACCTGGCGATGATACTTTGACATTGACTGTCGATAATAATTCTTTTGTAGAATCGCTTTGTGCGAGGGAAAATGCCGCCTGTGATGGTTCCTTTGCAGGATTTATTTCTGGGGGTGTAGCGCCTTACATAGTCGTGATCACAGATCAGTTCGGTAATGTATCTACTTTCAATGTGCAGTCTGATGGTGTTTTTGTGCTTGATGAGATCTGTGGTGGCTCTTATGTGGTGACAATAGAAGATTCCGCTGGAACAATGTTTGATTACGAAAATCCCGTCATCATTGATGGACCAGAGCCTATCATAATAGAAGAAGATTTAATTAATTGTGCAGACCCTGGAGAAAGTAATGGCTCTGTATCAGCTATTGTAACTGGTGGTGCTGGCGGATTAGAATTTGATTGGACGCCAGATTTGCCAGAGGCTGGCCCGACTAATGAAGACCTGCCAGAAGGAAATTACCTACTCACTGTCAGAGATGTGAATGGCTGCGAGGCCGAGTTCCTATTTACAGTAGAGAGTTGTACCGCTAGCGGTGACTGTCATATGGGGCTTTCCGTAATGACACCTAATGGTGATAATGCCAATGATGTCTTTGTTATCAATTGTGCGGAGAGTATACCTAATCAGTTGAGTGTATATGATAGATGGGGGCGTGCAGTTTTTGAGCAGACAGATTATCAAAATAATTGGAATGGTACGGACCTTGAGGGAGAACCTTTGATGGAGGGCGCTTATTATTGGGTATACCAAGCAGATAATCAGTTATTCAAAGGAACGGTAACACTTCTTAGAGATTAAAATTCAAGACTAAGAGAAAATGAAAAAAATGAAACATTTATCAGCTATTATATTAGTCTTATTTCTTTTTAGCAACCTTAATGCTCAGGAGAGATACTTTGATGAGCGCTACATTTCCGCTCAGTCCTTCCTTAATCCCGTAATTATCAATCCTGGGGCGACGGGAGCGAATAAGGAACATTCTCTATTATTGAACTATAGGAATAATTGGGCAAGTTTCCCAGGCACGCCTAAGTCACTTATACTAAGCTATGATGGCCGAGTGGCGGATCGCTTAGGTTTTGGTGCATTACTTAATACAGATTCTAATGGAGGGCTTGAAACAACTAAGTTTCAGGGGTCTTTATCTTATACAATAGATGCACCTGTCAATAGGGTCGGAGTAGGTATTTCTGCGGAGTATATACAGCACGGACTAGACGGAGAGGTGCTTAATAACCCTATAGTCAACCCAGACGATGGAACAATAAGAAGTCGATTAGATGGGACTAACTTCTTTGATGTCTCAGTGGGTTTATATGGCTTGTATGATAGTAAGTTAAAGTATGGGGTTGCATTGCCGTCTTTGCTTAGTTCTCGCATAGATGACGGAGAAAGTAGTGTAGAGAAGGAAATAGGATATATCTTCCATTTGGGGTATATGTTTACGGACCTTAGTAAGGATCTTGTATTAGAGCCTTCTTTATTTGTAAAGAAAGTGATGTTCGTTCCTTTTCATGCTGATATTAACCTATTAGGAAGATTCCTTGATGACAAGCTAAGAGGTGGCATTACTTACACCGTAGGAGCGGACGAAAAAATTGGATTCTTGATCGGTTTTGGTGTTAATACCTTGAATTTTAACTATTCTTACAGTGCGAGTAGAAATCCTTTTCAGACTTACAATAACGGAGCACACGAATTATCTGTAAGAATTGATATAGGAGGATCTAACAGAACGGCTAATAAAGCAGTAGATGGAGAGAATGTGATGGAGGAAAAAATGATAAAGAACAATTAAAAGGCATAAACGATTAAACGACTAAAAGTGGGTCGATTACATATTAAAAATATTTCATATATAAAATATACCAGCAGGCTGGTAGTAAATCCCTCAAGTGAAAAATTATCTTTGTAGGGTTGAAAAGTCTACTGATAGTAGATTTATCACTAAGCATATATTTTAAAAGAAGAAATAGGCGAAGAAAAAGACGAAATCACCTTCAACTAATTACTTCTTATAATTAAGGTTACAAGCAAAACCGAGACATCTATAATGATGATGTCTATTATTTATAGTATTATTTGATTAAAATTTAATTTAAACTCAATCTCATGAAAAAGACGTTTGACTCAATTTTCGGGAGAGTTATTTTGACGACTTTGTTTTTTACGCTTGCGTTTGTAGGTGTTTCTAACGCTCAGACTTATAGTACAAGTGCTGAGGCTGCGAATTCTACATCGAATGTTGATGTTTCTGAAATAGTGGATGATTATACTTTCGCTGCTTCGGATGACTCGGCTGGAACAATTGTCAAACAACAGCTCGAAATTCTTAAACTGCAAGAATCTACTGTGCAGTCTTCTACCGTTGCTGAAGCTGATCATTCAGCAAAGGCTTATTTCTTAAACCGCCTTTCGGAGAACATTGCTTCTTCTAAGCACGGATTTACTCATGCATTTACTTCTTCCGCTCAGGACTTAGTTCTGTATTCGGGCAAATTTTCAGTAGCAGTTAATGCTGAAGGTATAGTTAGGTCTTACGCCTCTTTATTTGAATAAAAAATGATTTTAAAGGAATATTCGATTATATCAAAACTCAATCTTATTATGAAAAATATTTTTAACACATTATGCGACAGTTGGAAGTACGTGTCATACGTATTTATGTTCTGTTGCATTAGTGTAAGTCTAAGCGCTCAGACCTTCACTGGGCCTGGTGGACCAATACCTAGTGGGGCACCTGGTGCGACATCAGGGACGGACTCCTATGACCTAACGGTCTCTGGTTTGGATGCTGCTTGTGCACCGCAGGGTTTGGTTGTGTGCATTAACAATTTATCCCACACTTTCCCAGGGGATTTAATTTTTGAATTGGCTTCACCTTCTGGCTCTATGGAGCTTATTTTCGGTCAAGGTGGTGGAACTGATGTTGTAGGTCAAACGCTTTGTTTTGATGATGCAGCAACGGGTACGTGGATTCCTGGTACAGGAGGTACATTTACAGTTGCACCATCTGATCCTGCTACTTCTCTTCAGGATCTTATTGGTCTTGTAGGAGGTTCTTGGAATGGAACATGGACTTTGACTGTAACTGACCGTTTTGGCGGTGATGTTGGATCTTTTGATTCTTGGTCATTGGCTTTCGGTGCTTCTGATCCTAATTGTTGTCAATTGTTTGGTTGTGATGATTTTGTATTAGATAATACGCCTGGTCTTTGTGAGGCTATATTTACACCTCCGCCAGTAACTTCTAACTGTGTTATATTAGAAAGACCTACTCAGGTTGTTCAACAATGTGGTGCTGCTGCTGCTTTAGCAGGTCAGACTCAAGCATTTACTATAACAGGTCCTTTTCCTACGCCTGGTCCATGTGTGACTGATGCGACAGTGACTATATGTGTTACTGCTGATATGAATGGTGCAGGTTTTGAGTTAGCTACTGTTACTGCAGAAGGCTTTACTATAGGTACTTTCGATGGTACTGCTGGTGACTGTGCAGAGAGTTGTGAGGACTTCACAATTCCTTTAGCTGTTTACAATGCTTTAATAGCTGATGGTACTATAAACTTGTCTGCCACATTTGATGCTAACGTTAATGTTGGATTATGTGCGACTAACGAAGTGTCTGGTTGTGTATCTGTCCCTACGGCTTGTGAGCCTTTGGAGATTGTAGTTACATTACCTGATGGTTCTACTCAATCTACTTTACCTGCTTCTTATCCAATTGGTACAACTTGTATAGAGTATGTAGCGACTGGTTCTGGTAGTGGAATGTCTATGGAGATAGGATGTAAGTCAACTATTACAGTTAATGATACTGAGCCTCCAATGTTGGAGTGCCCAGGTGACTTTACATTTAACTTACAAAGTGGTGAGTGTACTGTAGTGTATAACTATGATGTTGTAGCTACTGATAACTGTGGATTCCAAACTCCAGATATGGATATAGATGGAACATTTGGTAGCTTGGCGAATTGCCCTGGTGCTGGTTCTACACTTTCTTGTGGTGCTGGACAGACTTCACAGATTCAGGAAATAGATATATCTGCATTGCCAGATGAGTTTGTTTTAACAGACGGATGCTTTGTATTTGATAATACAGCATGGGGTCAGACAATGGCTACTGTTAACTTTTATTGTGCTCCAGCGGGCTTAACAGCGGCAGGTGCTCCATTACCATGTGCAACAACAGGTGAGACTGTAGTAGCTACCTCTGGTTTAGTTGATTTAGCTGCATTGGGAGCTGCTCCAGGTGAAGCTGTTTGTATTCCAGTGTTTGTACCAGATGCTGCTGGTAATCCTACAATGGATCAATTAATAGTTGACAATGCAATGTGTGGTTCTTTATATATGGAAGTATTCACAGTGGGTGGTGCTCTTTCTTGGAACGGACCTTCTTGTAATGGTATCGTTTCTGATGGGACTAATACATACTTGTGTTCTCCAGGATGTGGAGATGGTTATTTTGCAGACTTTGGCTTTACAGCTATAGATGCATTTATGGCTATACAAGGTGCTACTATTAACGAAGTGGAACCAACAGATCCTAATGTTGCTGCAAGTGGTTCAGATTTGCCAATTGGTCAGCATACGTTTACGTATTCAGTAGCTGATGGTTTAGGTAATGTTGCTTCTTGTGAGTGGACTGTTACTGTTAACGGTGTACCTCAAGATCAAATAGCTCAATCTTTAGCTTGTAATGATCATGTTAATATATCTGTAGATGAGAATTGTATGATTTTCATTAGTGCAGATCAGTTCCTAGAAGGCGGTCCTTATAGTTGTTACTATGAGTGCTACCAAGTATTTATAACGGACGAATTTGGAAACCCTGTAGTTTCTGGTTGTGGTCCTGATGCAGCATTGTATCCAGGTGGAGATCCATTCGGTGCTAATGCTAACGGTGATGACTTAAATGGATGTTATGTTGATTTACCTTGCGGTAACTATACATACATGGTAACTGATGCTTGTAATGACAACACTTGTTGGGGTACATTATTAGTAGAAGATAAAATTGGACCTGTTATAGAGGCAGTAGCTGATGTAACAGTACTATGTGATGAGAGTTCGGCTCCAGGAAGAACTGGAACTCCTGCTGTAGTAGAGGGTTGTGGTGATGAGAGAATAGTTTCATCAGACGAAATCTTAAGTGATGATGATTGTGGTGAGTTAAGAATAGCTAGAACTTGGGTTGCTATTGATGCTAAAGGAAATGAGTCTAATAGAGTAACGCAGATAGTTGTTGTAGACAGAGCTGGTAGTACTACTACACCAGAGGGTCCTATGAATGTAGAAGTATCTTGTGGTGCTTGTACTGATCCTCAGTGTCTATATGATTTTTACTATGCTGAGTTTAGAGCTAATAATCCTTGGGCAGAAAGCTGGATTGTTGATCCTGAGTGGTATCAAGATGATATTGCTGTATGGACTGCTAATGCAGTTTCGTATGCTTCTATGAGAGCAATGGTATTCATTACTGTTGATGGTTTCAAGAGACCTTTAACTAATGATAATCACTGTAACTTATTCGTAGATTATACAGATCATGAAATAGATGTTTGTGGAGACCACTGTAGTGGAGGAAACAAAAAGATTGTTAGAACTTGGACTGTATTAGATTGGTGTGATCCTACTAATAATGCAACATTTACACAAATAATAAGTGCTAAAGATGCGGAAGGTCCTTCTTTCGATCTACCAGCTAATTTTGTAGTGGGTGCAGCTCCTTGGGAGTGTAAAGCAAGCTTTAACATGCCTGAGCCTTTCCATATTTCTGACAATTGTTCAGAGGTAGACGAAATGACTTGGAGAGTATATGGTGCTCCTGGTACAGTTACAGGTGAAAGTGCAAGTCCGTATTTTGATGATTCAAGAGGTGTTTGGAGAGTACAAGGTCTACCAAAAGATGGTTCTCCTCACACATACATTTATGAAATGACTGATTGTTGTGGTAATGTTACGAATGTGAACTTCGTAGTAACAGTTGTAGATCAATCTGCACCTATTGCAACAGCAACTCAGAATATAGTAGTTAATCTTACAAGTGCACCTACTGATCCTAATGGTGGTGTGGCTAAGGTTTACAAAGAAAGTATAGATAATGGTTCTAACGATGGTGATTGTGGACCAGTAAGAATTGCAATCAGAAGAATTGATTCTGATGATGACGGTGATATAGATGGTTACTGTGGAAACTTTGGTGAAGATGTTATCATAAATGATGATAGAGAACCTCATAATAACAACAGTACTTTCTACAACTGGAATAACGTAAGAGATGCTGACCAACCAACAGATCATGACCAAGATGATACAGACGGTGGACAATTTGTGAAGTTCTGCTGCCAAGATATCATTGAGTATGGTGTAGATGAAGATGGTGATGGTGTAAATGATTATGCTCTTATAGATGTAGAATTAGGTGTATGGGATGATGCGAACATGGATGGTGTTCCTGGTTCATTACCTAATGACATGGGTGCTGATTTATTCAGTAGAACATGGGCTACGGTTAGAGTAGAAGCGAAGATTAATCCTTCTATAACTTGTCCTCCAGACGTCACTTTAGCTTGTGATATGGACGAGACTAACTTTGATCTTACAGGATTTGCTTACGCATCTTCTACTTGTGGTGACTTACCAGTTACGCACATGGACCTTTGTGGAAGAGACGTGAATGGTGATATGGTAATTCAGGATTATGTAATTCCTGGTGCTACAACTGAGGATCCTGGTACATTAGTACAAGAGGACGTATTTAATAAGGCATGTCACTATGGACCTATTATGAGATACTGGTCTATAGAAGGAACAGGTGTTAAGTGTCTACAAAGAATCATACTTGAAGAGCCAACAACGAACTTCGATGGTGACAACCATATCGATTGGCCGTACTCAAGAAATAGATACATAGAAATAGTGAACAATGATGGTTTTGCTAACGATTGTGACGGTGATGGTAATCCAAGAGAAGTACCAGTATCTGATATATTCTTAACTCCAGCTACAGGTACGCCTGATTACGCAGAGATAAGATTATCATGTGCTCAGGCATTCTGTGAAGAGCCTGTATGGGTTGATGCTTCTTGTAGCTTAGTAGGTTGGTCATTAGAAAGTGACACATTCTACTTCGAAGGAGATGCATGTAGAAAGATTATCAATACATATACAGTTATTGACTGGTGTCAGTATGATCCTAATAGTGTAGATGGAGAAGGTATATGGACATGGACTGTAATAGGTAAATTAATTGATCCGTATGCACCAATTGTAGATGCGCCAGATGCTATGTTCCCTGCTGGAGCAGGTGGAAGTGGTTCTGCAAGTCCTACTGATGGACCTTGTGTAGGTACTGCTGCAATGTGTGCTACAGCTACTGACTCTGCGATAGATGAAGATGGTAATGTTATTACTGATGCTTGTCCGAGCGAGTGGTTGAAGTGGGTAGTATTATTAGACTTGAATAATGATTGGACTTATGAGAGAGAGTGGAGTTCATTCGTAGCACCTGATTTAGGAACAAGAAATGATCCTTATTGGTCTGAGGATAATGCTGCTGATAACTTAGCACTATATGGTCAACTTATACCAGATGTAAGAGTTGGTAATGATGCAGGCTTTGATAATAACGGCAGTGATTTTGCTACTGCACCAGGTTTCAAGTACCAGATCAATATTCCTGATGTAATAGCTGCTGATTGTGGTCAAACACAACATAGAGTTGTATGGAAAGTATACGATGGTTGTGGTAATGTGACTTCTACGACGAGCTACTTTACAGTTCAGGATAAGAAAGCACCTACACCTTACTGTATCAACTTGAGTACTGCTTTAATGCAGGATCCTGACGGTGATGGTCCAGCTGAGGCTATGGTTGAACTATGGGCGATTGATTTCGATGCAGGCAGCTTCGATAATTGTACGACATACGAAAGTCTAAGATATACTTTCGGACCTGTAGCACCTGAGAACGATCCTGATTACAATGCAGACAGTAGATCTTCTGCTATGGTATTTACTTGTGCTGACCTTAATGGTACTAATAGCGCCGTATTAACAAGAAATGTATATGTATGGGATGAGTGTGGTAACTATGATTTCTGTACAGTTAACTTGAGAGTTATTGGTACATGTGATGGCGATGATACTGGAACGGGTAGTATAGCTGGTACAGTTATGACAGAATTCGGAGAAACAGTGGAAAATGTATCTGTGGACAACTATGATATGATGTATCAGGCTTCTATAGATGATATGACTAATGATGGTGGTAAGTATGCATTCTCTGATAACTTATTCGGTAATGATTTCGTAGTAAGTGCTGATAAGGATGATGATTACTTGAATGGTGTGAGTACACTTGACTTAGTAATTATGCAGAAGCATATATTAGGTGTTCAGTCACTTGATAGTCCTTATAAGATGATCGCAGCTGACATTAATAAGGATGGTAGCATTACGGCGATAGATCTTATTGAGCTAAGAAAGTTAATCTTAGGCATATATGATGAGTTACCTAATAACTCAAGCTGGAGATTTGCTGACGCAAGTAAGACTATTGATATAGCTAACCCTTGGAATTTCGATGAGACTATTGACATCGCAGCACTAAGAGCTGATATGATGGAAGAAGATTTCGTTGGAATCAAAGTGGGTGATGTCAACCAAAGTGTTGTTGCTAACTTAAGTTCTACTTCTACTGAGACAAGAAGCTCAAGATCAATAGCAGTAAATTATGATGATAGAGCTGTTGAGGCTGGAGAGACCGTAACATTAGAAGTTAATGCAACTGATCTAAGTAATGTCTATGGATATCAGTTTACATTGGATGTAACAGGATTGGAAATGACTAATGTAGAATCAGGAATAGTTAATGTTACTGATGCGAACTTTGGTTCATTTGATAATGTTATAACAACAAGTTGGAATAGCGTTACTCCTGTAGATGCTATTGGAACACTATTTACTATGGAGTTCAAAGCTCAGAAAGCTGGTATGTTATCTGATATACTTGATATCAATAGTAAAGTAACGAGAGCAGAGGCTTATGTTGGTGAAAACCTTGACATCGTAGATGTTGAGCTAAGAAGTGGTGATAAGGCAGACAATGTATATGCTTTATATCAAAACGAACCGAATCCATTTACTGAGAATACAGTAGTAGGTTTCAATCTACCTGAAGCTGGTAGTGCGACGCTTAGTATCCTTGATGTAACTGGTAAAGTAATAAGAAGTATAACTGAGGATTATCCTCAAGGTTATAACGAAGTTAAATTGAGTAAGTCCGATTTTGGAGCAACAGGTGTTCTTTATTATCAATTAGAAAGTGGTGATTTCACTGCTACTAAGAAGATGATTATAATCGAATAGTACTAGAATAAAATCGGTTTTTGGG
>JAHDFP010000002.1:0-391714 GCA_020628095.1 Saprospiraceae bacterium
ATATCTTTTCTGGTCTAAGGCTGGTCGGAATAGCATTTGTAGACATATTCTTTTTAAGTTCTTGACTATAATTGGGTCTCTTTCTAAAGGGAAATCAGATATTAGCTTGAATTCTTAAAAGCGATTTCAAACATGTCAAAGCGCATAGACATAAAAGATATAGCTAGTTTTAAAGCGACTAACAAGGGTAAGACGATTGTTTTTACCAATGGTTGTTTTGATATACTGCATAGGGGACATGTCGAGTATCTCGAGATCGCTAAGTCCAAAGGTGACATACTTATCGTCGCTGTCAATGATAATAACTCCGTGATTCGACTAAAAGGAAAGCATCGACCGATCAATGATCTAGAAGATCGTATTGCCGTCTTATCTGCCTTAAGCTGTGTCGATTATATACTATCATTTTCTGAGGATACGCCAGCCTCTATAATTGAGAATATTAACCCTGATATATTGGTGAAAGGTGCGGATTACAAGATAGAAGACATTGCAGGTGCGGAGTATGTCTTGTCACAAGCTGGTCGTGTCGAACTTATAGAGTTTTCTTCTGGTTATTCTACCACTGGATTAATAGAAAAAATAAAGTCATTACCATGATTGTCAAAGAAGTCATAGATTTCTTACATACGATTGCTCCATCTCATTATCAGGAAGATTATGATAACAGTGGGCTGCTTATAGGAGATGATAACGCGACAGTCACTTCGGTGCTCATCAGCCTGGATGTTACAGAAGCCGTATTAGAAGAGGCGATCGAGAAAAAATCTAATCTCATTATCTCTCATCATCCGATTATATTCTCAGGTGTCAAGCGCATCGTCAATCAGAATTATGTCCAGAGGATTATAAGAAAAGCCATCAAAAATGATCTTAACCTATTTGCTATACATACTAATCTGGATAACGTCTACCATCATGGGGTCAATACTTCTATAGCACAGAAGTTAGGACTCCACAACATCCAAATACTTAGACCCAAGATGGTCGATGGAAAGATAAATCCTGAAATAGGTGCGGGTATTATTGCAGAGTTGCCACAATCGATGGAGGGTAGGGACTTTCTATCTTTTTTGAAAGAGAATCTTAATCTATCCAGTATTAAATACACTAATCTGCTAGAAAAGCCGATAAAAAAGGTGGCTATCTGCGGTGGATCAGGACGTTTTTTGTTGCAAGATGCGATTACCCATAATGCGGATGTTTTTGTAAGCTCAGACTTTAAGTATCATGAGTTCTTTGATGCTGACAATCAGATAGTTATAGCCGATATAGGTCATTACGAAAGCGAGCGACACACCATACAGTTGTTGCATGAGATTTTGACAGAGAAATTTAATAACTTTGCAGCCCATTTGACAACTATTAACACGAATCCAGTAAATTATTTCATATAAATGGCGAAAACTACAAAGTCTGTGGAGCAACGACTAAGAGAGCTCTACAAATTGCAGACAATAGATTCTAACGTAGATCAGATCAAAATACTCAAAGGTGCCTTACCGATAGAGGTAAGTGATCTAGAAGATGAGATACAAGGTCTAGCAACTAGGATATCCAAACTAGAATCTACCGTAGGAGATCTAGATGATAAGGTGTCCAAGCATAATGAAAACATAAAGACCTCAGAAACTCTCATAGAGCGATACAATAAGCAATTGGATGAGGTCAAAAATAATAGAGAATACGAGGCGTTGACCAAGGAGATAGAATTACAGTCACTGGAGATCCAACTTTCTCAGAAGAGAATCAAAGAAGCGACAGAAGATAAAGAGCGTAAGACGGAAGTACTCGATCGGACTAAAGGAATACACGAGAGCAAGCAAAGTGATCTAGAAAAGAAGAAAGAAGAGCTGGAGAAGATCATAGAAAAAACAGAGAAAGAAGAAAAAAAGCTCAAAGCAGAGTCAGAAAAACAGAGCAAACTCATAGAGCCTAGGTTACTCAAGGCATATAACAAGACCAGAAACGCCTATAGAAATGGTCTAGGCGTTGTGACTTATGACAGAGGTTCTTGTGGTGGCTGTTTTAACAGAATACCCCCTCAGTTACAGATAGAAATAGGACTTAGAAAAGAAATCTTAGCCTGTGAGCATTGTGGTCGAGTATTAGTAGACCACGAGATAGCAGGTGTGGCAGAGACAGAGACGGCCTAGTCCTTTTTACCCCATATTCATAGTTCATGTTTAGGTTCGAAGTATCAAATATGTTATGGCTATTATGTTTGATTCCTGTCGGGCTACTTATCGTATGGTGGACCATGCGATGGAAAAAGTCCATTGTCCAAAACAATGCTGACTATGATGTATTCAGCAGATTATATCCAGATTGGTCAGTGCAGAAAACTTGGCTTAGATCTATATTATTACTCTTAGGCTTTGCTTTATTGTTTATATCATGGGCTAATCCTCAGTGGGGAAATCGTAAACAAAAAGTAACGGCCAAAAGCTCAGATGTCATCTTAGCCCTGGACATATCGCAGAGCATGTTGGCGGATGATATATCCCCTAATCGCATGGAGAGATCTAAGCAATTCCTCAAAGAACTGATCAAGAAATTACGAGGAGACAGAATCGGTCTGATATATTTTGCGGGCGGTGCATATCTGCAGATGCCTTTGACTAATGATTATGGATCAGCCATGGATCTCATATCTTCTGCTAATCCGACTCAGGCGGGCACGCAAGGAACGGTGATCGCCGATGCAATAGATCTGGCACAGAGTGTATTTGCCTCTGATAATCCTACGCAGAAAGCAATCATCCTTATCTCAGATGGAGAAAACCATGAGACGGAAGCCATCACTGCCGCGAGTAAGGCTAGAGAAAATGGAACATTTGTTTATACCCTGGGTATCGGCACTGAAGATGGTGCGATGGTACCCTTTATAGAAAAAGGAAAAACATATTACAAGAAAAACCAGAATGGCCAACCCGTCAAAAGTAGGCTTAATGTCAATCTACTGAAAGAAATAGCAGAAGCGGGAGGTGGAAAATTCTATATGATAGACCAGACTTTATCCGCTTTAAGGTCATTAGATAATGATATAGAGAGGATGGAAAAACAAGAGGTAGAGCAGCGCTCTTTTGCGGATTACAATAGTTTTTTCCAGTACTTTTTGTTCTTAGCGATATTACTTTTTGTTATAGAACATTTAATGGATAATAGAAAGAACAAAACAGGGTTATTTGCCCGTTTATTAAAGAACTGATGAAAACGATCATTATTCATATCATTCTTTTTTCGACTCTGGGTGTCATTAGTGTAGAGGCACAATCGGCTCATAAGTTGCTGCGAAATGGAGATCAAGCCTATGTGCAATCTGATTATGCACAAGCAGAAGAAAATTACAGAAAGTCTAAAAGCAAAGACAACTCGCTGAAGTCTAATTATAATCTAGGTAACGCCACTTACCAACAAGAACGTTATGAGGAATCCATTGATCACTACATGAGCGCGGCAAAGTTGGCGAAATCAAAATCTGTAGAATCCGATGCTTATTATAATCTGGGGAATGCCTATTTCAATAATCAAAAAATAGATGAAGCCATAGACGCCTACAAGCAAGCCATCAAGTATGATCCCAAGAATGAAGAGGCCAAACACAATCTGATATTTGCCAAAATGGTCAAAAAGCAGATGGAAAATCAAGAACAGCAGCAGCAACAAGATCAACAAAATCAGCAAGACCAAAACCAAGAAAACCAAGATCAGCAGCAGCAAGACCAACAACAACAGGAAGAGCAGGATCAGGAAAATCAGGACCAAGAGCAACAAGACCAACAAAATCAAGAAGAAAAACAAGATAGCTCGGATCAGCAACAGGTGAGTCCATCACAATTTGATAGTAGTAGATTAGACAAACAGACGCTGGATAGTATCGATGCGGCCAAATTGCTTCAGATCATCCAGAGCGAAGAGCAAAAAGTGCAGGAGAAAATGAGAAAATTCAATTCTAATAGAAAAAAACAAGATAAAGATTGGTAGTAAATAACCAGTAACTTAGAGTTATTGCCATGAAGAACTTATACACTCTGATATTCATTTTTCTATCACTCCAGCTTAGTAGTCAGGAATTACTTGTAGAGGTAAGTAATGATTCCATACTTATCGGTAATAAAATACAAATAGAGTTTTCTGTCCATAATATGAATGGTGACTTTGAGGCACCTGATCTATCAGCCTTTTATATAGTCAGTGGCCCTAATGTCAGTTCCTCTATGCAGATCATCAATGGAGAATCCAGTTCTAGTAAATCTTGGTCATACATAGCAGAGCCAAAGGAATTAGGAGAAATTATTATTCCTCCTGCTTTTTTTAGCGATGAAGAAAAGACGGTAGAGTCAGAGGTCATCACACTAAATGTATTCCCTAATCCTGAAGGCATAATTCAGGAATCTTATCAGCAAAAAGATCAATTTTTTGATTTTGACTTCCCATTCTTTGATCGACCTCAGATGCGGACTAAAAAGGATAGCACCACGAAGTCCAAAAAAGAAGATAAGTACGCCAAGAAATTAAAGCGTATCTAATATATGCGACAGTGTTTGACTTATATATTCTTATTATTTCAGGTAGCGGCTATATCGCAGGCAACGGCTAAGTTTTATGCTCAGACAGATGCGCGTAAAGTGGTAGAAGGTTCTTACATAGAACTTTCTTTTGTCTTGGAGAATATAGACGGCAGTGATTTTACACCACCTTCCTTTAGCGATTTTCAGGTAATCTCAGGTCCAAGCAGGCAGACCTCCATATCCATAACCAATGGTCGAAAACAACAATCTTTGAGTTTTGGATATACCCTGAGAGTCAAGAAGCAGGGTAACTACAATATCGGTGCAGCCACCATAAAAACCAGAAAAGGAACACTACAGACCCAGAACATCGCAATCGAAGTGGTCAAAGGATCAGAAAGAACCATCAATGAAGAAGAGGAAGCCTTTGTAATAGTAGAAATCTCTGACTCTGTCGCTTATGTGGGACAGCAACTTGTACTGGATTACAAACTATATACGGTCCTAGATGTCCGAAATGCCAAGTTCTTGGTCGAGCCGAGTTATGATGGATTTTATAGTCAAAATCTGAGACAGGTCAGATCAGGCTACCAGCGAGAAATTATCAATGGCACAGAATACTATACTAAATCTATAAAGCGGGTCGCTTTATTTCCTCAGCAGACAGGTACTTATACGATAGAAGAAGCACCGATAGAACTGGGCGTCGCCACCAAGAAGCAAAGCCGTAGTTTCTTTTTCTCTACACCCTTAGCACCCGTCAGGATAACTTGTAATCCGATGACGATTACAGTGAGGAATTTGCCAGAGAGTAATCCCTATTTCTCAGGTGCAGTAGGTCATTATGAGATGCGAGCCAGCACGCCCAAACGAAGCCTTACGACAGATGAAGCGATCGTCGTAAAAATGCAAATCGTCGGAGATGGCGATAGTAAGACTGTATTGGCACCGTCTTGGCGACCTTCCGATTCTTTAGAGATTTATGATCCTAATATATTAGAAGATGAAGCGGTCTTAGCAGGGGCACTAATATCTCATCGAAAGACCTTCGAGTATCTTTTAGTACCTAAGTATCCAGGGAAATATAATCTGACTGCAAGATTCAGTTATTATAATCCTGATAGTGCCAGAATGATAAACCTGACCCAAAGATTACCGAGAATAAGCGTACTCAAGGGATCTAATAAAGCCCCAGTTATAGAACAAGATCGCTTGCCAGAATTGCAAGCTATCTATACGAAGACGAAGCTATCCGAGGTGTCCGATAGAATAGTCCACGGCACATGGTGGCATTACCTGATGTACCTCCTAAGTGCTCTGGCGATGATAGGAATTTATGTCTATAGTGTCGTGCTCCAAAAATCAGGTAAAAGAGATCCAGAATATATAAAGAAAAACAAGGCCTATAGTATTGCGCAAGAGCGACTTGTCCAGGCCAAGCAATATCTAAGTCAAAACGACTCCAAGTCTTTCCACCAAGAGATCATAGTGGCATTCAAAAAATATCTTTCTGACAAGAAAAACATTGACGCCTTACATCTCAAAAGGGAAGATATACTAAGTCAGATGGATCAGATGAAAATATCAGATAGCACTAAGGATGATATCGTTGTGATATTCGATAAGTGTGATATGGCTCTCTATGCTCCTATCAATGCGCAGGGTATGCAAGAAGTATATGATCTGACAGAAAAAGTAATTTCCGCTTTAGAAGAATAAATATTCTGGCAATAAACTAATTTTGCTGCCTTTATCGAGTGCAATAAGTAGGTAATTATGTCAGAAAGAACGAAAATCAAAGAAATTCTTAATTCATCCAAGACGGATTATCAAGCCACGGTCAAAGGCTGGGTTCGTACTTTCAGAAATAACCAATTCCTCGCTCTTAATGATGGCTCTACGGTCAAGACCCTACAGGTGGTCGTCGACAGAGAATCAACGGATGAAAATATTCTTAAGAACATCACTACAGGTGCAGCTATTACAGCAACGGGAAAAGTAGTCGAGTCGCAAGGGAGAGGTCAGTCTGTCGAGTTAGTTGCAGATTCTGTCATAATCAATGGTGTCTCCGATCCTGACAAATACCCTTTACAACCTAAGAGGCATAGCCTCGAATTTTTGAGAGAGATAGCACACCTTCGATTTAGGACTAATACCTTCAGTTCCGTTTTCCGGGTAAGACATTCTGTGGCATTTGCCATACATGAGTTCTTCCATAAGCGTGGATTTGTCTACATACATTCACCGATTATCACCTGCTCGGATGCCGAAGGTGCTGGAGAAATGTTTCAGGTGACAACATTAGATATGGACCAGCTTCCTAATCAGGAAGATGGAAAAGTAGATTATAAAAAGGATTTCTTCGGTAAGTCCGCTAAGCTCACAGTATCGGGGCAGTTGCAAGCGGAGTTAGGTGCATTGGCTTTATCAGAGGTGTATACATTCGGACCGACATTCAGAGCAGAAAATTCTAACACGTCAAGACATCTAGCGGAATTTTGGATGATAGAACCAGAGGTGGCCTTTGCTGATCTGGATGACAACATGGACCTGGCAGAAGATATGCTCAAGTATGTTATCCAATATTGTCTGGATAATAATAAAGAAGACTTAGAGTTCTTAGAGCAAAGATTGCTCAATGAAGAAAAACAAAAACCTCAAAACGAAAGATCTGACCTCGCTCTGATCGAAAAATTAAAATTCTGTGTCAGTAATGATTTTGAGCGATTGACTTATACGGAGGCCATTAAAATATTGATGAATTCTAAGCCGAATAAGAAGAAGAAATTCCAGTTTGTTATTGAGGAGTGGGGTGCAGATTTGCAATCAGAGCATGAACGATACCTCGTAGAAAAGCACTTCAAAAAACCTGTTATCCTTACTGATTATCCTAAGGATATAAAAGCATTTTATATGCGTATGAACGAGGATGGTAAAACGGTAAGAGCGATGGACATTCTCTTCCCAGGAATAGGAGAGATCGTCGGAGGATCACAGAGAGAGGAAAGATTAGATATACTGATGGAGCGCATGGAAGAGTTTGATATTCCACACGAAGAGATGGATTGGTTCTTAGATACGAGGCGTTTTGGTACTTGTGAGCACGCAGGCTATGGCTTGGGCTTTGAGAGATTAGTGCAGTTTATCTCTGGTATGAATAATATCAGAGATGTCATACCGTTTCCACGATTTCCTGGTAATGCGGAGTTTTGACACAATAATTAGCGGCAACCAAGCGCAGTCGCTTTTATAGATATTTGTAATTTAGAATTTTATGAGATGATGGACTTTCATAGTTTATGATCTCTTTAGATAAACCTTTTAATTGACTCACTCGGTCTCTCATGGTCTCACTACATCCTATAAAAGTTATTCTTTTATTCTCTATATGCTATTTGGTGTCATGTAATAATGACTCTAAAGCACCTTCACAAGATACGTCCAAATCGGATAAAGCCGCGACAACAAAAAATCAGGTAGAAGAAAAATCTATCTTCCAATCCCTTGCCCCTTCACAGACTAAAATCACTTTCAAGAACTCCATTACAGAAACGATGGAATTCAATTTTGTGAATTTTCTGAATATGTATAATGGTGGTGGAGTGTCCATAGGAGATATCAATAATGATGGATTGGAAGATATTTTTTTTACGGGCAATCAGGTGTCTAATAAATTATATCTTAACAAAGGCAATCTCGCCTTTCAAGATATTACTAATTCTGCAGGAGTAGCAGACGCCGCAGGTTGGACCACAGGTACTACTATGGTGGACATCAATAATGATGGATTGTTAGATATCTATGTCTGCAAAGCTGGACCATATAAAGACCCTAATTTCAGAAAAAACAGATTTTATATTAATCAAGGTGACAATACATTTAAAGATGAAGCCGCTTATTATGGAGTAGATGATACAGCGTATTCTTCTCAATCTTATTTTTTCGATTATGATAAGGACGGAGACTTAGATATGTATCTGGTTAACCATAGAATAGATTTTGTATATACCACGGTTTTTGATCCTAAAAGTGATAAGCAATACGAAGATCAGACCTCAGACAAGCTCTACAAAAATCAGAACGGAAAATTCGTAGATGTAAGTAAATCCACTGGCATAAGAAATAAAGCTTGGGGTCATAGTGCAGCGATCTATGATTATGACCAGGATGGCTTAGAAGATGTGTTCGTATGTAATGATTTTTTGCAAGGCGATAATCTATGGATCAATAGTAAAGCTGGAAAATTCTCTGATAAGGTCTATGACCATATAGATCATATCTCACAATTCAGTATGGGCTCAGATGTGGCGGACATCAATAATGATGGATTACTAGATCTTATGGTATTAGATATGGTGCCAGAAGATCATGTAACCTCTAAGATGAATATGGGCACAATGGATACGGAACAGTTCAGAGTACTGAGGCAATATGGCCACCACTATCAGTATATGTCTAACATGCTACACCTTAACAGAGGTCAGGGCGTATATAGCGAAATCGGTAATTTAGCACAGGTGTCCAAGACAGATTGGAGTTGGGCACCCTTGATGGCGGATTATAATAATGATGGTATCAAAGAAATTTTTATCACTAACGGTATCAAACGCGACCTGACAAGCAACGATGGAAAATCAAAATTGGAAACTCGTGCTCAGCAAGGTCCGATGACTGTAGAGGAAGCCCAACAAATAATTCCATCCCGAAAAATCTCCAACTATATGTATACACATAATGGAGATTGCCGATTTAGAAATGTGTCGGACGCTTGGGGCTTGGGTCAGAAACTAAATTCTAATGGAGCTGCTTATGGCGACCTTGATAATGATGGCGACCTTGACCTGGTCATCAATAATATAGACGATCTTGCGAGCATCTACGAAAACAAGAGTACGAATAATTACTTATCCATTAGCCTCAAAGGTCCTGCTAATAACATCAAGGGTATAGGCACTAGATTAGAATTAAAGTCTGGTGGTACAGAGCAGACTATGGAGAAAAGAAGTACAAGGGGATTTATGTCTTCGGTTAGTGATAAGATTATTTTTGGTATCGGCGATAATGCTGGTATCGATCAGCTTACAATTATATGGCCTGATGGTAAGCATCAGACGATAAGTAATCCTAAGGTCAACTCTGTGTTAGAAGTGGACTATAATAGTAACCAAGGCACTTACACGGAGACTGATAATGGTCAGCTAACATTCTCAGTAACGAAGTCAGGAGTGACTTATGAGCATAAAGAAAATCCTTACGATGACTTCCGAAAAGAAATTTTGTTACCACACAAAATGTCCACGTTAGGACCATGTCTGGCACAGTCTAATGGCAACAATAACGCAACTTATATATACGTAGGAGGTGCATCAGGTCAGTCAGGACAATTGTTTGAATTAGGTAAGAACGGAAAATTCACCAAAAAGAATATCCCCGACTTCAAATCAGATAAGCAGTATGAGGATACGGGGGCGCATTTTTTCGATATTGACGGTGATGGTGATTACGATCTCTATGTCGTGAGTGGCGGAAGCGAACTAGGAGAGTCAGATTCTGCTTACAAGGATAGACTATACATTAATCAAGATGGTACTTTCAAGAAGTCTGATGAACATGGTACAGGATTATCCACTAGTGGTAAGGCGATAAGTGTAAGCGATTATGATGGTGATGGAGATATGGATGTATTTGTGGGTGGAAGAATAGTACCTGGCAAATATCCTCTAGCGGCATCGTCGGCTTTACTGGAAAACGTGGATGGAAAACTCCAAGATGTTACAGAAAGTAAACTATCTGGACTCCAAAATATTGGATTAGTAACCGATGCGTTATTCTCGGATTATGATGGTGATGGAGACGACGATCTATTGCTTACTGGCGAATGGATGGGACTAACGATATTTGAAAATGCAGATGGTGGATTCAGCAGAAAGGACTTAGATGACGTGACGGGTATAGGATGGTGGTATAGTATAACAGCAGGCGATGTGGATAATGATGGTGATATGGATTATATCATGGGTAATCTGGGGCTTAATAATAAGTTCGGTGCCAAGAAGGATAAGCCTTTTCATGTTTTTTGCTCAGATTTTGATAACTCTGGCTCACTAGATATTGTCTTATCTAAGGAGTCCAATGAGGGCAAACTACTACCCGTCAGAGGTAGGGAATGCTCTTCTGAGCAGATGCCTTTTATATCTTCTAAGTTTCCGACTTTTACCAGCTTTGCCAATGCGGACTTACCATCTATCCTAGGACAGGACAAGCTAGACGCTTCTGTACATTACCAAGCTGACAACTTTGCTTCTATTATACTAATCAATGACGGCTCTGGTAACTTCACTAAGAAAAAATTACCGATGCTCGCCCAGTATGGTCCTATCATGTCTGGCCATCTCATAGACACTAATGGGGACGGTCACCTTGATTTTATAGGAGCGGGTAATATCAATAATGCAGAGGTGGAGACGGTACGATATGATGCGTCTAAGGGATTCTTATTACTTGGTCAGGGTGATGGCACATTCTCAGAAAAAGCCGACAGTGGTCTCTATCTCAAAGGCAACATTAAGGCGACAGAAATTGTATCCGCTGGCAATAAAAAATATTATATCGCCGCAGCTAATGATGGAGCAGTGGAGTCGTACATTTTGAATTAGGGTATTTTTAAGGAGTTTTTTGGTTTTTTTATAACGTAGACCTTTAGACTTGCTCTGGACACCTTTGGTTACTTTTGTTATGGATATTTCTTAATTGCAAATTCCTTCAATTCTCTTGAATAATTATGCATTTCGATTTTAGCGGATTCTTCTAAGTGGATAGATTTACGGAGAAGAATATTTGATAGTTCAATAAGTTTAAGATAGAAGTTTCTCTTAATCATTAAAAATTGTTCGTTGGATATTAAAGGTTTAGATAGGGCATTTGATATTGCTTTTTGGACTAACATCGCTTTTAAATATTTTATCGGAAACTTACTAAAGAGATAGGCTTGTTTGAGCCAATTTGGAATATCATTATTCGAAATGGCATCTTCATCTTTTTCATTGTTTAGTTCCTTCAAGAACTTTATTAATATTTTGTTTTTCGTTTTATTTAATCTAATGGATTTGTAAATCCCAGTAATAAAATATATTGCGAAATCTCTATTATAATAAAGGCATTTTGCCATAATTTCGATGTTATAACTCACAATGTTGTTTACAATCTCATAGATATCGTCTAGGTCATTTATAGAACAAACAATCTTTTCTTGATTATCCACCAAGTTATTATCCTTAATATCAAAGGGATGATACCAAAAGTTTCGAATTTTTCTGATTAATTTTCTTTTAGATTTACTTAAACCAAATCTTTGAAAGTATTTAAGTATCATGTCTTTTTCTTTTACTCCGAACGGTTCAAATGATTGGTTCGATAAATAGTATGCTGTGATTTTGTACAAATTCGCTGTTTCCCAGAATATTGAAATTGCATCTACTTTTTCCTTAGTTGTAATCCTTCCTTCCTTCCTCGCACCATTTGATTTGGCAATTAGATAATTAAGGTCATTTGGTCTGTTTCCAAACTCAAATCCTAATTGATAAATTATTGTAGGATTTTTTTTAACCTCAAGAGAGATATTTTGAAGTAGCCTGAGACTTTCTTCTCGACTATTGGAGTTAAAAACTGATTTTTTGAAGGCTTCTTCGTCTAATTTATCGATTTCAAAGTTTCTTAACTCAGTTATAAATTTGTCTATCATTTATTCTAAATAGAACCTAAGAACTAGTTAATACTCATAATCGTATAATTAAGAAAAGTCGCAAAACTCACCCAAAACAAATAAGGCCAAAGCAGGAGAGAAGCCTTGGTGTTCACTTCTTTAAAATAGTGAATGCAGAGTACGATAAACACCCATAAGAGAATGATGACGCCCAGTGCAAGACTCAGATTTTTCATACCAAAAAATACGGGTGACCAAGCGAGATTTAGTATCATCTGGATGGCAAACAGTATGTAATATTTCGATTTAGAGCCATTGTGTTTTTGATGCCAGATGAGGGCTAGTGATGCGCCAATCATACAATATAGTATACTCCATACTGGACCGAATAACCATGACGGAGGCTGAAAGCTGGGTTTATTAAGATTGACAAACCAATCTGACAGGGGCGAATCGCCGACAAATCCTGATAGAAAACCCAAGCCCAGACAGACCGTACTGCAGAGAATAATCTTAGGTAGTAGTGCATTCATAGTCGTTACTTTTTAGTTGTTATATTGATTCATGGTATGAGACAGTCCGATACTGGCGAAACTGAGACTGGCCTTGCAGGATTTGTCGATGATCTCAGGTAGTTTTTCCATTTCTTGATTATCCCATCGGCCAAGTACGAAATTGACCTGTTGTCCTTTGCCATAGTCATTACCTATACCGACCCGTAGTCTAGCATATTTACTTGTGCCTAAAAGTTGTTCGATGCTCTTGAGTCCGTTATGACCACCAGCGGCCCCCTTTCCACGCAATCGGACCTTACCGAAATCAATATTGAGATCATCGACGATAATCAGGACGTTTTCGAGTTTGATATTGAGCTTGGTCATCCAGTGTCTTACGGATTTGCCACTGAGGTTCATATAAGTAGAGGGCTTAAGTAGATGGATGTACCTTCCTTTGTGCTTTATCATGGCGATGTCACCCAGAGTATCATTCTTAAAAGACTTATTGCCATTTTGGGCCAGCATATCGACAATCTCAAAGCCTATATTATGTCGAGTCCCATCATAATCAGGGTGCATATTACCAAGGCCAACTACCAAATACTTCATTTGCGGGTCTATTTCTTCTTTCTCAGAAAATAAATTTTTTATAAAACGAAACATTATCCAGATTAAGTAATAAAAAGTGGAATACTATCGTCACATTTATATACAAAATTAATAACATATATAGTTCATGTTAGTAAGACCAGATAATACAGAGTTTGCTCCTTTCCAGGAGAAATACATCAATCTTGTCCCAGATGATGTCCTTAGTTTTTTGGCGGAGCAGAAAGAGACATTCCTCAATTACATAGATAGTCGGACGGAGGAGCAACTGAATTATAAGTATGCACTTGACAAATGGACTGTCAAGGATGTGATCATGCACATCGTTGATACGGAGACCATATTTATGTACCGTGCGCTATGTATGATGAGGAGAGATATGCAAGAGTTACCAGGATTTGATCATAATGCTTATGTAGATAATTTGGATACAGCTTCTATGAGTCAGGATTATCTTAAGCAAGCCTATGATACAACTCGCTCCGCTACTCTATGCTCGATGGAACAGATTACGGATGATATGTGGACGCAGAGAGGTAATATGAGTGGTTATCAGATGTCCCTCAGGGCTATGCCCTATATGATCGCTGGCCATCTACAGCATCACCTCAATATTCTGAAAGAACGATATATCTAAGAAGTTGAAAATATATCTCAGCGATACACTCAATTTTCTTTCTCATCTCACTTTCAGACGGCTATGGAATGCCACCAAGCTCATAGCGTCTTTCTATCTCACCAGAATATCAAAAAAACCGATACAATGGGGCACACCCATGACGATCTCCATAGAACCCACGACGGCCTGCAATCTGCGATGTCCAGAGTGTCCCAGCGGTCTCAGGTCATTCTCGCGGACGACTGGTAATCTGAAAGCCGATTTCTTTAGGCAAACTATAGACCAAATCGCGGATAGATTAATCTATCTGATTTTTTACTTTCAGGGAGAACCTTATATCAATCCTAACTTTCTGGATATGGTGTCTTATGCTAACCAGAAGGGCTTATACACCATTACATCGACTAACGGACATTTCTTGGATGAGGAAAACTGTCGGAAGACCATAGAATCTGGTCTGGACAGAATTATCATCTCTATAGACGGCACGACTCAGGAAGTATATCAGAATTATAGGAAGGAAGGTCAGCTCTTTAAGGTAATAGAAGGTGCTAAAAATCTGGTGAGCTGGAAAAAGAAAATACGATCTAAGACACCTCATATTATATTCCAGTTTTTAGTTGTCAAGCCTAACGAGCATCAGATACCAGAGGTATATCGCCTCGCGGAAGAAATCGGTGTCGATGAGGTCAAGCTGAAAACGGCTCAGGTCTATGACTACAGGCATGGTAACGTCCTAATACCTGATGACCAAAAATATTCTAGATACAAGCGCAATCCCGACGGCACTTACTCCGTCAAAAACCAATTGCTTAATCACTGCTGGAAGCTGTGGCATGCAGCCGTTATCACCTGGGATGGACTTATAGTGCCTTGTTGTTTTGATAAAGATGCGTCACATAGGATGGGTGATCTACGCGAGAATGATTTCGATACGATATGGCATAATTCTAGTTACAAGAGTTTTCGCCATAATTTGTCTAAGGGAAGGGATCAGATAGACATCTGTCAGAATTGTACAGAAGGTTGCAAAGTCTGGGCATAACTGCCTGAAAATCAATTGAAAAACACGCCTTATTTTATTACATTTGATAAGGAGCAAGTTGTTAAACTTAATTCCTGATTTTAAGTTTATTATACATTAGAGAGCAGCATAATATATTTATTGGTATGATTTTTTGATTGTAATTAGCTACAAATCCCTTTAATTCAATGCATCACAAGACAATTATTCAAGGTAGTATCGCTTTTGGCAATGAGAAGAGTTTCGAAAAGGCGAAGCGCATGTACATAACCCGTGCAGAAAGTTATTACAAGAATGATTTGTTATTCGAGGCTGACGAAATCTTTATAGAAGATGGATTTATGCTGCATATACCTCGATTTGTCAAGCAAGTGTATGATAAAGCATTTAAAAATTCGTCTGCGCTATTAGAGTATATCGTACAATTCGGGGTATCGGGAGAATTAAATATGTGGTTGTTAGAGGAAGGGAAGATTTTGCTATTCAAGAATCTAGAACCAGAAAGTGACAAAGTCGCCGTACAATCTTTCATCAAGGGAAAGGAACTAGCAGAACAGACAGGGAAGGAAGAAGAAGCCATGAAAGCTCTCAATAAGGCGATAGAAAAATACGATCGCCATGCACAGGCTTACGAACGCCGCGCAAGAGTTAATTTTTTATTGCAGAAAGAGCATGATGCTCTCAGAGACTACAAAAAGAGTATCGGTATTGACCCAGATAACCCTTACGCCTATTTTGGTAAGTCTGAGGTCCATTATAAGAAAGAAGAGTTAGAGGAAGCCATAGAAAATCTTGGCATGGCCATCAAAAAGTCAGTTGCTCTACAAGCTATACATTGGAAATCAAGAAGGCTAAAGGGAAAGCTACATCTTTCTTTAGAACAATATAAGGAGGCAGAATTCGAATTGAAACTATTCAATAAGCGTGTTTTTCCGCCAGATAATCCTCTCAATAAGTATAAAAGCGAAGCCGCTTTTGAATATGGGTTAACGCTATTAGAGTTGGATCAACCAGAATCAGCTATGGAAGCCTTCGAAAAGTCACTGGACCTAGATGAGGCAGAGGGCAGAGGTGTTGATCCTAAGAAGCTGAGATATAGAGGATTAGCTAAACAAAAGGCAGGTAAGAATGGCTACAAAAAAGACATCAAAGAAGCCGCTGACCTCGGTGATAAAGAAGCCGTCAAATTACTAAAGGCTTTTGCATAGTCTGATTTTTAACCCTTAAGACACAATATTTTAGAGTAATTAAGTCTTAGCATACTAAACCTGAAAATGTTCAGACTATTCACGTTTCTATTGATACTGTTATTGCCTACTTTTTCGCTCAGTCAGAGCGGAAACTCTTCTTTAGAAAGTCTTGACAAAAAGTCAAGAAAGAAATTCCTCTCTGCCGTCGATTGCCTGCGCAAAAAGAAAGATGAGAAATCAGCGCAGAAATTAGAGAAATTTATAATAGAACGTCCTGATTTTTATCCCGCCAGAAAAGAACTTGCCCGATACTATCTTAATACTAATCAAACGGATAAAGCCAAGCAACAGTTAGAATATCTAAGTGATAATCAAGCCACAGACCTTCAGGTGCTCGGTGAACTAATTGATATCTACGAGCAGGAGAAGAATTATGACAAAGCGATTGCTTCAGTAGAGCAGGCTTTGCTCATAAATGATATACGAGAATCTACTAGAAAGGATTTGTCCAGGTCTTTAGAGATTTATCAATATCGAAAACAAGCCATGGGAGATCCTGTACCATTTGACCCAGAGCCATTAAGTGAGATGGTGAATACCAAAGACTCTGAATACTTGCCAGCTTTCAATGCAGATGGGTCCATTTTGATATATACATCAAGGAACACATCTCAGCCTAGAAGTCAGGAGGATTTATTTTATTCCATAATAGATACGGCTGGTACATTTTCTAAGGGCACTCCGATAGGAGAACTACGCACAACTATGAATGAAGGGGGTCATACTTTTTCTCAGGATGGTAAGATATTGATATTTACATCTTGTGATCGAAGGGACTCTTATGGTGGTTGTGATCTGTATATTTCATTTCTCCGAGATGACGGGTGGAGTGATCCACATAATTTGGGGCCAGAAATAAATACTCGTCACTGGGAGTCACAGCCGAGTCTATCGGCGGATAATCAGACCTTATATTTTAGCAGTACAAGACCAGGAGGACAGGGGGCAAGAGATATATGGTCTAGTCGTTATAAACGAACTGGGGGCTGGGAAGCACCGAAGGCGTTAGGAGCAGAAATTAATACATCAGGTAACGAAGAGACGCCTTTTATCCATCCAGATAACAGGACTCTCTATTTCCAATCTGATGGTCATATAGGAATGGGAGGAACGGATATCTTCTTTGCTAAGAAGGAGGATGACCAGTGGCAAAAACCAAAGAATCTCGGTTACCCTATCAATGATGAGTCTAATCAAGGTGCGTTATTTGTCGAGGTAAGTGGAAATAGGGCATATTATTCTAAAGAAAAGAAAATGGATAATTATATCAACTATGATATATATCAATTTGACTTACCAGAATATGCCAAACCAGAAAATACGAGTTATATCAAATTCTTAGTGAAGGATGCAGAATCACAAGAAAGGATAAAGGCGACCATAAGTCTAAGAAATCTGAGTAGCGGTAAAGAAAAAGTCTTATCCACTGATCAAAATGGCTACATACTAAAGACGATAATCGCAGGCCAATACGCCATAACCATAGATAAAGACAATTATATTTTTCACTCTGAGAACATTAATATCCCAGAACAAAGAATGGCTACTGATCCACTAGAAGTCGTCATAAACTTATCCCCGATAAAGGTGACTGTAGAATCAGAAGAAAAGCCAAAACCGATAGTGCTTAACAATATATTTTTTGAGACAGGGTCTGCGGAATTACTTCCGACCTCTGATTATGAGTTAGATAGATTATACTCCCTGATGACCGAGAATAAGGAAATGAGAATAAAAATAGTAGGGCATACTGATAATGTGGGTGAAGAAAGTGATAATCAACTATTATCAGAAAACAGAGCCAAGGCGGTATATCAAGCCTTAGTCGATAAGGGTATAATGTCTTCCAGAATTAAGTACGAGGGTAAGGGAGAATTGGAGCCTATAGCAAATAATAATACAGAAAAAGGAAGATTACAAAACCGAAGAACCGAATTCTATATTCTTAGATAATAAGCATGGGTAGAAAGAAAAAGGAGTACCAAGATATACGTATTACCGATATAGGTGATAAAGGTCAGGCCATAGGAAGAGATGGTGATGGGGTTGTTTATTTTGTGCCTGATGCTGTGCCAGGGGATGTAGTAGATGTCCTTGTGCTGAGGAAGAAATCATCTTATCGCAAGGGCATAGTTACAAGATATAAGTCTTATTCTGAAGAGAGAACAAAACCTAAGTGTACGCATTTTGGTCAATGCGGTGGCTGCAAATGGCAGCATCTGGATTATCAGTCTCAGATTAAGTACAAAGAGAAAAAAGTACTAGATGTATTTAGGCGTCTCGGACATATAGAGATAAAAGAGCAAAGACCTATTATTCCATGCGCAAAAATATTTTACTATAGGAACAAGTTGGAGTATTCTTTCTCAACCAGGAGGTGGGTAAGCCAGGAAGAATTAGATACTCAGGAGGAGGTTGACTTTGGACAAGCCGTGGGTTTTTACAAAGCGGGTCATTTTGATAAAATCGTACCGATAACTAAATGCCACTTACAGGATGATCTTTCTAATCAGATAAGAAATTATATAGATCAGGAGGCGCGTAAGTTCGATTGGACATATTACAATATCAGAGAACATCATGGATTACTCAGAAACCTTATTGTCAGGAATAGTCGGTTAGGAGAATGGATGGTAATCGTAGTATTTGGGGAGAACGTCGAGGAAAAAATAAGTGAAGTTATGGCTGCTGTCCATCAACGCTTTCCACAATTGGATTCTCTACAGTATGTAATCAACGAGAAGATGAACGACTCTATACATGACCAAGTTGTCTTAGCTTATAATGGTAAGAATCATATCATCGAGCAACTAGGAGAGATAAAATATAAAATAGGACCTAAATCTTTTTTCCAGACTAATACACAGCAGGCTAAAGTACTTTACGATCAGATTGTGGAACTCGCCCAGCTCAAAGGTGACGAAATCGTCTATGACCTCTACACGGGATTAGGTAGTATTGCTTTATATATAGCTAAGGGATGCTGTAAGGTCATCGGTATCGAAGAAATCCCAGAAGCCATAATGGATGCTAAAGAAAACATGGACCTCAATAAGATTGAGAACGCTTTTTTCGAAGTAGGGGATGTGAAGGACCAGTTCAATACAGATATTATAAAAAAGTATGGACGGCCGGATGTCATTATTGTCGATCCCCCTAGACCTGGACTGCATGCTGATGTTGTCAATACGATACTAAAAGCGCAACCAGAAAAAATAATCTATGTAAGCTGCAATCCTTCTACACAAGCTCGTGATATAAATCTGATGCAAGAAGATTATACTGCAGAGATCATACAACCTGTGGACATGTTTCCGCATACACATCACATAGAGAATATTGCTCTGCTCAAAAAGAAGTAAATGGAAGAAATCAAAGAAACCGAAAAGCTCTTCCTCATAGAGCAGCAGATCCAAAACTTTAAGCCTATACTGATGAAGGCATCGGAAGCGATGCTAGACCAAGATGTGAGTCAGTATCCCATCTTCGTTATGCATAAGCAAGTGATAGCTATAGGCCTGTCCCTTATTGAGAGGGGGACGCATAATTCCGATTGGTCGATTAATGTATCGAGTCTGGAAGAATTTGTAAAAAAGAAACTGATCTACGATAGCAAGGCAGAAGAATTTAAAAAAACATACAAAGACCCTAAAAAAAACCTGTGCTTATTCGTGTTGAGTGATCTGGGCGCTCAGTTTTTATTTCTCAAAAAATAAAACTTGATTTCTGTGGTACTAAAAAGCCACAAAGGAAATAGCAAAAATAATACAGCAGCAAAGTAGTATTATAAAAAAGTATGACCATATAGAAATTGACATTTTGAAAAGTGTCTTGATCCTAGATTGCTTATAAAAAAGTCTCATACCCTTATACATATAAAAAGTACCAACGAATAGGACTAATAACTGCCAGAGACTACCTGCATTAAATACATTTTCTAGAATGAGTCCTATAATACATAAGATCATGATGCGCGTATGACCGTAGAGCTGAAAAATAAAATGCTCTGCAAAAAGAAAATTATGTCTGATGTATAACAACTTATAGAGTAGTGCCATGAATAAGATAACCGCTATAGTCGCCCAAGTACCATTACCTATCAAAAACTTAAGCGAGGAGCTGGGGTTATGAAACATCTTTTGCACTTGTGTAACCATAAGCTCTCTTCGCCATTCTCCTTTGCCATATTTTTCGACAAGTTCCTCTCTGCTGAGGCTGAAAAAGTCGGAAGTTTTTATGCCTGCTAGAAAGAATCCATCCTCTAGTATTTCGTCGCTGGTTTCGAAAGTACTCTTATCTGGATCAGTGGATATGATAAATTCCGACCCTATTGAGTCTAATAATTGAGCTCTGACAAGACTGTCCTTAAGGTCGATAATTTCATCTTTGCTGAGTTCAGCATTGGAAGTAAGACTGTCCGACAGTATTTTTTTGTATTTAGCATTGAGTTTTTCCTTGAGGTCGAATACAGAAACCCTTAGCTTATACAAGGTGTCAGCAGGTATTTCGCTAGTGTGAGTAAGGCTATCAAATTTTGATAAAAGTTCTTGTTTCCAAAACTTCTTTTCCAGTTCTTGTTTTATATAATCTGCTTTACTTATTCCTTGATTCATAAATAGAATAAGTAATGCAAAACATGCAAACAAGGTCACTATAAAAATCCGAAGCGGATTATAGTATCTGACTCTCTTACCTTGTATATAGCATAAGGTGAGATGTGCGGGCTTCCATATATCTTTGAGTGTTTGCCATATCTTGTTATCTATATTGAAGAGGTTAGAAAAGAAGTCCCTTATAATATTCCAAAAACTTAATATTCTGATGTTGGTTTTCTGGCCACATTGATAACAATATTTGGCATCATGCTGAAAATGCTGACCACAATTAAGACAGGAATCCATAATTAGATCTAAGATCGCAAGATATAATCAGACTTGTGTTTTAGTCCACTAAAAAATTAGGCTGGGACACTTTCCTTCTCTACATAGATCATCTCAGAGTATGGTACGATTGTGTCATACCCTTTGTCAGAGAAGTAGGTTCGGACGGATTCTTTATTATCCGAGGACGCCGCGAGAATAAAATCTCCCCCCCATGCACCTAAGGACTTGATGCCTCCATTGAAATCTTTAAATTCTTTATCTCTTATAGATGTCAAGGGTAGATGCTCGCAGATGGCTTTCTCGTGCTGATTGATATGTTCGCAAAAACTTTTAAGACTCTTGCAGTCCAATATCTTTTTGGTAATATCAGAAAGTTTTTTTGTCAAGGTCTTTCTTTGCTTGACGTTTTTGAAATAGTAGCTGATACTATCCGCAGTGGATTGTTTTTTGTTAAGATGGACAAAAAATAACTGATCCTTGAATGATGGATCAAACTCTACTGGTGTATAACTTATCTCATCATCGACGACCTGATAGGTGATCGGTGTATCTGACCCGGCGCAAGCCACATCATAACCTGATCCATCCGATATCTTAAAATGTAACATCAGTGGATTTATGTCGGCCCATTCTGCTACCAAGTATGTTAAGGTAGAACTGGAGCCGAGCCCCCAATCTCTGTCAAATTCTAGATACGTCTTGACATCGAATCCATTCCACTTGCTGAGAAACTCAGAATTGAGCCTAACGGCTCCCTTTAGTAGTTTCTGTAGTTTATCCGCTTTTTCTTGATCGGTGGTTTTGACTGCTGAGAAGTCCATCAGCGATATCTGTGCAGAAAACCACTCTTCTCCTTTCAGATCATAAGACTTCCAGTATATATCAGATTTTCTGGTTTGCTTAGTAGTCATAGATTGACCATGGCAAGTCGGAATAGCCAAAGCTAAGGCTCCGTCTAACACCCCATATTCTCCAGTCAAAAGAAGTTTTCCGTGCCCGTAGAAATTTCCGATGATTGTTTTGATTGCGTTTTTTAAAAAGAAATACGGTTTCGGATAAGGAACGAAAATAGATAAGTTACACTATATATAATAGCAATAGTGCTAAAATTAACCTTTGGAGTTATTTCGTTCTTTTTACCCCATTCTTAATTTTTCAAGAAATTGCTTCACTGCACTGAAAGAAACGATCTCCTCGGCAAAGTGCTCCAGGGCGGCCATCTCTTCATCTTTAGAGGCTTTGAGCTGGTTGAGGATGTTTTGTAGGTGCATTTTCATGTGGCCTTGCTGTATACCCGTTGTTACTAATGACCTTAGAGCTGAGAAATTTTGAGCTAAACCGGCTGCGGCAATAATGCACATGAGCTCTTTGGCATTAGGATTATCCAGCATTTCTAGTGATCGCTTGGCTATGGGGTGTAATGAGGTGAGCCCGCCTACCGTACCTACAGCCAATGGCAGATCTAACCAAAACCTGAACTGCCCATCATCTATCGTACAATGACTCAGGCTAGCATACTGTCCGTTTCTGCCAGCATAGGTATGTCCACAGGACTCTATAGCTCTGAAATCATTACCCGTCGCTATGACCACCGCATCGACACCATTATATATGCCCTTATTATGAGTGGTGGCTCTGTAAGGGTCTATCTCCGCTATACGCACGGCTTTATGAAAGCGAAAGGCAAATTCTTCTGCCGTCATTCCATTCTGAAATTTGCCTAAATCCTCAATAGGGCATTCTACAGAAGCTCTGACGATACATTCGGGTGTATAATTAGACAAGATGCTCATGATAACATTGACATCCTTCTCTTTGCCTAAGAATTTGTCAGAATTAGCAAAGTAGTTTTGAAGGGACTTAGAAAATTGTTCCAGACAGGTATTGATAAAATTAGCCCCCATCGAGTCACAGGTCTCAAAAGAAGCCATAAGTTGGAATAAGCCCTCTTCTTGCTCAGTGAGGTTAATAAGCTCTATGTCTAATATACCACCACCACGTTTGACCATACTTTCGGTATAGACAAAGCATTCTTTGATAAGTGTTTTTTTTATATCCTCGAAGTAATAATTGAGTTTGGCTAGATCGCCGTACCATAAGAAGTGGACTTGCCCTAGCTTGATGGTCGATTTGATTTCTGTCTTAAAACCACCTCTTGTCATCCAGAATTTAGCGGCGGCAGAAGCGGCGGCAACCACTGAGCTTTCTTCGATGACCATGGGAATACAATAGGGCTTGGCATTGATGACAAAGTTAGGCGCAACACCGAAAGGCATCGGAAAATTACTAATCGTATTCTCGCTAAAGTTGTCCAGGATTTTTTGCTGTTCTTCGTTACTGTGCCAGTAGGATTGCAGCTCCCGCATGACCTTATCTGGCTCTTTAAAGAAGTTTTCGACTATCCATTTGATCTTACCTCTTTTGGAGAGTTTAGAGAATCCTGTTATGGTTTTTTTCTTATTCATTCTGGTACCCTCTCTTCTACGATTTGATTTTCAAAAAAGCATGAGCCATTTTCAATCCTTCTATCTGGTATTTGGCATAAGAGGATAATGACGGATAATCTGTGGCATATCGCAAGAATCCCGAAGCCTGCGCATAGAGAGAAGGTAATTGGCATAATTGCATCAGATAATAACCATCCAAAAAGTCTTTGACCCCTCCAGATATAATGATTTGCTTGGTTTTAATCATGGATTTGTCCTTTTGGCAATAATCGTTGATAATGCCTATCATCTCTTCGCAGCTATGCCCCAGTCTCGTTACATTTTTATAACATTGGTGTCTGGTCTCGTCCGTTCTTAGCAGTTCTAACATAGAAAAATTAGTACCTCCAAATCCAGCCAAATCCAGTGCCTCTAAAGGCAAATCAAGAAGAGCTATAAGGCTTTCTTTGCCGAATCCCTGTCCTACTTCTTTGACAATGATGGGATAGTCGGCATGATCTAGCAAGGTTTTTATGGTATCAATGGCTGGTTTTTGGATATAATCGCCTTCTGGTTGCAGCCATTCTTGCAGGGGATTGACATGAATTATGAGACCATCTGCGTCCAATTTTTTTATAAGTTGGGTTATTCTGTCAGTCTCTTTGTTTTCTATTAGTTCTTCTATTTGTGCAATACCCAGATTGATGAGTAAAGGTTGGTCTTGTATGTATTGTCGGATATTAAACTCTTCTAATCGTTTGTCTTCATATAATAATTGTCTGCAAGACCCCAGCCCCATACCTAATTTGTACTCAGCGCATACTTTAGCGAGATTTTCATTGATAATGGATGCCTTTTCTGTGCCTCCTGTCATACTGGAGACCCAGATGGGATAATCCATTGTGCGACCGACAATGTTAAGAGCAAGTTTTTGTTTAGTATCGGGGTGTGGAGATAATATGGGCTCGTAGTAAAATCTATTATCTCTATGACCATCAGTGACTTCTGATCGGAATGCCAGATCTATATGATCTTCCTTACGACTGGAAGCGGCTCCGTCTTCTTCTACACGTAGTTTTTCTTTGGTTGTATTTTCCAATCTTAGGATATAATTAAGCAAATAAAAATACTAAAAGCACTGAAACCTTGCGTTCTAAACACATATTTGGCGCAAAGGTTGCCCTACATATTATCTAAAATAGTATTGTCTATGAGAATCACAATTCTGGTATTTTTTTTAGCATCTCAATTATTATCTGCCCAAGAAGCTGAAGCTGTCAAGCTATATAACCAAGCGATAAGCAAGGCCAAGGCTAAAGACCATGATGCAGCTCAGAAATTGTACTCTGATGCTATTGCCATAGATCCTTTGTACCCCTCTGCATATTATGGTCGTGCCACCTCTTATATGAGCCAAAAGAAATACAAAGAGGCTATTTCTGATTTTGGAAAAACACTCAAGCTACAGCCAGAACACGCCAAGGCAAACTATTATAAAGGATACTGTGAGATGCAATCCAAAAACTCTAAAGAAGCCTTATTGAGTTTTTCACGAGCTATAAAACAAGATCCAAGTCTGACTAAAGCCTATTATTACCGTGCTTACATCCAGATGAAGGCCAAGGACTATGAACGTGCAGCCAGAGACTTTGAGCAAACTATAACTAAAGACCCCGATAATGCCAAGGCCTACTATAATCTGGGTATCTGTTATAAAAAGCTAGAACAAAAAGAAAAGGCACAGACGGCCTACTCCAATGCTATAGAGATCAATCCCAAATATGTTCCTGCTCTGTATGAGCGACTCAAGCATGCTTTTAGCCTCAAGGATTATACAAATACTATTGCGGATGCCACGTCTATATTGGCCATAGAAGCTGATAATACTGATGCTATGAATTATCGCGCGATGAGTTATCTCAAATCTGAAGATTACCCTAATGCCCAAAAGGACTTTGCACAATTAGTCACACTAGATCCTACAAACGAAAAAGCCTGGATCAATAAGGGCGTCGTCAGTATAAAGTCAAAAGATTACAATACAGCAGTGAGTGATTATACGGCACTTATAGAATTAGACCCAGATAATCAGGCTTACTACAAAAATAGATCGGCGTCTTATATGCAGATAGAAGAATGGGAGGGTGCGCGTGGTGATCTGAGCAAGCTTATATCGTTCAATAGCCAAAATGCAGATGCCTTCTATAATAGGTCCAATGTCCATCTGCAACTGAAAAATAATGACATGGCTTGCAAGGATATGACACGTGCAGCGCAGCTAGGATTCAAGAAGGCCTTAGAGTATGTGGCTGGAATTTGTAGTCAATAATTCTTCCTATAAATATTCAGTAGGGTAGATAGCTAATCCTACTTAGCTAATTAAAGGCTTACCTTCGTGGTGTATATGAAAGTTGCCGTCATAGGTGGAGGGGCTGCAGGTTTTTTTTCTGCAATTTGCGTCAAAGAAAATTATCCTGATGCGGACGTCACTATATTCGAAAAGTCAAACAAACTTCTTTCCAAAGTAAAAATATCGGGAGGTGGCAGATGTAATGTCACTAATGGTTGCACGTCCATTTCTGCACTCAGCAAGGCTTACCCAAGAGGTGGTAAAAAATTAAAGAAAGCATTTAAAGAATTTAATACCGTCCATACGATGAGATGGTTTGAGTCGAGAGGTGTGCCTCTGATGACTCAGGATGATGGATGCGTCTTTCCAGTGTCACAAGACTCCCAGAGTATTATAGATTGTTTTCTCTCACATGCGGAGAAGTATAATATTAAGATACTGAAAAGAACGCCTGTTGTAGGAATAAAAAATCTAAATGATCGTATCGAGTTGGAGCTCGGAAAAGATTCTGGGGTGAAGATGATTTTTGATAAGGTCATAGTGGCTACTGGCGGATCGCCTAAGTTATCTGGTATAGATTGGTTGCAGAGGATGGGTCATAAGATAGAGACTCCAGTACCATCTTTATTCACATTCAATATGCCAGATGAAAATGTCACAGAACTGATGGGCGTCGTTGTCGAAGAAACGATAACAGAGATACAAAGCACTAAATATATATCTGATGGTCCATTACTGATTACACATTGGGGGATGAGCGGCCCGTCGATATTAAAACTTTCTGCTTTTGCGGCAAGAGACCTGCATGATATGGATTATACATTCAAAGTGCGAGTCAATTGGATCAATGAAAAAAATAACAATGTCATACTGGAGAAATTAGAGTCATTTAAAAAATCACATCCTAAGAAAAAAATATCCAATCTAAAACCTTCCGTCATACCTAATCGCTTATGGACTTATCTGCTCCATAAAAAAGAAATCGATCCAGAGAAACTATGGGAAGATGCTGGTAAGAAGGTCATGAATAAGCTGGTTACTGTCCTGAGTAATGACGTCTATGATGTCAAAGGGAAAACGACTTTTAAGGAAGAGTTTGTTACCTGTGGTGGTGTGAGCTTAGATAGTATCGATTTTAATACCATGGAGAGCAGAGTCTGCAAGAATCTGTACTTTGCAGGAGAGGTGCTGGACATAGATGCCATTACTGGAGGCTATAATTTCCAGGGGGCTTGGACAACGGCGTATATTGCGGGTAGGTTACAATAGGATTAGTTACAACCATTCAGACAAAAGATTGGGATTGTCAGAATATTTTTTTACTGAATTGATTGTATACTCATCAAAACAAAATCTAGCGCTTTACTATAGTCTAACTCAAGATATTCTAAACCCAGTTTTCGGATATTATTATAATAATCGTGTCTCTTTGTGTAATAATTTTTCTCTAAGTTCACAGCATAAGCCAAGTCACCTAGCTTTTCTTTCAGAAACCACTTTTCTATGAGTCGTCCTATTCTTCCATTTCCATCTTGGAATGGATGAATTTTAACAAAAGTTAGATGAAGAAGAGAAGCAAAATAGAATATATCAATAGCGCTAAGTTCTTTTGATAGTAATAGATCTAAATCTGATTGGTACAGGCTTATTTCTTGTTGCACTAATGTATGATTACAAGCCACGTACTCTATCTTTTCATTTTCGTCTATAACATACATTGGATTATTCCTGATAGTGCCCCTTTGCGTTTCAGGCAAGAGATGACAAGAAAGAACCTTATGAGCTTCGCATATATTTTTCCAAGATAGTTTTTGTTGACTTATATATTGATATGCATTAAATAAGTCATTGGAACGCTTTGTATAATCTGGTAAATAATTGACACCCAGAAATTTATATTTAAAGAAAGAATCGTAATCAATTTCTTCGCCTTCTATTTTGGAAGAGTATACACTGGATACAGAATTATAAAAGTCAAAATAATCGATTGGAAGATTTTCAGATTTCTTGCCTTCCAAAATTTTTATTGGATCATTCGTAATTACGCTGTTGAATTGGCTCAGTAGGTTCGGATATAAGAGGTTGAACTTAATGGTAATTATTTTTTATTGAAAGTTAGGAAACTATTTTTTAAAAGTCCTCCCAATTGAAAAGGGAGGACTTTTTTATCAGTTTTTTTACAGTGAAGATTGGGTTAAGGAATTAGAGATAAGTATCTACCTATATATAAGGCATATTATACCTAAACCCTAAATATACATTCCGCCCAAACAGTGGCGCCCATACCATAGACGCATCAAAGTACTGACCAAAAGTATCATCCGCCGCTATGATCGCATCCGTCTGTCGGAAATTCAATAAATTTTCTCCGCCAAGATAGATGTCTACCGATTTCCCCCATCGCTTCATAATCTGTGCATTGAGTAGGAAGTAACTTGGTGATCGATCAGGTCTTTGGTACTTGGCAGGATTAGGACGTGTATTAGGGAGACGTTTGTCGCCATTCCAATTGAGCGTTGCGTCGACATGCCAATCACTTTTTGTCTTATATGCCAGATTAATAAAGGCACGATGCTTAGCAACAAGTGGTGCTTCCAGTACTTCCCCACCAAAAGTCTTCTGCACATCAAACATCCGATAGGCCATTCTGATATCGAAATTATCAAACAAACCATATTCTATTTTGGCTTGTACGCTATTAGAGTATGATTCTCCACCCAAATTATAGAACGAGACTACTGTCGGTGTCTCATAATCGACGATGATCTGATTCTCGAAACTCGTCCTATAGGCATCTATACTCAATATCATCTCACGCTGTCCTAAGTCAAATCCTTGTGTATAATTAATGCCAAAATTCCAAGCTACTTCGGCATCTAATCCATACGGATTATCTTCATCAGATGGCATGATCTCCACGCGCCTTTGGGTAGAAAATAAGCCCAGATTTTCTGCAAAAATACTGGCTGTCCTCCATCCTCTACCAGCCGTCAATCGGAATATAGATTTTTCTCCAAAGTTATATTTTGCATGAAGTCTGGGGACAATCATCATTCCATATTGATTATGGTGATCGGCGCGGATGCCGGGTATAATGGTAAACTTATTATCCAAATCTTTAAAGGCGTACTCCAGATAAGCACCAGGAATAGATTCATTCCTATCAAAAAATCCTGCCTTTCCTATCCGCTCAAAAACGTCATCGTGATGATAAGTAATACCTGCTCTGAGTACGTGATCATTTGCCAGAATATTTTGGTAGGTCAGATTGAGATACAAAGATTTTTGCTCGTTATTATTCAGTTGAAATCCAAACTCGGCATCTTGCTTATGATAGCTTGTATTGACTTGTAGACCTATACTGTTCTGAGATTTTTCAGGGAAGATATATCCCAGTTTTCCCCAGAGGTCAATATGATCGGTCCTTGAGTACATCCTCCAGTGATTGTCATGATCATCACTGGCTCCGCTAAAGTGATCGTGGAATCCACCTTCGTGATTGAGACTAGAGTATTTTATACCTACCTGTCCCATAAGATTTTTCTTACGCTTGAATTTCCATCTATGCGCAATCACAAAATCTTCTTCCTGAGGCATATCTGTAAATCCATCACCATTCCGATCATGAGCGATCTGCATTTGCTTAGCATGTACAAGAAAACCTGTGGATACATTTTCTGATAACTCGTGTCGGGCATTGGCATTGATTTCCATACGACCACCGTTATTGATATATCCATTTAGAAACAGTCGTTCTCCAGCGTCAGGTTCTTTGAGGGTGACGTTAATCTGACCTGCGATGCTTTCGTAACCATTGACGACTGAGCCTGCACCTTTGATAAGTTGGATACCCTCGATCCAAGGTCCTGGCGTCATTGATAATCCATAGATAGTAGACATGCCACGTACATCAGGTAAGAGTTCGCGCGTGATCTGTACATAAGGACTTGCCAGACCGAGCATCTGTATTGTCCGTGTACCTGTGATGGCATCTGGAAAAGCCACATCGACTGATGGATTAGTCTCGAAACTTTCTGACAAATTACAACAAGCCGCCTTGCACAGTTCTTCTCTTGTGATTTGCTCGACATTGAGCGGTTTGATAAAAGAAACTTCTGTCGTTCTTTTCTTGTATACGATGTCAACGGCTTGTGTTTTTACACCTTTCTGAAGGACGATTTCTATAATGCCGTCTGCAGATATGGTATATACCTGCGTATCATATCCGATGTAGCTGATGTTTAGTTCGGTCGCTTTGATATCTTCATTATTGATGGAAAAGTATCCATCTATATCAGTTGTCGTGCCGATGGTGGTCTCACCTAGATTAATTGTGGCCCCTATGAGTGGAGATTTCTTTCCATTTTCTTCCTCATATATATACCCTTCGATAAAACTCAGATAGATGCCATCTGAGGCATCGCTTTCTTCTTCTAACGCAGCTTTTTCTTGTGCATGTACATTATCAGGATCATCATACTGACAACATAGGGGAAGATCTGAATATACTTCTGATGGAACATCAAAATTTCCAGTGGCATGTCCAGCTTGGGCGATTTCCCATTGTACATCGGTGATGGAAATCTTTTTTTCGTCTATGGATACGGTGAGTATCTGACTGTCTATGTTATAAGAGGCTTCTTCCGCTCTGCCTTTTTTTATAGCGGTTTCTTCGATACGCTCTGCACACATACCACAAGCTCCCCGCACGTATATCTCATACTCTATGACTTCTTTGTCTTGAGACCATGCCATTATGGACATCATTAAGCATAAGCCTAAGCTTAATATATATTTAATCATTGTTTTACTTTGAAATTTATCAGACTTAGAAACTATGAGTCATTATGATCTAGTTCTATATGTCTTAAATTATTTACGTCATACACGTTTTCTAAAAATGTGAGGTTCTAATTCATTTTTAGTATCGCCGGGGTGGCTGCCATAATGAGCTTGTAAATCGGCTTGTGAAATTATCCGTGTACGGAATCAACACTTGGTGATTATACGTCGATAATCCAAGCTCCATATCTAGAGACTTATTAAAGGTGAAGATGTGACCACAACATAAGCAGTCGCAGATATCTCCACAGCATCCACGGTCCTCTTCAGAGGGTATGTCCGCAGGGCATTCAGTCTGTACACTATCGCCACAGCACCCCATATCCATACTCATGTTAAAACCTAGGCTGGCTTTGAGTACAAGAAATAAGAGCAATATGACCTTTAAGACTTTCATAAGAATAAAACCAAAGATAATTAGATATGTGTTGATTCTCAAGCATATATTTGCATTGTTAACAGTGCATTTGCAATAATTATTAAGTTGGTTATATCGGGATGAAAAGCAGAGTATTGGCTCTATTTGTTGTGTTGTTGTTTTCTCGGACGCTTTCTGCTCAGCAAGAGAGCGAATTAGAAGCCCTTAATTCCTACATTCATTTTCTTAATGAGAGTGTGCATGGTATGGTGACCATCTACTACATTTATCTAAATAACAACAAAGAACTTAATAAATACATAGACCTAGACAGTACAAAGATTATTAATCTTCTTAATGATGACCTTCCTAAAAATGTTTTTGATAAGTCAGAGGAAATAGACTTCTACGAAGTTTATTCTCCAATAGAACAGAGTGAGATATGCATTAAAAAAAGCTCGGCACTTCCATCGAATATTGCCAATACACTAAACACACAAGTCCGAGAAATAGTAGGCATTCTTAATAACATAAATCAAATTAGATTTGAAATAGAAGACTATATTGATACGCATGATCTCAATGAAAAAGAATCTATTTATGGTGTCTACGAATATCTTGAAGAGGTTGTAAGATTATTCGACAATTATAAAAACGCGCATCACAAGATGTCCATTTTTATAAAAAATTATTACACCAAAACCACAGATGAACTATATCTTTCATTGTACGAAATCCACAACACAACCAAAAATATACTGCATTGGCTGCGCAAAGGAAATGAAAGCGAAGTGGTCTCAAGAATAGAAGAACTGGAAAGAGATATAGCTCAATACAAAAGAATAGAGCAGAATTATGCCAAGAGAAATTCTTCTCCTGATTATGGCTATTATCATAAGGCAATAGTAGATAAATCAGAAAAAGTCGTTAATCTACTTAAGGAGTACCAATCACCGGGCTATGTTCCATTCGAGCACGAGTTGTATGGTAAGAATTACTATTATCATAACGAGCTGCTTATACATTATTTCAATTGGTCAGGACCTGGGTTTGTAAGAGATATGAACACTTTGCTTGACCAGCTTAATGTTCCGTTCGTTCTTTTTGACGAGAATCCTATGATTTTTAAGGTCATCTATCCTAAAAAAATAGTAGAAACCACTAACCTAGGAAACTCTGAGATAAAACTGGATAAACCAGAAATGGATATCACAAATCGAACGAGAATAGCAGAAGCCGAAAAACCTCAACCAAAAGAACCAGAGCAACCAGCGCCAGAAATCAAAGTCGATAATAAGAAGACTGTACGCTTAGAGATATACGATCATAATATGATAGACAGAGATTCTGTCAGTATATATTTTAATGACGAATTAGTAGTAGAAAACCACCTGCTGACAGCAAGTCCGTTAGTACTTAATCTGGAGATGAAAGAAGGGCAGCAAAACACCCTGATGTTTGACCCAGTCAATCTTGGTCTCATTCCACCCAATACATTAGCGGTAAGTTATCGGTATAAAGGAAGACGCCATCGGCATGTTATACAATCCGACCTCATCAAAAACCAACGCGTAAGAATCAATCTGGAAAGACAGGACTAATCACAAAAAAGGTGAATGACAAGAATACCATTCACCTCCTAATAAAAATTAATATCTAAGAAAAGTTTAGCTTGCTGAGAGATCAATAGATAATTTGATCTCGTCATTTATAAATTTGTCTTTGAGTCCTTCTATAAAGTTCTTGGACATAAAAGTGATTCCCCAGTCAGTTCTGTTGATACCAAATTCTGGAGCAGTTACTGAGATGCCGCTATCGCTGATGTCTACTTTTGATTTGATGCCGACCTCTTTAGTGACACCTTTCATAGTCAAGTTACCGTAGACTAGGTGTGTGGCATCAGGATTATTGACTAGCTTAGTCACTTTTGTTATCTCAAATTTGGCAGTCGGAAACTTGGCGACATTGAAAAAGTCGTCCGCTTCGTCATCTGATCTGGTGCCTTTGAGATGTGCTTCTATAGATGCCTTGCCATCACCTTCTAGGTCTGTACAGTTGATCGAATTCATATCGATAGTGAAGGCTCCAGCAGAGATATTTCCATCTTTTACAGTAAGGCTGCCATTACTGAGGCCAATCGTGCCTGTATGCGATCCAGCAGGCTTAGTTCCTGTCCATAATACCTTGCTCGTTGTCGTATTAACGGCATAAGTCTTTCCGCTATCTACTTTTGCCACTTCTTGCGCTTCGCCGACAGAGGCTTTTTCTGTCTTATCCTTTTTGCAAGAAACTAGCATGGCGACTGCTAATATGGGTAAAAATAATTTTAGTGTGATTTTCATTTATTGCAATATTTGAATTAAAAAAGATTACTGCTTGAGTGTATAAATCGGATGGTGTCCTTTAGACTTTTAAATATTCGCGTATTCGTTGGCCACTCTATCGTTTTGCTCGCTACTTGATAACCCGCAAATAATAGATTTGTTCTCTCTGTATCCACATTTAGTCTATTACTATAATCTTGTAGGTCCAGTTTTGGGATTTCTGCATTGAAAATACTAAATAGATAATCTGGCTGAATGATATCCAGAGCTGCATTGAGGTCTTCCAGACTGATGTTTTCTCCGAGGTTAATTACTTTGCATTTGTTTTTTTTGAGGATATAATGGATGTAAAGCAGGGATAGTATCTGAGACTCTCCGGGAGAAAGGTAGAGTAGATAAGTCGGGTTATGGGTGTTATCTTCTGGTAAGGACTCTATACAATGCTTGAGCTTGGACCGTATGATGCCTAATACGAAAGATTCGTGGACGGTCATAAAAGAACCGACCATCCATGCCATCGCGAGTCTATCCATCAGAGGGTATATAAGAGCCTCCATGGTTTCTTCTAGTCCTGTTTGCTCCAGATTTTGATCGAAGACCTGATTAAGACTAAAACTATCAAATTCTAATACCTGTAGCATCAGCATATCCACCTTGTCCTTTCCTTCGAAGGCACTGTTAGAGTGATGCGATATCTTAGACCCGATCTCGGATTCATCCATTTTGGCGATCTGGGATATTTTATATCCGTGCTTGTAGAGATAGGATATATTAAGCAGGCATCGGAGGTCTTCCTCAGTATAGTATCTGATGTTAGTCTCTGTCCGCTTGGGTTGGATGATGTCATATCTCTTTTCCCATATCCTCAGTGTGTGGGACTTGATACCAGTCAGTGATTCTATGTCTTTGATAGAGTAGGTTACCATGCTTAGATGACGGCTAGGTCATTCCTGTTGCAAAATTGATAAACTTTTGATAAGACGGAAGGGTTAATATTGTATTTTTCGGTAATTAACAGTGAGCTAGGTTATATGAAAATTGGAATAGTGTGTTATCCTACCTTTGGGGGGAGCGGGGTATTAGCAACAGAATTAGGTCTGGGGCTAGCTAAGAAAGGTCATCAGATTCATTTCATTTCCTATAAGAGACCTGCACGTCTGACTAGTTTTCATAAGGATGTTTTTTTGCATGAGGTGAGTTCTCTGGAGTATCCACTGTTTGAGTTTCCTCCTTATGCGAGTACTTTGGCTAGTAAAATAGTAGATGTCGCCATCCACGAAAAACTGGATGTACTCCATGTCCACTACGCGGTCCCACATGCAGCCGTTGCCTTCCTTGCCAAAAACATCCTCAAAGCCAAAGGTGTCCATCTCCCTGTCGTTACTACCTTGCATGGTACGGATATTACCTTGATAGGACTAGATCAGTCTATGGCATCCGTAGTGGAGTTTAGTATCAATCAGTCGGATGTTATCACCACGGTGTCAGAATCTCTCAAGAAACAAACTTTGGAGTCTTTTGATATAAAGAAAGACATCAGTGTCATCTATAATTTCATAGATATGGAAAGATTTAAAAGGCGGACTAACCAAAAACTTAAATCAGATATTGCACCACTAGGAGAACATATTATCGTGCATACATCTAATTTCCGAAAGGTAAAACGTGTACAAGACGTCGTGCAGGCCTTCTCCCTTATAGTCAAATCTGTACCTGCAAAATTATTACTTATCGGCGATGGACCCGAACGGAGAAATGTCGAAGAGTTATGCCGTAATCTCGGCACCTGCGGTGATATTACCTTCCTCGGAAAGCAAGATGCGGTCGAAGAGATATTATCGCTCGCTGACTTATTCATCCTTCCATCTGAAAACGAAAGTTTTGGTCTGGCGGCACTGGAGGCGATGGCCTGCGAAGTGCCCGTGATATCCACTAATATAGGTGGTCTACCGGAGGTCAATGATGATGGCTTGACTGGATTCCTATGTAGTGTGGGTGATATTGCGACAATGGCCTCTAAAGCTATTCAGTTGCTGACGGATAGCGAACGGTTAGAAAAATTCAGAGCTAATGCCCGTACTAAAGCGGAGACTTTCAGCAAAGCCAAAACCCTACCTCAGTACGAGCATCTTTATAATTTGTCTTTATCAGAGGTGATGGCTTAGTTATAGTTAAGCACAGGCCTCTTACTGTAGTTTACGACCGCATCTAGTACATCGTCAGAGGGATAGAATGATACCTTAGGTAGTAATTTATATCCTTTTCTGAGAGTCTCATAAGACCTATTAATGGATTGGTCTTCTTGGATCGCATTTTCGACTTCTAATTTTCTAAGAACTGAAGTCTCTCCGTATAGATATTGAACTAAAACATTTGAGGTAGAATGATGCTTCATGCATGATTATTAGTGAAAATAATAGCTTGTAAAGCCATTGACATGAGCGATTTCATAGTTTTTTAGAGTAAGTAGAGTGCTGCCTTTTTGCTTTACTATCGGGATTATAACTGATTAACGTGTGGGATTATTGTATGTGGTCATATTGACATCGGTGATAGTGCGTGAATGCCTTAGAGAGGCTTATGTTTTTTGCTAATTATTATTGTGTTTGAGACATATTTTTCTTTATTGACAGACTAGTAATCATATTAGTGATGTAATAAATTATACATAGAGTTAAAAAAACATCGAAGAATAACGTTTAAATCTTAAAATTCGATTCTTGGCAATGGTGCAAATACAGTCAATAACAGATGATTCTGGTTTTATAGGAATAGCAAACCTTGATAAATACGATTCATTCATTAATGCTAATTGGGATTTTGAAATGCTTAAAAAGAGAATAGTTGATCAAACTAACTCCAATAATATTATTTTTTGGTCTACAGGTCGCGAGGATTGCTGGAATGTGCAAATTTCAACCAACGATTACTTCATAAACAAGAAATTGTTTAGAATCGAAGAGGCTCTGATTGAAGTAACGAATAATAAACTTTACTTAGTCAATTATGAAACATTATCAATGGCAGCGCAATTTCAAGATGTTGCATTACCTGAGAGTCACTAAGAAAATATTTTCTATGAAGTAGAAAATGGATTATACCTTGTGGAGTTCGGTCAACTGGATAATCCTGAAGAAATTATAAAGAGATCAGATGTCGACTTTGAAATAAGATTGGAACTAATTAGAGATCCAAGTGAATATTATCCCAATAATTTTGAAAACATATTTTGGAATCCCTATTAAATCAATGTTTTATAGGACTACATTCCTAACTATCCAACCAATTCTTAAACTCCTTGACCTTATCTCGACTCACAATAAATTCTTCTTCTGAAGGCAGGTCCAGTTCTATTTTCAGTCTATTATTGAGGTGAGGGTGTATCTTATGGATACTAGATAGAGCGACGATATGTTTTCTGCTGATCTTATAGAATAGGGTAGGATCGAGGCTGTCTATAATGCTGTCCAGAGACTTATCTATAATGGCTTTTTTGTTATTATGATTCACCGCGAAACTAAGCCCATCATCAGAATAAAAGTATCTGATGTCATCGACAGGAAGATAGCCAAAGGCCTGTCCAGATCGTATAAGGAATCTTTTCTTGTAAGGGTCTCTGGGTGTCATCATATCTTTGGCGATGGCTGACCAGTCTGGTTGTCGTTGGCTATTGGGCGCGTAGTGAGATTTGTATTTTTCTATGGCTTGTTTGAATGCGGCTATCTCTATGGGCTTAAGGAGATAATCTATGCTATTGACCTTGAAGGCGTTGAGTGCGTATTCGTCATAGGCGGTGGTAAATATAACGGGGCAAGAGACCTTGACCTGCTCGAATATCTGAAAACTCAGTCCATCCGCTAATTGGATATCCATAAAAATGAGATGTGGCTCTATGTGACTCGATAACCATTGCACGGCATCTTCGACAGAGTCGATTTCTCCGACGATGGTAGACTCTGGCAACGCTTCTGAGAGCAGAGACCTGAGCCTCTTGGCTGCAAAGTGTTCGTCTTCTATGATCAGCAACCTCATAGTTGTTGTTTTTGGATAATGGGCAGCTTCACCACGAATAGGTCATCTGTCTCAGAAACGATGATTTCTTGAGAGGCGAGTATTTTGTATCGTGATTTGATATTGGCTAGACCTAATTTGGTGGAGCTATAATTTTGCATTTTTTTCTGGAGATTATTGCTTACGCAGATATAGTCTTCTTCTTGGTATATTCTTATAGTAAGAGGTTTGGAGGTAGAGGTGATATTGTGCTTTACGGCGTTTTCCATGAGTATCTGCAGAGATATGGGTAGTATAAAATGATCCTTGATATTTTCTGGGACGAGATCATAGATATGGACCTTACCTTGGAATCTTGTCTTGAGCAGATAGATGTAAGATTCTAAGGCACTAAGTTCTTGTCGTATGGAGATTAATTTTTCGTCGCGGACTTCTAGTATGTTTCTGTAAGACTTAGATAGTTTCTGAACGAACTCTATGGCCGTATGCGGTTCTTCTGGTATAATAGTGACCAGCGTATTGAGACTATTGAATAAAAAATGAGGATTGACCTGATTTCTTAGTGTGCTTAGTTTTTGCTCTGCGGTGATTCTTTCCAGATTATTTTTTTCTATCTCTATTAGTCTGGATTTATTGAAGTAATAGATGCCTTCGTAGAGAAAGAACATCATTAGTATAATGAGCGAAGTAGAAATCTGTTCGGCCAGATGGTTTTTCATAACGAGCTGATGTATTTCTGGATATAGATTATGAAAGATAAAGCCTAGCACAAACTTTACAGAGAAGTAGATGAATACTAATCTAATCGAGACCCATAAGAGTCTACTGATGTCAAAGGTGTAATCTCTATATTTCTTGTGATACTGGATCAGCAGATACCTCACCGAAAACCAATAGGTGATGGTGTAGATTAAGGATATGATCCAGCACATTGATGGTCCGTCAGTGATAATGTCCGTTCCAAAAATCGTCAAGGTCACGATGACAGATATGACTGGAATGCCCATAGCAATCAACCATCTGTCATCGAAACCTAAATATTTTTTGGCATTAGAACTCACTAAAATTCTACTTTGTACATAAAGTTAGGAAAGAAGCCTATCTGATAGACATCATTGACCTGATTAGTCACTCTATTATAAGACTTTCTGAATATGTTTTCGTTATCTGTCACATTTTGTATGTCAAAATAGAATGCCTGAGAAAACTTTCTTTTGAGACTATTCAGCTTGATACCAAATTTCATATCAAGTCTGAAATAGGAATCTTGTTGTAAAGAGAATGCTTCTTCCTCTATGAATTCTTCTATCTCTGTAATTTGAGATTTTTCGAGATCGACTGGTGTGTAAAAACGACCACCTTCACTTGTTACTTTGGTATCAAAAGTTAGTCTATGTTGCTTTTCTTTTCCCCACTTGATTTCCTTTCCAGCTAATAAGTTGACAACCCGCTGGTTGTTGAATGCGGTATTTCTTTCTATGCCATCACTGCCTTTGTACTTAGAGTCAAATAATGATCCTGTAAGCAACACATAATATCCTTGATTAAAGAATTTTTCTACGGTGAGCTCTATACCTCGATTAGTCCCAGTTCCTCCATTGACTAAATCATTTTTGTCTATAGGGAATCCAAAATCTGCGCCGACATTGAGCACTGAGAAAGAGCTGGACTCTCGATCTACCGGTACATTACCTATGGCTTGGTAGTATACTTCTACTTTTGACCTCCAGCTATCATTGATTTTATAATCATGCCCTAGGACGAACTGATTTGACCTGGTGAATTCTAATGATTTATTAGGATTAGTTAATTCACTATTATTAGTCAGTGTGGCGATCTGGATAGGAATGGGTTGTGTTTTGTTATGTAGTCCATAGCCTAGATTGATCTGATGACGTGGGGATATAGACCAGTTGAGGGCGAGTCTTGGCTCTATGGCTAACTGTTCGTTAAGGTCATAATACATGGTGTGAAGTCCTGCATTGATAGTCCACTTTTCATTAAGTCTATGCTGTACCTGACCGAATACTCTAGCGAGATGTGCGCTTTCGTTAAAGTTATACACTTCCAGTAGATCATATATTCCATCCTGATCATTATCTATGCCGAATTCTGCACTTTGGTTATACAGACTGGCTCCTATTCTTTCCAGAAGTGTACCGACTCTCACGGTTGTTTTAGCACTATATTTTTTATTATAAAAAGAACTGACGGTTATTCTTGATTGGGCATCATCCGCTCTTACGAAAGGCTCTACAAATTCGTCAGTCTGATTAAGATTATAATATCGATCTCTGGAAAATTTCACACCATTACCTGATAGCCCTACGACGGTGCGTATGTAACTGTTATTATTAATCAAAAAATTATGTTTGAGACCGATCACTCCAAATCGGGAATCCGCAAAAGCATCTTCGTCCTCTGCTGCGAAAAGATCGCTCTCGTCGATTTCGTCTCCTAAGAAATCTATATCACTCATTCCTCCAATACCAAAGAGCACAAAATTTCCAAGTTTGGATTTTCCGAAATCAAATTTGAATGAAAGGTCATAATAATTAGGTACAGCATTAGTGCCTATGTCCATTCCTATGGCCTGCGCGACACCTAAAAAGGAATATCGTCCGGCAACAAGAAAGCTGCTGTTATTTTTTTTGGAAAGAGGACCTTCGACCATTCCTTCTATGCCAGTTATAGCACCAATCTGAAAGGTATATTCTAGCTCATCCTTATTCCCTGTCCTAAACCCAATATCGAAGACACCTGATAGCGCATCTCCATACTCGGCAGGAAAGGCACTGGTCATAAAGTCAGAGTTCTTCAGTAGATTGGTGTTTAGTGCGCTGACAGGACCTCCTGTTGTTCCAACAGTTGAAAAGTGATTGGGTGACGGTATCGGAATACCCTCTAGTCTCCATAATAATCCAGTCGGACTATTACCTCTGATAACAATATCATTACGACTATCATCAGCGGTACTTACGCCAGCATAATTACCTGCCAGTCTGCCCACGTCACTACGACCACCAGAGAATCTATTGACTTCTTCCATAGAAAACTGTCTGGATGATACAGTCGCCATATCGTTGATGGATTTGTCTTTATCAGATTGTGCAGTGATAACCACTTCGTTTATTTCTATAAGAGACTCTTGCATTTCGATATTCAAGAAAACCTCTTTACCTGAGGTGACTTCCACATTAGGCAGATAGATAGATTCGTAGCCTAGGAATTCGATACTAAATGCTTGTCGTCCTATAGGAACATTTTCTAAATGGAAAAGACCATCTATGTCGCTGACAGCACCATTAGTGCCTTGGTCATCTATTATCATAATGGTGGCTCCGATGAGTGGCAATTGTGATTGCTTATCCAGTATTAACCCTTTGACAGATTGTGTCGCATTTTGTGCTAATAAAAGCAATGAGGATAATATAAGCCAGCTTGTCAGTATTACTTTTTTCATAGTGTATCATTTATTCGATGGCTCAAATATGAAAAAGGCAATAGGACAAGTAAAGCTAATTCTGGTGGACTGTCATTTCTGAAGGTTGGATTGTAATTTCTTAATGGTTGGACTTTTTTCGATGAATTGAGAGACTACTCTATTGAATAACTTATTTTATCTGGATTACTAAGTTGCTTACCGGATATTGACCATTTACCAAAATATTCTCCACAAATATTTTAGTCCCTGATACCAGATATGTAGATGATATAAAATCAGGATGAATTGATCGATGATCTGGACTTATATTTTGTGATTTGGGATCACCTTTGAGAGGTGCCACTGATATAGTGGCTGTTACACTTTGCGGATTTTCACAATCATGATCTCTTGCGTAGCTGTCATTGAGCGCTACGTTTGGTTCTGCATAGAAAATGTCTCTGACCACTTCTTTATCTAGTACGACAGATCCTCGGTAGTACCTTTCACCCCAGCTTAGTATGTAGCACTCTGGCAAATTGGGAAATATGCTTACCGTCTCCTCATAGGTAGGCATATCGAAAACAGTTATTGTATCCAGTTCAGATGAATCATATAGGTCGTGTATGCTGTTTTGTTTTGGAACCGGTGCAAAGTTTTTGACGATTTGGATGAGTTGTTCTCCTGTTTTCTTGTCTTTGGAGTAAGTTGTGTCTATGATCTCGTAATACGTCCTTTTCCGCTTTACTAGTTCTACTGTCTCTTTGTTCGAATCACAATCGTATGATGATATCGTATCAGTATCAATTTTATATACAATAGGGATTGTATCAATATGAAATAATTTCGATTGGGGGGAGACCGTAGAATGTCGTAGTTCTAAAGAAGTATATTCAGAAATATTCAATAAGGATATCCCCAATGTCAATAGCATAATAGACGAACGGAAGTTGAGTCGATACATTTTGTTATTTGTTTTAGATAATACAGAATTACAGGCAAACTAATAAGATGCCTTTTTTGATTATTAAAGCATCTAATATTTGCTATTAGTATTTGTAACGCAAATGCAACTTATTTATTTGCAAACTTATTCTCTATCCAATCATCTTCTCTGGCCTTACCCACTCATCAAATTCTTTAGCCGTCAGATAATTTAGGGCCAAGGCCGCTTCCTTCAAGGTCGTACCTTGTTTGTATGCTTTTTTGGCAATCTCGGCGGCTTTGTCATAACCTATTTTGGTGTTGAGTGCGGTTACGAGCATCAGAGAATTATCCAAGTTTTGTTTTATACGCTGGCGGTTAGGTTTTAGTCCTTTGATGCACTTATCGCAGAAACTGCTAGCGGCATCACCTATAAGTTGTGCTGAGATCAAAAAATTATAGATCATCATCGGCTTAAATACGTTAAGCTCAAACTGACCATTCATTCCCCCGACATTGATTGCGACATCGTTTCCTATGACTTGGGCCATTGCCATTGTAAGGGCTTCGGATTGTGTCGGGTTGACTTTGCCCGGCATAATTGATGACCCTGGCTCGTTAGCCGGGATAATAATTTCTCCGATACCGCATCGTGGGCCAGATGATAACATGCGGATGTCATTACCTATTTTCATAAGTGAGACGGCTACAGTCTTCAGCGCGCCATGTGTCTCTACGATGGCATCATGAGCTGCCAGTCCTTCAAATTTGTTCTTGCCACTGACAAAAGGAATTTTAGTCAGTTTGGCGATGTGGCGAGCGACCTTTTTGCTGTAGGATTTCGGTGTGTTAAGGCCAGTTCCTACTGCTGTCCCTCCCAGTGCTAATTGCGCGAGATGGGGTAGCGTATTCTTTATAGCCTCTATACCAAACTCTAGCTGAGTAACATATCCTGACAATTCTTGTCCAAGAGTCAGAGGCGTCGCATCCATAAAGTGCGTCCGACCTATTTTGACAACTTTCTGATAGGCTTTTGCTTTTTTATCAAGTTCTCTTTTGAGTTTCACCAGACCGGGTAGTGTGACTTCTTTTATTTTGGTGTAGGCGGCGATGTGCATGGCTGTAGGGAAAGTGTCATTAGACGATTGCGATTTATTGACATCATCGTTTGGGTGAAGCTGTTTTTTGTTATCGCTTAGTTTTCCTTTTTTGATGACGTGACCACGATTAGCAATGACCTCATTGACATTCATATTGGTCTGTGTGCCTGATCCAGTTTGCCATACCACCAGTGGAAACTGATCGTCTAGTTCGCCATTGGATATTTCGTCACAGACTTTGGCTATAAGTTTGGCTTTGGCCTGAGGGAGTACACCACATTCCGCATTGGTTATGGCTGCAGCTTTTTTTAGTATGGCATAAGCACGGATAACCTCTATGGGCATTCTTTGATTACCGATCTTAAAGTTTTCGCTTGATCTCTGAGTTTGTGCCGCCCAGTACTTGTCAGCAGGTACATTTATTTCTCCTATTGAGTCTTTTTCTATTCTATATTTCTTCATGTCTACTTTTCTATTTTGGTCGCAAAAATAGAAGATTAATTTACCTTAATCTATATGTGTATCTTTACTTTTGGATAGGCTCACATCATGGAGTCTATAAGAAGTTAAGACTTAAACTTTTGGTTTTGGTCGTTTGTTTTTATTTCAGAACTTAGAAAAAATTCAATTACTAATTAAATAGAATAGAAAATTATGGCATTCGAATTACCATCATTACCCTATGGTCACCATGAATTAGAACCACATATAGATTCATGGACAATGGAAATACATCATGGAAAGCACCATGCAGGATATACTAAAAAATTAAACGCGGCAGTAGAGGGGACGGATCTAGCAGGAAAGGATATCGTAGATATACTGAAGAATCTGGATATGAATAATGCGGCTGTAAGAAATAATGGCGGGGGATACTATAATCACTCCTTATTCTGGTCCATCCTTAAGCCTAACGGTGGTGGTGCGCCGACTGGAGCTGTCGCAACAGCGATCAATGACGCTTATGGATCTTATGACGAGTTCAAAAAGAAATTTGCTGCCGCTGCGGGTACGCGATTTGGTAGTGGATGGGCGTGGTTATGCGTGCATTCTGGCGGAAAAGTAGAAGTATGTTCTTCTCCTAATCAGGACAATCCATTGATGCCAGACGTCGGATGTGGTGGAACTCCTATTCTAGGCATAGACGTATGGGAACACGCCTATTACCTCAACTACCAAAACAAAAGACCAGACTACGTACAGGCCTTCTTCAGCCTTATCAACTGGGACGAAGTGAATAAAAGATACGAGGCCGGAAAGTAGTTTCTTATTATTAAGAAGAGAAAGAAAGAGCCTTTGTCACTCAGTTAGTGCCAAAGGCTTTATTATTAATTCTACATTTTAATAAATCTTCTTACCCCTACTTGTTGATCTTTAGTGGTAAATACCAAGTTATAAGGACCAGCGAGCAAACTCATGACATCTATGGTCTCGGAGAATTTTCGCATCATGATTGATTTACCAGTCATATCGAATATGGATATCTCTGATATGTCTGCCGTGCTTTTTATATTTAAGATGTCTGACACAGGGTCAGGAAATATCTTTACCTCATCGGTTAAGACATTTAGATTTTCAGTACTGACTGTACTACCAAAATTTATATAGTCTATAAGAGTTACGTCATAGTCCAAAAAGCCAAAGCCAAAAACTCCAACCCCTGTAAAGTTTAAAAACTTGATCTTAACGGTGCCCTTAAAATTAGGTGCGAAGTCAATAATATGATTAACAACTTGCCCTTCTTGTTGACCACCAATAACTTTTTTTCCTTGATCACTTCCGTCCCATGATACTTCTATACTGCTACTGTAATCGGACAAGATATCAAGGTTGTCATTTCTATATTGGATCATGTCGAAATCAATTTTAGGATTAGTAACACCTGCGTAGTCTACACATGCTATGAGCTCAGTCACTATAGGCGAGAAAAATCCTCCCACTTCACTATCAAAATTTTCATCAGGATTGATACACAAACGACCTATTGCATCTTCAAAAGATCCAGTAGAGTAAAAGTGACCGTCCCCTTCATGCTTGGTTGTGCCAAATTGACTAAAGAAGCCTTCATCTGCAAAGTAAAGATGATTACTATTGAGGTCTCTATCAGAATTGAAATCGTTAATATAGTCAGCGGGAATAGTTTGTAATACTAGAATTTCAATATCAGTAGAGTTGTTAAGAGGATTAGGATCTGAATCATAAGTAGCTCTTACTATTGCATCCGATGAAGACTGAAAACCATGTAAGATATTACGACTTATGTTAATCTCTGAACCTGCAAGGAGGTTATTTCCAAGTATATAATTCTCTTTGTAGATTGTATCGAAAGTTAAACTCTTAAGTACTGCAATTTCTATGATTTGTGGTGCTTCTATAGTTTCGCAACTTTGGTTGGATAGATTTATTATGAGATTTGTACTATCCGAAAAACATTCAATATTTCCAGTAGTTGCAGATATTCTCAGGTCGTTTTCAGTAAATTCATTAGCAACGATAAAACCATCTATTGCATCATTGGTTTCATTTTCATCTATTTCATAAACGATAAAAACTTCAAAATCTGCGAATGGTTCTTCGATCATAATAGCATCTTCTATGACGAAACTATTAGATCTACCCACTGGGATTATTTCATCTATAGATAATATACTTTCCAAGTTTCCATCTATTGAAAGTCCCACCCTTGCCGATTCAACGGTCGGGTTGTAATCTTCTTTGCCTTCATTAGTTATAGTAAACTCAAAATCTACCGCATTGTCATATCCACATACTTCTACAAAGCTTTCGCTTATTATACTAAGATCGTGACTTACCATAGTGCTGTCTCCAGTTCCTGTGCCATCGTCCACCTCATAAGGCAACCCGACTGATTTCCATGCTTCCGAAATATTAAAGATCATATCTGTATCCCCATCAAAGTATTCCTCAGCTGCAAGTAAAGAAGCATTATAATAATCATTATAATCACTACTTGGATTGAGGTAATGTCTATTGGTGAAAAAAATGAATTTGGATGCTTCTATTACACCGAGAGCAGATACAGAATAATCCTGATTGTCATAGTTAGTTCCAGTGGCGCCATCTGATAACCTTACGAAGTAAAGATTACCGACAGCACTATTGGTATGTACTCCAGCGCCATCTACCCATAAAGAACCTTTATAATATGATGGGTCTTCTACTTGTTCTGGATCATCCATAATACGGAAAGGAGTCAATTCTTGGTATAGAGCGAATTTGTTGCCAAGACCCCAGCTAAAGTTGTCTCGATCAATGTGGTATTCGTAAGCCTTACCCATTACATCGGCCATGCTTTCATTGATTGCTCCCGATTCGCCAGAATATATAAGCTGAGAAGTATAGTCGATTATGCCATGCATAAATTCATGCGCCAAAACATCTGCAGTTACCAGTGGGCCATAATTACAGTTGCCTGCCCCAAAAGTTGCTCTTTCTTGATTCCAAAACGCATTGACTAAATCACTGCCGTCATTAATTATAGTTACTATGAACGAACCGTTTTCGTCGTCTAATCCTAACCAATTATAGTCATCTCTAAGTAAGTCGTAGTATCCAGCAGTTAGATATAAAGCATCTACCGCAACTTCATCTTGAGTTTCGTTAGTAAGATTAAAATGCGTACTCGTACTAATAAATTCTGTACTGTCAGCTCCTTCTATAATTATTCCATCTCTACCGCGAGTTGGGTCATGTAATACATATTGATCAGGAGCTATGGAATCCACTGTAATGTTCTGTTCTCCATAGTATTTAGTTACTCCAGTACCAGGCACACCATTATGCTCATGTAATGATATTTTATTTATTAACTCACCCGTATGAGCATCAATAAAAAATGAGAATGCTTTATGATTGGAGTGTTCATGCAAGTCAATTTTGTAGCAGAGAGAATACTCACCTGAAAATTGTGGAAATTTTTGATCGACAATTACTATCTCTGTTTTGTCCAGATGACAATTTTTAGAATTCATGAGCATTTTAGCTTGACGAACTGCGCTGCTCAATTCTGTAGAAGGCGTTGTGACTAATTCCAATTGTGGCAGAAATGTGCCGTTAGCAGTTATGGTTATATTGTTTTTATCATGAACAATATATTTCTGACCATATACTTTGATTCCTTTGTAATACTGATGAAAATGATTGTGTACATAATTGTTTTTACCAATGCTTTGATTAGAAAGCCTCATTTCATCATCATTGGATAGACCCATTTCAAGGCCCTTTTTTTTAAAGAAGTTTTTATGAGAGATTTTCTGATCAAAATTTTTGTAGGTACTAAAATTTTGAATAATGTTTTTTTTGGAATAATCACTCACTTGAGAGAACAAGGACGAGGCAAAAAAAGATAAGTAGATAAGCAGAAGTATTCTATTCATGATATTCGTATTAAGTTTAGACTCGTAAGTATAATCGAAAAATACGTAAAGAAGCTAATTGGTTCTAGACTTAATACTGTTTTAACAAGACAGATGCTCTATTTCTTTTTTCTTTTACTTGACTTGGCTAATGGATTGAAATCAAGACATAACTGGATCCAGTACTCCAGATTAGCATCCGTATCTATACCTTCTGACCGTATAAAAACATAACCTTTCATCACCCGACCAGTAAAATCCATAGGTATACAATGTTCTTTAGTCAGAGCCTCTTCATAATTATCAGGTCCTATGCGTGCCATAAGAAGGTCTTGGTTTAGTTTTTTCTCATAGTGTGTCCCACATAACATCTTATCATCGACCATAAAACATAAGCCGCCCATCATACGCTTTTCTTGGTAGTCGTAAATTTTCCTTTGCAGGCATTGTCTTATTCTATCGGCGATGTATTCGTTATAGGCCATGGCAAATTTTGATTTAATGAACTTATCTATTATAACAAATCTTCTTTCTAAAAATCAATATATATGCTAGACAGGATTCCGTAGTTAATTATTTTGGTAGGTATGACAGGGAGGTATTCAAAGTCAAAATTAGCCTTCGCTTGAATCCCTAAGTATATATTCTTATGTACGACCAATCTTATACCTGCTGTATAAGAAGGTGAGAAAAGCCCTATGGCCACGTGTGGTCTGAGTTTGGATAAGTTAGGCCATTCGTATCCTATCTGAAGATGGTAATCAAAATCGGATATTTTTCTGCCTTCACTATTTTCTACTCTGGCATAAAGTAATCCCGTAGATAAAAAGATTCTTTCGTTGATACGGGGTGATCTGATATAAGCAAAAGCACCGAATTGTGGGAAAATAGAGTTAGAGGTTGGTTCTAGTATTTTGTAATTAGCAAGGCCTAGTAGCCCTTCCAGATTTACTTTTATTATCGGTCGTAACCTTTCGTATATGATGCACTCGTAGTCCTCGCATATTTGTTCGTGGTAATCTTGGGCTAGATTAATTAGATTTATATGACCTGGTTTTCTGACGGCATTTATTCTATCAGTAAAATTATCGGCATCACGCATATAATGATTCAGTAAGCCGATGTGTTGATTGGTTCTAAATTTGATGGGCTTACCTTCCTTGTTTTTTTTGATTCCTTCTTCGAAAGGCAACTCTATGAGCTCAGCGTCTTTTTTTTCTATAAAATAGCGATCGTCTTTTTCACTTCTTAAGTAGTAAATGTTTACTTCTCCTTTTATCAGAAACTCCAGAAAGACTGGCTTATTATCGATTACCTTAGAGATATAATACTTGCCATCAATAAAACGATAGGCTTTGATATCTGTTGGCTTCAGTTCTTTTGTATTTCCATTTGCATTTTTGAGAATACAAATCTTGCTCATAGCCAGATCTCTTCTGTAATCTATTTTGCCACAAATGGTGTCGTGAGAGAGATCTATAACATACCCTGCTCTGAAATCATTTTGAGCATGACTAGAAATAGAAATGAGTAGAAAGACTAATAGAAGGATGTTTATAATTTTCATATTGACAAGATAATAAAAATTGTAATCGACTATTAGTCTAGTAACTCACCTGCACCTCAGGATTATCTATCCACTTACTCCACTTTTTATTATAACCATGTACTGCATTAGTCGGACTATCTCGGAAGTCATGTAAGGTGTAATTGCGGTTAGCCCACTCGAAGATGCTGCCGTATAGATTGTATACGTTGCTGTAGCCCATGCTTGTAAGTTTCTCGCCTATTTTTTCGCTGCGATATCCGATAGAGCAGTAGAGAATTATTTTTTGATCTTTGTCCATATTTTCTACAGCTGAGAAATCTGGTTTTTCGTATCCGACATATTTGGCAGTCGGGATGTGGCTGGTCATGTATTCTTCTGCTTCTCTGGCATCCAATATGATATATGCATCCATATTCTCATGGAGTTCGTCTACCGTGATGAGTGGAATAGATTCGTCCAGATATTTGTCTATGACTTTGGCGAATTTTGGATTTACGACTCTTGATACCGTAGCGGTTTCTTGTGCAAGAACATAAGATTGAGTGTATAAGAGAATACTCAGTATGATTGTCAGGCGCATTGTCATATCAGTTTATTTTTGTAGGTCCATTGCCGACTCGATCATCTATTATAAGTCCGTTAGCGCATAAGGGTCGTAGTTTGGATTTGAGTACTTTCACTTCTTCGACATAATGGTGCGGATATAATAAGTGAATATTGGGTCCTGCATCCAATGTAAAATATACAGGGATGTTCTTTTCTTGGCGATAAGACTGTATGATCTTGATAGCTTCTACTGTATTAGGCTCTATCAATAAGTAAGGTGGATCGGAAGCCATCATCAGTGCATGTAAGGTCAATGCTTCTTTCTCTACGATGGCTCCAAAGGATGCGATATCTCCTTTTTGCATGGCATCGATTATAGCCGTCAAGTGATTATGAGCCTGATCAAATCTAGTCTGACCATAGGGGTTGTTATCCATAAGCGCATGACCTGCTCTGGATGAGACAGATTTTTCTTTATCTGAGATGATAAGTATATCATCATGAAAGTTAAGAAACAGATCATCGATTGATTCGTGGTATGGGATAGCATAATCCTGACTTGTATCTTGTATGGAATTATGTTGTCCCCAGATTGCTAGCTTAGGGAATACGGATCGGGAGGCACTGCCACTACCGAGTCTTGCCAGTACTGATGCCTTCTGTAGGTCTATATTTTCCTCAGAATTTATTTGTCTGTCTATATCTAATAGGCACATTGCGAGAGCCGACATACTGGATGCCGACGAAGCGATACCAGAGGAGTGCGGAAAAGAGTTATGACTATCTATGGATAATTTCAGATTAGAGATCAGTGGAAAGATGTCGCTTATACTCTTCAGGTACTTTCTTATTTTTTCTGCGAAAGCTGGTTTTTCTTTCGACTCAAAACGAAAATAAAGTGCAATCTCTTCCTGAGGCTCGTCTATATATTCCCAATCTATCTTGGTCTCTGTATAGGCATGGGATAAGGTGAAGCTGATAGAGGGATTTTTTGGATATTGTCTGCCATACTTCCCCCAATATTTGACCAGCGCAATATTAGAAGGACTACGCCAGCATACGCTTCCACTTTTGACAGGATTGTTTTCCAAGTATTATTTGTTGTTAAGTTCGTCTTGTTTCATCTTGTAGGATACATCAAAGTCTTGTAGGACGGCATCTAATATTTCGTATGTACCATATTCGTATCCTTCTTTGAGATCATAACTATAGAGCTTACTGGCATTATGCCAGTACATAGCCTGTAGTTTTCCACGTAGGGATTTGATCAGGTCGTACATATTCTTATCCAGTTCTTTTTCTATCATCTTGATAAGAATTTTACCCTGTAGTTTGGTCAGTTTTTTGAGAGGCTGTTCGAATTTGACCTTTAGCTCATTCTGCAGCTTTTTGATATGCTTTTTCCTTTTCCTCTTTTTCATGGTCTGCGTCGCATATTCTGTCTCTCGGAATATCTTGATGGCTTCTTTGGCGTAAGGATAGACATAAGCGGCATATCTCTTAAAGCGCATATACTTCTTGTAGTCTTCATCAGACTTGAAGGTGCGTAGAGAGGTGATGCTTATATCCTTGAGTTGGTCCATATAGATGGTGTCGCCATCTTCTGTCACCATCGCTGTCATGACATAACCATCTATCGTCGTCTCAAACATTTCTAGATCATCAACGCACTCTGTTGTATCTACCTCGATTTCGTCCTCGCAGTTTTCTTCTTCTACGAGGGGCTCTAGAGCAGATTCCTGAGCAACCAGCCCTGATGATATCATTAATAATAGAATTAGATACTTCATAGATGTCGTTTTAAGAAAGTAAACTATTTACTGTTCTGTAAGACTAGGTTATTATTCAAAACGCTTTTTTTATAAATTAGTTACACCATCTTTGTTATCATTTTCCCAAAAACAATGGGCATTCACAAAATTGACAAATAAAATACTTTGAATCAGGTCTTTAGAGGTTTTTCTCAGTTATTGGCTTTCTTTTTTCACCCCTTATTTGTGATTGTCTATGTTTTGATGCTTTTTTTGGTCATTAACCCTTATTTGTTTCCGTACAGACATGGTCGAGAATTCGGTGCCATATTGCTCATAGTGGCTTTTACGACCATCGTGATACCTGCGATATCCATATTACTCATGTACGGTACAGACCTTATTAAGTCTATCAAGCTAGACGATAGCAAAGATAGAATAGGTCCGCTTATTGTTACCGCCGTCTCATACCTATGGCTTTTTCTCAATATCAGAACACATAGTGCGATACCTCCTATATTCAGTGCCTTCGTATTGGGGGCATTGATATCTATATGTATCGCTTTCTTCCTTAATAATTTTCATAAAATAAGTCTCCATGCTGTTGGCATGGGGGGTATGTTGGCCGCCTTGATTCACCTATTATGGATCAACGGACGTAGCTATACACAATTTACCTTTTTCCAAAGTTTCAATATCTCTATACACAACCTTTTCGTCATTGTCATCCTTGTGATAATAAGTGGCTCGGTATTGTCCTCGCGACTCTATCTCAAGGCACACAACCTACAAGATGTATTAGGAGGTGCTTTGGTAGGTATTGTCGGTCAAATTTTTGCACTAAAATTTTTCTAATACGATATATGGAAGACATAAAAGATATAATAAATAAAGCCTATGATGATCGCACGCTCTTACAATCTGCAGAGACGCAGTCGGCAGTAAGAGAGGTTATCTCACTACTGGACCAAGGAAAGGTGCGTGTATCAGAGTATGACGGTGAAAACTGGAATGTCAATCTGTGGATCAAAAAAGCGGTATCTCTATACTTTCCGATACAAAAAATGGAGACAATAGAGGTCGGTCCATTTGAGTTTCATGATAAGATTCCGCTCAAGAAAAATTTTGCAGAGGCGGGGGTGCGGGTCGTGCCTCATGCCATAGCACGATATGGATCATATCAGGAGAAGGGGGTTATCATGATGCCTTGTTATATTAATCTCGCGAGTTATGTAGGATCAGGCACGATGGTAGATACATGGGCGACGGTAGGTTCTGGTGCTCAGATAGGTCGTCACGTACACCTCTCGGGGGGCGTCGGCATAGGCGGTGTACTAGAGCCACCTCAGGCTAGTCCCACGATAATAGAGGATGGTTGTTTCGTCGGATCGAGATCGATAGTGGTGGAAGGTGTAAGGGTAAAAAAGGAAGCGGTACTAGGTGCTAATGTGGTCCTGACTAAATCCACACATATCATAGATGTCACAGGTGCAGAACCGATTACTTACAAAGGCGAGGTGCCAGAGAGATCTGTCGTTATCCCAGGGTCTTATGCCAAAGAATTTCCTGCGGGAACATATAATGTGTCCTGTGCATTAATAATAGGACAGAGAAAAGAAAGTACAAATCTCAAAACCTCACTCAATGAGGCACTCAGAGATTATAATGTTGCCGTCTAGTTAATTATCTACGATTCTTTTCGTAATTTGTTAAAGTATTAATAAGGAAAGGCCCAAAACTGGTATCTTTTTGCTGGATTATGGATACTTGTATCAACAAACAAGCATTATGAATTTATTCAAAATATTAGCCTGTAGTATTTTTTTAGTGACATTCCAAAGCCAGCTTTTGGCTCAACCCCAGATTGTAGAATGGTCTTATGAGATCGTAGAAGACGAAGGAAGTCATCTACTAAGGATAACGGGTCAGGTCAAAGAAGGGTGGTACATCTACTCTAAAGATACTGGAGAGGACGGGCCGATACCGACATCTATAGACATTGCAGCGAGTGACTTATATACTGCTGATGGTGAGGTAGAAGAAAAATCATCACCGATCAAAGAGTATAGTGATTACTTTGAGATAGATATTGTCAAGTTTAAAGACGAGGCTGTTTTTGAGCAGCGACTAACACATTATGTGGAGGGAACTGTCGTAAGTGGGACGATAAGATATATGTGCTGCGATGACAAGCGATGCCTTCCGCCTAACACCATCCAATTTGAGGTAAAAAGCTAACTTTGCCACTTCCTAATTTCTTTTAATTCTATAACAATGAGATTCCTAAGTCTGACTTTTTTTCTGTGCTATTCTATTATAGCGCACACGCAATTACTAGAACCTGTCAAATGGAGATTTGACTCTAATCAAACAGGTCCTGACACCTATGATTTATTTTTTATAGCCGATATAGATAAGGAGTGGAAAGTGTATTCGCAGTTTACTGGAGATGATGGTCCTGTGCCGACTAGTATCAACTACGAATCTGGAAATGTAGAAAAGAAAGGGGATGGAACAGAGACTGGAGATAAGAAAGAGGGTTATGACAAAATGTTTGATACCAATGTAATTGCCTTTACAGGCAAGAAGCCGTTCATGATCAAGCAAACTGTGAAAATCACAGACGTCTCTAAACCTGTCCGTGGTTATCTGACGTATATGACTTGCAATAATGAGACTTGCCTGCCTCCGACAGATGTGGATTTTAAGTTTACATTCAAGGTGAATGGCGACCAGCAAAAGTTAGTCAGGGATACAGACGGCAAGATTGTAGATCCAAAACTAAAAGCACCAGCGAACTCCAAAACCCAAGCGCAAGGTCAACTGCAAATAGAATCACTCAAGACTAATAATACTGGTCAAACGAAAAAGCCTACTCAGATAGATGTCAAAAAAATAGAAGATAATGTCGCTAATACCAAAATAGATCTCCAAGCTGTAGAAAATGTAAAAGTCCCTGCCGCCACGATGGCCATAGACAATGTGCAGGATGAGGTAGCGGATGCCGATGATGGATTTGTAGAACCTATACAGTGGTCTTTTGACATAAACGATACGGGCGGTGGTAATTATGATCTTATCTATACGGCGACTATAGATGACGGTTGGACGGTATACTCTTTGTACACAGATGATAATGGACCTTACCCTACGACAATTACCTTCGAGGATGATGGTGGAGCTAAGGTGATAGGACAACCGACAGAGACTGGATACAAAAAGCAAGGACCTGATCCATTTTTTGATGATGTAGAAGTGATAAAGTATCTGTCCAAAGAGCCATTCGTGATTAACCAAAAAATTAATTCCGCAACAGGCGATAACATCAAAGGATATCTCACTTACATGGCCTGTGATGATTCGGGATGTTTGCCGCCGACAGATGTAGATTTCACTTTTGATCTCAAGAATAAGAAGGTACTAGGACAAGCCATACCACTTGGTACAGCGGCATCATCTGATGATGTCGGTATGAATATAGAGGGGAATAAATTAGATCAGGTCATACCCCAACTTATTAAGACTTACGAAAGTCCACTGGGAGATTGTGGCACAGCGATCCAGTCAGCTAATGATAATTATTTGAAAATATTCATAGGTGGATTCATAGGTGGATTATTAGCAATCCTATTGCCTTGTATATTTCCCATGATTCCTATCACGGTTAGTTTTTTTACTAAAGATACGAAGAGAAAAGGATGGGTTAACGGACTTATATATGGCCTGTCTATAGTAGGAATATTTGTAACCTTGGGATTGGCGTTGACAGCTTTATTAGGTCCCACCGCGCTCAATGAGCTCTCCACTAACTGGATAGCCAATGTTATTTTCTTTTTGATATTCATTGCATTCGCCATATCGTTTTTTGGTTATTATGAGATAACTCTGCCGAGCTCTTGGTCGACGATGACAGACCAGCAGGCTGACAAGGGTGGATTGATAGGTATATTTTTTATGGCGGCGACTTTGGCGATTGTGTCCTTTTCTTGCACAGGTCCGATCATCGGGTCTGCTCTTGTACAGGTTGCGGATAACAAGATGGGGCCATTCTTTATTATGCTCGGCTTTTCTATTGCATTAGCCATTCCGTTCGGCTTATTTGCTGCTTTTCCAGCATGGCTTAACAGTCTGCCTAAGTCTGGATCATGGATGAACTCTGTCAAGGTCGTATTGGGATTCTTAGAGTTAGCACTTGCGCTTAAGTTCTTATCGGTGGCTGATATGACATCTAACTGGGGCTTCTTAAAGTATGAATTATTCATGGGTCTGTGGGTGATCATTTTTGCAGCGATGACGGCGTATTTATTTGGATTTATAAAATTTCCGCATGATAGTCCTGTCAAAAAATTAAGCACCACAAGAAAAGTATTTGGCGTATTGAGTTTGTTATGGACACTGTACATGGCTAGTGGCTTCATGATCGATAAGGATATCAATAGTTATAAAATCCCAAAACTAGTCAGTGGTATTACACCTCCAGCGTCGTATAATTTCTTTCTTAAGCAAAACGAACTGGACACTGATATAAAAAAGAGATTCCCGTCGTACTCTAAGTGCGCTAATGATATAAATTGCTTCAAAGATTATTATGAGGCACTGGCTTATGCGAAAGAAGTCAACAAGCCTGTGTTATTAGATTTCACAGGATATGGCTGTGTCAACTGTCGAAAGACGGAAGACTATATCTGGAAAGATCCGAAGGTCAAATCTCTTCTCAATGATGATTATGTTCTGGCGTCATTGTATGTCGATGATCGCAAAAAATTAGATAAGACTTATTACAGTACCTCAAGAGAAGTTCCGCTAAGAAATGTTGGTAATAAATGGGCTGATTTTCAGATAGTCAACTTTAAGCAGAACTCACAGCCACTCTACGTACCTATTACAGCAGATCAGGAGGTTATCACGCTACCACGTGGATACGAAGAAGGAGTGGATAATTATAAGCAGTTCTTAGATTGCGCCTTAGAGATTAACGGCTCTCATTAAGAGTAAGTAAAAGATCAAAGCACATCCCACTCACCGAGTGTGGTGTGCCATTGGTCCGCATCGAATAGCTCTTTTACCCCACCTATGTTTTTAGTCAGGAAGGGCATTATACGAGGATTGAGTTTGTCGGGTACCTTGATAAAGCCGTATGTCTTTTTACTAAGGAATTGCTTGTTCCAGAAAGCTGCGAAAATCAAACCTATTTTTTTGTCTGTAATTTGGTTCTGTTTTTCTTTGAGGTATCTCATAAGCACGCCCATCTTATTTTGATACCCTTCCCGATAAGCAAAGTCCATCACAATAAAACTATCAACATCGAGCATTTTATCTATTTTGATAATAGCAGAGGCTAATACCTCCTCATTTTTCTTATAAGTCAGTGCAAAGTGCTCGCCGATAGGCTTATGGAAGTATCTCCAATCTAAAAAAGCTTTACCCCTTATTACATGAATGTTATACTGAGCACTGTATTCATTAAAAAGATTTGCCGTATTTGGTTTTATTTCATTGTATTCGATGCTTACGAGTTCTATATCTTTTTTGGAACTCAGTCTTAGATTATTGATTGATTGCAAAGTGACTCCAGCCAATGTGCCGAGGATAGGAATATTAATTTTGGATTTGACAATGGCAGGTCCGTCCAGTGGTAAGATGTAAGTCTGATAGTCAAATACCTTTTGGAACTTATTGTACTTTCTCCAGGTGTGTATAGCCTTTACGTTAGGATACGCATAGATCAGTCTTACCTCGCTGGATTCGATGACTTCTACGGCATGTAAGGTTATTTTTCTCCATAGCCCACGACCTCTCGCCTCAGCAAGGACGCCACCGTCTTGTAAGATGGCGGCTATACAGTTCTCTTGGTGTACTTTGGCGTGGACGTATACAATATGTACGTAGCCCAATATTTTGTTATCCTCTATGGCAGCGATCACGTCACACTGACCTGTAGGAAGATTTTTGTAGTTCCAGGACCAAAGCCTTTCTATGTAATCTGCCTTATGAGATTGGCTTTCTGTAAGTACAGTCTTGACGGCTTGGATAAGCTGAGGCTCTTGACTTTCTTCAATCTTTAAGATCTTCAATGCTGACATGAGGGATAGACTTGTTTTGTTTTTTGAAATCTTCGATCACGGCGCTCACCGTACCAAAATCGAAGTCCTTAAAAAGTTGTTCTGTATTAGGATACATTTTTTTCAGACGTGAGTAATGCGTCAGTTTGGCTTTCCACTCCATTTTTGCTTTGGGATGATCGGGGTCATATTCCCATGGGTGGACGTAGAACATATTATATTGACCTGATTGCTGTCTGTCTTTTATACCACGTGCTGTGTAACTATATGGAAATATCCTGAAGTAGGCCCCTCCCATATTCAGGTTCTTATTAAAGATCTGGAAAGTCGTTGTCGGAAACTCGGTTATATCATACTCCGAGATATTAAATATGGTATCTGGACAATTGTCGATTCCATATCGCCAGGTTTTGATACGCGATAGGGAACAGTCTATCTCGTAGCCTTCTTGAGCTAATATCTCTAGGGCCCACAGACTTTTATCAGTTATAGAGAAGAAAGGTGATCTGTGACTTATGACTTTCTGTCCCGTAAGATCTTCTATTGTTTTTTTTGTTCTTCTTATTTCTTGTCTGAACACATCGCGTGACTGGTTATATACTTTCTCATGGCTGTAACTATGCGAACCGAGTTCATGTCCTAATGAGGTAATTTCTTTTATAAGATCAGGGTAATGATCTGCAATCCATCCTAGCGTAAAGAATGTTGCCTTGACACTATACTTGTCTAGCAGCTCCAGAATTTTGTAATGTCCTACTTCTAGTCTTCGTTCGTATTGGGACCAACTGCTATAGGGCAGCTCAATACCATGATACCAATCCTCTAGATCTATAGAAAATGCGTTAGTCATGTCAGAAAGTGGAAGAGGCTAAGATATTATATTATTTTGTAATGTGATTTTACTGAATTGAAAAGGAGATAATATTCTACTTTCGCAAAACAAATATTGGCTTATGACAAGACTCCTTATTATGGTCATCACCCTTTGGTTTTTTGCCTCTTGCAAAGAGTCTACTCCTGCGGAGAAAACTTATACTGATGATTCTGACGAATGGATTAGCCTCATAAATAAGAGAATAAAAAGCGACACTCTTAATGATGCCTTGTACTTTCAGAGAGGTCAGTACTTTTATGAGAAGGGAAATTATGATTTAGCTATTCAGGATTTGATCCGAGCGATTAATATTGACTCCTTACAGTTGCCTTATTATCATCTTTTGTCAGATGCGTCTTTGGATTATTACAGGTCTAAAGAAGCACTACTGACTATGAAACGATGTGTCGACTTATTTCCAGATAGCATCAACAGTTTACTGAAATACACAGAAACCCAATACATCCTCAAGCAATATGACGAAGCATTAGTGACCTGCAATAAAATACTCATGCGTGATAATCAGAACGCAGAGGCTTTTTTTATGATAGGAATGATATTCAAAGCAAAGGGTGACTTGACTAAGGCGGTCAATGCATTTCAGTCATCTACAGAGCTAGATCCTGAGATAGTAGATAGTTGGCTTATGTTAGGCGAGATATATGAAGCCCAAAACAATCCTTTGGCATTAGAATATTATGATGCGGCACTCAATGTCGCCCCTGATAACATTTCGGCTTTACACACTAAAGCCTTTTATCTGCAGAACAACAATAAAGTTGCAGAGGCTATCGACCTATACCGTCAGATAATTACAGTAGATCGCAATTACGTTGATGCTTATCTTAATTCAGGTATTCTATATCTGAAAATAGATTCATTGGATCGTGCTATGGAACAGTTCAATATCATGACAAAACAAGACCCGACCAGTGCTTTAGGTTTTTACTATAAAGGTCTAACCCATGATACCAAAGGTGAATCAGATTTAGCTAAATCTAACTATAGAGCCTGTCTTAACCTGCAACCATCTTTCGAAAGAGCCCAAGAAGCGCTAGCTCGATTGGAGTAACTACAGTTTGACAATTTTTTGCGTAGATGCCGTTTCGCCATTATATATAGTCAATAGGTATACGCCAGATTCTAGATCGCTCATATCCAGCTGGCTTATCTCCTTATAATTTGCATAGGCTCGAGTGCCATCCATTCGATTTATTTCGACGCGATCTACTTGTGCAGAAAAGTAAAGTATCTCTTGTGTTGGATTAGGATAAAGGGTGACATCTATATTTCCAATGTTTTCTATGAGTGAACTGGTTATTTTCTCCTTTATAACTACAGAAGAGGTATCCGCACCATCGCCATTTGGGTTTCTATTTCCATTCACAGCGTTGCCTGCACCATAGAATATTACATCTCCACTACCACTTGCTGGTGCCGTCCATTTTATACTTATGGAGTCACTACTTAGCGTACGACTTTGCTCTACATATTGCTTGCCATTGTTTACGAAATCTTTGATACCCTCTTCGAAGTCAGAGAAATTATTGACACCAGTTTCGTCCTGTCCTAATATACTGACTAGTTGAAAGCCATAACCTGACGGGTTGCCGTCGTGGTTGATTTTTAATACAACATTATATTCTTCGTCTGAATTATATTCTGTAACGGACTCGCCATCCATATTTAGCAGAGATATTTGCAGTTCTGGATTGAAGTTAGTTCCATTATGACAGCCAAAAGATCCACAGGTCTGAGTGCTATCGTTAGGCGCTAGGACGGATGGTCTGCCTCTTCCACCACTATTGGCCATTAATATTAAACTTGCTAAAATCATAAATCCAAAAACTATCCGTTGCATCATGACGTTTATTTAAGACGCCAATTTATTTAATACTTATAGAATAGTGGTGTCCGCAGAAATATATTTTGAACTAAAATGAAAATTGTCGTTGATTTGCAACCATGATTAGAAGGAGAAAGGAGGAAAAAGATCAGGATAAGAAAAATGTTACTAAAGAAAGCGTCGTTTCTGCGCTACGAATATTCCGATATATTGAACCATATAAGTGGTATTTGATTAGCTCGCTGGTCTTGGTACTGCTTTCGACCATTACTTTCTTTGGCCTATTTAAAGTCATGGGCGTCATTATAGATGTAGCTCAGGGCCAATCAGAGTATGATTTGACGCTTAAGGATGTAGGGCTGATCATGGTTTTCATTTTAGTGGTACAAGGTCTGGCCAGTTATCTGCGTGTCATTCTTACTGCAATCGCGAGCGAGAACGGTATAGCGGACTTAAGGACTGACCTTTATAAAAAGCTAATAACACTACCCATCACCTTCTTCGAAGAGAATAAGACTGGCGACCTCATAAGTCGTATCAGTAGTGATGCGGGTAAGTTATTTAGTGTATTTTCTATAACCTTAGTCGAATTTTTCAGACAGATAATTACGCTTGTCGTAGGGCTGATTTTCTTATTTGTAGAAGCGCCTAAGTTGTCGGTTATAATGTTATTATCCTTTCCGATTGTTGTTTTATTAGCTATGTTTTTTGGACGCCGGATCCGAAAACTTTCTAAAGAAAGACAAAAACAACTGGCAGAATCTAATTCTCACCTTGGAGAAACACTACAAAATATTCAAGTGGTCAAATCTTTTGCCAGCGAAGAGTTTGAGAATAAAAAGTATGTCAATTCTATATCAGAGGTTGTCAGCATCGCTATAAGATATGCGAAGTCAAGGGCTTGGTTTTCATTTTTTATAATGACTGTATTTTTTGGGGCAATCTGTTTTATCATATTCATGGGTGCACGCATGTTACAGTCTAATAACATGACGGCAGGTGAGCTTCTTTCTTTTATCTCTTATACCAGTCTCATAGGTGGCGCCATAGCGGGACTAGGAAATTTTACAACAGAGCTATTCGGTGCTGTCGGAGCTACAGAAAGGATCATGGATATTTTACATCTTCAGCCAGAATTATCTATAGATGAATCACCATCCAACGATAAGTCGCTAAAAGGAAATATTGAGTTTAAAAATGTCGAGTTTAGGTATCCCAGTAGAAAAGATATAGTCGTACTCCATGATCTTAATATGTCAATCAGATCAGGCGAGAAAGTCGCACTCGTCGGTCCGAGTGGAGCTGGAAAATCTACTATCTTTCAGTTGTTATTAAGATTTTATAAAATTGATCAAGGACAAATTAATTTGGATAATCGCGGTATAGATGATTATGATATGCGATCATATAGATCTGATATTGCCATCGTTCCGCAGGAGGTTACTTTGTTCTCTGGTAGTATACGAGAAAATATATTATATGGAGATCAAAATGCCACAGAAGACCAAATCATTAAAGCGGCGGAGCTTTCTAATTGCCTTGAGTTCATAAATGATTTCCCAGAACAGATGGATACGCTCATAGGTGAGAGAGGTGTGAAATTATCAGGAGGTCAGAGACAGCGCATAGCGATTGCAAGAGCCATTCTCAAAAATCCGACCATCCTTCTCCTAGACGAAGCGACTTCTGCATTGGATTCTAAATCGGAGGTGGTCGTGAGAGATGCGCTAGAAAAACTGATGGAAGGGCGCACCACACTTATCATTGCTCATCGCTTGAGCACTATTACCAATGTAGATACGATTTACTTATTAGAAGATGGTAAAATCGTAGAAAAAGGTTCTCATGATTCCTTGATGAGTCTGCAAGGCAAGTATTATCAGCAGGCCAAGCTGGGCCGATTATTCTCAGATAATCAATTGATGACCTCGACATAAATAAAACATATTTTGTTTTTTTATAATATGTAATTATATTTGTCGAGAATATACCTACCGAGAACAAGTAGTTCCTACGAGTTTTCTCAATAATTAGAATTTAAGAAACATTGTATTATCAATGTCTAATTGCTGATAATCAGCTTATTAGAATATAGAATATTAGGTCACTAACGAATTAATCTTCCTAATAATTCTACTCTTTCTTCCTTTCTATCCTAGGGATCAACGCTCATGCATGATCCACTCTTGTGAAACCTCGAAATAAGAATATTTAGAAATATTATTTGTTAAGGATTCAGCATCTGATGGAATACATGTGCCGTCAGAAGCTAATTTTTATTTGCTAACGAAATAAGAAAACTACGATGAGGAACTTGGTTACTCACATTTTTGACATGTTCAAATCTCAGGTTATGACACCTGTGATTTTGTGTTGTTTCATGATGCATGTCTTACCGCAATCATCCTTGGCACAAACTACATTGGGCTTAGGAGATGTTGCTATTACAGGATATCAATCTGATAATCCTGATAAGATTTCATTTGTTCTTCTGACCTGCGTAGAAAGCGGAACGGAAATTCACTTTACGGATTTCGGGTGGTTATCCACTGGTGGATTTAGGATTGCTGGTTCAGGCACGACTAAGGAGGGTGTTCTTACCTGGACATCCGATACGGACTTATCCTGTGGAGCAGTGATAACAATGCTGCCAGGATCTAACGAGGTCAATAGTGGAACGATATCTAGTGGGTCTCTCTGGCCTAATAGTATATCATTAGAAGTAGCTGGTGATCAGGTATTTGTGTTTCAGGGTTCCTTGGCCAGTCCTACTCTTTTGACTGGGATACAAATGAATGGAGCGTGGGATGCAGATGCAGTAGATAGAATGACCTCTGCCCAGCCAAGTGCCTTCACAGATGGAGTTAACTCTGTTTCCTTTACACCAGAAAGAATGAACGCAGTATTCAACGGATGTCCTCTTTCTGGAGAATTAGTCGGTAGTGCTGCCATGATATCCCAGACTATATATACAGCGAGCAGTTGGATTCTATCTAACTCTAGAACACTAACAATTCCTGGTGATTGCACATATAACCCATGTCCAGGAGAGCCTGTCGTTAGTATATCGGAAGCGTGTGATGCTGTCCAGATCGGTAGATGTCAATATAGTCTTACGCCAGCTAATGCAGGTGATATAATATCTCCAAGTGTGGTTATGGATCAGGTGGATGGATATACAGGAGGTATGCAAACTTTTTCTGTAACAGGGACAGATGGTTGTACACAATCTTATGATGTCGTTATCCCTGCATGTCACTGTACGGTATTCGTACCAGTTGTAGGGTCATTTGTTATTTCTGATCCATGTAGTTGTAACGAAGATCAGACAAGTAATGGTTCTAACGATGGGACATTTTCTGAGACCGTGAGTATAAGCGGACAGAGCGGTTACGATGTAGTAGGTAATTTTTCTACACCATCGGGCATGCCTAATTTAATGTTTACAGAAAGTCCAGCAGGTTCAGGTAATTATTCGGCGACATTTAATCATAGAGACGGCCAAGGATATGTGATGTGTCTGGAGGATATGATGGGTAATGCACTGACTGATGCTGATGGAGTACAACTTTGTATAAGTAATGTCTGCGAGTATCCAGAAATCACAGAACCAGATTTCGGTGGACCTCTCTGTGCAGAAGATAATCCTATCGATTTATCCGCTTTGATTACAATGCCTGTAGAAGGTGGAACGATAACAACTGTGGTTAATGGTGTTACAACTAACATTTTTGATCCTTCGGCATTAGGACCAGGTATGCATCATGTGATGTGGATGTTTGATGGCAACTTCGTGGATAATATGAATGGGACTGTAAGCGACCCTGCTTTTCCAGGTTGTATGTCTTTTTACGAAACTACAGTAGAGATTCACCCATGTGATTGTTCTTGCGAGTTGCAGTGTATAGGACAAGTTAACGTATCACTAGACGAAAACTGTTCTGCCGAGATTAATCCTGCTATGGGTGGCGTAGGTATTACGCCTGCTTGTAACAACTATTATTCTATACAGGTCTATGACGATCATGGCGAAATAATTGCTGGCAACTTAGTAGACTACTCTCATGTAGATCAAGAACTAACTTATAAAATTACAGAACCAGTATGTGGCAATAAGTGCTGGGGATCATTAAATGTGGAATACAAGTTACCACCTCGGATCGAATGTCCTGATGACATTACGATACCATGTAACGCATTACAGTTTCTATGTTATCCTCCAGCGACGGCAGGTTGTTTAGATTTTTCTATCAACTTAGTCGATGAGGTCGTTGATAAATTAACTTGCGATACGAATTATACGGCGATAATAACAAGAACATATAAGGCTTGTGACGATTTAGGCAATTGCTCTTCTTGTACGCATAAGATTACATTGGAAAGAATAGACTTTGATAATATTAAATTTCCAGAATCCTTTGTAGCGGATGACGCAATATCATGCACGGATACTATTATTCAGTTTGACGAAAATGGATTTCCGTTACCTTGGTTATTTGATCCGCTTACAGGATCAGGTTCTGGAGTGCCTATCTTATGCACTAACCCTTTCACTGGCAGTGGATCTAGTGGTGATCCATATCCGATTTGCCTTAATGGTGGTGATACCCGATTCGACGGGATGGGACATTTTCCTTTGACTGGTTCTGGATCTATGATGATACCTCTTATACCATCTGATATTACAGGTGTAGAAACCCCAGTCTTAAAAGCATGCAATACTCTTGTAACATATACGGATGTAGAATTACCTGTGCCAGGTGATTGCAAGAGAAAAATTGTGCGTACATGGGAAGTAAGAGAGTGGTGGTGCTCTGATGAGATTACATTAGGCAATGTACAGCTGATAGAGATAAGAGATGACGAAGCACCAGAAATAATCTGTCCTAGTGATTACACGATATCTACAGATTATGACTGCGCGGGTAGGGTGGACTTACCTAGGGCGTATGTTGCGGATCAGTGCAGTGATGAGGTGACGGTAGCCATTGACTATGGTACTGGATTGATACAGGGTAATGGTGGTTTTGTCGATTTAGAAAAAGGCGTTAATCATATTACATATATCGCCATGGATGGTTGCCATAATCAGAGATCCTGTCATTTTTATGTAACGGTGGTAGATGATACGGAGCCTGTTGCGGTATGTGAGACTAATAAGGTGGTATCCTTGAGTCAGTCATCGACGACCGTTGTATTTGCGGAACCATTTGATAATGGTAGTTGGGATGAGTGTGCATTGGATCGTTTTGAGGTACGTAGAATGGTTAATGACTACTGCGAACCGTCAGACACTATTTTTGGACCATCGGTTAATTTCTGTTGTACGGATGTCGGTACAGATGATGTGATGGTGGTAATGCGTGCTTATGATCATGCGGGCAATTATAATGATTGTATGGTCAGAGTAGAAGTACAAGACAAATCTGTACCAGCCTTATACTGTCCATCAGATACAACGGTGTTATGTATTGAGCCTTACGATATGAATAATTTGGCATTGACATTTGGACACCCCGATATGGAAGGGGCATGTACTGGGCCTAATCTAGAGGAGGTCATCTTAGATGATCTAGATCAATGCGGATCAGGTAACATTATCAGAAAATACCAGATAAGAAACGCGAGTGGAGATGTGGTAAGCTCTTGTATTCAGGAAATATACATTATCAATGATAGACCATTATATGGACATGATATTGTATGGCCTCTTAACTACCAGACTAATTCGACTTGTAGCATACAAGACCTTGACCCAGAAAACTTAGATCATCCTTATGCTTATCCGACTTTCTCTGGTGATGATCACTGTAACTTAATAGGTTATGATTATACAGATAAGGTTTTCGAAAGCACAGGTACATTTGGATCATGTACACATGTAGAGAGAACTTGGAAAGTTATTAATTGGTGTGGTGATGTGGATAATAATGGTCAGTTTGACCAGTGGACAATTCCTACACCTCAGATAATAGAAATAATCAATGATATAAATCCGACAATCAATGAGACAGGACCATTGTCATTTAGCTCTCAGAGTATAGATTGCCTTTCTGGACCGATCAATTTTACAATGTCAGGTAATGATGATTGTAATGATCTATTCTGGAAATATGATATCGTCGATGCTCAAGGTCTGACAGTATATCATGGAGAAACCAATGTCGTAGACACTAAGCTCAGAGTAGGAGAGTACATTATAAGATGGACTCTATCTGATGGATGTGCCAATTTTGATTATTACGAGCAACCAGTATCGGTTATTAATACCAAGTTACCGACGCCTGTATGTCTCAATGGATTAAGTGCCAATCTTGTACTTATGGATACAGATAGTGACGGCACTCCAGATAATGAAATGGTCGAGCTATGGGCTAGCGATTTTAACGGAGGAAGCTCTCATAGTTGTGGTAACCCTGTAGTCTTGTCATTCACTCAGGATACAACTGATAAAGTAAGAATATATAATTGTGATCATATAGGTCTTAACCCTGTGACAATATGGGTGACAGATGTTATCACTGGATTGCAAGATTACTGCTCTACATTCATAGATGTACAAGATAATAATGGAGATAACTTCTGTCCTTCTATACCTAAGAACAGAGTAGATGTAAGAGGAGAAATCCATACAGAGGATGTCAGAATGGTTGAGAAAGTAGAGGTATCATTAATAAAAGATGTTCTACTAGATACGACACTGACGGACGGATTATATGCGTTTGATGATATGCCACCGGGTGGATCTTATCAGGTGACTCCAGCGAAAGATATCGATTATCTTAACGGTGTCAGTACATTAGATTTGATCTATATACAAAAACATATTTTGGGTATAGAACTATTAGATAGTCCTTACAAAATGATTGCTGCTGATGCTGATAATAGTGAGAGTATAACAGCGATAGACCTTATAGAGCTAAGAAAGTTGATACTCGGAATATATGACGAACTACCAGCAAACACCAGTTGGAGGTTTGTGGACGAAGCACATACTTTTGTTGATCCTAATAACCCATGGCTCTATGATATTCCAGAGAAGTATGCGATCACTAATCTGGGGTCGGATATGGATATAGATTTCATAGGAGTCAAAATAGGAGATGTCAATAATAGTGTTATTGCGCAGGCACAAGAAGAGATAGCCATCGAGAAGAGAAGTTCGGTTTCATTGGATCTAATCATAGAAGGAGTGGAGATGAGTGATAATGATATTGTAACGATTCCTGTGTATGCTGATAACTATCAAGACATCTATGGTTGGCAGACGACATTAGATTATGATGCTGGTCAATTAGAAATTATTGATATAGTATCAGGAAGTCTCGCTATGACTAACGGAATAAACTATAATCTGCTGAATAATGCTGAAGGTAATGTGGTAATGAGTTACTCTAACAAGTCTCCGGAAACATTCGAAGCAAATGATGTATTATTTGAGTTAGTTGTTAAGGCGAAAGTCGATTTAGCTAATGACTGGGCAATAGATTTAAGTTCTGATCAAATCAGATCGGAAGCCTATACAGAGAATTACGAAATTATAGGAATGCAATCTGCTTCCGAGCAAGTTGTCTCTATTTCTGATATCGTCAATGTCAAACCAAATCCTTGGATGCAAAGGGCAAACATTTCCTTTAATATGTCTAAGGGCGGAGATGCGCAGTTTGATTTTTATGATGTAGATGGAAAGCTATTGCATTCTGTTAATGGTGTATATAGTTCAGGTCAGAATATGATAGAAGTTACAAGATCAGACATTGGTATCAAAGGCGTTATATATATCAAACTAACGACCGAAGATGCAATCACAGAATATAAAATGATTGTTTTGTAGCAATTAAGTTTTCAATATTTCTAAGAAAGCTCAAGGTTTTTCCTTGGGCTTTTTTTTATGCTCGTAATTATCTTCTGATTCCTTATCTAGGTGCCAATATAGCAGTCAATGCCTTGGTTAGTAGGTGGTTATATATAGAGAAATGGAAATGTATAACATATTATGATTTTTAATAATATGTTTTTAACTTTAGAGCGCAGAAAAGAATCTGCATATTAAATAATAGAATAAGTTAAGGGTGATATTCTCATCTAATTAGCTTACCCTTTTTGTTTTTTAAAGTCACCTCCCACACCGATTATCCCTTATAACAGTATGTCCCTAGGACATATATCCTTTTGAGACAGTACTCCCATCTGTCCGATTTAGTCTTAGCGTATATAGGTAAGTTACCTCTGCGGCTAGATGCACTCCTGTATGTATGATAAAAAGACCAGCGATTCTATAGTGTAACAAAGCTATAGGATGTACAACATCAAGCGTTCTTCTAAATTCTTAATTAAAGCATGTGAAAACATGAAACGTTTTAATCTATTTTCTAGATTAATCAGGTTGCTTGCGATTGTGATTATTTTGGGAGCATCACAGTCCACACTTTTATCACAACAATATTGTGATGTCAATCTGATAGAGGTTGCTCTAGTCGATGTGACTGGACTTAACGGACAACCTGATTACAATAATGCCCATCTCTGTTCTATTGGAGATACCATACGCGTAGAATTTGGTACGCCGGGTATAACTTGCAATCCGACGGCTACACTTACGTTAAACGAGCTAAGGATGATCTTATTCGATGGTTTTGTTGTGGAGGATGTTATAATATCTGGAGGCGTAGGTGGACCGTTTGCATTAGAAGCAGATTATGCTTATCAGGAGATTGGTGGTGTGACATCAGTAGATATGAACTCTGGTCTGGCAATACAGATGGATCAGAATAACCCAGTTATCGTAGATTTTGTTTTAGAGCCTAATTGCACTGTAGCAGGAATATCGACTGCGACGCCGCAATTCGAGTTAGACTATTCCCTTCCTGGTAATATACCTGCTCAGACGACAGGTGACGGAGTGATAGAGTTGAGAGGTTTTGTATTTGAGCCTTTTATCAATATCGTTAGTAGTAGTACGACGCCTATGGCGGCGTTACCCGGAGAAGAAGTCTGTAGAGAGGTCCGTATAATAAATAACGGACAATTTTCTTTATTAGATTCTATGTATTACAAGGATGTGCCTGACTTTTCCTTTGGCTCTTTGACTAGCTTTGATTTATATCCTATAGAATCTGGAGTAGAGGGTTCAGCCATTGACATGATGCCTTTGCTTGCTGGGATGACCACCGTAGATAGTATTGAGTTACTATTAGATGGTTCAACTTATGGTGGTGGTAATGGCCTTTTTGAGGTTGATGGTGGTGTGAGATTGGAATATTGTATGGAGACGATGTGTCCTGCCAGTGTCAATAATAGTATGTTGTCGGCATGGTATGGTTGCGATGGAGATATCTGTCAACAATCGGATCAGTTAGAATCTATGGTGGTTGTATTCAACGGTATTCCAGATCTTATTGCAGAGAGGCGTCCTGTTATTCCTGATGATCCATGTGTAGATCCGCTTATGTGGGAATTCCGCATAGTCAATGATTCCATCAATGGAGGAGCGCTAGAAAGCCTGGATGGAGAAGCTGATGCACAAGATATAAATGCCTGTATATATAGGAATGAATGCGAAATATTTGAATGGACTAATTACGAGATTGGAATTGCACATTTTGACGGTACATTTGAAGACTTCAGTGGCTCAGTTGTTATTACCGACTTACAAGACTCTGTGTGTTTTTCTAGTCTACCAGATTTGGGTGTTAATGATACATTGATTTTTAGAATCAACCTGACATCCCCTCCTGATGAGGGTACTCCCGTAGTGTGCGAGGAATTAGTCAATCAAGATAATCCAAGTTGTTTTGATCCTTGGATTAATATCAATTATGAAGATCGGTGTGATGATATGAAGAACGAAGAGTTACCTAAACCATTGAGTAGCACCTTACCACCAAGTGATGGTAATCCCATTATATCATTTACAGAAGTAGATTATACTGAGCCATCGTATTGTGCGCCAGGTAAGATAGTATTCGAAATGCAAAATTTGGCACCTTTAGTATCTCCTACAACGGTGGCCAACGATATTCAGTTTTATATAAAGAAAGAGTATTGTTCCACTTTCAACTTAGGTAGTTATCAATATGGTAGTGATGTAAGTACGGGTAATGATAACGGTATAGTTGTAGACAAGACGACGCTGGATAGTTTTTATGTGATATCTATTCCTAATTCTTTAGCAGCTAACGATAATTTATTTTTCTCATTTGAGATCGAGCTAGATTGTAGAGATAGTGATGTATGCGTACATCCGAATGCTGAATGCTTCATGCCAGATGTCAAGGCAACTTGGAAGAATTGTTACAACCTTAGATGGTTTACAGAGTACGAATTCGGATATAAGATTATAGACTATAAGCCAGACCCGAAGAACAGTCTTGAAAATAATAGTGGCGGTGCTGGTCCAGTATCTTTTTTAGGATCTAATTGTAGTACTCGTAATTATTGGTACAGATATCAATTTGGAGGTATCAATCATGATGACTGTAGAGTGTTCTTAAGATATAAAGTTGCTCAGATAAATGCTGACGGGACTGCCGGCTCAGTCATGAGTGCCAATGAAATGGCGGCAGGTGTTGCATCTACTACAGGAGCAACGACACATTCTATTATTTCTGGTATAGGCGGTGCGCCTGATACGTTAGTGGTGGAAGTAGAAAGTGATTTTATAGAGTCATGTATAGAAGACGAAGAAATATTGATCAATGTGCAGCATGCATCCAGATGCACATCTACAGTAGAGTCAGTTTTATATTATGAATCTTTCGAGGTGATTTTTGAATGCAATAATGGTGCTGAGTGTTGTGCCTTTAAGAGGTCTTGTTATGAGAACATTAAGCAATGTCGTTGTGGTCAGCCTGGTACCGTTCCGATATGTTATCTGTACTGTATCGAGAATACAAGTGCAGATGTATGTCGAGTAACTAACGGCTGTACTGCACCAGATGCTAGTTTTTCCCAAGAGCCAGATCCAAAAAATTTCGCTCTGCCGTGCGATACGATGCGATTGTCTACGACGGCACAGTTCATAAGGCAATCTACACTACCAGCTAATCCACCTTGCGATGTTATAGATATGATTTTTGCCAAGGTTGATCCTGGACCTTATTTGGATTATTGTCCAGAGACGGCTAGTTTCTCAGTCATGAACGGCGGAACAGTTTTGACTAGTAGCTGCAATCCAGTTCCTTATGATAGCAATACTGGAGAATTTGATCTTTCTGACTGTATAGATTGGTCCAATGTCAGAGATGGTTGGTCTATTAGCTTCGAGGCTGACTGGAAGGTAAAGGAAGATGTTCCACTTTGTGCTGATGGATTTATAATGGAGGAGATGGAAGTGGAGTTCAGTGGAAAATTTATTGACGGAGGCGCAATTACTAATTGTGGTAGCCCTAGGACTCAGAAGACAGAATATTTTGTTGGCGATCCATTCGTGGCTAAGATGCAGGCCAATTTAGAATTCGAAAACGATTGTCAGGTCAGTGCTAATGTGGTGATGCTAGACGATTGTGGTATAGGAAATCCTTTCTTGGATTATAGGCCTGGATATATTATAGACTCAATAGTATATAGTGTCAGTGGCGCGGATTTGAGTTATGTGCCTAATAGTGCTGTTCTGACCAGAAATGGATTCAATGGAGAGCAAGTATATAGTCTACCTACTTCTAATATAACCATCGATAATACTAACGGATTCAATATCGTATTTGAGAATGACGGTTCTTGGCCTGAGGAGTTCGGAAGAACGGCTAATAGTGATTCTTTGTTCAACTTGTTTTTCGATCTAGAATTTACAGAGTGTTATGCCTACTCTTCTAGTATACAAGCAAGCTCTAAGATATATTATCACTCCTGTGGCGGTTGTGGTCAGAAGGAAATCGAATCACCAGGTGGCATTGCCCTCAATAATCCTCCTGAGCCGATACTTAATTGTTTGGGAGCACCGATTGTCCAGACTAATTCGGATGATGTGCAGTGGAATATACAAGTAGGACATACGCCTTCTGCTAATTTGCATTGGGTTGCTTTTGACCTACCGTCAGATATTAGTTTTGTAGAAATATTAGATCAGAATGGAGATGACTTGCTTCCTGCGGGACAGACTGATGGCTCTTTGACTTATCTGGAGCTAGGTAATAATAATCTAGATGATCTTACGATTAATGCGACTTTTACTGGGTGTGATACCACGTACATTCCTGTATATGTGGGTTGGGCATGTAATGATTTTCCTACAGAATTTATAACGGGAACTTACCAAAACGGAGAATCTTGTAGTGTTATACAAAAGCAGTTGGCTGTGGTAAGAAGTGAAACGGGTTTGCAAGCATCTTTTGTCAATCAGATAATGGGTACTGTTGACCTTTGCGCTGAATTACCTTTTGAGGTAGTTGTCAAAAATGTTGGTACGGCTTCTCATTTTATGCAGGAGATTTGCTTGTATCTTCCTAAGGACGGTATGACTATCGTGCCAGGTTCTGTATGCTTTGCGCATCCAGACACCTTACAGTCCTTGGCTAATCCAGGTAACTTTATGGTCATATCCGATGACCATTGGTCCATAACTAATCCTGATACTATTGTTAACGGTCAGCCAAGTCAAAAAATGACCATTGACCTATCCGCCTTTGCTTCTTCTTTAGGAATGGATTTGGAATTACCAGGAGCTTCCTTTCCAGAGACTAATGATAATAAATATAGATTTAAGTGGAAGGCGACAACGGATTGTGATTATATATCTGGTAGTAGATTGTTTGCACAGGCCATGTCCGTAGATAGATGCAATCAAAATTTATTAACAACTGCAGAGTCGTCAGATATAATTGCTATAGATGGATTAGACCCAAGAGATTATAATAGAAATCAGGTTGTACTCCTTGATACCATGATAGGGTCATGCGTAGAAAATCAAATTATCACAGCCAATATAATCTCGTTCCCTAATCCGATCGGACCTAACGAACAGATGTGCGTCGTTTTACCATCAGAAATTACACTTAATGGTGTAACACCATTCAATCCAGTTAATTGGGACTTGTCAAGTCCTACCATTACACCAGTAACCAATGGAAACGAATACTGTTGGGCAATTCCTGCTGGTACGCCTCCTGGGGTGTTAGCTTTTAATATGGATATTACTGCTGACGCCAATACAGAATGTGGTATGCTCAATTTTGGAACCTTTACCAAGGTCTCGGCTGATGCTGTATGTGTCACTAACGGCCAATCTTGTACATTGGAGATATTCACTAGTGAGTTAGAAGAGAGTGGCGTAGAGTTAATTCCATCAATAAAACTTATAGAACCACAGTTTGAGTATCAAGCAGAATGTGGAGACTCAGATATGCTTAATGTCACCGCTAGCATAGCCATACAGAATCAAGGGCAGGATATTATGGCAGGTACGGCAGTGGAAGTGACAATTTTTGAGGATGCAAATAATAATAACGTATTAGATACAGGTGAAGCCTTGAGTACTGGTAGTTATACAGGTGGGGTGGCAACAAGTCAGATCGTCTATGTAGATGCGGAATTTCAGGCCAGTATTGGGCAGTTGTGTAATATAAAAGTTATTGCAGGAGGTGATGACTGCGCATGCACGACAGATGCGGAGCATCTTGACCCAGCAAAGGTGAATTTGGATATATGCGGTGACTTACCGGTAGTATGCGAAGGAAACCAGGCAAATCTATTATGTACTTCATTTGATCCGTCTGGTTTGTTTTTGCAGTGGTCTTCCACTCAAGATCCAGATCTAGATTACATCAATGAGTCAACGGGTGTTTTCGGTCCGGCACCAGTAGGAACCTATATATATGAGCTTACTGTAGATGCAGGAAATGGATGTAAGTTTTCTGGCGATTGCGCAATGCAAGTTATCGGTGCGCTGGGAGAGTTTACAATTACGGGAGAACCGTCTTGCCCTAATGAAATATCAAAATGTACCATAGAACTAGAGCCAATCTGTTATCGCGAAGCTACAAAAGCTGAAAGTACGACATCCTGCGAAATCTTATTTCTCGGTGCTGGTGCATATACAGATGTGTCTTTCCAGATACAAGGTAATAATGGTTTGATATCTATTCCAGGTCCGACAACTCCTGATGGTTATTCCGATTGGTTAGTAGATATTAATGATACACTTTCCTATGATTATCAAAATTTTGGTAAAGAAATATGTATTCAGAATAGTTTTGGGATAGAGCAATCGGCTTATGTCATTCCACGGATTGTAGATAACGGTATATCTGCATCTTTAGAGTCTTGTAGATTAGTGCGTCCTTGTGGCGTAAGGAATATTATCCAGAAATTACAGAGTTCGGGAGTATTTATAATGACGATGGAAACACCTTGTGGAACATTCTCTAATACCTTTAACTACAGCTCTTACGGTGACTTGGAAAAATTAATAAACGATTGGGTTCTAAGTGCTGTACTACCTAATACTGGAGGTTATTTCTATTATAATGTGGCAGGAACAGGTGTATTTCTTAATCTTGAAACTTCTGTAATAGATAGTCAATGTACAGGTGATTATAGTATAACGATACAAGCTGGAATTCAACTTCCAAGGACTTATAATTATATAACCGATTGTATTGTGACGTGTGAGGGTGGTTCAGTCACCGCCACAAGTGTAGTGTTAGATGTTAACGGAAATGAAATAGACGACCCAGAGAGATTTTGTTGTATTAAGCAAGATGGTGCATTCAGCTTTAGGGCGTTCACTATAAACGTCAATCCGCTTAATTGTTTTCTAGGAGCCAATGGAGAGTATGAAAATGTGGGGTTAATAATAAGCGATGACCAGCAATTAGTTGATAATCCTCTTAATGAAATATTATTATATTCTTGGAATGCGGAAAATGGAGATGTCATCTCGCAAGAAGGAAATTGCGCTTATCTCCGTTGGTCAGAGGAAGGCACTTATGAAGTATGTGCGACGCCATTGTTATCTCCTGATTCTGGATTAGATTGTGATATTCCACCGGTATGTAAAGATCACTTAGTACGCACAGACGATCTACGTGCTAGTGTAAGTGTCAATGCCGCTCAGACCTGCAATGATATTTCTTCTGTAACGGTGACTTTTAATAATCCTGATGATATAGGAGAGGTTACGGTATGCGATGAAGATGGCGATATTGTATATCAAGATTCGCCAACGGGCTGTAAGGGAATAAGCTCTAATATGCAGGTTATTTCTGGTGACTGTGATTTTGGAAGATTTTGCAGTGGTATAGATCCATCTAGCTTGACTTTTGTGACGGATGTCAGATTTAATGGTATTATATTTTTAGAGGAAGGCACACCGGCCTGTTTTACCCCAGATGGCGGTATTGATTTGACAGAAGTAGAGGACTCCGACTTAGGTGGTCAGTGTCCTAGTGGATTGGCTTTTGACTTACAATCTAATAATTGGAGTGCTGGGTCGGGTACAGCTTTTGATGAGTGGTTGCAAAAGATATTTGAACAAAATGCAAGTAACTTCTTTAATGAAACCGAGTGTTCTCCAAGTGCCGTGCAGTTCGAAAATTGTATGGATTATCTCAGCCTGATTGGATTACCAGATAATTCCTTCTTAGTTTTTGAATTAAGATACTCTACTGCTGCCTCAGAAAAAAATAGGGGATATTTGATCTTTACGCCTAAGGGTGGTGCTATCGATGAGACTTTCACAGAGATATTTGATCCAGGTGATTATATAGTAAAGGTAGAAGGATTCAATTGTGGTGAGACAGAGGAATATCCTTTCGAATTACCAGAACCTCCTTCTGATGAAGTTGTGTTATCCATGCTATGCGAAAATGCCTCCTCTTGCTCTGCACTAGATGGTAGTATCTCTGTGACGGGTTCTACTAATGGGGTAGTGGACTCTTTAGTATTGATAGATGCGGATGGCATCGTTGAGCTTGTAGATTATACGGCTCTTGTCCCTCCATTGTTTGATATTAATCACAGTTTTTCTAATCAAGGCGTAGGCTCATATACCGTTAGATTGTATACGGAGTGCGGCATAGAAGAGATGAGCTGTGATATTAACAGTGATTCTGACGAGTTAGCGATAACGGATATGCAAGTTATACCTTATACAGATTGTATGTCTGATGACGCGGAGATCAGTATAACAGTGACAAGTGATAACCCCATAGATAGTATCCTATGGTGTGGACCGATGGGTTCTATAATAAATGATATAGGCCCACATGCATCTCCTTATGATGCCACGACAGATACTGGAATAATCTGGGGAGATTGGACAGCCAAGATATTTACGGCTTGCGGAAATATTCAGGAAGTATTTAATATTCCGACACCACCACCTGCCGCATCCATACAGATTGACTGTGAGGGCGTTGCACCTGCAAATTGTCTAGAGACTTTCGGATCATTGAATATTGATGTTTCTTCGATACCGACTGGTTTCGCACCTGACTCCATCGTATTGACTAATGGGGCTGGATATAGATTAGTGGATAATAGTGGTTCTCTTTCAGTAAGTTTTGCACCACTAGTCCCAGGTACTTATGAGGTTATGGTATATGTATGGGAGGCTTGTAATATTCAGAGCACACAATGTGTGGTGCCAGATGCCGAAAACGAATTAATTATTAGTTCAGTACAGAATGAGGACTTGCCTTGCCAAAAGTTATCTCCTGATTCTTTGACGACCGCGACCATTTTCTATTCAGTAGAACCAAGTTCTTTACCTATTACCAGAGTTGACTGGTATAAGGGGTCGTCTGTTGCTTCTGGCATATTAGTAAATAGTAATAGTAGTCCTGCAGCACTTTCGGATTCTTACGACATACCTTCTGGAGAGTCAGGTAATTATTGCGTGGTCGTAATAGCAGGAGATGATGGCGTCTTAAGTTCTTGTCCGAGAGATACATTCTGCTTTGAAGTATTATCGACGGAATGTCCACCTGATTGCGCTCTGGAAATAGATACGCTCAATGTGATTTCTACTGTAGATTGCGACGAAGGAATTTCGTACAGCTTTGAGGTAGAATATAATGCGTCCGGTTGTGTGGTAGAAGAGGGGCTTGAAACTGGAGAAGGCAAGATAGAAATTAGGGTAGTAAATATGCTATCAGCCAGTGCTAAGGCATTAGGCGAGTCTAATAATACAAGTGACAAATTTGTCTGTCCTGATGCGGAGCCAGGAATGTATCAGCTAATAGTATCTTATGTGGAAGATGAATTTTCTACATGCGCAGATACTATGATAATGGAATTGCCTGATGTTACAGGAATAGAATATACTTTGGTGACAGAAGTGACTCCTACACCTTGTAATGAAAGCAATGGTACCATAACGGTAGTTAGCATTAAAGACGACTTAGGAAATATATATGATCTCACGAATTTTGATTATATCTTATATAATGGATTCACACCTATTGCTTCTATCACAAGTCCATTAGCACCTGTGTTTAGTAATTTGATGACGGGTTTGTATACGGTAGAGATAGTAGATGTAGTCGGTGGGTGCCCTGTAGGTATGGTGGGTGCCATTGTTCCTAATGATGATGCACCAAGAATATGTCCTAATTCTGTTATAGCCAGTAATAATTGCGGTCCTTGTGATGGTACTATTATTATGCCTGATAGCCTGGGCATTATATATAGGTTGCAAGATCCAGAAGGTAACATCGTCTTTCCTCAAGATGCACCTAACGATCATATCTTTATAGATGTATGCTCTGGTATGTATCAGATTATAGCTTATGACTTATCCTTGTCTGATCCTAGTGAATGTCCAGCGATATGTGATGCGCTAGTACCTATTTCGGATGAGGGTTTCACGATTAAGCTGGATACGCTATCTGGAAGCCCTTGTGAGCTCAATGATGGTCGTATTACTGTTATGGCTCAAAACGGAAACTGTAATTATACTTATGAATTATACGATCTCAATGATAATCTAATTTCTGATGCGCCTGTACCAGATCCGTCAGCGGCCGTATGTTCTGATAAGTCTGATATGATGATGTTTTTGGGATTAGCGCCTGGTGACTATAAGGTTGTAGGGTTTGCTACTGATAATATGGGCAACCCAATGTCATGTATGGATATGGATGTCATCACACTACGAGATAATGACATAGATATAAGTATAGATGATGTTGCCATAGAGGATGTAAGTTGTGAGATGAGTAGTGATGGTTCGTTTTGTATTACCAAGTCCCTTGATATCGGTGAGACAATGGTCATCATGGATTTGGATATGAATGTATTGGCTTCATATAGTAGTGCAGATGTGATGCCTTATTGTATTTCAGAACTTAAGGCAGGGAACTATCAGATTAGAATATCAGCAGGTCAAGGATTATTTGCCTGCACAGAAATAATAGATGTAGTGATAGAGGAGCCAGATCCTCTTATGTGTGTTGCTCGTACTACAGACCCTACGGGTTGTAATACTGATGATGGCAGCGTTAGTATACAAGTCAGCGGTGGTACGTCGGATTATAGTATTGTATGGGATGATGGGTCGGTTGTAGGATTTAAACCTAACGGATTATCTGTAGGTGTTTACTCTTTTGTTATAACAGATGCTAATGGATGCCAGAAACAAGATAGTGTAGAATTGTCTTTTCCAATATGTAACGAACCATGTCCCGATATAGTGGAAGAGTTTGCTGTGGTAAATGCGGAGTGCGGAGAAAGCAATGGCAATATATATGTGACTGTACAAGGAGGTGGAAACTACACGTATCTCTGGGACACCGGTGATACAGGACAAGAATTATCAGGTCTATCAGCAGGATTATACTGTGTTACAATAACATCTTTGTCTGATCCTGATTGTGTATATGAGGCTTGCCAGGAAGTCGACGAATTTGATGGACCACTAGCAAGTGCTGTGTCCACATCAGCAACCTGCGATGAAGACGGAAAAATAAGACTAACATTTTCTGGTGGAACACCGGACTATATGATAACCTGGGATGGTCCAGGTGCCAATGATGGAGGACCAATGACGGGTAATTCGCCATTTAATATCAGAGGACCAGAGGGTCAATATGGAATTACAGTAACAGATAGTGAGGGTTGTCAGAATGTGGTATATGCAATCATAGATAAGGAGCCGGGTCTACAAATAACAGCGAGTGCGACGCAATTCCCTAGTTGTACTGAGAATATAGGTCAAATTACTATCAATGTAATCGGCGGAGAATTACCATATCAATATTATGTGAACGATGTACTATACACGTCATCTAACTCTTCGTCAATAGTGGTCTCCGAGCTAGGAGCAGGAAGTTATTTTTTGCGCGTCTCAGATGGTGCGGATTGTCAAGGAGAAGCGGCAATTACTTTGGAGACTGGCGGTGCGCCGATGTCTGACCCTGATGACTGGGTAGCTGTGCCTGCGATATGCTCAGGCGATAATGGAAAAATTCAATTTTTGGGAGGCGGTAGTGCAGATATAATTTGCAGAATATATGCTGAAAATTCTACAGTACCTATTGGAGAAACGACGGCAGATTCTGCTGTGACATTTGATGCTCCTGTCGGAAATTATTCTGTGGTATGTGAAGATATTGCAACAGGATGTAAGGATGTATTGGATGGCATTGTTGTCACTGCGCCAGAGCCATTAGATTTTGTTGTACAATATTATGACAGTACATGTGATGATAATATGGATGGTGCCATCATAGAAATAGTCGAAATAACTGGAGGATATCTGGCGGAGGATTTGATTATCGAAATAATCAATAATTCTAATAATGAGATAATATCTACATCTATGACAACAACCAGTCTTAACAGTGGTACATATACAGTATCGGTATCCTATGTAGGAACAGATGGTGAGACAAATTGTAGTAAGTCTAGAGTAGTGTCTGTCGTCAATGAAATATGTGTGACACAATGCCCTCATGTCGATATAGAAGTGGCAGTCAGGGATGCCAATTGCAAAATGTCTGATGCAACGGCCTTTGTAACTGTCCAAGACGATAATACCGATTATAGTTTTGAATGGAGTCATGGTCCTACAACTCAATTTGTAGATGAACTGTCAGCGGGGATTTATTATGTCACCGTGACCTCTACAATTGATACGGATTGCCAATATGTTAAGTCTGTACCTGTAGGTGAAATAGGTGGACCGATTATTACCTATGAGGTGATAGACCCTACCTGCTCTACGGATGGCAGTATTACGGTATTCGCTAATGGTGGTAATGAAGATTACGTAATAAGTTGGAACGGTCCTGATGGAACGGATACATTGACTATGGCTAATGCAACAACGACCATATCAGGCGGACAAGGAGTCTACGAAATAGAAGTTACTGACCAACAAGGGTGTAATGACTATATCGTAGTAGAGCTAAGTGCAACGATGGGCTTAGATTTGACTGTAGATATGATGGTGGATGCAAGTTGTAATTCTTATGATGGTTCGGCATCATTAAATATCGGTGGTGGCGTCGCAGATTATGTGATTATGCTAAATGGTCAAACATTAGCGACTCAATCAAGTAATAATTACAATTTTAACAATCTGCCATCTGGCAATTATCTCGTAGAGGTTATTGATAGCAACGGATGCTCTAATGAAATCACTTTCACAATAGAAGATGATAACTCTACACCTATAGATCCCGACTTTATAGAAGTAACTAGTCCAGATTGCAGTGGTGACGAAGGGGTCATTCGATTTACAGGTAATGGACTATCATCGACTGTGTATAATTTATATAGAGAAGGTGCAACAGTACCTATTGCGACTACTAGTGGAGATGAAACCGCAATTTGGTTTGTGCAAGAAGGTATCTATTACATATCTGCGACGTTGGCAAATGGATGTACAGCCATCTTAGATGATATAGAGATAAAAGGGCCAGAGGTATTGGACTTTTGGGTACAGTATTATAATCCGACCTGTGAAGGTAGCGATGGAAGAATAGAAATAGTAGAAATAGAAAACTATCTATCAAGTGATGTAAGTATCATAATCAATGATGGTACTTCGGATACGCAGATCGATCCTGATACGACCATAACTGGATTAGATGCAGGGTCGTATACGATTACAGTAATATACGAAGGTAATCAAACAGGCGACTGTAGTAAGTCCGTGCAGCTTGATATAGAAGATCCAATATGTAATTTGCCATGCCCTGATATAATACCAGAATTTGCCGTCCTAGATGCAAAATGTAGAGAAGATGACGGTAGTATAGCTGTCACGGTGCAAGGTGACGGAGACTATTCTTACCTCTGGGATACTGGCGCTACATTTTCTGAGATAACAGGTCTCTCGGGAGGGATATATTGCGTGACTATCACCTCAGCGGATAACCCGGAATGTATTATAGAAGCTTGCCAGGAAGTCGATGAAATATTAGGGCCTTCGATATCCAGTGTTGTGGAAGATGCCACTTGTCAAGAAGATGGTACGATCACCATCTCTATGATTAATGCAGGCTCACTTGGTCAAAGAGAAATTACTTGGGATGGTCCAGGTGATAATGATGGAGGCCCTGTGGTGGCTACAGATGGATACATGATAACTGGTCCTGCTGGAGAGTATCAGATTATAGTACAAGATAATAGTGGCTGTAATAATTATTTGTTAGCGACTATTGGGCAAGTGCCGGACCTTACTTTGATAACTGAAGTAGATATGTATCCTGACTGTGATAGCAACACAGGTGAGGTAAGTATATCCGTGTCAGGTGCTATGATGCCATATCAATTTTTTGTCAATGATGTATTATCTGGATCACAATCTGATTCTACATTTAATTTATTCGGGTTGGCACCAGGAATCTATAATGTTGAAGTTATAGATGCTCAAGGTTGCCTAGGAGAGACAATGATCGTTCTTGATACCCAAGATGGTCCGACAATTGATCCGAGTCAGTGGACGACAGTTGACGGGATATGTTCGGCTGATTTCGGCACTATAATGTATGATGGTAACGGACCAGAGACTATCGTATATAAAGTTTTTGCAGATGGTGCTAGTGTCCCGCTCGCTCAGACCTTAGCCAATCAATCACTTAATGTACAGGTGTCTATGGGAGAATATTTTATTACTTGTGAGGAGACGACAACAGGTTGTACAGATATACTATCAGGAATAAAAGTTGAGTCTCCAGAAGAACTTGATTTTGTTGTACAATATATCGATCCTACCTGTCCAGGCGGAATGCAAGACGGGATTATAAGGATAGTCGAAATTACAGGAGGATATGATTTGTCAGAATTGGATATAGAAATAACTGGCGAGGGCCAGATCTTCTCAGGAGAATTATCTACTGGCTTTACATTAACTCAAGGAAGTTATTCTGTTTCTGTTTGTTATACTGGATTTGACGATGAGACAACTTGTTGCAAATCTATTGATGTCAATTTGGCTGATAGAAATTGTGTGGAGTGTCCTGATTTTGTAGCAGAAGTCGCGGTACTAGAACCACATTGTAATCAAGCCGATGGTTATGCCTACGCTGTTGTGCAAGGTAATCCTACCTTGTATACATTTGAGTGGAGTAATGGCGCTTATGGACAATATGCTTATGGTCTTAGTGGTGGGCAATATTATGTAACGATAACTAACACCTTCGCGCCTGATTGCCCTCAGGTCAAAGAATTTACCGTTGGAGAGATAGGTGCTCCATTATTATACCCAGAAGTGATACACCCTACATGTGAAGTCAAAGGTTCTATAACAATTCCTATTTCTGGTAACACACAGACTTATACCGTTACCTGGACTGGACCTGAAGGAACTCAATCGGCAACAGTAGGAAATGGAGATTTTATTATCGATGATCTTATGGATGGCATCTATATGATAGAAGTTTCTGATGCCATTGGATGTATGGATTTTGCTGAGGTAGAATTGATTACAGAAGAGTCATTGGACTTAATGCCGATGGATATGTCCATGGCGGAATGTGGAACAGCCAGTGGGCAGATATCCATAGATGTGTCAGGAGGAACACCAGATTATACTTTCAGTATAAATAATGCAGTTGTTCCGCCACAGGCGAGCAGCATGTATACGTTTACTGATCTGGAGGCTGGAACATATATTATAGAAGTGATAGACGCTAACGGATGCCGTGGAGACACCCTAGTGACTGTTCAGAATTTTGAAGTCTACCCTGATAATATTCCATTTACTAATTACATGCATGCGGAATGTGGAACGGACACAGGCACTATAACCGTCAATGGTCGTGGCGATGCCGAAAACTTATACGAAATTTTTGCCTTGGGTAGTGATGTACCTGTTGGGGCGTTGTATGGAGATCAGACTGATTTCTTTACAGTTATTCCGGGAGAATATTATCTATTATGTACCGACCCTAATGGTTGCAAGACTGTTGTATATAATTTCGACGTGCTCTCGCCACCTATATTAGATTTTTGGGTTCAGTACGAATGTTCTACTTGTGAAGGTGGACTTAATGATGGTGTCATCAGTGTAGTCGATATAACGGGTTATCCTACATCAGAGCTAGAAATAATAATAGGAGGAGATATTCCAGATACTCATATCGAACCTAATACGACTATGACAGGGTTAGCCCCAGGGCATTATACCGTTTCAGTTATTTATACTTCTCTTAATGGAATAAGAAAATGTCCTAAAACAGTTGAACTAGAAATATGCGAACCTGTATGCTCTGATGTATGTCCAGACATAGAGGCGGAAGTGGCTGTAGTCGATGCAGAGTGCGGCTCTGATAATGGCAACGCTATAATTATAGTCCAAGATGATCCTGATGGATACCAATACGAGTGGAGTCATGGCTTGACTTCTCAGGATGCAACAGATTTGTCACCAGGAATCTATTATGTGACAATTACTTCTGTGCAGGATTCCGATTGTCAGTATGTACGTGAGGTTATTATAGGAGAAATAGGCGGACCAATAGCTGAGGCAAACGTAACTAATGCACCATGTGGTGGAACAGGTGGCATAGACGTCTTTTGGACAAATGGTCAAGCAGATTATACGATTACTTGGGATGGTCCTGATGCCAATGATGGTTCTATTACCACTAGTAATTCATTTACTCAGATTAGCGGTCCTAAAGGAACTTATACAATAGAAATAGAAGATGGTAGACAATGTAGTGATTTCTTAATAGTTGAAATAGAAGAAGATCCATTACTTGATATTATTGTCGATAATGTGACGGATGCGAATTGCTCTACCGCCAATGGAGTGGTAAGCCTCTCGGTGTCAGGTGGAACCTCACCATATACTTTTGTATTAAATAACGATATTTCCTTAACTGGTAACAGCGTTACTTTTGAAGGATTGAACGTGGGTATGTACTCTATAGAAGTTATAGATGCTGAGGGCTGTGTTGGTAATGGAATTGTTATTGTCGAGTCGATTACGCCTCCTGAGATTGATTTATCTAGGTGGTCCGTGGTTGATGCCAACTGTAGCGAAGATCAGGGAGTAATTTCTTATAGTGGTAATGGCGATGTAGGTATTATTTATAATGTCTTTGCAGTAGGAAGTACAACGCCATTTACTAGTACGGTAGGTAATCAAGCCATGACTGTAGAAGTGCCAGCAGGGGAGTACTATATTTCTAGCCAATCATCTAACGGCTGTATAGGTGTATCAGATCCATTAAGTATAGAGTCGTCTAATGTATTAGATTTTACCGTCCAGTATTACGACCCTCTATGTGAGGATAGTAATGATGGAATCATCGAGATAGTAGAAATAACAGGAGGCTATCAGTCATCGGATTATGATATAGAGATAACTGATATGTCTAATACGGTGATAAGTACTACTGAAATAACCAATGGATTGTCAGAGGGGATGTACTTTATTAAGGTCAGCTATACCGGACTATTAGGAGAGTCATGTACTAAGACTCGTTCTGTCGAATTAACGGTCGACTACTGTTGCCAGGATTTATCAGGTGAGGTCTTTTATGATTGGGATTCTGACGGCTGTCAGGACGAATCAGAAGAGCTAGGTGTAGCTGATGTAGACGTATACATTTATGATTGCGCTGAAGATAATCCAACGGCAGAAAATGCGCTAGGTCATGCCATAACCAACGATGATGGAGAATATACATTCGGACCGCATGGAGATGGATTGGCACAATTATGTCTACATCCTGATAGCTCATATTATGTAGTTTTCGACCTACCTAATGGTCTCAATGAAGAGTTAGAAGGTTTTGAATTTAGTCCTGATCAATCGGGTGCTTGTGATATGGCTTACCAGTCTGATAATGTGAATAGTAATAATGGTCAAAGTGATTGTCACGATCCAGAAGATGATGATGACGAGGATGGAGATGAAGATAACCATGTGGATGCGGGTATTACGCCTTGTGAGAGTTTAGGGGGGCAGGTGTTTTTTGATTGGGATCAGAATGGATGTCAGGATAGTAATGGTGAGACGGGCGTAGAAGATGTGATCGTCTATTTATACAGCTGTAATGAAGATAATCCAACCGTGGACAATGCACTGGCTCAGGATACAACGGATATGAACGGCGATTATGGATTCGGAGGTCGAGAAGAAGGTAGTGCTCAGATATGTCTGCACCCAGATAGTTCATACTACGTCGTATTTGATATACCTAATGGTGAAGGAGAGACCCTTTTCGGTTATGATATAACGCCAGGTGATGGTATGACGTGTGATGGTGAGGATAATCAAAGTGACTTAGATGATAATATTGGTCAAAGTGATTGTCATGATCCAGAAGATGACGACGATGATGATGGTGATGAAGATGAGCATATAGATCTTGGTCTTGTTCCAATTGTGGATGTGGCATTGGTCAAGACGACTGAGGACGAAGGTCCATTTAGATACGGTGATCAGATTACATTTGATATAGAAGTATTCAATCAAGGCATGATGGATCTGCACAATGTCAAGGTTAATGATTTTATACCTTGTGGATACAAATACCTATCAAGCAACAATGATATTTGGGGTTATGATCCGTTTAATTCTATAGCGACGACTACAGTACCGTTTGTACCCGTTGATTCTAGCGTCATCGTCAGTATAGATCTTCAAATATTTGCTTGTAACCAAGACGATCCTTGGCTCAATATAGCGGAGGTCGAAAGTTTTACTGATATGGATGGTCGGGATATAACCATAAATGATATAGATAGTAATGGAGATGATGATCCAGATAATGATGAGGTGAAAGATGATGAATATAACGAAGACGGAAGAAATGGTGGTGATGAAGATGATCATGATCCAGAGAACATAGACATATTTGATTTAGCCTTGATTAAGACAATTCAGACAGAAGGCCCTTATTTTGACGGCGACACTGTAGAATTTAAAATAACGGTAGTCAATCAAGGAAACATCTCAGCTGCAAATATTATGATAGCGGATCATCTACCATCAGGTTATGCCTATAATTCTAGTCTTAATCCTGATTGGGTCGATGATAATGCACCACTTTATATTTATACAATACCAGAAGTACTGCATCCTGAGGATACCATTTGTGTTTCTCACTACGCTATTGTTTCTTATGATGTAGAAAGGATAGTAGAGAACTATACTAATATAGCAGAGATCAGCTCTAATACTGATGAAGATGGTAATCCTGTAGTAGATGCAGATTCTGATCCAGACAATGATCCAGATAATGACGGTGATCCGATAGATGACCAACTTAATGATAGGGGAGATGAGGACGATCATGATCCAGCCTCTCTTGACCTATTGGATGATTTTCCACCTGATTGTGTCTTTGAGTGCCAGATCGCTTGTGTCCATGCTATTAATTTGTCACTGGATAATACCGATTGTATGACCACATTGACACCTTCGTTATTGATAGCAGGGTTAGACCCATCTTGTGATGAGGATGATTTTTATACGCTAACCTTAATGGACGAACATGGGAACGTGATCTCACCACCGACGATTACTGCGGAGCACATTGGTATGCAGCTAACATATAAAATAGAAAACGAGTGCGGAAATAGTTGCTGGGGTTATGTTAATGTAGAGTATAAGCAGAGTCCTACAATAGATTGTTCTACGGTAACGACGAGCTGCTTAGCTTACGAGTTTGATTGTCCAGCAGTCATGCCACCAGTTGATTCAGGATGTTTGTCCGATAGTGCAAGAGTAGAGTTAATAGGAGAGACTTATGACTTTATAGATTGTGGAAGTTCTACTATGACTATAGAGCGTGTATATCAGGCGACTGATGTATTCGGCAATCAAAGTTCATGTACACAGACCATAGAGCTGGAGCCGATCGACACATCTAATATTACATATCCGATGGATATAATTATAGGATGTGAAGATTTACGATTTGAGTATGATGATAATAATGTGCCTTTACCGTGGTTGCCAGATTATACATCGGGTCTACTAGCGGGTGTGCCATTATATAGACTGGATACACGACCTGCGCCTATATGTACGTCAGATAGAATTTTCCCTAATGCCGACAGCACGCAATGGCTTGTTACTATGCAGGCAGAATCTGGCATACCGTGTAACTCTATTATTACATACTCAGATGTAGAAGTGTCTACAACGGATTGTCACAGAAAGATAATGAGGACATGGGAATATCTTCATTGGGCTTGTAATACATCAGTATCTGATAATCGAGTGCAGGTAATTGAGATAAGAGACAATCGAGGACCGACGATTACTTGTCCTGAAGATCAAACGATATCTGCAGTACTAGAATGTAGTGTAGATGTTACATTCGGAGAAGCGGTAGCTGATGATGATTGCAATGGAGTATTGGATTATACATTAAGTTACCCTGATGGATTCAATTATGAAAATGGAGGTCGTGCAGAGTTACCTTTGGGAGAATCAATTCTTACTTATAGGGTCTACGATAATTGTGGCAATAGTAGCTCTTGCGATACAAAGATTTTGATAACTGATAGTACCGTGCCAGTTGCCGTCTGTGATCAGCATACAGTCATCACGTTATCATCTAGTGGTCGTTCTCGAGTGCCAGCACATGTATTCGATGATGGCAGTTATGATGGTTGTGATGATCTGACAGAATGTGTTATGAGGATGGATGAGCTGGAAGCTTTCAGAGCTTTACAGGCAGACCTTATAGAGGATGGAATCAAGTACGTGGAAAAATCCAAATTATTTATAGACTGTAAGCAGGATGATATAGAGGGTCAAGTTATCGACGGTGTTACATATATATCAGAATCCGACCTTTGCAGACCTTATGTCCATTTTTGTTGTGAGGATATGGGTGGAGAAACGATGCTTGTTTTTAGAGTGACCGACGTATCGGGTAATTCTAACCAGTGCATGGTGTCAGCTCAGATAAAAGATCTGGGATCACCTGATATCAATTGTCCAGATGACATAACTGTGGACTGCGAGGCAGATGTCAATAGTCTTCCTTCAGATATGTCCGAGGCGATCTTAGTAGGAAATTGTAATATACCTTATCCTGTTTCGATGGAGATAGAAGACCTTCGCAATAGTTGCAATCTAGGCGATGCAATACGAGAGTTTTCTGTGAGAGATAATGATGGAAATATATTAGGGACTTGTACTCAGAGAGTTCACTTTGATCCAGTACAAGTATTTGATCCATCTATGATTGTATGGCCACAAGACTTTGAGACAGACTGTGCGGCGGGCATTGCTAATCTAGAACCAGAATTGCTTGCAACAGAATACGGTGCACCTGACTTGCCATTGCTGGCGTGCTCTAATCTAGGCATTGAGCATGAAGACGAGTATTTCACCGTTAGGCCAGAAGATGGCGATTGTGCTAAGATATTACGTACATGGAAAGTGATAGATTGGTGTCGAGATACAGGTGATCCATTGCAAGTATTTACAAGAACGCAAACTATTAAACTAAATAATCACACAGGCCCTACGCTAGTAAGTAAGCCAGACACCGTTATGTATTCCAATGTGAATGATTGCGCAGATGTCGCAATTACATTGACTTGTGAGGCCACTGATGATTGTACACCATCTGATAGATTGTTATATGCTTATACATTGATATACCCTAGTGGACAAGAAATTGATGGTAATACATCGAGCCTAACTACTTCTTTGCCAGAAGGTGCATATAATATTATATGGACTGTAACGGATGCATGTGGCAATAGATCATCTGATACACAACACTTTACGATAGTCAATCAAAAAGTTCCTTTGGCTTATTGTAAGAGTGGTATTAGTGTCACTATAGAAGAAGAATGGAAAAATACGATGATAACTGTGGCACACTTAGACTCTGGTAGTGAAGGCGGTTGTCCAGGTCAGGATATAGATTTGAGCTTCTCACTTACAGAAGATATTGATTCACTTATTTTGGATTGTAGTCATGTGGGTATGCAGAACATCAGACTTTATGTGATATCGACTTTGTCTGATGATCTATATGCGAGCTGTGTTACGGAGGTCACTGTAGACGACCATCACAGTGTATGTACGGCCGAAGGAGGTATGGTCGATGTAGGTGGTTCTATCTATACAGAAGATATTAGGTATGTGGAAAATGTCAATGTTGGTCTAAGCGCTACTAATATGAACGATATGACTAATGCAGAGGGCGATTACGCATTCCCTAATATGCCACAAGGAGGCCAGTACGAAATCTTACCGCACAAAGATGATCATCATCTTAACGGAGTGAGTACACTCGACCTTGTTATTATACAAAGACATATTTTGGGTATAGATAGATTAGATTCTCCTTATCAGATGATTGCGGCTGATGTGGATAATAATGAGGCCATCACGGCAACCGATTTGATTGAACTAAGAAAATTGATTCTTGGAGTCTATAATGTATTCCCCGACAATACCAGTTGGAGGTTTGTGGATGAGGGCATGGAATTCTCTGATGAGCAGTATCCTTGGTTAAGTACATTGGAGGAATCGTACCGTATCTATAATCTTCAGTCTGATATGGATATAGATTTTATAGGAATTAAAGTAGGTGATGTCAATGGATCAGTAACACCTAACTTATTAGAGAAGGATTTATCTGATAGATCCCAGAGGTGGTCATTGAGATTTGAGGTCGTAGACAGGGAATTAGAGCGTGGTGATGGTCAATGGATTGATGTGCTAGTAAATAATTACGAGAGAATAAGTGGTTGGCAAGGGACATTGATATTTGATCCTAAGTCTATTGATATCAAGAGCATAGAATCTGATAAGATTGATTTTTCTACAGAAAATGTTAATTATAAAAATGCGCAACAAGGTAAGATTACATTCAGTTTTGCGGATAACGAGATCAGAGATATCAAGGATGGAACTATATTATTAAAACTAGGTGTAGATGTAAAGAGTCAGGCTAATGTATCTGATATATTAAGTCTCTCGTCTGCGTTGACACCATCAGAGGCGTATAGAGGTTATGGAGAAGTTGTTCCGCTATTATTAGAATATGGCGATATAACTAAGGATAGAATCGTATCTGTCAATCCTAACCCATGGGTGAAAGAAACGGAAATAGCGTTTTCTGTGGCGCAAGATGGTGAAGTAAGATTTGACTTCTTTGATGTGACAGGTAGGAAGATATTTACTCATAATGCGGTGTATGACCAAGGTGATAATAAACTGCGTATAGACAAGAATGATATAACAACACTTGGCCTAATTTATATTAATATGATTACCTCAGAGGGCGTATCAGAGTATAAGATGGTGAAGTTGTAATCATATAAAATGATAATTAGACATAAAGATAGACCACTGTTTTTGCAGCCTAAGTCTTCCTTATTGGGGGATTTAGGAGGCAATTTATAGAAGTCGAATGAAGAATTTTTTGTGGTGAGCAGAGTTTCGATTAAGAATTTTTAAATTATGAATCTTCTTTTATTAAATACAATTTTTCTATATATGTTAAAAAATACATATTATAATATTTTATAATATGTATGCGTATATTTGCTACATCCTAAATAGGTAGAATAAGTAAAGGGTTGTCTTTTCTTATAACTTACCCAACAGTAAAGTCACTTTCCCGATTTCCGATTTATCATCCGATAAATAACAGTTACACTTTTATTACTAAGAGCCATTGGGTCGAACCGCCTATTGGTATCCTTAATTGCTGAAAACATTTGTTGTCGATACATTATCGACCACTATTTGTATTTGCACCTACCTGAGATTATTTAATGATCATCTTACTGATGTTAAAAATTAGTGTGCTAACATGAAAAGACATGTATTGATCTCGGGTTTAATGGTTTGTACAATCATTTTATCATCATTTTCTTTTTTGGATTTATTTAATTCTAAAAAAGAAAATACGTCAAAGAACGAAACACAGATTCTGATTGATAAGGCGAATCAGCTATATCATCAATTTTCTGTAGCTTCTTGTGAAGAAGAAAAGGCAAGTTGGAGTGCATATCAAGATGCCAAGTCAGAATTGATAACCTATGTCAAATCTTTCTCCAAATCAAGCAGTTCCTCAGTAGAAGTAGCAATGGCTGCACCTATGATGAATGGAATAAAATGTCCAGAAATACAAGTCATAGAGTTGACAGATGTGCCTGGGTTCTCTCAGACGGATTTGCTTATGAAGTGTGGAGAAGCTGATACATTATCTTTTCTCATTTTTATAGAAGAGCCAGGAAGTATTAGTGGAACTCAAATGAGTTTGGCATTTGATCAGGGGATGGAATATGCTGGATTTGAGTTAACACACTATGGTGATCCTACCCAAATAAGCAACGTCAATCCATCCACCAGTAATCCAAAGTTTTTATTAGAAGGTATTACTGAGGGTATATTCGTCGCATATATCGGAACAAGAATAAATTGCGAGGCCGATATTACAGCCTTAGATTATCAGATAGATGCGCAGTTTAATTTTATATATGAAGATACTTTGGGCCAGTTTATATCTTGTAGACAGGATACTGAGATAGATAAATCCTATGACGACTTTATCAAAGAACCAGATCTGGCAATGATCGGTCGTAACTTAACGCTTAATACTCTTGGACAGCAAAGATGTGTACAAATAGATATGGTTCAGGGTGGCTTACCTCCGACCTATTGGGATAGTTTGTTTTTCCAGGTTTGTAATATAGATCTTACAGGGATATTACAATTTAACGAATACCGGATTTGGAATAATGATACTGGATGGTCAGGATATATGCCTGCATCTGATTTTACTTATGATGCAACAACCCAAAATCTTTCATTAGGTATTGGATCGGAATTCATGGGTCCAGATGGAAGAACTACTTCTAATCATCAGGTAAGTATACAATTATGTTATCAAGCGGATTCGTGTCCCGACATACCGTCGCAGAATATTACATACAAAGCAAGTTATGGTTGCGCAGGGTCTATCTGTAAAGAGGCAAGAAAAGATCAGGTTATCTCTGTGGCGCCTACAGCAAGAATAAAACCTATTGCGACCGCCGAGTTAAGTGAAATAGCTTCTGTATGTGGTGCACCTGCAGAAATAGATGTTAGCGTTTTCAGTGGACTAGATAATGCTGGAGCAACGCTTGTTTTTCCGCAGGATTCAGCTCTTGGTCTTTATACTGATGTGAAGTTTAGATTTGAGGCATGTGGTGCTTCTTCTATGGAAATAACAGAAGTCGTTTTTTCTGAGGCTTCTTTGGGTCAAGAACATTTTGAGTGGAATACGGATGATATCGTCGTAGACTTATCAGCTAATACAGTGGATATAGATGGTCCAGGTGGAATTATCGATGCGGATGGTGATGGGTTTTTTGACGACTTAGCTGGAGGAACTGGAGTCGATTTTACTATACTTTTGGATTTTATTTGTCCAGATTCTGTAGATGATCCTTCTGAGTTAATCTGTAATAATCTGGACTGTTCTTTTGCACAGATAATAGTAGAAGGTAAGAGAGATTGTGGGCAAGCATTTAAGGAAGAGCCCGCAGTGGGTCCATTTGATATACTATATGGTGCTACGTATGCAGCCGCGGATTCTAGTTTGTTCCATTCCGCGACTAACAGAAGGATATTTATGGGAACCGTAGGACGTAATGATAATTGTAATGACCGTCCTGTAGGAAGAAAGACTGTAGAGTTTAAGTATGTCTTCGAAAGCAATGATAATGTGAATGGTTGCGCGAATGCAGATAATTATATGCAAATATTATTTGATGGAAGTCCGCTTATTGTATATGATGTACAACTTAATCCAGCGGATGACATTACGGTGAGTAATGATGCGACTGGTGCGACCACTACTATACCATCTTCTTCTGCCACATGGACTGATATAAGCCAGACATCCAGAATGTTGCGCATACCTCTCGGAGATGCCACAGTAGGTGATACTGTAAGGTACAAGTATACGTTAGAGGCAGATACGGCACAATGTGCGCCTTGGCAATATATGACGGGTACACATCAGGTCTTTGAGGATTGTAATGATTGTGATTGTACGATATTAAAAGCATGTGGATCCATTAATTTCTTTTCTGATCCAGCCGATTGTGATTGCGAATGCGAATGGAGAGACTCGATTGTGGTCCTGAAGAGACTCAATCTTGGATACTCAGATAAGGACAGAACAATGATTGCTGACGAGGCAGACGTTGCTGCGGCGGGAGATTTAGATAAGTTTATGGCTGGTGATACTATGTTTATCAAAACAGCACATATTCCAAGAACAGAAACGGTATTACGTGATGCTTGGTACTGGCACTGGGAGTTTGGTCTATTCAATGGAACGCTTAATGGTTGGGATACGAGAAGACTTGAGTTAGATATGGATGCCTTGAATTCTGAACTAATCGGTCTATACTTTAAAAAACAAGGAAGTACTACGGAGACATTCATAGACTTTTCTTTGCTGGCGCAATGCCAAGGTGGAAACAATCCAGATAGGGGAGGTCTATTATTAGATTTTGGTACAACAGCTTATGATGGACTTGTTACTAATATGTATCAAGAGAATGTCTATAATGCCAATTCAACTTTTGAGCCTGCGGATAACACGCGATTGCGTATTAGATTTTATAATCCGGAATCTCGAGAGGCTTGTGCGAATGGTGCCGCAAAGCCAGGATGGATGAAATCTGATCCTGCTGATTGTATTTCAGAATTAATAGACTTCTATGGCATCGAACCTAATGATACCATATTTTCGAAAATTAAATTTCCTTTAATCAAGAATCCTATACGTGCTGCTGATGATTATACGCAGCCATTGACTAATGCGACTCAAGCATGGGCTTGGTCTGATATTCAGGTCTTAGATGAGAATGATGCGGATTGTGTGATCGGTGTTTTGGAATGTAGATCTCCGATGCCTTACAGTACGACCTGTCCAGATTCTATATTTGCTAAAACAGAAATAGAATATACGGCTTGTGGTGGATCTGTTGAGCACATGTTCATCGTGCAACAGCCAGCACCTACTGGCTGGTTCAGCAGAGAGTGGAGACCATATTATGAGTTGCAGGATATAACCATTCCTATATATTCGCCGTTGGCATTTTGTGGTAATCTAAGAGGTGTGCTAACGGATGGAACGGAATTTCCTTTAACGGTAAAAGCCGTGGATAATCACGAATGTGTTCCTTTTAATGGAGAAGAATACTGTACAGTCACTTCTGGTAATTTTGGAACCATCACTTTCAATCCTTACGAAGATGGTTACGAAGGACTAGCCGTCGGTAAGACAAATTTGCCAGGATGTATAGACACACTAAGAATCCGATACGATCTATGTAAAATATGTGAAGTAGATATTAATACGGCAGGATACAGATTAGAATATGATTATAAGTTTCCTTACGAGCCACCGTTCTTTGATGTCTATAGATGTAATCAGAATAATACGACCTTGGCGGGTATAGATATAGTTGCTTGTGAAGATTTAACCAATTGGGCGCGTTATTATCAGGAATACAATTTAGATACATTAGTATACAAGAATGATAGATTTAGTGAAGATGCAATTAGTACACCACCTACTACTAATTTCCCTACGCTGACGACAGAAATAAGTCCAGACTGTGGTGTCAATGTAATATCTAGCGACGCTCCGGGAACAAGTGAAGAGATAAATTGTATAAGAGTGTGCGCTGACACTGATGGTACAGAAACACACATGGGTGTGGTTACTTCATTCGCGATATCTAATAGTGTACAACTAGTAAACGTGTACGACAATAGTACACCGCCTAATGTATTGCCGACAACACTTATTAATAGTGGTTCGACTACAAATACTTATGCGATTAGCCTAGGCGAATTAGATCCAGGTGAATGCATAGACATACAGATAGGTACGACCTTGTTATTTTGTCCAGAGCCACCAGAAATGCCAGATATTTGTATTACAACGACATCGGGTTGTTTAGACCCAGAGCTTCTTGCACTATTAGCTCCTAATACAAGTCCATGTAATAACTCAGGAATCTGTTATAACTATCTTGTAGGCAAGACTGGTATACAAGGGACATTCCTGAACCCTAGTGCAGATAGTTATCCGCTTTGTGATACAGTCCCATTCGCGATACTTATAAAAAATACCAATGAGACAGACCTGACGGATATAGTTGTTAACATGACTATACCTAATGGTATGACTTTGGTGACGACATCTTTTGAGGCATCATATCCTAACTGTGGAGAGGACTTTGATGCAGATGGTGTGGTTATGGGTGACTTTTACTCAGTCGCACCGCCAGAGATCAATGGTAATATGCTCAGTTATCCAGAAGATGAAGTCTGGAGTACTGATATACATACTAACGGCTTGCCTAATCTTATAGATAATCTTGACAACTGTAATTCTTATGCTGTAATAAGATTTAGAGCGACGACCAACTGTGACGAATTTGTATCGGGTAGTAGACCTAATCTTGAGATTTTAGCAAAAGATCCTTGTGGTCCAGACCCATTACAGAGTCAGGATATAGGAGAACAGATTGTAATAGATGGAGCTGATCCAGAGGACTTTGCCCAGATACTTATGACAGCTAAACCAGCAGAGGCTTATTGTGATTCAGAAGTTCCAGAATTTACTGTAACAGGTCAGAATATATCAGAAGTTGCAGCAGGAGATTCTGTACAGATCTGCCTTACTTTTCCTTCTAATCTAAGTTATCATTCTGGAAGTGCATACTATGCGATACCAGCAGGGCTTTCTACCGGTACTGAGACTATAACGATGATCGGAGATGATACGCAGGTGTGTTTTACGGGCGTAGATAACCTTCCTGTAGGCGGTGCTTTCACTTTAAAGTTTAATGCGGACTTTGATATAGATAGTGATTGTGGAGATTATAAAATAGGTGTAGATATTAAAGACTTAGTTGCGGATTTAACATGTACACCTGGACCACCAGATGATTGCGACGTATTCGTTCAGACATCGGTCAATCCAGACTTTACCGTTTCACTACTCGCACCGATGGAGATAGAAGAACTATCCTTGTACAAAACGTGTACTGATCCGTTAGATCCTTGCGTGCTTAAGTATAGTGTTCTACTTGTCAATCATGGACCAGATTATAATACAGATATCGTATTAGACCTTCATGATGATATATTAGGAGATGGTGTATTCGATTATTATGATCCGATACTGGCGACAATGTCCCATCCAGTAACCCTGCAATCGGGAGATACATTATTATTGGAGGGGACATTTACAGTAGACGCGATCAATGCATGTCCATCTTTACTCAACGTTACTTTTGCATCAGAGTGTGTTTGTAATGCGACAAATATGGCATTTAGTACCATAGAACCAGAATGGATAGCCGATTTGCCACCGACTATATTTTTATGTCCTGGCGAAGAATTGGGTGTGGAGACTTGTGGGGATTTTGAAATCACCTATGAACCCGTTGATAATATGAATGAAAGAGTTGTAGGTGATAGTATATACTTGAGCCCAGTTGATCCAAGTGCACTAACATCCATTAAGGTGACAGGAATGGTAGGAGAATGTGAGTATGAGGTTATCAAATTTATGAGAGGTTTTGTTGACTTTGATATGGACCTACTGGTAGATGAAGGCTGCGAAAATCAAGATTTATTATTGGAATTAAATATTCCAGCAGAATATAGAGAGGGTACATCAGTGAGATGGACTCCGACGACGGATTTGGATGACCCTAATCGTTTCGATCCTATATTTAATGGTGCAGCAGGAAATTACTGCTATACAGTAGATTTCACCCTTAGCGAAACTTGTAGTAAATCAGAACAGGTTTGTTTCGAAATATTCGCTAATGGTTTCATGCTTATAGATGGAGATGAAGATTTTTGTTATGGATATGCACCGGGTACCTTAACTGCGAGTGGTGGTTATGATTATTACGAATGGTATAGGTTAGATGGTGGATTCGAAATCCTACAGGCATCAACTCCTACTAATTCATGGAATGGCCCAACAGAAGGTGGAGACTACATAGTCAAGGGATTCAATAATGATGAACTCTGCCCAGCAATATCTGGACCGTTTACGATAGAAGCAAAAGAATGTGTTGATTTAGAGCTCACTAAAAATATAGTGAATGTACCAGACCCTGTATCACCAGGTAGTACAATTACTTATGAGTTAGAAGTGTGTAACATCAATGATTCATCTATTGGAATGATATACGATGCCACTGGAGTGGTAATCTCTGATCAGATGCCAGGAGCTGTTACTTATGTGACGCATACACAGACGTCAGGCAATTACAGCCCTAACAATAATGAATGGGAGATTAGCCTGATAGAAAATGGAACTTGTGATACTTTATGGATAGATGTCATTATAGATCAGGTGGGTACAATAACTAATACGGCTCAGATTACGGAATCAGACAAAGAGGATATTGACTCCGAAGAAAACAATGATGATGGAGACCAATCAGAGGATGATGAAGATGGTGAAGAAATCGAGGTAGCCTGCGAATCTATTTCAGGAGAAATATTCTACGATAACGATGGTGATGGTTGTCAGGCTGATGACGAAGGCTTGGTGATGGAAGCGATTAATGTGAGTATTTTCGAGTGTGGAGATGTGCCTGGTACAGATCCAGCCGTTGCAGTGACACAGACTACAGATGGTATGTACGAATTTGGCTTAGATAGTGACGACCCTGGAGCGGACGTGTGCTTAGATCCTGGTACAGAATATTTTGTTGTCTTTGATCTTCCTAATTCTACTAACCAAGCATTAGAGGACTACACGTTCTCCCAAATGGAAGCAACAGGAGCTTGTGCAACTGATGGCAATGGTGATGATGTAGATGGTACTACAGGTCAATCAGATTGTCATAATCCTACCGACGATGATGCAGGTGATGGCGATGCTGATAACAATATAGATGCAGGTATTACACCACCATGTTACTCCATGTCAGGAGAAATTTTCTATGATGATAATGACAATGGTTGTCAGGATATGGGAGAGAATCTTGTGGATGTCGCAGTTAATGTCAGTGTCTATGAGTGTGGCGACGTACCTGGAGTAGACCAACCAGCAGCGACCACCACTATAAGTGATGGTATGTACGAATTTGGTCCAGACAGTGATGATCCTAATGCCGATGTCTGCCTTAAAAATGATAAAGAATATTTCATAGTATTTGATCTTCCTAATGCTGATGGTGAGGACCTGGAGGGATATACTTTCTCTTCTATGGACCCAGATCCGATGTGTGCGGTTACAGGAGAATCAGATAACGTAGATCCTATGACGGGGGCATCAGGATGTTATGATCCAGATGATGACGATGACAGTGATGGAGACGATGACGAAGATGTAGATGCGGGTATTGTACCTCCGTGTGAAAGTGTAGGAGGAGAGATATTCTATGATAATAATGATAATGGCTGTCAAGATGCTGGCGAAAGTCTAGTAACAGAAACAGTTAATGTATTCATATTCGAATGTGGAGATAATCCTGCTACAGATACACCTGTGGCATCTACTGTGACTAATGATGGTATGTATGAGTTTGGTCCAGACAGTGATGATCCAGGTGCTGATGTATGCTTAGAATCAGGAAGACCTTATTTCATTTACTTTGATATACCTAATGACTCTGGAGAAGCATTAGATGGTTACGAGTTCTCCAGTATGGAAGGTGATAAGGCTTGTGCAGCACTTGGAGAAGATGATAATGTTGATCCAGCTACGGGAGAATCTGGGTGCTTTGATCCTAATGATAGTGATCCTAAAGGTGGTGATGATGACAATCACGTAGATGCAGGAATCATTCCTCCTTGTCATTCATTATCAGGAGAGATATTCTATGATGGAAATGATAACGGTTGTCAGGATGCTATGGAAATGCTCGTCATGGAAACAATCGGCGTATCATTATTCGAATGTGGAGATAATCCTGCGGTAGATCCACCAGTGGCAAGTACTACTGTCAATGATGGTATGTATGAGTTTAGCGAGACAAGTGATGATGATGGTGCAGATGTATGCTTAGAAGCAGGAAAAGAATATTTCGTAGTATTCGATATTCCTAATGGGCCAGGACAGTCTTTAGATGGATATAGCTTCTCATCGATGACAACTTCTGGCACATGTGCCACGGATGGCAATGGAGACGATGTAGATGCTTCTACGGGGGCTTCTGGCTGTTATGATCCAGATAATAGTGATGACGGAGATGGTGATGGTGACGAGCATGTAGACGGTGGTATTGTTCCACCATGTGAGCAAATCTCAGGAGAGATATTCTATGATAACAATAACAATGGATGTCAGGATGATGGAGAAGACTTGGTGATGGAAGATATAGAAGTATCTCTATACGAGTGTGGTGATACACCGGGTGTCGATGCACCAGCCGCTTCTACAACTGTCAACGATGGTATGTATGCCTTTGGCGAAACAAGTGATGATGCAGGCGCTAATATCTGTCTGGAAGCCGGAACAGAATATTTTGTTGTCTTCGATATTCCTAGTGCTGTAGGACAAGTCTTAGAAGATCATACTTTTTCTACTGCAACACCTGATCCAGCTTGTGTGGCTGATGGTGATGCGAGTGATGTTGATTCTATGACGGGAGCGTCGGATTGTGTTGATCCAGATAATGATGAGGATGATGGTGACGAAGATGTTGATGCGGGCGTTGTTCCGCCATGCGAAACCTTATCAGGAGAAATATTCTATGATAACAATGATAATGGTTGCCAGGATATGGGTGAGTCTCTAGTCGACGACGCCAGTATAGAAGTATCTATCTACGAATGTGGCGATACGCCAGGTGTAGACCAACCGTTAGCTTCTACAACGGTAAGTGATGGTATGTATGAGTTTGGTGAGGATAGCGATGATGCCGGTGCAGATATTTGCTTGATGGCTGGAACAGAATATTTTGTTGTATTCGATATTCCTAATGATTCTCGTGAGGCATTGGAGGATTATTCTTTCTCTAATAATGATGCGAGTGGTGCATGTGCTACTTCTGGCGAGTCAGATAATGTAGACCCTATGACAGGCGCATCAGGCTGCTATGATCCTAATGATGACGATGATAGTGATGGTGACGATGACGAAAATGTAGATGCTGGTATTACATCACCATGCTACGAAGTTTCGGGAGAGATATTCTATGATAATGACAATAATGGTTGTGAGGATACGGGAGAAAGTCTAGTCATGGAACCGATCAACGTGTCCATCTTCGAGTGCGGTGCAGACCCAGCGAGCGATGCACCTGTGGCTTCTACCACGGTGACCGATGGTATGTATGAGTTTGGTGCAGACAGTGATGATCCTGATGCGGATGTTTGTTTAGAAAATGATAAAGAATACTTTGTTGTCTTTGATATACCTAATGGAGAAGACGAAGAATTAGAAGGATATACATTCTCATCTGGAACAGCAAGTGCGGCTTGCGAAAATACAGGTGAGTCCAGTGATGTGGATAGTATGTCAGGAACATCAGATTGTGTTGATCCAGATAATGATGACAGCACTGATGGTGACGATGATGAAAATGTAGATGCTGGTATTGTACCGCCTTGTGAGTCTTTGGCAGGAGAGATATTCTATGATGGTAATGACAATGGTTGTCAGGACAATATGGAAGCCTTGGTTATGGAGACAATTGGTGTAACTCTGTACGAATGTGGAGATACACCTGGCGTTGACCCTCCAGTGGCTAGCACAACAGTAAGTGATGGTATGTACGAGTTTGGAGAAGATAGTGATGATCCAGATGCCGATGTTTGTCTAGAGGCTGGTACAGAATACTTTGTTGTATTTGATATTCCAAGTGATATTGGAGAAGCCTTAGCAGGTTATGAATTCTCATCTCAGGCGGCTTCAGGCGCATGTGCTACTGATGGGAATGGTGATGACGTCGATCCTAATACAGGCGCATCAGGATGTTATGATCCAGACGATGATGACAGCGGAGATGGTGAGGGTGACGATAGTATAGATGCCGGTATTGTTCCACCTTGCGAACAAATCTCAGGAGAGATCTTCTATGATAATAACGAAAATGGATGCCAAGATCCAGGAGAGAGCTTGGTGATGGAAGATATAGATGTAACCTTGTATGAATGTGGCGACACGCCAGGTGTAGATGCACCGGTGGCCTCCACCACAGTTAACGATGGTATGTATGCCTTTGGTGAGACGAGTGATGATGCAGGTGCGGATGTTTGCTTAGAGGCTGGTACGGATTACTTTGTTGTATTCGATTTCCCTTCCAATGATGGTGCGCCATTAGAAGACCATACATTTACATCTGGTACAGCAGATCCGGCATGTATAGCGGATGGAGAATCTAGTGATGTAGATTCAGTCACAGGAGAGTCGGATTGTGTCGATCCAGATAATGATGATGGAGATGGAGACGAGGATGTCGATGCAGGTATTGTGCCTCCATGCGAATCCATCTCAGGAGAAATTTTCTATGACGAAAATGAAAATGGATGTCAGGATATGGGAGAAGGTCTAGTCATGGAAGATATTAATGTAACACTATACGAATGTGGTGAAACACCAGGCGTCGATCCACCAGTGGCGGCAACAACGGTTTCTGATGGTATGTACACCTTCGGAGAGGGTAGTGACGATATGGGTGCGGATGTATGTTTGGATGCAGGAGCACAATATTTTGTTGTATTCGATATTCCTAATGATGTTGGTGAAGCCTTACAGGATTACCAATTCTCTACAGGTACAGCATCTCCGTCATGCTCTACCTCTGGAAACAGTGATGATGTCAATCCATCTACCGGGGCATCTAGTTGTGTTGATCCAGATAATGATGACGATGATGATGGTGACAGTGATAATAATGTGGATGCAGGTATCACACCTCCATGTTACGAGATGGCTGGTGAAATTTTCTATGACGATAACGGTAATGGTTGTGAGGATGCAGACGAAGACCTAGTGACAGGAACAGTTATGGTATCTCTCTACGAGTGTGGTTCTACCCCTGGTGTAGATGCGCCAGTTTCCATAACCTCTGTCGTAGATGGCATGTACGAATTTGGACCAGATAGTGATGATCCTAGTGCCGATGTATGCTTAGAGCAAGACAAGCAATATTTCGTAGTATTTGATATACCTAATGGCAATGGAGAATCATTGGATGGATATATGTTCTCTATGGGAATGGCAGATGCATCTTGTACGCAGGCTGGAGAATCTATGGACGTAAATCCAGTGACAGGAGCCTCTGATTGTTTTGATCCAGATGACAATGATGACGAAGATGGTGATGATGATCAAAATGTGGATGCTGGTATTACACCAGAATGTCAGAGCCTTGGTGGAGAAATATTTGTAGATACTGATGGCAATGGATGTCAGGATTCAGGAGAAGGATTATTGATGTCTGATGTCAATGTAACTCTATACGAATGTGGAGATGACCCAGCGGTAGATCCGCCAGTGGCAACGACCACAGTAAGTGATGGTATGTACGAGTTTGGAGAAGATAGTGATGATGATGGGGCTGATGTGTGTCTAGAGGCAGGTAAAGAATATTTTGTAGTATTCGATATTCCTAATGGTCCAGGTGAGGCCTTAGAAGAGCATACATTCTCTATGAGTACGGCAGATCCATCATGTGTGATTGCTGGAGAATCTGATGATGTGAATCCTAGTACAGGAGCGTCAGGATGTTATGATCCAAGTGATATGGATGACGGTGATGGAGACGATGATGGTGATATAGATGCTGGTGTTGTTCCACCATGTGAGTCTATCTCAGGAGAAATCTTCTATGATAATAATGCCAATGGTTGTCAGGACATAGGAGAGGATTTAGTTACAGAAATTATTGATATACAATTATACGAGTGCGGAGATACACCAGGTGTGGACGCACCTGTATCATCGACCACGACTAATGATGGTAGGTATGAGTTCGGAGAGGATAGTGATGATCCAGGAGCGGATGTTTGCTTGATGCCAGGTACAGAGTACTTCGTAGTATTTGATATACCAAATGGATCAGGAGAGGCTCTTGATGGCTACTCTTTTACTGACGGTATGGCTTCGGCTAGTTGCGAAGCGTTAGGTGAGTCGAGTGATGTAGATCCTATGACAGGTACTTCTTCTTGCTATGACCCTAATGACGATGATGATGGCGATGGAGATAGCGATGAGAATGTAGATGCGGGTATAACGCCACCATGTGAGTCTATCTCAGGAGAGATATTCTATGACTATAATATGAATGGTTGTCAAGATGATTCTGAGTCATTAGTGATGGAAGAGGTTGCAGTTACATTATACGAGTGCGGAGATACACCGGGAGTAGACCAGCCAGTATCCAGTACAACGGTTAATAATGGAGAATACGAATTTGGTGTGGATAGTGATGATCCAGATGCTGATGTGTGTCTAGAGGCAGGACAAGAATATTTTGTAGTATTTGATTTACCTAATGATGAAGGAGAAAGTCTGGAAGGATTTTCTTTCACAAGTGGAGTGGCTACGGGTGCATGCGCTACGTCAGGTGACTCAGATAATGTCGATCCATCTACAGGAGCTTCTGGCTGTGTAGATCCGGATGACGATGATGATAGTGATGGAGACGATGATGAGAACGTGGATGCTGGGATCACTCCGCCATGCGAAAATATAGCAGGAGAGATATTCTATGATGGAAACGAGAATGGCTGTCAAGACGGTAATGAGAGTCTTGTGATGGAAGTCATCAATGTGACTCTCTACGAATGTGGCGCCACGCCAGGTGTGGATATGCCAGTAGCTTCTACGAGTGTGTCCGATGGTATGTACGAGTTTGGCGAGGATAGCGATGATCCAGGTGCTGCAGTCTGTCTGGAGGCAGGCAAAGAGTATTTTGTAGTATTCGATGTGCCTATGGGAGATGGAGAAGTGCTGGATGGATATGAGTTTACTCAAGGTGTCGCCAGTGCAGGTTGTATGAATGCAGGTATGTCTAGTGATGTAGATCCTACGACGGGCATGTCTGATTGCGTAGATCCAGACGAAGATGACGGCGATGGTGACGATGATGTAGATGCAGGTATCAAACCACCTTGTGAGCAAATCGCAGGAGAGATATTCTATGATGATAATAATAATGGCTGTCAGGATGATGAAGAGCCACTCGTGGATGACCAAGCTATAGAAGTTGTTCTTTATCAGTGTGGTGATGTCCCTGGTTTAGATCAGCCAGCGGCATTTACAACAGTTACAGATGGTCAATATGTCTTTGGTGTAGATAGTGATGATCCAGGTGCGGATATATGTTTAGATGCAGGAGATGAGTATTTCGTTATGTTCCATATACCTAATGGACCTGGCGAACCACTAGAAGACTATTACTTCTCAGAGAATATTGCTTCGCCAAGTTGCTTGTTCTCGGGAGAGGGAGATAACATTGATCCTAATACGGGAATGTCGGGTTGCCATGATCCATCTAATGATGATGATGAAGACGGCGATGCAGATGAAAACATAGATGCAGGTATAATGCACCCATGCGAAATCCTTGCAGGAGAAATCTATTATGATAATAATAATGATGGTTGTCAGGATGCGGACGAAGGTCTGGTTATGGAGGCTATCAATGTGACGCTTTACCAGTGTGGTGATGATCCAGCTTCAGCGACACCAGTGGCTAGTACGACGACAACTGATGGTACATATCAGTTCGGGGATCAGTATAGCTTAGATTATACAGATGATCCATGTCTCAATCCAAGGTTTGAATATTTCGTAGCCTTTGATTTTGATAACGGAGCAGGGGACGCTTTAGAGGATTATTATTATTCTGATGGTGATAGTGCCTCTTGTCCGATGGGTGGTAATGCAGATGATACAGATCGCTACACTGGCGAAACTTCTTGTTACGGTCCGGACAATGATGACGATGATATGCATATAGATATGGGTATCACACCATGCGAAGAAATATCAGGAGAAGTATTTGTTGATTGGAATGCGGATGGCTGTCAGGGTGGACCTATGGAAGGACCGGCATCAGGAGTTAATGTATATATTTTCTCTTGTAATGAGTCTAATCCTAATCCAGATAACGCCATTGCATCTGATATAACAGATGACAACGGAGAGTATGCATTCGGTCCAGAAGAAGAAGGTACTGCAGAAGCTTGTCTGCATCCAGATAGTAGCTACTATGTAACATTCCAAGTGCCAAATGCTACGGGAGAACAACATGATGATTTCTACCTTACGCATGGTGATGGTGCGAGCTGTGCCGGAGGAGAGGACGCGGATGACGTGAGTCAAGGTGATGGTAGATCAGACTGTTTAGACCCAGATGATGACGATGACGATGATGACGTCGATGCGGGTATTACTCCATGCGAGGAAATGGGCGGAGAAGTTTTCTTTGATATGAATGGAGATGGATGTCAAGATTCGATGACTGATGGTCCTGTGACTGGCGTAACTGCTTACATCTATAGTTGTAACGAAGCTAATCCAACTCCCGAAAATGCTCTTGCATCAGACGTTACTGATGCTAATGGTGAGTATGATTTTGGTCCAGAGGAAGAGGGTGATGCTAACGTATGTCTGCATCCAGATAGTTCATACTATGTTGTATATGACCTGCCTAATAATGATGGTGAGGCATTAGATAATTACGGATTGACAGAAGGCGATGGCAGTACTTGTACTGGCGGCGATAATGGCAATGATGCTGATCCGATAACTGATAGATCAGAATGCTATGATCCTGATGATGACGACGATGATAGTCACGTCAATACAGGGCTTATACCTTGTGAAGAAATTTCTGGTGAAGTATTCTATGATGATAATGCAGATGGCTGTCAGGAAGAGGGCGAAGAAGAAGGTGTAGAAGGAATGAATGTCTATGTGTTTGAGTGTGGAACAACAGATCTATCACCAGGTAATGCTGTGGCATCAGATGTAACAGACGAAAACGGCGAATACAAGTTTGGTCCAGCAGAAGAGGGCAGTGCCAAAGTGTGCCTAGATGCAGATAAAGAATACTTTGTGTTGTTTGATCTTCCTAATGGGGACAACGAAGCCTTCGAAGGATTTGAGTTTACTGATGGTGACGGTGCGACATGCGCTGGCGCAGAAAATGCAGATGATGTAGATCCTCTTACAGGAACTTCTTCTTGTGTAGATCCAGAAGGTGATGATGACGATAACGATATAGATGCTGGTATAAAGAGACCTGTCGATATTGCACTAAGAAAAGTTACGATGACCGAAGGTCCATACCAATATGGTCAGGAGGTGATTTTCGGAATTGAAATTATCAATCAAGGTTCGTTAGACTTATATAATGTAAAAGTTAATGATTTTGTCTCTTGCGGCTTTAAGTATCTATCATCTAATGATGGCACATGGTCTTATGATCCATTTAGCGAAGTAGCGACGACGACTTATGCTGGTCCATTAGAAGGTCAGTCAAGTGATACGATATTTATTACTATGGAGTTAGTGCCTTGTAGTGACGATGATGCATATACTAATACTGCTGAGGTAGAAAGTATGGAAGACGAGGATGGTGAGGATGTCACAGATGATGATGTAGATAGTACTGGTGATGATGATCCTACTAATGATGGAGATATGGATGATGACAATGTAGATGGAGATGGTCAGAATGGAGAAGATGAAGATGATAGTGATTTCGAGGATCTGGAAATATTCGATCTGGCACTTATCAAAGAATTGATTACGCCACCTATGTTTGAGGAAGGCGATACGATAGAGTTCAGACATACGATTGTCAATCAAGGTAATGTAACCGCAGCGAACATTCAGATTGTTGATTACTTACCATCTGGATATACTTTCGTACCAAGTCTTAACTCAGGATGGAGTTCTGCAACGGCACCGACATATTCTTACAATGTGTCTGGTACATTGACTCCAGGTGCAACAGCATACGTTTCTATTTTCGTGACAGTTAATTATGTTGCACAGCTACAAGAGAATTACACTAACTACGGTGAAATCTCTGATGCCACTGATGAAGATGGAAACGAAAGAACGGATGCAGACAGTACGCCTGATAATAATCCAGATAATGATGGTACGCCTGTAGACGATGCTCTTAATGATAGAGGTGACGAGGATGATCATGATCCTGCGGGCATTGACCTACTAGAAGAGTTTATTCCACCTTGTAGTGTTTCATGTGATCTACCTTGTAGAGACCAAATCAATCTGTCACTAGGAATGGATTGTACAGGAGCAGTGACGCCAGCAATGGTGTTGGTAGGATTAGACCCAGGGTGTAATACGGCAACAGGTTTATTAGAGATTACTCTCAAGGATGAGCATGGCAATGAGTTACCTGACAGTATTGTGGGTATAGAGTATTTAGGTCAGAATCTGACTTATGAATTCACTAATCTCGATCCTAACTGTAATAATACGTGCTGGGGTAATGTATTAGTTGAGTATAAGTTCTTGCCACAAATAGACTGCCCGGGAATAGATACATTAAGTTGTGGTGCCTTAGACATCTTGGGACTACCAAGAGCGACAGGATCAGGATGTATGGATATTCCCTATACTATTAGATTAGTGGATGAGGTGCGTGAGCAATTAGACTGTGATTCTTTAGTGACTCAAAAAGTGACTAGAACTTACAGAGCAGAAGATGACTTTGGTAACTTCTCAGAATGTGAGCATGAGATATATGTAAGACGTGTAGATCTGAGTGGATTAATGTTCCCTGATAACGCGACCTTATCATGTGCGGATACTAGATTCTCATTTTATGAAAATAATGGTTGTTCTATTCCTATTCCTTGGATACTTACTGGATCTGGATCAAGTTGTCCAGCGTCAGGTCACGGATATGGTGTACCTGTAGTATGTGATCAAAATGATCCAAGTGGATTGGTTTGTCCGCTGACAGGAAGTGGAAGTGCAGTACCATTAATACCGCTTACTGGAGCAAGTACTATAGATACGACGTGTAACATTCAGGTAATAGAAGGTACAACACAAGCCATCTGTAATACCATGGTTAGCTATACAGATGTTGTGTTGCCAGGTACACCATGTCATAAGAAAGTGATGCGTACATGGGAAGTTAGAGAATGGTGGTGTAGTGGAGAATTCACTATGGGAAGCGTCCAGATGATAGAAATCAAAGATGATCAAGCACCGGACATTGTATGTCCAGCGGATATGACGGTGACAACTGATGATGATTGTGCGGGTAGCATAGACTTACCTGCCATAACTGCGCAAGATAACTGTGGTGATAATGGTATAATAGTAAGTGTAGATTATCCTACAGGATTCTTATACAGTAATGGTGGTGCTGCAGAGCTAGAGGTCGGATCTAATCAGATTAAGTATATCGTATCAGATTCTTGCTATAACGATACCATGTGTGTTATGAACGTTATGGTCAGAGATCTCACTGAGCCAGTAGCAATATGTGAGCAGCATACAGTTGTGAGTTTGACCACCACAGATTACAGTTACATATTAGCGGAAAGCCTAGATGATGGCAGTTGGGATGAGTGTGGTTTAGACAGATTTGAGGTCAGAAGAATGGATACGACTTGTGTCAGTACAGATATTGAATTTAGTGATAAGGTGGCATTCTGCTGTAGTGACGCTGGTAGTGAGGTGATGGTTATATTCAGAGCTTATGATAAGGGTGGCAACTATAATGACTGTATGGTCACTGTGGAGGTCCAGGATAAGCAAGTGCCTTTACTATCATGTCCAGAAAATGATACGATAGATTGTCGAGTGGCTTATGATATTAATAATCTCTCATTGACTTTTGGTGGACCAGATATCAATGATAACTGTCCTACACATGCCAATATAGAAGAGGACATCGTAAGTGATGTCAACCAATGTGGAATAGGTCAGATAATCAGAACGTTAAGAGTGCTGGGTGATGATGATCAGACTGTATTACGTAAGTGTACTCAGTTGATTACCATAATCAACGAAGCACCTTTCGTAGCGAGTAATATTCAGTGGCCATTAGATTATGAGACTAATGGAGCATGCTTATTATCAGATCTTGATCCAGAAGACTTGAGCGAAATCAGTAGCGTATACGGATTCCCAATCTTTACATCAGGGGACGATCAGTGTAGTCTCTTAGGATGGGATTATGAGGATAAAGTCTACACCAGCAACCAAGGTAGTGGCGAATGTGCGCACATAGAGCGTTACTGGACAGTCATAGATTGGTGTGGAGTAGATAGTGATGGCAATTTTGCAAGATACTCACAAGGGAGACCGCAGGTTATCAAACTGACTAATAACGTAAGTCCACAGATAGTTGCTCAGGGTCCTGTCGAGATTGTATCTGGCAATGTAGATTGCGAGAGTGGGTTGATAGAGTTTACTCGAGAAGCCACGGATGATTGTATGAATGCTCTTAACTGGAGATATACTATAAGAAGCACTGCGGGTGTCGTTGTAGGTAGTGGTAATAGTGCTACATTATTGGATACTCTTGTTGCTGGAGATTACACGGTAGAGTGGGTTGTAGAAGATCTGTGTGGAAACTTTGATTCTGATAATCAAGTCATCCGTGTGATAAACAATAAGGCACCGAGTCCGGTCTGTCTCAATGGATTGAGCGCAAGCCTTACTGGTGAAGATACTGATGGAGATGGCGCAATAGACACAGAGACATTCGAGCTATGGGCTGTGGATATAGACGGTGGAAGTTTCCATACTTGTGATAATGATATCGTACTAAGTTTCTCTTCTGATACAACGGATCGTGTAAGATTATATGATTGCAGTAATATAGGTATCCAAACTGTTGAGTTATGGGTAACTGACGTTGTCACAGGCGTACAAGATTTCTGTTCTACATTCATTGATATACAGGACGAAGGCTTATGTCCTGATGCCAATATGGTATCTGTTATCGGAGAAGTATACACAGAGAGATTGGAAATGGTCGGTGATGTCGAGGTGAAATTGGGCGATACGGGTATAGAAGACATGACAGATGATGCTGGTTCGTACGCCTTTGAAAATATGCCGATGGGTGGTAGTTATGAGATAGTGCCTAAGAAAGATGTAGACTACCTCAATGGTGTTAGTACGCTAGATTTGATATACATACAGAAACATATTCTGGGTATTGATTTACTGGATAGTGGTTATCAGATGATTGCAGCAGATGCCAATAGTAGCGAAGACATTACTGCTCTGGACTTGATAGAATTGAGGAAATTAATCTTGGGTGTTTATGATGATTTACCAGAGAACGAGAGTTGGAGATTTGTTGATAAAGCGCATGACTTTGTCCAGGAAAATAATCCGTGGGTACAGGATGTACCAGAGACGTATAACATCTTAGGGTTAGATCAAGACATGGATATTGATTTCATAGGTGTCAAGGTCGGTGATGTCAATGGTAGTGTCACTCTTAATGCGACAGATAGTAAGATAGAAAAGCGTAGTGCTTCTAGATTATTACTGAATGTCAAAGAAGTAGAAATCAAAGATGGATTATACGCTGCTGAAATCAGATCATCAGGATACACAGATATCAATGGATGGCAAGGAACTCTAGAGTTTGATAGTAATATAATGGAGATAGTGGGTCTATCAGGTCAGGCGCTTCCTATCGAAGAGTCACATTATAACACCAATAGTCAGTCAGAAGCTTGGATGGCTATAAGTTATCATGAGAAAACTGGAAAGAGTAGGACTGTAAAATCTGGAGATGTATTACTAGAGATACTCTATAGAAAATCGAGTAATGCGGCTGAGACATCAGTACAGGATTTATTCAAGTTGAGTTCTCTCAAGGCAAGCAAAGAAGCCTATAATGCCAATAATGAGGTGATGGATGTCGAGTTAAGAGGAGCAAAGGAAGATGGAATAGAAATCGTCAATGTCAGTCCGAATCCGTGGATAGATCAGACGACTATCGAGTTCTACATCCCAGAAAGTGGAGAAGGCAGATGGGAGTTCTATGATGTCAATGGTAGAACATTACATACTATGAAGAATAGCTATACTGCTGGATATCACAGTATGGAAGTGAAACGTGTGGATATACAGGCTTCTGGTATTGTGTACGTGAAGCTGATCACGGATAGCTCCACGACAGAATATAAGATGATGTTGATCAACTAATAAGGATCAACTTACGACAAGTAATTCGTTAGCACTAAATATTTCGGACTCCGGCAGTGATACTGTCGGAGTTTTTTTTATTCCTTCGAGAAAAAAATAAATTCAGAAAACTCTCATTAGTTTCTTATCGCACAGGTCCTAACATATTAGAATGACACTTATATAAGGTTTCGTAATATGTTAATTTAACATATTATGATTTTTTATAATATGAATTATCATAGATTTGTATTTCAGAACGAATTCTGACTACATTTCCATAGCCTACACACGTCCTTTTTTTGGAAGGAATTTATTTCTTGAATTACAAATGTTTAATGTGATTTAGTACAGGAAGAATTAGTTAAGTGTAGATTAAGATAAGATGAACAAAAACCGATTTTGGCCAATGTGGATCTCCCAATCCATAGGTCAACACATTCTAAGAGCGACCGTGGTATGCATGGTCATAATGTCCGTGTCTGTAAGGATCGACGCGCAATGCTCAGTACAATGCATAGATCAGATTAACGTCAGTCTAGATCAAAATTGTATGGCGACCATAACGCCACTTATGGTAGGAGCCACAAGTGACGCCCCAGCACCAAACCTTCAACTTTCATTGACTTACAATGGAAATGCTGTAGCATCTAATCAAGTGGATCTGAGTCATGTCAATCAGATTTTGGGCTTTACCGTTACAGATTTGTCGTGTGGTAATTCTTGCTGGGGAAATATTACGGTAGAATACAAACTGGCACCGAGAATACAATGTCCGCCAAACGATACCTTGCCATGTGCAGCTATAGATGATCTACCTTTGCCGTCGGCAAGTGCTCAATGTGGTCAATCGAGTTTTGAAGTTTTTTTACTCAACGAAGAAAGAGTTGCGCTCGACTGTGATGATGATTATACGCATATTGTAACACGGACCTATCGTGCCGTGGCAGATATAGGAGAACCAGTTGATTGTAGACAGACGATACACGTGGAGCGTCTAGAAATAGATTCCATCAGATTTCCTCAGAATCTTAGTGTCTCTTGTGACGACCCTAATCTTATATTCAACTCAGATGGTTTTCCGTACCCTTGGATATCGGATAATGTCATGACAGGATCTGGCTCTGTAGGAGTGCCGTATATATGCTTACCGTCACCACTGACAGGATCTGGATCGGGCTTGGGATTCCCACTGACAGGATCTGGGTCAGCTGGATTTTTTCATCCACTGTGTGGTCCTGGCAATACTTTGATACCTATTGTGCCACAGTTTGATACGACAACAGTAATCGACACCTCTGGTCAAGTTATTATAGTAGATCCTCTAGATGCAAGCTATTGCAATGCCTCTATTACCTATACGGATGTTATTATGCCATCGGGTCCATGCGTAAGAAAAGCGGTGAGGACATGGGAAATAAGAGAGTGGTGGTGTTCTGGAGAAGAAACCAGAGTAGGTTTTCATACCATAGAGGTGAAAGATACAACACCTCCTAGTATTGTCTGTCCAGCAGATTTTACAGTAAGTTCTTTAGATGATTGTTCGGTGTTGGTAGATTTTCCTTCTATATCTGCAACCGATCAGTGTAATAATGAGGTTATAGTCAGTATCGATCCAGAAGGTTTTCCATTGATAAATTCTAATGGTGGAACTGGAATGCTAATTGCAGGTGATAACAAAGTGACATATAATGTGCGAGATGTGTGTCATAATCGGACATCATGCGATATGACGATTACAGTACAGGATCGTGTAGAACCCGTGGCAATCTGTGAGAGGGACATTGTGGTCTCGATATCCCCATCTGGCGGAACATTTTTGTCTGCTCAGTCATTGGATGATGGATCGTGGGATGGATGCGGTATAGATTCTATGCGTGTGCGTAGGATGACATCTGAGTGTAATAGTCAAGATTTGGAATTTGGAGAAACGGTGGAGATATGCTGCATGGATGCAGGGTCGGAGATTATGGTCATATTCAGAGTGTATGATACGAGCGGTAATTTTAATGATTGTATGGTGCGCGTAACTGCTCAAGACAAAACCACTCCTTCTATCGCGTGTCCTGATAGAGATACCATAGATTGCAGGACGAGCTATGATATAAATAATCTAAGTTTGACATTCGGCGAAGCTACGGCGATGACGCAATGTGCCGCTAGTAATACGATACAAGAAGAAGTAACACCAGATCTAAACCAATGCGGTAAAGGCAAAATAGAACGTAAGTTTACCATGTTATCTCCAGATGGTATTGCTCTGGTTTCTTGCCAGCAGGTAATATGTATAGTGGATAGCATGTTGTTTGACGCCTCTATGATTATCTGGCCAGAAGACCTGGCTCTGACTACTGGCACATGTAGTATAGCAGATGCAGATCCAGAAGATCTAGGTATTCCTTACGGAACACCAAGGTTTACATCTGGTGATGATCAGTGTAGCTTACTTGGATTTAATTATACAGATCAGGTGCTGACTGGGTCTGGATCAGGAGGGTGTTTTATAATAGAGAGGACTTGGAGTGTGATAAATTGGTGCGATCAGTCGCAAGGTGCATTCGCAAGATTTAATGATCCTAATGGACCACAGATTATTAGCTCTCAAGGTAACACAGCACCGACAATAAACGACTTATCGGATATTAATGTAGGCACTAATAATCTAGATTGTACGAGTGGATTATTATCCATAAGCCAATCGGCCTCAGATGATTGTAATACTAATAATCTCGTCTGGAGTTTTGTACTATTGGATTCCTCTTTGGATACAGTAAGTTCAGGTGCAACTGATAATTTTGAGACAATACTTTCTGTCGGTCAGTATGTCATCCATTGGCGTGTGTCTGATGGTTGTGGACATACGACGTTCGGAGCACAAAATGTCATTGTGAGTAATAATAAGCCACCGAGCCCTGTATGTCTGACTAATCTAGTCTTTCCTCTGGATGCTGCAAACGATGAGTTAGAACTATGGGCAAGCGACTTTGATGGTGGTAGTCAGCAAATATGCGGCAACCCATTCTCCGTGAGTATAGGTCCAGATGTCAATAATACCACGATCACATACACTTGTGATAGTATAGGAATGAGAGAGGTAAGATTATATGTTACCGATAATGTAACAGGCAATCAAGATTTCTGCGTTTCTAATATTACGATCACGGATGAAGGAAGCTGTCCTACTAACAGAGTCAGTATCCAAGGAGACATCGTTACCGAAGAACTACAGAAAGTCTATGAGGTAGAAGTCCATCTAGACGATATATCTATGCAGATGACTGATGTAAGTGGTAATTATGCTTTTGGAGAAATGCCTATGGGTGGGTCATATACTATAAGACCTTATAAGAACGATGATTATCTCAATGGTGTAAGTACCCTAGACTTGGTGCTTATCCAAAAACATATTCTAGGACAGGAAATATTTGATTCGCCTTATGATATAATTGCGTCAGATGTCAACAACGATGAGCAGATAACATCAGTCGATCTAGTAGAACTGAGAAAACTCATCTTGGGCATCTATGACGAACTGCCAGAAAATATGAGTTGGAGATTTGTAGATAAAGATTATCGTTTTGCTGATGAGAATAACCCTTGGTCCAGAGATATATCAGAAACATATAGCATCCTGCATCTAGATAGTGATATGGATATAGACTTTGTAGGAGTCAAGATAGGAGATGTTAACGGTAGTGTCGTCGCTAACCTGAACGAAACACAGATAGATCAAAGGCAACACAGATGGCCAGTGGTCTTTGAGATGGAAGATATGAAGTTATCCGATGGTATCGAATATAGAATTCCAGTCTACGGAAAGAATTACGAACGTGTCACAGGTTTCCAAGGAACTATAAATTTTGATAATAGTCAAGTTGCCAGTTTGGCGATCGAAGATGGTAGTCTTCTTTTGGATCAAGAAAACTATTATCTAGATGCAGACAGAGGAATCATGACTTTCAGCTATCATGGCAACGCAGTTGATATATCAGAGAATACAATCTTATTTGAGTTGGTGATAAAAACTGATAAAAGCGAGGAGTTGTCTGATTTGATTTCCCTAGGGTCTAACTTTACAAGATCAGAGGCTTATAGGGGACATCACGAAATTGTCAATATTGAATTTGATTTCAAATCTCAAGGTGGTATAGACATCGTAAAAGCTAAGCCTAATCCTTGGAAAAATAATACAACGATAGAGTTTGAGATTGTTCAACCAGGATTAGTTGAGTGGGAGATATATGATGCCAAGGGTCAGCTTGTCTTTAAGTCTGCTGGATCCTTTGAGTCAGGCAAGAATACAATACCTCTAAGAGAAAATGATCTAGGAGAGGCGGGAATGTATTTTATAAAAATGAAAACTGCGGAATATACAGATGATTATAAGATCATCTTATTAAAATAAAAATTCGTTAGCACTAGTATTTGTATGGAGGTCTTCGATCAGGAGACCTCTTTTTTTGTGTTTAAAATAAGTAAATTCGCAGCCTAATTGTTATGCTTTTTTGCAATCTGGTTAAACAATAGTTAAATCAAATGTCAGTGGAATGAATATAATTGCAAAAGGCATTTTTAAAGTATAATTTGTAATAAAAATAGACTAATGTCCAAAAAAGTATTTCTTACCATATTTAGTTTTGTGGTCTTAATTACATCCATAAGTGCACAGCGAGTTGCTATCGTAGATGTGTCATCTATTCTGGAGCTTATGCCAGCATATCAACAGGCACAAAACGAATTGGATAAAACTTCTGCTAAGTGGAGACAGGATATATCGCAGGAGTATGATAAGATCAAAAGTATGTATAACAAATATCAAGCAGAGATGGTCTTACTCAGTGAAGAGGTCAAAATAGAAAGAGAAGACGAAATCATGGAGAAGGAAAAAGAGGTCAGAGAAATGCAAAAGAGAAGATTCGGACCTGAAGGTGATTTATTTAGAAAGCGTCAGGAACTTATTACACCGATTCAAGATGAGGTGTTCAAAGCCATAGAGGATTATGCTCAGATCAAAGGTTACGATATTATTTTTGATAAGGCAGGAGCTGCAGGATTATTGTATGCCAATGAAGAATATGATAAGACGGCTGAGATAAAGAGAGAATTAGGGATCAAATAAAAAGAAAATTACAATGAAAAAATTCTATTCAATATTATTAGTCGCAGCGCTTTTTTTTACTAGTGGCGAACTATTAAGTCAAAAATTCGGGTATGTAGATACAGCTAATCTGCTTGCGCAAATACCTGATGTCAAAGAAGCTAATTCCAACATAGAAACTTTCACTGCACAGTTCCAAAAGAAGGGTCAGGATATGATCAAGGCATTACAAGCCAAATATGTTGAGCTAGAGCAAAAGCAAAAAACGGGTTCTATTTCTCCACAACAGTTAGAGCAGGAAGCCCAGATACTAAAACAGGAGGAAGCGGCCATAATAAAATTTGAGCAAGATAGTCAGCAGAAAATCCTGAAGAAGCAGGATGATCTCATGACGCCGCTGAGAGAAAAAATACAAAAAGCAATCAGTGATGTCGCTACTGAGAACGGTTACGATTACATCTTCGATCTTAGTACTGGTGTTGTGTTATATGCTGATGAGGGAACAGATGTCAGCCCACTTGTCAAGTCTAAGCTCAATCTCTAATAAAAGGTAGTATCCTAAAACAAGATTATAATCATGAAGTATAGTATTGGTATTTTATTGATTCTATTTTTTTCTTCATTACATGGTCAGGAGATAATAAAAGAAAAAGCGCAAGCCTACGCGGACGCTTATGTCAATAGTAGTTTCCTGGAAGTTGCAGAAATGACACACCCTTCTTTAGTAGAAATGAGCGGTGGGTCGGAGTATGTTATAGAGGATCTCAAAGCAGAAAGAAATATAACAACCGAACAAGGTCTGGTATATACAAAAGCGGTCGTCGGCGAGCCAGCCAAAATCATTGCCCATGAAGGTGAGCTCCAAGCCGTGGTACCTGTTGTCTATCATATGCAACAGCAGGACAAAGAGTACACTAATGCATCCAGTATACTTGCAGTATCTAAGGACGAGGGCAAAACCTATAGTTTTGTCAACTTATTACAACATGACAAAGAAAGTATCAATTTCTTTATCAAGAATCTAAGTCCAGAGATAGAATTTAGTAATCCAAGTTCGTTTGATACTATAGAGAAGTAATCCTGGGATTAATATTTCATTTTATCTCTATTGTTTCAAAATCGAATGGAATAAGATCGTTACGACTTAGTTCTTTACCATCGACGGATAGGCTTACATGAGAATCGAATCCATGTAATACAGATTTATAGCTTTTGACAGATCCAGAATAAGAATTCAAATCTGATTTTATTTGTTGGATGGAATACTTGTCAGAATCCGTTGTTGTTCGGAATGTAGTGAATGTGCACAATTCTTCTTTTTCGTAATCATATCCATCAAAGTCGTCAAGGTAAAGATGACTTTCACTATTACGAAGAGACTTATAAATATGTAGATCTATAGTCTCGATAGATTTTTCTCCGACATACTGCTGCACTGGAAAGTAAGGAATGATAGATCCTGCTTGTATAAATATGGCCGCCTTATCGATAGGTGTGTCGATATCATACTCGTTTTGACCTTCGTATGATTCTTTTGTCCAGAAATTATACCATCTACCTCGTGGAAGATATATTCGCTGACTTAGCTCATGTTCCCTTGTACTTGGAAACATCAAGATATGATCACCGCACATAAAGCCGTGATCATAATCGATGAGCTTTTGGTCGCCCTGATCTACAAATACTAATGGCCTCATCATCGGAGTACCATATTTATAATACTGATAAAAACAGGTATATAGATAGGGTAGTAACTGATATCTTAATTCTACATATTGTCGGAAGATATTGGTACACTCGTCACCAAATACCCAAGGCTCTTGATCGCCATGGTCTCCTGACGAATGTACACGACAGAATGGATGAAATATGCCTAACTGAATCCAGCGGATCATCATCTCAGGAGTAGGCTGTCCTATAAATCCTCCTATATCAGACCCGCAGAAAGAAACACCTGATATAGCTAATCTCTGTGCTTGTACGCTAGCAAGATATATGTGTGACCAATCCGCTATATTGTCTCCTGTCCATACGGAAGAATAACGTTGCATACCAGCATACCCTGATCTAGTAATGATCAGCGTACGCTTATCTCCACGATATTTTTTGACACCGTCGGCCGTAGCTCGCGCCATCTGCATTCCGTAGATATTATGCGCTTTCCTATGACTTGTCAGATCACCATCATGATCATGCAATACATCCATCGGAAAAGTTTTGCTTTCTACTTCGAACAAGGCGGGTTCGTTCATGTCATTCCATACACCAGCGATACCGATATCTTCTATAAGTTCTTTATATAGACCACTCCACCAACTGCGGACTTCGGCCTTAGTAAAGTCTGGGAAGTAGCACTCACCTGGCCAAACTTTACCTTCTACATAAGGTCCGTCAATTCTCTTGCAGAAGTAATCATTCTCTAAGCCCTCTTTGAACACATGATACTCTGGATCTTTTTTGATGCCAGGATCAATGATAACCATAGTTTGATATCCCATGGCCTTTAGATTATCGACCATGTTTTTGGGGTTGGGAAATTTTTCTTCGTCCCAAGTAAAACATCGAAAGCCATCCATATAATCTATATCAAGATAGAGCGCGTCACAAGGAATGCGATATTCTCTCATCTTTTGGGCTATGTCCATTACTTTTGATTCTGGATAATAGCTCCACTTGCATTGCTGATAACCTAAGGCCCAGAGAGGAGGCATTTCTGCCGTTCCTGTAAGTTGGGTATAGCGTTGTGCCACGTCTATTAGCTGTGGTCCTGCGATGAAGTAATAATTCATTTCTCCACCTTGCGACCAGAAGCTCATCACATTACTTCTTTCTTTACCAAAGTCAAAAAATGACTTGAAAGAATTATCAAAAAAGATTCCATAAGCTCCATGATCGTGCAGACCATAGAATAGAGGAATGCTCTTATATAATGGATCCGTATTCTTATGATAGCCGTACTCATCGGTACCCCAATTGACAAATCTCTTGCCTTTCAGATTCAGCTCCGTTGCTTTGTCCCCAAGTCCGAAATAGTTTTCTCCATACTGCTGCATCTTACTGTTCTGTACGATATAACCACCATATTTGAGATTTTTCTCCCAGTGAAACCCTTTCTCATCGTCACTTAATATTCTTCCCTGCTTATCATAGATACTTATCATTAAGTTTTGCTTGCTTATATGGCAGTCTAGATGTAAGGTAGATATTTTGAGTGAGGTGTCGCTTTCTGCAACCTGCACTTTTTCTGTAGAAGGTATGAAATCAGGGTCAAGACCATAAGAAAAATCCCTATCAAATCTTCCCTCTATGGCATATCTAAATCGCAGTATGTGTTCTGATATAACATGTACCCTAAGCCTGAGATTTTGACTATCTACTATTTCAATATATCCAGGTTCTGATCGGTAAATCACATATTGACCAGGATGTGATTCTACATCAGAGTAGTTAATAGACTTCATGCCTGCCATAATTCTTCTTTGTATAAAAATTTGCTAATATATAAGAAAACCCTATTCTGTCTAGAGCAGATACAAGTTCTATCTTTCTTTATTCTATTCTTGTTCCTTTTTTGATGTAGGCTCCCTTTTTGACCACGACTATCCCTTGTCGGACACAATAGGTTTCTGTCTCTACATCTTCGAGATCTTCATGTCCTCGTATATAGACGTTATCACCTATTTTGACATTTTTATCGAGGATAGCATTTTCTATATAACAATTATTTCCTATTCCAAGTAATTGATTATCTGGTAACTCACTGAGGTCGTTAACGGTTTGGTAATAGTTGTTGCCCATAACAATGCTATTGATAATACTTGTTTTCTGACCTATCCTTGACCGCACACCGATGATACTTTTTTGTATAAGTTCTGCGTGGCATATACAACCTTCTGATAATAAGCCATGACTTATCTGAGTTCCAAATATTTTGGTCGGAGCAAGCATTCTGGAATGCGTATATATCTTATTGTCGTTGTCATAGATATGAAATGGTGGTAAGAAATCTGTGAGCATGATATTAGCTTCTAAGAAAGAAGGTATATCACCGATATCTGCCCAGTAACCATCATATAAATAGCTGGCCACTTTATATTGGTCATGGTTGACAGCATAAGGAATTATTTCTTTACCAAAATCATTCGCATTACTTTTTTCTTGGAATAATTGATTGAGAATTTTTCTGTTGAAAACATAAATACCCATCGACGCCAAATACTCCTTTTTTTGATCTAAATGTTTATCTGGTAGTTCTGATTTCCAATCATCAACAATGTCTAAGCCCGGCTTTTCTATAAAGGCACTTATTATTCCTTCTTTATTGACCTTCATTATACCAAAACCAGTGGTATCTTTTTTTACTACAGGAATGGTGGCGATAGTAACATCGGCAGACTGGGATACGTGATAATTTACTATGGATTCCAGATCCATACTATATAATTGGTCTCCTGAGAGTACCAGCACATAATCATAGTCGATGCGCTCTAGTCGTGGAATGGATTGTCTTACGGCATCTGCTGTTCCTTGAAACCATTCCTTATTTTCCATAGTTTGCTCTGCCGCTAAGATATCTACGAATCCATTGGTAAATAGATCAAAACGGTATGTGTTTTTGATATGCTGGTTGAGGGAAGCCGAGTTGTACATTGTGAGTACAAACATTTTTTTTATGTTAGAATTGATACAGTTACTTATAGGTATATCTATGAGTCTGTATTTGCCAGCAAGTGGGACGGCTGGTTTAGATCTTGACTTAGTAAGGGGATATAGTCTTGATCCGACACCACCACCCAATATGACGGCTGCAGTTTTTTCTGTCAAGTTCTTTTTTGTGTTCATTGTTCTTTTGTTAGGTGGTTACTTTTTTTAGGTATCTCTTATATAGCGATATATATTCTTGGGCTGATTTGTTCCAGGAATAGTTAAGTTGACTTATAAATTTAATTTGATTTTGTAATCGGGTCCTGTTTTGATAGAGTTCGGTAACACGTTTATAATTATATAGAAAATCTTCTGGTTTTAGTCCTTTCAGCACAAGGCCTTCTCCGCCATCATCTATATCTCTCACAGTATCTTTTAGGCCTCCTATCTCATGCACGATGGGAATGGTCCCATATCGCATCGCGAACAGTTGGTTAAGCCCACAGGGTTCGAACCGTGATGGCATCATCATAAAATCACAGCCCGCATAGAGCTTTCTGGCGACGGATTCGTTATACATGATAAGTGCTATGACTTCTCTTGGATATTTGTCAGAGAGCCCTTTTACCTTTTGTTCGATAATCTTATCACCAGATCCAAGTATGATGAAATTAATTTTCAGGTTAGAACTCAGAGCTTCTTCGATACTATGACATAATAGGTCTGCTCCTTTCTGATGTGCAAAGCGACCAATAAATCCAATAAGGGGCCTTCTTCTTACAAGATTATATTCTTGTACGAGAGCATTTTTATTTTCTGATTTAAAATTTTTGAAATTACTTCCTTTAAGTTTAGAGTACGTCATTTCATCTGTGGCGGGATTCCAGATTTGATCGTCTATTCCATTTAGTATTCCACTACATTTTTCTTTTTCTTGGTGATACAAAGATTGAAGTGTGTCGGAATTTTCGATGATCTCTTGCATATAATTGGGAGAGACCGTATTGACGTGCCAGGCACATTTAATGGCGGATGCCAAACTATGAATTTGATTATCCCAGTCAAGCAGACCGTTATGTTTTAGATCATAGTTAGGTAACTGATTTTTATGTTTCCAATCGAAGGCACCGTGATATTGTCCGTTGTGTATAGTAAATATTATTGGTTTGTCTTTGAGCTTATGATAGTCAGGCGAATATTGAGTCATAAAGGGTATGAGTCCGGTCATGTGATCATGGCAATGTATAACATCGGGAGAATACTTTTCGACGGATAGCCATTGTAGCACAGATCTTTGAAAACTAATATTCCTCTCTACTTCATCAGCAAATCCTTTTCCGTCTGAATGCAGATATATGCTAGGCCTATCAAATTTTCCTTTGATATCTGCAAAGTATAAGGCGTAGCCAAGAGTTTGGTCGATTACTTTATTAATACTGAAATGAATAGTCTCATTATCTACTGAGATGGAAGAGCTATAAACTTTCTCTTTGGTTTGTTCAGATATCCAAGGCAAGTTATACTGAGGAATAATAACTTCAGCCGAGAAGCCATTTTGATTTTGATATTTGGGTAGTGCGCCTACCACATCTCCTAGCCCACCGGCTTTAGCAGCGGGATAGCATTCAGTAGCTATATGTATGACTTTAGGCATCGGTATCAGAAGTTGGTTTTAGTACGAGGCCTCCGAGAGGAGGTAAGGTTAATACCACTGAATTGGCTCTGTTATGGAGAGGAATATTATCTGATAAGATGATGTTTTCTGGCTTTATACCTGAGCCATAATATTGTTGATCATCACTAGATATTATGGATTGGTAATTGTCTTTGTCAGGTATACCTATTCTGTAATCCTGATGGACATTGGTAGAGAAATTAAGGACGATAAGCAAATGAGATTCATTTCCTTTCCTTATAAATGAGGTTACACAATTCTTAGCATCATTCCATTCTATCCACTCGAATCCATCGGTAGAATAATTCTTAGCATACAAAGATTCTTCTGCGCAGTAGATCCGATTTAAGTCGGCGACATACTTTTGGAGTCCCTTGTGCGGTTGGTATTGGAGTAAATCCCAATCTAAAGAATAATCTACATTCCACTCTTGACTCTGACCAAATTCCCCTCCCATAAATAATAGCTTCTGCCCAGGGTGCGTGTACATACACAGGTATAATAGCCTTAGGTTGGCAAATTTTTGCCATTCGTCGCCAGACATTTTATCTAGCAATGATTTTTTGCCATGCACAACCTCATCATGTGATAAGGGTAACACATAATTTTCTGAGAATGCATAAGTAAGGCTTCTGCTTATATCATTGTGATGATAAGTTCTATGGATGGGATCTCTTTGAAAATATTCCAAGGCATCATTCATCCAACCCATCATCCACTTCAGTCCAAATCCCAACCCCTTGTGATGGACTGGTGTTGTAACACCATAAAACGCAGTGGACTCTTCAGCGATCATTAGAATATGAGGATGTTCTTTGTAACAACTTACGTTGAGTTCTTTGAGAAAGTCAATGGCTGCTAGATATTCGTTGTTGCCATACTTGTTAGGAGTCCATTGTTCTTCTTCTCTACTATAGTCTAAGTATAACATGGAGGCCACAGCGTCTACACGTAATCCGTCAATCTTGTATTCTGATAACCAAAAGTGTGCACTGGATAACAAAAAAGACCTTACTTCTGGTCTTTCATAATTAAATATGAGACTATTCCAATCGGGGTGAAATCCTTTGCTTTTATCTGGATGCTCATAGACGCAGCTACCATCGAAATCTGCCAAGGCGTGTTCATCATTGGGAAAGTGTGCGGGCACCCAATCTAAGATGACTCCTATATTGGCTTGGTGCAATCGATCTATTAGATATCTAAGATCGTCAGGATTACCATATCTACTCGTCGGTGCAAAGTATCCTGTACATAGGTAACCCCAGGAAGGGTAGTAGGGATGTTCCATGAGTGGAAGAAACTCAACATGAGTAAAATTCATATTGACCAAATAGTCTACTAATTGGTCTGCAATTTCTCTATAATGTAATGAGCGGTTTTCTTGGACGTTTTTCTTCCAGCTACCGATATGTACCTCGTATATGGATATCGCTTGGTCAAGGGCATTTTCTTTTACTACTGTATTATTGAATTGCCAATCGTAGCTGTCTTTCCATACGATGCTTGCTGACTTTGGTGGCATCTCATATCTTCTAGCGTATGGGTCTGCTTTCTCTCTGATTAGATCATCTTGGTGTGAGTATATTCTGTATTTGTATAATTCGCCTGGATAAATATCAGGTATAAATCCTTCCCATATTCCTGAGTCATCCCATCTTACTTTTAGACCATGTCGATCCCCAGACCAATTATTAAAATCTCCTATGACTTGAACCTCTTTGGCAGCAGGGGCATAGACAGCAAAATAAGCACCAGAACCGTACTCTGTCTGGAGCGGATGACTTCCTAATTTTTCATATAGTCTATAATGCTTCCCACTTTTAAAAAGGTCAATATCAAATGTCGATAGGAGTGAAAAGTCTTTGACTAAGGATGCCATGTTCGCCTCGGAATTTGTTCATAATATAATAAATATATTTATAGTGAATGGCGGACTATGGTTGATAAGAGTTATTGCTAACTATATGAATTAGAATGGAAAGGAAAATTGATGTCTTATTAAAGAAATAGTAAACTTCGATGTATAAAATAAACATCTTAGTAATTCTCTTTTTAAGCGCATGTAATAATTACTATCCATGTCAAGATGAAAGATTAACGGCGCTAGAGTTTAAGCAATTTAGACAAATTGGATTAAGCTATTATCATGACGACGAAACGCCTATTTATAGCCGTATAGATAAAAATCTTGACTCTGTTTATCTGGCCAAATTGGATAGAATCAAAGTCCCAGTCATTGCACTGAGAAAAGATACGATACGAAAAGTAGTGATAATTTTTCTTTCTGGTAAGCCAGAATTTCCTATGTCTGCCCATTCATTAAAAATGGTGATCCCAATCGATGGTTATGATATGAATCCATCTCTGTATGATAATGAAAAAGAGGATGATCGTTATGAGCTAAATTGCTTTGAACAGGCGTTTGAGGAGATATGGTTACTCTCAGAAACCAGGTACAACTAATTTGATTTATTAGTTGACAAGTAGCAACGGAATTTATTACAATGGAATAATTAGAAATGTAAAAATTAAATTACCGCTGTTTTACCTACTCAGATACATACTCCTTTCTTTATCTAACTTTCTAAAGAACGGATCATTCAGATCTTTGATGAATTGTATTGCTTCGCCAGTAGATTTCATTTCTGGTCCTAGCTGTTTGTCGACATTAGGAAACTTATTAAATGAGAAAACAGGAACTTTGATGGCGTAGCCTTCGAGTTTTTTCTCAAATTCAAAGTCCTTAATTTTCTTGTTCCCAAGCATAACGTGCGTGGCTATTTTGAGGAAAGGCACCTGATAGGCCTTCGCTATGAACGGTGTCGTACGCGAAGCTCTTGGATTGGCTTCTATGACGTATACAAAATCATCTTTGATGGCGAATTGTATATTGATGAGTCCTTTTATATTAAGTGCCTTGGCTAACTTTTCTGTATACTCTTTCATTTTCTCGATCGCTTGATCAGAAAGCGAGTAGGTCGGTAGGACGGCAGAGCTATCACCCGAGTGAATGCCAGCAGGCTCTATGTGTTCCATGATACCCATAATGAGCACTTCGTCACCATCATATATGGCATCTACCTCAGCCTCCTTAGCACGTTCCAAAAACTGATCTACCAATACACGATTATCAGGCATGTGTTTGAATATACTTAGGACATGTCTTTCGAGTTCTGCGTCATTGATGACTATACGCATGCGTTGTCCACCAAGTACATAAGAAGGACGCACAAGCACAGGGTACGTGACTTCGTTAGCTATTCTTATCGCTTCGTCTACATCTTCTGCCACGCCATATCGAGGGTACGGTATGTTTAATTCTTTGAGTAAATCAGAGAATCGACCTCTGTCTTCTGCCAGATCCATACTATCTACGCTAGTCCCTACTATGTTATAACCTGCTTCTTTTATTTTGTGAGACAACTTTAGGGCAGTTTGCCCACCAAGTTGTACTATGACGCCTTCCGGTTTTTCCAGTTCTAATATTTCTTCTAGATGTTCCCAGTATATTGGCTCGAAGTATAGTTTGTCTGCTATGTCAAAATCAGTGGATACGGTCTCAGGGTTACAGTTGACCATAATAGATTCGTAACCAGCTTCCTTGATAGCCATGACGCCATGCACGCAACAATAATCAAACTCTATTCCCTGACCTATTCGATTAGGACCAGATCCTAGAACAACAATTTTTTTATTATCCGTAGGCACGCTCTCGTTCTCGAAATCGAATGTAGAATAAAAGTATGGTGTCTGAGCCTCAAATTCTGCAGCACAGGTATCGACCATTTTATAAGTACGGCGTATGCCCAGTTTCTTTCTCTGTTTAGTTACCGTCCTTTCATCCACACGCATAAGCCAAGCTATCTGGCTATCGGAGTAGCCATTGACTTTTAGTTCTCTGAAGAATGACTCAGGGATATCGTCCGGAATATTGTACTGCATGAGTTCATTTTCCAGATTGACGAGTTGCTTAATTTGTTTGAGATACCAAGGATCTATTTTGGTCAGTTTTTGGATAGATTTAATTGGTACACCTAATCGTAAGGCATCTTTGACACGATATATACGATCATCACTGACGACTTCTAGTCGATGGATAATGTCTTCTGTTTTTATCCATTCCTTTTTATCGGCACCTAATCCAGCTCTATTGTTTTCTTGACTTTGACATGCCTTTTGTAAGGCCTCTAAAAAATTACGCCCTATAGACATCACTTCTCCGACGGACTTCATCTGTAATCCAAGGGTATGATCAGATCCGTAGAATTTGTCAAAGTTCCATCTCGGCATTTTGACTATAACATAATCTAAAGTAGGCTCAAAGTATGCCGAGGTTGTTTTTGTAATTTGATTTTTTAGCTCGTCTAGGTTATAACCTATAGCTAGTTTGGCAGCAATTTTTGCAATAGGGTATCCAGTCGCTTTTGATGCTAAGGCGGAAGATCTCGATACTCTTGGATTGATTTCTATACAAATAAGTTCTTCCGTCTCAGGATTGATAGAAAACTGAATATTACAGCCACCAGCAAAGTTACCCATCGATCTCATCAGCTTGATGGACTGATTACGCATCTCTTGATAGGCGGTATCAGATAGGGTCATTGCTGGAGCGACGGTAATACTATCTCCAGTATGGATACCCATCGGGTCTAAGTTCTCCACAGTACAGATAATGACGACATTGTCATTATTATCTCGCAGTAATTCTAACTCATACTCTTTCCATCCTAGTACCGCTTTTTCCACCAGGACCTCGTGAGAAGGCGAAGCATTAAGCCCTCGACGCAGTGCTTCGTCAAATTCTTCTTCTACATGGACAAATCCTCCTCCATGTCCACCCAACGTGTAGGATGGCCTAATGACTAGTGGAAAACCAATTTTCTGAGAGGCATTCTTTCCTTCTAAAAAAGAATTGGCTATAAATGATGGAGCCACACTCAGGCCTATACTGATAACATGTTTTCTGAATTCTTCTCTGTTCTCTGCCAATTCTATGGCATCCAAGTCTACACCAATTAGCTTGACATCAAACTCTTCCCATAGTCCTTGTTTGCCAGCTTCTATGGCAAGGTTGAGTGCAGTTTGTCCACCCATTGTGGCTAATACGGCATCTATTTTCCGCTCACTGAGGATATGCCTAAGGCTTTCTACAGTCAGCGGCATGAGATAAATATGATCCGCGGTGAGGGGATCAGTCATTATGGTGGCGGGATTAGAATTGATAAGGCTGACTTCTATTCCTTCTTCTCGTAATGATCGAGATGCTTGACTTCCAGAATAATCAAATTCGCAGGCTTGTCCAATTATTATAGGTCCACTTCCTATGATGAGAACGGACTTAATCGAAGCATCACGTGGCATATAGGCTCGTCAATTTTATATGACGACAAATATAAAAAATGTTATATAAGTTGCCTTGACTGTGACCGCCCTTATTAGTTAGATACTGTGATCGATCCTGTACGTAAGATTTTGTTGCCAAATCGATCCTCTAGCTCCAGTTTGTAGACATACACGCCTTGTACTACAGGTCCATTATTAAATCGACCATCCCATCCATAACTTTCGTCATTAACAGGGAAAGGGGCCTCTGATTTGTAGACTAAATCTCCCCATCTGTTATATATATTGAGGAAGGTTACCATCTCTACTGACTCATTACCATATACAGTAAATATGTCATTTTCATTATCTCCATTAGGCGAAAAAGTATTAGGTATATATATTTTACCATCTGGTAAAAATGTAATACTTGTCTCACATTCATCTCTATTCTTACAATCATCTATCGCCGTAAATGTGATGACACGTGTGAAACTCTCCACACAATTAGGATTTATCTGATTAATATCAAAATCATTTTCTAATATGAAATTATCATCTGAGACTACCGTATAACTGGTTAAAAAAGAATCAATCAAAGATTGGTTATATACTTGAGTGCATTTTATTTCTATTGGATCAGGGCAACTGACATCGATAAATGCACTGCTACCAAAGGTCAATTCCGTTATACATGCATTGTCATTTCCACAAATATCAGAGACCTGATACTCTACCAGAAATGATATCCCACAATTTAATAAGCTAAGGTCTTCGTCGAAGTCATTAGTAATGTCACCAGATAGATCGCTACAGTTGTCCGTAGCAAAAGCACCTTCCATCCAGTCATCGATTTCCTGTTGTAGAGTAGTGCTACCAACATCCAGAGTTACATTATCTGGACATGATATCTCTGGTGTCGTGTTATCTGACACTGTAATACGAGCTGCACAATTATTACCTGATCCACATAGATCGTCTACAAAAAAGAGAACAACTATAGAGTCAGAGCAGAGATTAGAATAATCTATCGGACTATAATCATTTATTACTTGTAGGTCAGAACCTGTATTATCTTGAGCGGAAGCTTGAGTAAGCCAATCTGCTATTTTACTATCATTATTATTATCGCTACACTCTAGTGAAAGTGATTGTGATGGGCAATTAAGAATAGGCAAATCTTTAGTAACTGATATCTCGCCGACACACGTACTCTCAAGTCCGCATATATCTGTGGATGTAAATGTGATTTCTACGATATCGGGTAGAGCACAATAGTTGATTGTATCTAAATCAATACTTTCGGAGATGGTCGGATTGCTACATTCGTCAGTAGAGACTGCGGATGCAAGCCAAGCTCCGACGATGGCATCATTATCCGTATCTGTAGAACTAATGGATAATGCGGGAGGACATTGTATGAACGGATTAGTTGTGTCCTGTACCCTGATTTGTAGTTCTTCCGTATTGATGACATTACATGAATTAGTCATGCTAAACGAGATAGTCAGTGTATCATTACATGTGAGCGCATCGAATTGGGCCTCAGCAAAGTCATTGCTTACATTCAAACTGGTTCCGTCAAAATCCTGACCTGTGATATTTGATAAAATATCTCTTATGGTATTCAGATTGTCTGGTGCTCCACATTCTAAGTCCAGGTCAGAAGGTACATTATTGATACGTGGTGATCGTTCGGACTCCACTCTTATAGTTGCGCTACAATCTGCAGTATACCCACAAGGATCATTTCCTACAAAAGTTATTACCAAGTCAGAATACCCCGTGCAATCATCCACACTGCTGACAGGTGTATAATTATTAGTAATGTTAACGGCACCACAGTTATCATCTCCTGTAGTCGTGGATAACCAATTACTAATATCCGAATCAAAATTGGGCGCATCCAATGTCAGCGTAATATCAGAAGGACAAGTTACCTCAGGGGCAGTTGTATCAGATATAGTTATAGAACTCACACAAGAAGTACCAGAGTTACATTCGTCTACTATCACGAATTCCACAGCGATAATTCCATCACAATCTATAATTCCAGGATTAGTCAGATTGAAATCATTATTGACTGCAAAACTGTTTCCTAGGTTATCCTCAGCTATGGCCGAGTTGAGCCACATTTGTATTTCAGTTTCGTTATCTGGTGCGCCACATTCTATAGATAAGCCTGGTGGACAGGTAATCTGAGATATGACCGTATTTTTCACACTAATATCAAACATGCACGGTGTCTGATTACCACAGAGGTCTTCTGCCGTAAATGTCACTGGAATTATGACTTCGTCCTGACATGCGACATCTAATAGACTCCTATCCAAGTCGTCTGTAAATGTTGTCATGTTACAATCCGTCACAATAATGCTTTCAAAAAACTGATCTACTGTACCCACTATATCAGGATCACCTGCTATCAAACTTAACATAGGTGGACAATCGATTTCTGGACTGATATTATCCTCTACAAGTATGGATGCCATACATGAGCTTGAGACCTCACAACTATCTTTAGTGACAAACTGCACGACTAATTCTGTACTACATCCTTCTTCCAGATTAGTAATGTCGAAGTCATTAGTCACTAATAGATTAGACAAATTGTTATCCTGTGCAGCCGAGGTAGCAAGCCATTGTTCTATTCTATTAGAGTTGTCACTGTCTCCGCATATTAGATTAAGGGATGCTGGACAATTGATTGTTGGTGAGGCTTTATTTATATTAATCGTAGTGGAACACTCACTTGTGAGTCCGCAATCATCAGTTGCGATACAGGCTACATTAATTACTTCTGCGGCCAAACAAATATCAAATGCTGTCGTATCAAAATCATGCGTTACAGAACTAGACAGACAATTATCATTACTTGTTATCGTCGATAACCATTGTTCTATCTTAGAAAGATAATTTACATCAGTAGCATTAATATCCAGTGGGTTAGGACAAATGGCTTCAGGTGGCGTATTGTCACTAAGCATGATGGTCGTAGTACAAGAATCTGATCTATTACAATTATCTACAGAAAAGAAGTTGACTTCTACTGCATAATTACAACCTGGCTTAGTAATGGAATCGATGACCAAATCATTATTGACGACAAGGTCCGTTCCGGCAAAATCAAAACTATTCGCCGATTGCAACCAGTTATTTATGATCAAGCTGTTATCTTCTCCGCATTCTATAGCTAAGGTAGAAGGACAGTTAATAGAAGGCTCTCTGTTATATCGAAGTGTCAAATTGCTAATACAAGCCGATGATATTAATCCACAAGAGTCCACGGCTGTAAACTCTACAGGTACTGTTATGGTAGAGTCGCAAGTTTCTATTTGACTAATATCAAAGGAATTATCTATCGTCTCTACGGAGCAGTTGTCCGTGGCAGATGCCCCTAATAGCCAATTACTTATTCCTAAAAATATATCAGAAGTGTCCACGACTAATCGGATATCCTGAGGACAACTGATTGCCGGGATGATGGTGTCTATAGTAGTGATCGCGGATATACAATCGTAAGGTGTATTACAAGCGTCTGTACCTGAGAATAAAACCGTAACATCCTCATTACAAGATAAAAGTCTATAGTCGCTTAATGTTAGGTCGTTGGACAATTGTATTGTATCCAGATTGTTGTCCCATATTTTGAATTCATCTAACCATGAATTAATAATTAGATCGTTTTCCTGATTGCCACAGTGTATTGTTAGACCCATCGGGCAGATAGTTCCTGACAGATAATTATTACTTATGCTGATTGTAGACTGGCAAGTATTCGTATTACCACAATAATCCTCAGCGGTAAATGTGACCAGAAAATCTTCCGTACCCACGCACCCAAATATAAGTAAGGATTCGTTGAGGTCTTCTTTTATAGTGACAGAATTACAAGCATCATTAGCCTCGATACGATTTTTCCATGCATCTATTCCTTCCATCAGGTTGCCATCTGCTGATAGTAGTGTGGTATCACTTGGACAAGCTATGTCCGGTTTGGTTAGGTCATTAATGACGATTCTAGAGTTACAGAAAGAGGTGAATCCACAATCATCTCTTGTTTCAAATTTTATAGTTGTCTCCTGATTACAGAATGGCGTGTCCAGTAATGTTGTATCAAAATCATTTTGGACAAATAAAAATGTACCATCTACGTCATTGGCATAGGCTTCCACGATCCAGTTATTAATAAGACCTCGATTACTTGGGTCAGCGCACTCTACGACAAGCGTATCAGGACAGAAAATCTGTGGTCCTAAATCGGCGCTAATGGTTATGTTAGTTATACAATCAGAAAAGTTACCACAGGTATCTCTAGAAATGTATGTAATCGGCAAAGTCTGCGAGGGATTACAATCATAATCGATCCTTGAAGTGGCGAAGTCGATAGAAGTCGATGTACTGCCACATTGATCGAAAGTGTTAAACTTCTGAAGATATGTTCTGATATCCCCTTCCAGATTGGGCTCAAAAAGATTGAAAACCGTATCCGTGGGGCAATTTAGTTCTGGACTATTGAGATCTTGCACATAAACTCCGCCTACGGTGGTAAATGTTTTACATCCATCAGAGAAGGTAAACTGAGCTCTATGTTCTCCTATGACATTCCTATTATTTCGTCTATCGTAACATCCACCAAATCTGAATACAGGATCTGACTGAAGGTCTACCTGAAGCGGCATACAATGCTGATAATCTGCAAATCCAATTCTTTTGATATAATCTGCTAGAATGGAGTCAACATTTTCCTCACATGATATATATATATCATCCGCACTACTGAAAAACATGAGGACATCATCCTCAGTTGTCGGATCTCCTGTCACTATATATTCTTGCGTACATTGCTCCCGTCTGATACCATCGGTGATAGAATACACTCGGTGTAATACGGCGTGATCCCCACACATGGCAGGAAATTGATCTATAATATCTTCTGCTTTTATTATGACCTGATTGCATTCATTGGTTATGATTCCACCAAGGTTTTGGAAGGTGTTTTTGTCGCCATTGAGTAGAGAACTATCGTCTAAAAATAAATCTGGTATATCAGGAATCTCAGAGACGCATTGTACAGTAATAGTTGTGCTGAATGCCGAACAATCAACTTGTAAAAAGCCTGCGGATGTAGGATGAGAAGCCGAAATTACTCCAGAGGCTGACATTAGTACCAATAAGATTATATGTCTTATTATTTGCATTTGACTAATAGAATATAGACTAATTAAATAATTAGTATCTGGAGTTCAGGTTGATGTCGTGTAAGACTTAGTGCAAAAACCAAACCAATGATCCATTTGCTTAATTAATGTCTTAGACAGGGGGGAAGTGAGGGTAATATTCATGGTGACTTAAAATTATTTGCTTGATAAAATCAATGAGATAACGATTATGCCAGCCAGATTGCGACCCTCATAATGTTAATTTTCATATAATTAATATATCAATACCTTATAAGATCAAAATATCCCAATTATGACGTAGGATTATAGGGATAGTAACTGCTGATAATGTCGTTCAGATTCTTATTTTTAATTTAATTAAAAGACCCGAATAAAGTTATATGAGGACTTGCGTACTAACATATATTCTTTTAGCATTTTGTTCATCTGTACTCATAAGTCAGGTAGAAAAAGCCCCCATCGTCAATGAAGGTGAAGGACCTTATAATCAACTTATTATAAGAGGAGTAACCATGATAGATGGTACTGGAGCGCCGCCTAGAGGACCTATAGATGTGGTTATAGAAAATAACATAATAACCAAAATAGCCAGTGTGGGTTATCCTGGCGTAGAAATAGACTCTACACGCCGACCCAAACTAAAAGAAGGTGGTCGCGAAATGGACGCCTCTGGTATGTACGTATTGCCTGGACTAGTGGATATGCATGGTCACATAGGAGGTAAGTATCAAGGAGCGAATGCAGAGTATGTGTTCAAGCTATGGATGGGGCATGGTATCACAACAATAAGAGATCCCTCCTGTGGTAATGGACTAGAATGGACGCTGGACCAAAAGAAATTGTCTGAATCCAACAAAATTACGGCACCTAGAATACAGGCTTATACTGTATTCGGACAGGGAAGTAAAGAACCAATAAGTACGCCTGAGATGGCAAGGGACTGGGTAAGACAAAATGCACAAAACGGTGCAGATGGTATCAAGTTCTTCGGACTTTCTCCTAAAATATTCGATGCGGCTCTGCGAGAAAATAAAAAGCTGGGATTACGATCGGCATGTCACCATGCACAGCTGGATGTAGCCAGATGGAATGTGCTCAAGTCTGCAGAGGCGGGTCTGACTACCATGGAGCATTGGTATGGCTTACCAGAGGCTTTGTTTGAGAATAAGACAATACAGGACTATCCCTTAGACTATAACTATAATAATGAGCAACACCGATTTGAAGAAGCTGGAAGATTATGGAAACAAGCGGCGACGCCATATTCTGATCACTGGAAGGACGTGATGCAGCAACTATTGGACTTAGACTTTACTATAGATCCCACATTTAATATATATGAGGCAAGTCGTGACTTGCATCGGGCAAGGAGAGAAGAATGGCATGAGATATATACCTTACCAAGTCTATGGCGATTCTTTCTACCAAGTAAAATATCGCATGGCTCATATTGGCATTTTTGGGGGACGGAGCAAGAGGTGGACTGGAGAGATAACTATAAACTCTGGATGACCTTTGTCAATGAATACAAAAATCAGGGTGGTCGAGTTACTGTAGGCTCTGATTCTGGATTTATATATAAGCTGTATGGGTTCGGATACATAAGAGAGCTCGAGTTGCTTCGCGAGGCAGGTTTTCATCCGCTCGAAGTAATACGCTCGGCTACGCTATATGGGGCGGAGGCATTAGGTATGGATGATGAAATCGGCAGTATCGAAGTGGGCAAAAAAGCAGATATTATACTTATAGATGAAAACCCATTGGTCAATCTCAAAGTCCTTTACGGAACAGGAGCGATCAAATTGACGGAAGACAATGAAATAGTGCGAGTCGGCGGTGTAAAATATACTATCAAGGACGGTATTATATATAATGCCAAATCATTGCTGGATGATGTCAGAGCCATGGTTAACGAAGCCAAGGAAGAGGAAGGATTCAAAATAAATCAACCAGGAATGGATGAGTATTTTCAGCGATTAGAAGACAAACGAAAAGAGCCATAAAATAAAAACTAGATGCTTAGGTACATTAAAGACGCTTCTCTCATTATATTTTCAGTGTTATTAGCTTTTATACTCAATGAATGCAGGACTGAGTATAAAAACCAGAAGGACACCGAAGAAACACTACAAAGCATCAGGGATGAGATTGTTTCCAATAAAAAGGTAGTTGAAAAGATCTATGCCTACCATTCTAAGGGATTTGAAATGATGAAAGATAGTTTGAAATCTGATGCCTTTAAGAATGAATTAAAAAAAGGAAATATTCCTGCCCTCTATGTTTTTTTACCTGACGGTATTATCCAAGACCATGTGTCTACTATTGCTTACGAAATCTCAACGCATAAAAATCTTATCACCAGAACTTCCATAGATCAAGCTATGGAAATACAAAGAATCTATGATCAGCAAAATACTATTATCAACACCATAGGTTATATTGTCAATCACATTTCTCATGAAGATTTTATTGCTGGAAAAAATCTCGATAATAAATTTTTGGTCCTCGTAGACCAGATGAATGAATTGACAGGGCAGGAAGATGTACTAATTCATTTTTGCGACAAATATTTAGAAAAGTACTAAACAAAAAATCCCGACCTATAAGATCGGGACATTCATTTTGGTTTGTCAATCTTCCAAGTGATAAGAAGATGACCTAAAAATAACACAATAATCAGATATATTATAAAACATATTTTTTTCTTCTAATTTGTCATAAATAACTGGTTGTCAGATTTTTATGATGTCTAAAACTCATATTGACCATATATCTGTGAGGTCATTTATTTTTAACGTTTTGTGGTTTGGTGTCTTTAGGTTGTAGATAACGATTTGTAGCCCTATCCTAGGGACAACACTAATTAAAAATCTCTATGTCCTCTGTTTATGCTACTTAAGCCGAGGATTTTTTCCTATAGACTAAAAGATTTTAGTGGGAGAATTGTCTTTGTAGACTTTCACATAATCGATGATATACTCCGCTCTGGTGAGGGTTTTATCCATACCGAATCTTCCGCCCCAGCTGCCACCCATCGCCAGATTAAGAATAACATGAAAATTTTGATCAAAAGGCCATGATTCAGACCCTTTCTTTTCGTTCTCAAACGAGAAGTACATCTTATCATCTACATAAAACTCCATGATGTCCTCATTCCAATGGACCGAATAATCATGGAAGGCAGATTCGTTATCAGGGATGTATATATGACCTCCTTTATGAGTGCCTTTGAGATGATTATACTTTTCTGTATGTACTGTTCCATATATACTATCTGGGTGATATCCGACATGTTCCATGATGTCTATTTCTCCGCTTTTAGGCCAGCCTCCGTATTTCTGGTCGGTAGGTAGCATCCATGCCGCGGGCCAAGTGCCTTTGCCTGACGGATTCTTGAGACGTATTTCTACTTTCCCGTACTTGATATCGAATTCTTTCTTAGACTTGACACGAGCAGAAGTGTATTCTGACATCCCAGTTTGTTCTTTGATCGCGACGATATGTAGGTGACCGTTTTTGACATATACGTTTTTGGGGTCATCGGTGTAGTATTGTTTTTCTCTATTACCCCATCCGCAGAGATAAGGACAACCGTCTCCTAGATCATAAGTCCACAGTTCTTCTTTAGGACTGCCTTCGTAGTCAAAATCTTCTGACCATACCAATTCCCACTCTATCTCCTCTTTTTTTCTGCTTTCATAATCATATTCTGACATGAGCTTGAGGACTACCAGACCAATTCCGATAATTACGATGTATCCGAATACTTTCATCGATTCGCCGATATTCAAAATCTTTTATTTTAAAAGTAGGAATATTTTTTTGATAGGATGTTCACTCCAGAAGATCATTTATGAAAACCTTGGATACCCCCATTTTTATCTTCTTAAAAATTCTGATATTAAGTAAGCAAGAGCGCATACCATACAAATTACAATGCCCAAGAATTCTCTTATGTCCTCTACTGCCTTAACCTCAGTCGGTTCGTAATCTATAAATGCGGGGCGACCCGCGCTTATCCAATTGCTATAGAGATGAAACTGAGAGATGAAAAGAACAACAAGGAGAATATTAATAGCTATTATATAACCACGAGATTTTAAATTGAGGACTTTGAGCAAAGGTATGATGGCGATGCTAATGTAAAGTAGAATCCATTGCCAAGCATCGGAGTCATTATATTGTACTGCCGCGAATGATAAGAAAATACCAAAGACTATTATATGAATGAATTTATTCATTCTCATAAATATCATCTTTTAGTTCGTCTGATAGTGTGTAATTATTATGCACGAATTGGCACCACATACATTCTTCGTCCTCACAGGTTTTATCAAAGTTGTAATTTTTTATGTTCTTATAGGTGTCTGTAATTTGTGTTCCGATAAAGTCTATATCTTGGTCTTGTACGACAAATTTTTCTGTCATAAAGGACTCCGTCTTTTTATTATGCTCTATGAACTCTATTTCTCCTGATAACATATTCCATTGACTTTTTTTATCACTATCGAGTAGTATTTTGTAGAATACAATTTGTCTCCAGTAATCTCCTCCTTCTGGTATTTTTTCGGAACTTGGTCTTAATTTTTCTTTAGTTTTTTGTTTGGTAAAGTCACCAGTCTTATAATCAACCACATTGACATGACCATCTAGGATTTCTATTTTGTCTATGACACCCTTGAGAGGTACGCCTTTATATTGGGCATGTGATATATTTTCTTCTACGGCGAACTTATTCAGATTAGCCCATGATTCTATTTTTTCTTCATAAAGAGCCTCTAAGGACTTTGATCCTAGTTTTGTCAAGTTTTCAAATTCTTGTTGCGTGAAATTAGACCTGTAGTGTTTCATACTTTCGACAAAGTAGAAAATCAATTTGTCCGCGGAATGATCTTCATTGTGTTTGAGGTAGAGAAAAAATCGGTATAGTGCATTATGCATGGCGCTACCGTAACCTGAGTATGCGTTACGTGCATGCGGAACTCGTAATATTACCTCAAAATAGAAGGATAGAGGACAGCGGATATACTTATTGAGGTGAGTGACGGACATGCGATATCCATCAAGCCACTGATCTATGAGGTCTTTTTCGACTAGTTCTATACGTTTTTTATGAGTTCTCAGGAGATTATAGTAGAAATCTGCGATGAGATCATCTGATACTTTCATTTTTATTATTTCCTGATCAGATTGTGCTAATATTTCTTCTACAAAAGCTGATTTTTCTTGTTCCTTTTTTTGTTCCGAATACTGAGAGTAACTAATAATCAAATCAGTTTTTGCTCTTGTCATTGCGACATAGAATAGCCTTCTTTCGTCTTCTGTATTAGTCGCATTATCTGCATTGAATCCTTCTGGATAACTATAGTGACCGTAGGTGGAATTATTTTTATCCCACACTGATTGGATGGCGGACAGGATGTATACTTTTTTATATTCTGCTCCTTTGGCAGAGTGTGCTGTAATAAAGTGGACACCATCTTCTGATGATATTGTTTTGTTGACGGGTAATGGCACGTCATTATCATTCATTTTTTTGATGGTATCTAGGATATATGTAAGATCGCAATCTGATTTTTTCTCAGCTTCATTTTTGATGAAATCAAAAAGTGTGGTTACCAGCTGAAGCAACCAAGATTTATTTGACTGATTCATTATGTATTGCAGAATGCCGCCATCATTCAGTACTTTCTCGAATAGGGTCTGGATAGTGATAATTGGCACTTGTTGTATCCAGTGTTCTAGGGTCAATGCACTCTTTAGAATCTGTTCCTTGTTATTTAGGGACAAGTTATTTAGAACCTCCTCGTCTGTGATTATGTCACGCCACTTTTTTCTTTCGACGGTTTCTTTAGCTTCTGATTTGGATGGCCTTTGAGTATTGATACGACTTATATAGCCAGATATCCTTCCGACATCCAAGCAGTCATTATTAAAATAATTATAGTGCAATATCTCAAAAAGTCGTCCTTCTCCCAGTCCATAGAGTTCGTACTCTTCCTCTATATATTGGAGAATGTTTATTATATTTTTTATAAACGGAAGCTCTAGTATATTTATCCGACGTCTGACATTAATAGGTACATTTCTTTTTTCTAGTACAGTGACTAGATCATCTACTTGTCTATGTTTCCGATATATAACAGCGACATCTTTGAGTGATTGGTTTGGGTCTTTATATGTTTCTTCCAGTTCGTATGCAAGATGTGCGTACTCCGCGGATACTTTGTCGTAGCATCTGATTTCGGGGACGGTTTGGTCATCCTTATGATCCCCTGATGCTTTGAGTTCCTTGGTAAGAGAGGCGTCTTGTCTCACCATGCGCTCAGTATTCAATTGTATGAGCATCATGGATTGATCTAAGATCGCCTGATTGGATCTATAGTTTTCTTCTAATACGATTGTCTTTGGATTGTACTTGTTTTTAAAGCTGAATATATTACCAAGATTAGCACCCTGAAACTTATATATAGCTTGATCATCATCACCTACGACAAATACGTTAGGTCTATCCCAGTAAGAGATAAGGTGTGTCAATAACTCATTTTGCGCACCATTCGTATCTTGATATTCGTCCACGAGAAAGTATAGGTATCTCTCTTGGTATCTGAGCAAAATTTCTTCGTTTTCTGCAAAAGCCTGTATAACCCATAAGATCATATCATTGTAATCATATCGTTCTTTTTCAGACATGATATTTTTATAATTTTCATATTGATCTACGGCAGCTATGAGAGGGTCAAATTTCTTGACAAGTTTTTCGTAATGATCATCTCTGAAATCACCCTTCATATACGTGCGTCCCGTTTTTTTATTGACGGACTTTCTTTTACATATAAATTTTTCGTCTTCCTTCTGCTCTTGCAGAAAGTTCTGTATCATTTCTTTAACCTCATCAGAAGAATAATTTTCCTTCTGCATAATATCAAAGAGATTGCGGAGTCTCTTACTCTCGAAGTATATATTACCCTTATATCTTTTGAGGATATTGTCATCGGGCAGGTTGTCGATGATTTGGTTATAGACATCTATTCTTTCTAGATCTGAGATGGCGTCGAGTTGTCGATATTCTCCGAAATATTCAAGGTTTTCTTTGATCACCTGATTACAGAAACTATGGAACGTTGATATATGAATCTGATGAGCTGTAGGCCCAATAATTTCTACGAGTCTTTTTCTCATAGATATGGTTGCAGAGTCCGTATAAGTAAGACATAATATGTTATAAGGTTGTACGTCTTGCTCATGTAGTATCTTGCCTAGACGGGTTGCTAGTATCTGTGTCTTACCAGTACCCGGTCCTGCATTAACTAGTACTGGACCTTCTATAGTATCTACAGCTTCTTTTTGACGAGGGTTGAGTTTATTATATGCGTTGAGATAATTAGAGTGGTATTTCTGTTTTAGTTTATCTAGAGGGAATAATTCTGCTTGCATATTAGAGATTATTGTTAAGAACTCTTTATCATAAAGCCTGATTTGCAGCCTTATGGTTTAGAGCATCTTAAAAATGAAAAGTTAATTGACTTTTCAGTCGTTAAATGTCTGTTAATCACCAAAATGGATATAACCATTACCATGCAAACATAGTCATATTCGTACAGCAAGGATTGATATACATGAAGTCAGGGAACCAAATTATTACTTCATCTAAAAACTTGTATTATGAGAAAATCACTTGCTTTAATCATTATGATTTTACTGGGCACCTGTTATATATCGGATGCTCAGCGAAGACAAACAGTTGTTACTTATTATGACAACGGGTATTATGACAATGATCGTAACAATAGATTAGTTCGATACCAAAGGGATAATTTTTTGTTTGACCAGATGAGCCGAAATGATAGAAGGAGACTCGTCAAACTCGAACGAAAATTATATGATAGAGCAGATCGGGCTTGGGAGGATGGATTTATTAGTGACCGAGATAGGCGACGTGTCAGGGAGGTAGAGCGAGATATCTACAAATTGCTAAGGAGATATGATTATGTCAGAAGAAATAATCGTGCGAATAGAAATGGGGATAGAAATAGGAGAGATAGGGATAGAAGGAACAGAAGAGGAAGTAACAGAAGATATTGTTGGCAGTAGAATAATTCGGATGGAGGGATCGCAGCTAGGCTGTGATCCTTTTTTATGTTTATATCAAGAAAGAGTACAGTTCGAAATTTTTGATTAATACACCTACTATAATAATTATGATAAGCCGATAGGCCCAGACGTTGGCAGATTTGAAACTGGATAAATAATGGGCCGTAAAATAACCTCCCGCCGCTTGTCCGATGGAAAGCACCAAAGCATACTTCCACATGATAGCCCCTTTATACCAAAAGATGCAAACCACAATCCATGAGTAAATCGCCACAATAGCAATCTTAAGCGCATTCCCGTGTATCAGGTCCCGCTTACCCAGCAAGACGATGATAATCAAGAATATAATACCGAAACCAGCCTGAATAAATCCAGCATAAAAACCAACGGCAATAAACAGCGGAATAAGAATCAGCCTAGATACAGATTCTTCTTCTATTTGGTTTTGTAAGAAACGTTTTGGGTTAGTCAGTAATAGAATGAGGATGGGGATTAGCAAATAATTGAAAATATTTTTGAATTGTTCTGCATTGATCTTGAGTGCACAAATCGCACCTGCGATAACACCTATTAGTGTAAAGATGATGATCCATCCATCCCCTTTGATATTGAGCTTTCCTTTTTTTAGAAAAGTCAGCGAAGCAATATTGCTACTGAAAAAGACATTAACTCGATTAGTCGTATTGGCTATATGACCTGGAAGTCCAAGTATGTCCATATATATGGCTAAGGTCAATACAGAACCATATCCCGCCAAGGTATTGATAATACCGGCAACAAATCCACCGACGATGGCTATGATGATTTGAGTGGCTTCCAATTTCTTCTTTTGCGCCGCAAGTATAGAAAGATCATTCCATTATTTTGACATCATTATAGCAAAGAACAGTACCTTTATCAGCTTAACTCATAGACAATTGGACGTATTCAACAAAATATCCGAATTACTTGCTGAGATAGAGTCATCATCACCTTCTGACGCGCAGTCATTGGAGACTTTCAGAATAAGATTTCTGGGCACTAAGAACGTAATAAAGCCTCTTTTTGCAGAGATGAGAAACGTGTCTTCTGATAAGAAAAAAGAATTTGGACAGGCACTTAATCACCTTAAGACGAGTGCAGAGGAAAGATATAATCTACTGAAGAAAGAGGTCCAACTGAAATCTACGCAAGACGAAGTGTCTAATATGGACCTGACTCTTCCAGTAGATTCTGGTTTTACGGGTTCTCGTCATCCAGTGTCTATTGTTATGAATCGAATGATTAACATCTTTGAGAAAATTGGTTTTGTCGTAGAGGAAGAGCGCGAGATAGAAGATGATTGGCATAATTTCTCAGCTATGAATACGCCTGATGACCATCCAGCGAGGGATATGCAGGACACCTTTTACCTCAAGGATTCAGAAAAGTTTTTACTTAGGACGCATACCTCATCCGTGCAAGCGCGGGTGATGACTAACCAAAAACCACCAATCAGAATCATCGCACCTGGTCGAGTCTACAGAAATGAAACAATATCTGCCAGATCACATTGTCAGTTTCACCAGGTGGAGGGATTATATATAGATAAGGATGTGTCTTTTGCGGATATGAAACAGACCTTACTTTATTTTGCCAGAGAGATGTATGGTCCCGATACTAAGATCAGATTGAGACCCAGTTATTTTCCGTTCACCGAGCCAAGTGCTGAGATGGATGTGTGGATGGGGACTGATACAGAAACCACTAAGCGTCTGACGAAAGGTACGGGATGGCTAGAGGTGCTAGGATGTGGAATGGTAGACCCTAATGTATTGACTAATTGTGGTATAGATCCAGAGGTGTATACAGGTTATGCCTTTGGCATCGGGATAGAAAGGACGGCAATGCAAAAGTATAATATCAGTGACATTAGATTACTGTTCGAAAATGATGTTAGATTCTTACAACAATTTAGTGCCGTTATCTGATGAAGCCATCCATTCCCAAAGGAACGAGAGACTTTCTACCTAGTCAGGTCGCTAAGCGCAATTATATTTTTGATTGCATTAGGTCTGTATTCGAGACGTATGGCTATGTACCTATCGAGACGCCGGTTATGGAGAATCTAGCCACTCTGACGGGAAAATATGGTGACGAAGGAGATAAGCTCCTTTTCAAAATTCTCAATAATGGTGACTATTTAGCCAAGGCAGATAGTGAGGCTCTATCAGAAAAGAACTCTGCCAAATTAACCAAGAGCATAGCCAAAAAAGGACTACGATATGACCTTACAGTTCCTTTTGCACGATTTGTGACCATGCACCAGAACGACTTGTCCTTTCCATTCAAGAGGTATCAGATACAACAGGTATGGCGTGGCGATCGACCTCAGAAAGGACGTTATCAGGAGTTTTACCAGTGTGATGTAGATGTTGTGGGCTCTGATAGTCTGATGTACGAGGCGGAACTTGTCAAAATATATGACGATGTGTTTACTGCCCTGAGAATACCAGCGACTATCAAGGTGAATAATAGGAAAGTTCTCTATGGTATAGCAGAAGCGGCAGGAGTAGAGGAAAAGTTTATGTCTATGACAATGGCGATCGACAAGTTGGATAAGATAGGTCAAGATGGTGTTACGGAAGAATTAATGCAGCGAGGGATTACAACGGAGCAAGCGGATTTCATCATGTCTACACTTAAGATTGATAATCTTAATGATTTGTTCGAAGCCTTTTCTGCCAGTCCCACGGGTCAGCATGGCATACAAGAGTTGCGAGAATTTCATAATTATCTAGATCGCACGGAGACTAATAATAATATCCAATTTGACATTTCCTTAGCCAGAGGGTTGACCTATTACACGGGTTGCATCTTTGAAGTAATTACGGATAAGGTCAATATAGGCAGTATTGGCGGAGGAGGCAGATATGCTGATCTTACGAGTAGTTTCGGACTGAAAGGTGTATCAGGAGTAGGTGTATCTTTTGGAGCAGCGAGAATATATGATGTCATGGAGGAACTGGATCTCTTTCCTTCTGATATATCTCAGACTATATCTGTATTGCTTATTGCATTTGACGAGATGACTCATGGTCACGCGTTCTCTGTATTATCAGAGCTCAGAGCTAATGGTATCAAGTCAGACCTCTACCCAAGCCCCGCGAAGATGAAAAAGCAAATGAAATATGCTAATGACATATCAGTACCTTATGTGCTCCTCGTCGGATCAGAAGAAATGGAAACGGGACAGTACAGCTTAAAAGATATGAATACGGGGGAACAGAAAAAGTACTCTATAGAGGATATCAAGACAGTATTGGCGTAGCATTTCTCTCTCAAATCTCTTTTTTTAATAAAACTTTTGGCTTTGTAGCGCAACTATTTACCGCTTTGCTACGTAAAAGATAGAGCACTGGATAACCCCAAAAGTCAGAATATACACTTAACAAGATTGGAAAGATTTCAGCTTTTGTCAATTAGTTGGCATAGATTTTGAAAATCAAGTGATAACACATTATAAATAATTGTAATGTGTAGGTTGGTTTTTATTACAAAGGCATATATATTTGCGCTCAATTTTTTACATATAGAGGTTTTTACTATGTGTAAGGAAATAATATTGTGACGTTTATAAGATAATCAGAACAATATTGCGAAATATATATCCCATTAACAGTTTGTTGCAAATTATAATATCATGAACAAATTAAAGATTGTGGCCAAATCGTTGGCGATGATTGTTTGTTTATTATTTATTGACAATTCCGCATCATCCGCGACGTATAGCGGAGATTACGATGCCTTGCATGACACATACGTACCCAAGTATTCTGTGCAAGACGTCAAGGAACGACTCAATAATATAAGCACGGTCATCGATGTCCATTACACCCCTGAGGTAGGCCGAAGAATAAAAGAGTACACGGTCAATTATCGTGTGGCGGGAAGGCGTATACTTGGAAGAGTCAAAGTGTTCTTTCCGTTGTTCGAGAGCGAGATTCAGAAAAGAAACTTACCTGATGCGCTTAAGTATGTTGCCGTAGTAGAGTCTAATCTAGAGCCGACAGCTAAGTCTAAGTCAGGTGCATCTGGATTATGGCAGTTCATTAAGTCTACAGCGCGTATGAAAGGACTAGTCATTAATGAGCATGTAGATGAGCGAAGAGACCCAGAAAAGTCCACTGCGGCGGCGTTAGAATATCTTAATGAGCTATATGATACTTTTGATGATTGGACATTAGCGATGGCAGCTTATAACTGTGGTCCTGGTAATGTACGAAAAGCCATACGAAGAGGAGGTAGTAAGGACTACTGGAAGATCAGAAGTTTTCTACCTAACGAGACTCAAAAATATGTTCCTCGTGTAATTGCTGCGATGTATTTGCTCAACTATTACCACGTACACAACCTAGTGCCTGCAGATATCAATAGTGATCTGACGAATACGATCAAGATATACGACGGTAAAGGACATAATATGAGGACATTGGCCAAGAAATTGGACGTGAACTTCCAGACGCTGGCGTCGCTCAATCCGATGTACAAGAATTACATCTTTCCTAAGAACGATGGCCGACTAGGAATAAACATCCCTAAGTCGACATACGAGAAATATTTATCTGTATATGATAAGAAGGCTTATCACAGAATAATAGAGGAAAGAAAGCAAAAGGCCGAGTTAGCTAAGAAAAAGGCCAAGAAAAAAATTAAGAAGAAAGAAAAGCTCAAGCATATAGATGCGATCGATTTATTAGAATATAATACTCTTCTTTCTTTGGAAGAGCAGAGAACAGATATCAGTCTCTGATAGCAAGAAACAGAAAGCAGAAAATATACGAAGGCCTTAGCTCAGTGGAGTTAAGGCCTCTTTTTATGTGTGTATATATATATAGCTCAGACTTACATTTCTGTTGACTATGCCTTAGTCAATGTGGGTTTTATTTTACTCCTTCATGCAATGAAATATTATAATTCTGCGAGCTTATGGCTAGACTTACAATTATTTTTTTGTGAATTCAATTATATCACTATATTTGGTCAACCAATTATTGGTCAACCAATTATTTTGATTATTCGAAATGCTAGAGAACTTAAATAAGATCAAGGTAGAAAACCCCGTAGACCTGATAATATCTCAACTGCGTGATCTTATTAGTTCAGGTGTCATTAATCCAGGAGAAAAGCTCCCCCCAGAAAGAAAATTGGCAGAGCACCTCGGTGTAAGTCGTGGTCAAATCCGCGAAGCCATTAATAAGTTACAGATATATGGCATAGTCAAAGTGCAACCACAGAGCGGTACCATCGTAACGGGCATAGGTATTACCGCTATAGAAGGGCTCATTACCAATATACTTAAGATAGAAAAAACAGACTTCAAGTCTTTAGTGGATACGAGGGTATTATTAGAGAAAGAAGCAGCAAGACTTGCGGCGCTCAATCGGACTAAAGATGATCTAGTACAACTGAGTAGTGCACTGGACCAATACGAAAAGCAGTTAAGTAAAGGAGATATCGCTATAGAAGAGGATCTTATGTTTCATATTAAGATAGCCGAAGCTGGAAAGAATACGGTATTGAAATCACTTATGATGATAATCACACCTGATATAGTTAAGAGTTTTATCAAACTAAAGGTGTGTGATGATGGCAATAACAGAAAAACGATAGAAGAACATAGAGTCATATTAGATATGATCTCTATTCAGAATCCTGAAGGCGCAATGGAGGCCATGGCTTCACATCTTCAGGACATAACTTCATTCAGCAAAAATTACGAACCTTAAATAAATGAATAAGAGGAAGCGGCAACTCCCTCTTATTACTAAAAAAGTATTGATTTAACTAATGAAAAAACTTTCACTAATCATGTGTAAAATTATTAATTCTTGGCTTTCATTAAAAGCCAGTTGTGTATTGTGCTTATTTTTTCTGAGCACAGCCTTTCTACAAGCTCAAACAACAAGTGGTCAGCTTTTAGATGAAAATGGAGAGCCGCTTATCGGTGCCAACATTCTTGTACAGGGTACAGATGTAGGTACTATTACCGATGTAGATGGAAGATTTGAGATAGCTGCCAGCGAGGGAGACATATTAGAAGTTACATATATCGGTTATCAAGACCAATATGTAACGGTGGGTGAAAGCGGAACTGTAAGCATTAACATGGCTCTGAGTTCAGCTGCCTTAGACGAAATCGTCGTCATTGGCTATGGCACATCTAAGAAATCTCATCTGACAGGAGCTATTTCCAAAGTGGAAAATCGAAATCTGGACCAGTTACCCGTTGCACGTGTCGATGATGCGTTAGTAGGTCAGGTGTCGGGTGTCAACATACAGGCGACTGAGGGAGAAGCTGGTTCCGCACCGACTATCAGAATCAGAGGAACAGGATCTATGGTGGCTAGCTCTGATCCCCTTATCGTTGTAGATGGACTTATCGTCGATAATGACTTTTTGGGCTCCTTAGATATGAATGATATAGAATCCTTTGAGGTATTAAAGGATGCGGCGTCATCTGCTATCTATGGTTCAAGAGGTGGTAACGGTGTCATTTTGGTTACGACTAAGGATGGAAAAGAAGGAAAGACTAAGTTCAGTTATAATGGATATTATGGTAATAAGTCTGCACTAACGAGTGACGCTTATTATTTTTCTATCGCTGAAACAGCAGCAGCCGAAATGGCGGCTAACGGAGAGCTATCTGATCGAACGCGTTATAAGCAACTTATCGGGATAGACAGAGATTGGCAAGATGTCATATTCGATGGAGGGAATATTATGAACCACTCCATAAGTGCGCGTGGAGGTAGTAAGAACACTAATTTTAGTACCACTTTCAGTTACCTACATGACGAGGGCGTATTGCTTACAGATGATTTTAAGAAGTATTCCTTAAATCTAAAAATGAGGTCTAAGATTAATGATCGTCTTTCTTTCGGGATCGCGATTGCACCATCTTATACCGATCGTAGAAGATTTGATGGTTCTACCCATGACATACTGAGACAGACACCTTGGTTACCGGTACATCATGATGAGAATACAATTCAATATGTGGATAGAGATGTTTATCCAGATGTGCAGGTCGGTGATTATGCAGTACAGAGACATTTTGATAACTATACCAATGTAGAAGAAGGATTAGATAATCAAGATATAAGTAACACCTCTAATACAAATCCAGCCGCTAAAGTAATAGAGCGAGATCGTAATGATTATAAGCTAAAAGTATATGGAAGTACTTTCCTACAGTATAAGGTTTTGGATGGTTTGAAGTTTAGAACGGTTCTTTCTGGTGATTTTCAAAATACGGATCAAAGTAGATGGCAAGGTGTGTTAGCTCATAGAAATGGAGCAGCCAATACACAGTTAGATCTCGCTAATCAAAATAGGTCACACCTAGTCTTTGAAAATTACTTTAACTACGATAAAGAATTTGGCAAAAACGAAATTAATGCTGTTCTCGGTATGTCAACAGAGCAGTATAATACCAAAGCCAGTAGTATACAAGGAAAGGGTTATGACTCTGACTTATTGAGGACTATCTCTGCGGCGACTACGATTTCTTCTTCTAGTTCTATAGAGTATCAGGAAAGATTTTTGTCATTTTTTGGTAGATTGAATTTTGCTCATGACTATAAGTATCTGGCTTCTGTTAGTTTTAGAAGAGATGGAAGTTCTGTATTCGGTCCAGATAATAAGTATGGTTTCTTCCCAGCAGTCTCTGCGGGTTGGGTTGTGAGCGAAGAAGATTTCATGAGAGGTAATGGAATATTTAATTACCTTAAGTTCAGAGTTAGTTATGGATTTACAGGTAATAATAGGATAGATACTGGAGATGATCTAATAGACAATTATCCTTATGATGCCTTACTCAATGCAACAACGGCTGTTGTCGGAGGAAGCGTATCCTCAGCATTTAATGCCATCAATATTGCCAACCCACAATTACAGTGGGAAAGATCTAAAGAAATTAACCCAGGTATAGACTTCTCCTTGTTTGGCGAATTTTTACAAGGCTCGGTTGATTATTATGTAAGAACCAGTGATCAGCTCTTATTGTATAATCCGATATCTTCTACGACTGGATTTACAGAGGCCTTGGTTAATCTTGGTGAGGTAGAGAATAAGGGATTCGAGTTAGAGCTAAGAACTAATAATATCAGGACTAATAATTTCTCGTGGACTTCCTCATTGATTGCCTCTAAGAATGAAAATACACTTGTAGATTTCGCGGAGTCTAATGGTCAAACACAAAATGTAGACTCTAAAAGAGCAGCCGAGTGGATCAATCTAGAAGGACATCCTATCTCATCATATTATGGATGGGTGGTAGATCGCGAGATTCCTACAGAATATATCAAAGAACCTTTCCATCCTGTAGGTGGTCAGGCTCAAGATGTATACGTCAAAGACCTTAATGGTGATGGTGTGATAGATGATGATGATAAGACTCTCTTAGGAGATCCATATCCAGACTTAGTATGGAGTTTTGGAAATAGTTTCACTATTGGAGAATTTGATTTGTCCTTAATGTTCCAGGGTAGTCATGGCGCAGAGGTGAGAAATATGGGAGATCAATATTTATTTAACCAGTTCAACAGTGGACAGGACTATCTCACGGATATTACTCCTGATCAAGAATTTATAAAGCAAAAAATATTTACTAATTCTATCATCCAGGATGCATCTTATGTTGCTTTGAGAAATATAACATTGGGATTTGATTTAGGATCTATATTGTCTAATACGGACGCAATAAGTAGAGCAAGAGTATATATTTCAGGTCAGAACCTACTGTATAGTACAGCCGAAGGTTATACTGGATTCAATCCAGAATCAATTAATACGACGAGTGCAACCACTTACGGTTATCAGAGAGCAGGGTCACCTATTCAGAAGACGGTTTCATTTGGACTGAATTTAGAATTTTAATTAGTGGACTATTAGTTAGTTCATTCAAAAAAATGAAAGAAATGAAAAATATAAATATATCAATCGTTTTAGCTTTATTCTTATTCACGTCTTGCGGAGAGGATTATCTTAGTCCTGCTCCGACCGCAGCAGTAAGTGCGGGTGGATATTATAAGACAGAAGCAGAAGTAGAAGCTGGTGTGATAAATATGTACGACGGAATACAAGGAATTAATTCTACCAGTACTAACGATAATCACGGAGTACAAGTCGAATTCTACCTGACTGAAATGCGTAGTGATAATACCAGGACAAAAAATGGTGAAGGAGAACCAGCACAATTTGATAACTTTTCTGTAGAGGCTAATAATGGCATCGTGGATGATTATTACAGAAGCTTTTACAATGTAATTTTCAGAGCTAATACGGTCTTAGAGAATATAGGAGCAGCAGAGTCTAAGGCGGCACAATTTGAAGGAGAAGCAAAATTCGTCAGAGCGTACGCTTACTTTAATTTGGTTAGACTCTTTGGAGATGTTCCTTTAGTTGCTGGATTGATTGCACCACTCGATACGGATACACAATTCACAAGAGTAGGTACATCTGAGGTGTACTCCTTGATTGTAAGTGATCTGGAGACGGCAGTTGCTAATCTAGATAACACGTATAAAAATCGTGCGTCCAAGGCGGCAGCACAGGGCTTACTGGCTAAAGTTCACCTTACATTAGGTAATTATTCTGAGGCTAGAAATTTATGTGAAGCTGTTGTAGGATCAGGATTTTCATTAGAACCAAATTTTAAAGATGTCTTCTTTAGTGAAGGAAATAACGAAGTTATTTTTGCTATAGGATTCAATGGAGATGACACAAGAGATAGTCAAAATTATTCTGCAGAATGGTTAAATGCCGTAGGACGAACAGCAGGGGTAAATTATGTTACAGCGGAAGCGGTGGCTGCATTAGACGCTGCTGGAGGAAATCGTACAGCATACTCCTATAGACAAGATGCTATACAAAGTGAGCAAAATCAAGTGGTCAAATATATACCTAATGGAGATAGCTCTTTGGGAATAGATGCGACATCTACAGATCCTACGCTAGCAGGTAATGACTGGATTGTTCTTAGATATGCAGATGTATTACTCATGCATGCTGAGGCAATAATGGGAGGCTCGCCTAATACAACTGACCCAGCCGCTTTGAGTTCTTTTAATGCCGTCAGAGAAAGAGCTGGTCTCACAGGAGTTGCAGATATTACTAAAGAGGCTTTACTTAATGAGCGTAGGGTAGAGTTAGCTTTTGAAAATCATAGGCTATTCGATCTTATTAGATTTGGTATGGCGCAATCTGTATTGAGCGAATTTGCCGCTAACAATGGATATTCTTTTGCAGCGACTGATTTGCTACTACCTATTCCGACAAGAGAAATAGGATTAAGTAATGGATTACTTTCTCAAAATCCTGGTTACTAATTTTTATAAATACTCAATAAGATTTGTTAAAATAAATATCATGAAATCAATAACATATAAATCTGGAGGACTGATCATTTTCTTATTTATGATGTGCTTCTCCTTTTCTTCTTGTGATTTTGAATATGAGTTACCTGAGGCTGGCTCTATAGCTGATGCGACGCTTCCTTCTGCCTCATTTAGCTTCGCGCAGACTGATCCAGAAGATTTTAAGGTAGTATCTTTTTCTAACGAATCAGGAAGTGCTACGAGCTATTCTTGGGATTTCGGTACAGGAGATACATCGACTGAGAAAAACCCAGTCTATACTTACGAAGATGGCGAAGGCACCTACACAGTGTCTCTTACAGTAACTGATAATAATGGAGAATCAGACTCTTTCACAAAGGATATTAGTGTGATAGAACCAGAAGAGCCAGATGCAATAGATCCTGATGTCATCAACGGTGACTTTGCCAATGGTCAGGATGACTGGAAGATCGAAAGTTTTACAGACGGTACTACCAGTCCTTTTAATTCCTCCAGTGATGGGTCGTCCATAGATTATGATGGTAATGACACAGGTGCTAAAACCGCTGGTGCTAAATGGACAATGTCTACATCTTCTGAGGTATACTTTAGTTCTAATACTAGATTTGCGTATCAGGCCTTTGTTGTATCACCTAATACGACTTATGTTGTAGAATGGGAGCATGCGATCAAAAATGACGTGGATGATGCTGATGGTGGAGACAGAGTAGTATTACAAATACTGGATGGGCACTACAGTGATGGAAAAGATGCACTTAATGCTGCAGTAATCAGCGAGACAGTCGGTAATCAAGCCAATGGTAAGGGTAATTTCACCCTTTTAAAGACAGATTTTGATTCTAATGATTCTGGTCTTATTGCCATTTGGATATATGGCGTGACTAACGAAGATGCTTATGTAGATAACGTTAAGCTATACCCTAAGGAATAGTATTATATCTATTGAAGAATAAATCATAACTATTATGCTAGGACGCTTAGATTTATATGCCCTAATTTTTATTGTAAGTTGTATGATCTCTTGCTCGTCTAACGAGACACCTACACCTCCCGTAGAAGAGCCAGAAGAACAGGAAGAGACGATGGATGATGATGCCTTACTCCCTAATATAGATCTGAGCAATTGGAAAGTGACGCTTCCGATAGGTAATCCAACAGAAATAGAGCCGCCAGCAATAGTCAATTATGCGACTAATCCAGTACTGCAAAAGTATATGTATAATGACTCTATTGATGGTTCGTTGGTGTTTTACACTTCTCCTGGTAGTACGACGACTAACTCTAAGTATTCACGTACAGAGCTGAGAGAGCAATTAGTTGCGGGGTCTAACAAGGTTAATTGGACCTTTGCTCAAGGTGGACAAATGAGAGGAAGACTTAAGGTGCAAAGTGTTAGCGGCGAAGAGGGCAATCGTGATAGGATAATAGTTATGCAGATACATGGTAGACTTACGGACGAACAGCGAGATCTCATAGGAGAAGATGATAACAATGCGCCGCCAGTGCTAAAGATATATTGGGATGATGGAAAGATAAATGTAAGGCGTAAAGTATTGAAGGATTTAGATGTTAACGATACGGATATACTTAGAACCAATGCATGGACTGATGAGTCTAACTGGTTTGATAAAAATGTTGGTTTTGAGGAGTTCGAATTAGAAGTAATTGTCGATGCTAGTTCTATGACGATAAATCTTGGTTCTGAAGAGAGTTTAGTTTTTGATGATGTGCATATAGATAAGTGGGCAATATTTGAAAACTATTTCAAAGCAGGAAATTATTTGCAATCAGCAGAAGCGGGTACGTTCTCTAGAGTGAAGTATTACGAACTAGAAGTTATTCATTAATTTATAGTAGTTTTTTCATACTGATTTAGGGCGTCTAAGAAGGCGCCCTTTCTTTTAGGAATAATAAAAAAATCGTACTGATCTGTGATAGTACTCATTTATAACAAAATATTGATAAAGAAGAATATCTAACTATATGGCATTACACGAAGAAATAAAAGCGACTAAAGAATACTGGATAGATGAGGAAACACCATGGGAGCCAGTTGCAGAAGGTTTATCCAGACAAATCATGGGCTATGATGGAAAGATCATGCTGGTGAAGGCAAAATTTGAAACAGGAGCTGTCGGTAATCTACATAAGCATTACCACTCTCAGGTCACTTATGTCGCCAGTGGAGAATTTAAGATGACCATAGGAGATGATATACGCATTATCAAAGCAGGTGATTCTTATTACATACCTCCTCACGTAATGCATGGATGCGTCTGCACTAAGCCTGGTATTCTGATAGATGTATTCAGCCCAGCACGTGAAGACTTTCTGGGTCACGAACAATTAGACTTAGAAACATGGCCGCAGAAATAGAAAAGAAAAAGGGAGGCTTAAGATGGTGGGTAGTCGGTCTAGTGGCACTAGCAGCCGTTATTAACTATATAGATAGACAAGCATTCGGTGCCTTATGGCCTGATATATCGGACGAGCTATTTCCTAATTTAGATGCGGATGGTCGAAAAGATATCTATGCAAAGATTACTACGGTGTTCGTTCTGTCTTATGCATTTGGTCAAGCGATATTCGGTAAAATATTTGATTGGATCGGAACCCGAATTGGTTTTGCCCTTTCTATTGGTATCTGGTCGATAGCGACTATGTTGCATGCATTTGCGAAAGGCATGTTTAGCTTTGCCTTATTTCGTTCTATACTTGGTGTCGCAGAAGCTGGTAACTGGCCAGGTGCAGCTAAGGCAAATGCGGAATGGTTTCCTACTAAAGAGCGGGCATTTGCACAAGGATTGTTTAACTCAGGTGCGGCTATAGGTGGCATTATATCTTATCCGTTGATTGGGATATTTGCTGGATTTATGTCTTGGCAAACAATATTTTTGACAGTCGGAGTCATTGGATTTCTTTGGTTGCTTCCTTGGTTTTATATAGTGAAAGCCCCACCAGAAAAACATCCTTGGTTGTCAGAAGAGGAGAAAAACTATATATTATCGGGACAACAAAATCAGGGTAGTGATGATGAGAATAGTGACGGCTATAATCCCGATACATCTCAGCTTTTGGGGCATAAGGAGAGTTGGGGAATAATAATAGCATCGGCTGCGATTGATCCGATATGGTGGTTGTTCGTAGGATTTATACCTATCTACCTTAATGAGGTCTATGGAATGAATGTAAAAGAAATCGCATTCTCGGCTTGGTTGCCTTATGTCGGGGCAATGATAGGGGCATGGTTTGGAGGTTTGTTAGCACAAAATAGATTGAGTTCTGGCTGGTCAGTCAATAACACCAGAAAGATGGTGATTACTTTGGGTTGTTTGATTATGGTACCTTGTTTCTTTCTATTGCGTGCACCAGGATCATCACTCAATGCGGTTATTATAATGGCTGTATTACTGTTTGGATTTCAGACTGCCGTAGGTAATGTCCAGACTTTGCCAAGTGATTTTTTCAGTGGTAAGATAGTCGGAACACTTTCGGGCTTTGCAGGAATGGCCGCAAAATTAGCGGGAGCTGGTTTGGTCTATTTAGTACCAAAATTATCTGTCGGAGGAAATTATACACCTGCATTTTTGATAGGTGGCGCGTTAGCCGTAATTGCTCTGGCCGCTATCTGGCTTTTATGTCCTAAAGTAGAACCTCTGAAACCTAAAAATGAATTTGCAAATCAAATTAGAAATTAATAAAAATGAAATTAAAGGGAAAAATAGCAATTGTCACTGGAGCATCTCGAGGTATAGGCTTGGAAGTTGCAACGCATCTTGGAAAGCATGGTGCAACAGTCGTTATTAATGGACTGAATAGTGATCAGGGAGCGCAAAGAGTAAAAGAGCTAACTGATGCTGGTATCACGGCTGAGTTTTTATGCTTTGATGTGACTAACGAAGATCAGGTTGCCGAGAATATAAAATCGGTTGGTGATAAATACGGGCATATAGATATACTAGTCAATAATGCAGGGGGTCTAGGAGGAAGATCGCGATTTGAGGTGATGACAACCGAGTTTTATAGATCGGTTTTAGCGCTCAATCTGGACTCTGTATTCTTTGCTTCTAGAGCGGCTATTCCTTATCTCAAAAAAGGCACGCACCCTACTATAATAAATGTCACATCAAATGCGGCATGGAACGCAGGAGGCCCAGGTGCTGGTATGTATGGTACATCCAAAGCGGGTGTGCATACAATCACAAGAGCACTGGCCAAGGATCTAGCAGAATATGGAATCCGAGTCAATGCAGTTTCTCCTGGTACGATTGATACAGATTTTCATTCTCAGATTAAATCTACTAAACCAGAGGTCTTTAAGTCCTGGGCTAATAATATTATGTTAGGAAGATTAGGACAGCCTCAGGACGTAGCCACGGTAGTCGCATTTTTAGCCAGCGAAGATGCTGGATTTATTACGGCGGAGACAATTCAGATAGGAGGTGGACAAGCTCTAGGTATATAACAATCAGAGAATAACTAGACATGAAAAAGGTTGTCACTTTCGGTGAGATTATGTTGAGACTTAGCCCACCAGGTTTTAAGAGATTTTCGCAGACGTATAGTTTTGATGTTGTCTATGGCGGTGGAGAAAGTAATGTAGCAGTCTCTTTGGCTAATTATGGTTTTGATAGTCATTTTGTATCGCGCATTCCTGATAACGATATCGGCGAATGTGCTGTCATGGAACTGCGAAAAAGAAATGTAAATACAAGTCATATCCTGAGGCAAGGAGAGAGACTGGGTATCTATTTTTTAGAGACGGGCGCGGTAAGCAGAGGAAGTAAAGTGATCTACGATAGAGCACATTCTGGTATGGCGACTATAGGTGCAGGTATGATAGATTGGGAGAGAGTTTTGGAGGGTGCCGACTGGTTTCATTGGACGGGCATTACGCCAGCTATTTCTCAGGGAGCAGCCGATGCATGTAAAGAGGCTATAGATACAGCTAATGCGATGGGTGTCACAGTTTCTGCTGATTTGAATTATCGAAAGAAATTGTGGAAATATGGAAAAGCACCAGGAGATATAATGCCAGCGTTGGTCCAAGGTTGCGATGTTATATTAGGTAATGAGGAAGATGCAGAAAAGCATTTTGGACTACACCCCGAAGGCGTGGACGTGACACACGTTGGATCAGTAGACGGCAAGGCCTATCTTTCGGTATTGAAACAACTCAAAGAGATGTTTCCTAGAGCAAAGAAAGTTATCACGACGCTTAGGGGCTCTATTTCAGCGTCTCATAATACGTGGTCTGGTGTACTCTATGATGGCGATACCTTGTACGAAGCACCCACTTACCAGATGACGCATATTGTAGATAGGGTAGGTGGCGGAGACAGTTTTATGGGTGGATTGATATATGGGCTTTTGACTTATGCAGATGATCAGAAGGCATTAAATTTTGCAGTGGCAGCTTCTTGCCTTAAGCATACAATAAAAGGAGATTCTAATTTGGTAACGGTTGCAGAAGTGGAAAAATTGATGAGTGGTGATGCAAGTGGAAGAGTATCAAGATAATTATGGATAGGATAAAAGTGGCACTACTGATGGAAGAGCAGGGCATGGTCCCATTGTTTTTTCATCATGATATAGATGTATGTAAAAAAGTAATAAAGGCTTGTTATGATGGAGGTGCGCGCCTTTTGGAATTTACTAATCGGGGATTATTTGCGCATGAGATTTTCACAGAACTGAGCAAGTATGTTATTGCAGAATTACCTGGCATGGCGTTAGGTGTTGGTTCGGTTACAGATGCCGCTTCTGCATCATTATATATGCATTGTGGAGCTCAGTTTGTGGTGACTCCCGCTTTGCGCGAAGATATAGCTGTAGTTTGTAACAGGAGGAAAGTGTTATGGTCTCCTGGATGTGGTTCGCTTACTGAGATATGTAGAGCTGAAGAATTAGGATGTGAAATAGTTAAACTTTTTCCTGGCAGTGTCTACGGTCCTAAATTTATTAAATCAGCACGAGCACCTCAGCCTTGGACCAAAATTATGCCTACAGGTGGTGTCGCCCCAGAAGAGGAAAATTTGAAATCATGGTTCGATGCTGGAGCGACATGTGTCGGTATGGGTTCTAAATTGATATCAAAAGATATTATCGAGAAGGAGAGTTATAAAGAACTAGAAAATAAAGTCAGAAATACCTTAGCACTCATACAGCAAATAAAAAATCGAACCTAAAGGCGGATAACTTTCGATCAATTGAAATGTCAGATTGATTCAAAGATTATTTTGACCGAAAAAATATTCTATGATAACTGTTGTTTAAACTTTTGAAAATAATGTCCTTATGCGTCTAAGATTATTTCCATTCTGCGTTTTTATTTTGTCCCTTTTCCTATTCTTTTCTAATTGCAAGAATACAACAGAACAATCCATAGAAAAATCAGACCATAAGTACCCTAGTAGCATATTGACCAATTTGTCTCAATGGAATCTAATACTAGGTGATGGTTCTAATGCAGGTCCTCCTGTTGATTTTGAGCATGACAACTTTATTTATAGCTCTAAGGATAGTGACGGAGACTGGGTCGTCTTTAAGACTCCTAATGCGGGAAATACGCACGGAACGTCTAATAATACAAGAACAGAGTTGGCACAATTAAAGAAGTGGTCACCTCTTGCAGGTGGTAAGCTAAATGCGACTCTAAAAGTAATGAACGTGTCTGGTACGGGTGATGCTCGTGTTCCTGCTACGTTCTCTGTAGTGGTTGGTCAGATACATAGTGCAGATGGACATGAGAACGAACCACTCAAGATATTCTATAAAAAATTTCCTGGACATAGTAAAGGTTCTGTTTTTTGGAATTACGAAATCAATGCGGCAGGTGATGATAATTCTGGAAGGTGGGATTATTCTTATCCGATCTGGGGTTATGATTTTTCTGTAGTTGGTGAAGAAGAAAATGTCTATCCACCAGAACCAAAAGATGGTATCACATTAGGAGAAGAGTTTAGCTACGAGGTGGAAGTAAAAGATGGCGTCATGCATCTAGAATTCGCGAGTGAGGGGCATGAGACCAAGACATTCACTAAAAATCTTATTTCTTCTGAATATTCTGAGCCCAATGATATGCCTAAGCAAGTCAAAAGGATCTTTGTACCTATTGGTCAAGATGGTGTAGAACGAGAGAATGCCTATACTGAAGAAGGACTCTTTTTTAAATTAGGATCTTATAACCAGACTAATGGAAAAGACCCTGCTGTCAATAGAGTGTGGTGCTCTGGTGCAGAAACTCATGGTGGTGATATTGCCAAACAGTACGCTGATGGCAACTATGCAGAGGTATGGTTTAAGTCATCCGAACTTCATGTTAGTAACGATGCAATATCTAATGCGGGATATTTCTCTGCTAATGATGGCTTAAGCAAGAAGGTCGTGTATCCTCATGAGGTTATACCAGTTATGGATAAGTTCAAAATTATGCTTGGTGACGGATCTCATGTGAATGAACTTGCTGAGTATGCCAATAAGGATTTTTTCTATACTGTGATAGATGGCACAAGAAGATGGGTGGCTTACAAAACGCCCAACTCTGGTGTCACATCTAAAAACTCAAGTAATACAAGAACAGAACTTCACGAAAAGAGAGAGTGGACGCCAGAAGGTGGTGGCAGACTAACAGGTACATGCAGAGTTATGCACGTATCGACATCAGGTGATGCGCGTGTTGCCGCTTCTTTTGCTACAGTGGTCGGACAAATACATAGTGGCGAAGGTCATGAGAACGAACCGCTGAAGATATTCTATAAGAAATTCCCTGGTCATGCCAAAGGTTCGGTTTTCTGGAACTACGAAATCAATACAATCGGAAATAGTAAGGATGATAATAAAGGAAGGTGGGATTATTCTTCGGCAGTATGGGGCAATGATTTTTCTATGATAGGACCAGAAAAAGATGTGTATCCTGACGAACCAAAGGATGGTATAGAACTTGGCGAAGAGTTTAGCTATGAAGTGAATGTGTATAAGGGAATTATGTATCTCACATTTGAGAGTGATGGACATCCTACAAGAACTTTTACTAAGAATCTAATCAAGTCAGAATACACAAGCCAATCTGATATACCAGAACAGGTACAAAAATTATTCGTACCTATTGGACAGGATGGGGTAGAGCGACCAGAGGCATATAGTGGTGAGTTAAATTATTTCAAGCAAGGAGCATATAACCAAACCAATGGTAAGGACCCCAATAGTAATATGGTGTGGTGTACGGGTGCTGAAACGTATGGAGGAGATATTGCCAAGCAATATGCCAATGGAAGTTATACGGAGGTGTGGTTCAGAGAAACTAGTGTAGGGCCTGGTGTTGCTCCGAAGTAGTAAATATAACTAGTTGTACTAAAAAAGGGATTCTGGGCTAGTGACCAAAAATCCCTTTTTACTATGAGTTGTGAATTATTATAAGAGCTTAGCTTATCTCGATCGTTCTAGGACCTTTGTCTTTAGCTTCTTCTCTTTTTTCTAATGTTACGGTTAAGATTCCATCTTCATAATGAGCACCGATTTTTTCGCTATCTATCTTATCCGAAATGTGGAATGATCTAGAGAAAGAAGTGTAGTTAAATTCTCTTCTTCTATAGTTTGTATCCGTTTCACTTTCAGCACTTTCATTTTTGTTAGAAGCCTTTATTATGAGTTGCTTATTTTCGACTTTAATGTCGAAATCTCCTTTTTTCAATCCTGGTGCTGCGACTTCTATTTTATAGTTGTCATCATTCTCTATAATGTTGACAGAAGGTTTAGAAAAAGAAAAATCAGTTTGGACAAGATCAGAAATTTTTGTGTTAAATAATTCGTCGATGACATGTCCGAAGGCTTTTGTGTTTGTTGGTCTCATAAGATTTACAAAATTCATGTTTTATAATTTTTAGTTTTTTAATTAATTCAATTAAGACACTAAGCACTGATCAATCAGTGTACCATCAGCTATTTGCTGCTCAATTAGTCATAAAACGAAAATTTTAAATGCCAATTTGGCATTTAAAAACAAAAAACAATGACATTGTGTCACTAATTAGTAAAATTTACGATGCTGGTTAGTCCCTGTACCTAATAATTAATATCATCTAATCTTGAATGAGTACAATTTGCAGAACTGAGGCTTATATATATTTAGGGCCAGGAATATTCATTATGGCTCGTGTTTTTTTTAACAACTATTAGGTAGACAAGCTGAACGAAGAGATCAAAATATTACGCCTAATTGCAAATGGAGATCAGAATGCCTTCCAGGCATTTTATGCTAATTATTCCACTATTGTCTATAATGTCGCCTTGAGTTATGCACAGCATCAAACTCTTGCAGAAGAAATCACTCAAGATGTTTTTGTAAAAATATTTAAGGCTGCTGGCAGGTTTAGAGGACAATCTCAAATTAGTACATGGGTATACCGAATTACAGTCAATACGAGTATCAATTATCTCAAATCCAAAAAGGGTGAATTAAGAGAATCAAAATTGATCGAGATAGAATCCATTAAGCAAGTCAAGGATTTTGAGCATCCAGGTATACTATTGGAGCGCAAAGAGGACTCTAAGATATTTTTTCGAGCACTGAATAATCTCGGTGAAAATCAGAAAATGGCATTTATATTATGTTTCATAGAAGGACTACCTAGAAAAAAAGCCGCCGATATTATGGAAATATCTCTTAAGGCCATGGAATCATTACTGCAACGTGCCAAAGGAAACCTTAGAAGGCAATTGTCTCTGATGTATCCAGAGCGAAGGAAAACAAACAAATAACTGTCTAATAAAAGTGAGTAATATATCTATGGATCGTAATAAGTGGATAGAAAAGGTACTAAGTAGCGCAAAAGTTATGCAACGCGCAGAACCTCCTACATATCTCTATGCTAAGATTAAGGATCGGATTGCGACAGATGCTCTATATAGTATCATATCACTAAGACGTGCTATAGCGGCGGCTGTGGTTGTTCTTGTCCTTAATGCAGGTGTACTACTAACTATGATCGGACATGATAAGGACCATAAGTTCTTGGTAGACGGAAATAGGTCTGAAAACCACATTGGATTGATATCTGATTATAACATCTATCGAGAATGAAAAAAGAAACATTTTATAAAGCCTCCATATTTTTCCTACTCGCTGTTAATTTGGTTTTAATATCTATTGGTACTATACATTTGGCTAAAGGACATGACCATATAATGCACCCTAAAGAAACAGCCAAAGAAATACTGCAGTTAGATGAGAAACAACACACACTTTTTTTAGATTTAGCCAATGATCATATCAAAAAGATGAATGCGTTTGACCAAGAGCAAAAGAAATTATTATCAGGTTATTTTGCTCAAACCTATGATAGCAACAATGTCACCAATATAGATTCTGTATTAGTGCCTTATTCCGTAATAGAAAAACAAAAATTGCAATCCACTAAGGAGCACTTAAAGGATATAAAAAAACTACTCAGAGAAGACCAGTTGCACTATTATCAGGATTTTGTAGATCATTCATTGAAAATGATATTAGGAAAATCTAGAAATAGGCGTCCACCAAAGAAGGATTTCCATAATTAATCTGTCTAATAAATTAAAGAAGAATCAAGTATGAAATTTACTCTCCAAATTGCATTGTGTAGTATAATTGCGTTATCCGTGATGTTTGTCTCTTGTGGTGATGAAGATGACCCATGTACTGGGGTGACTTGGTACGAGGATGCCGATGGAGATGGTCTTGGAAATCCAGATGTCACCACTTCCGCTTGCGAACAACCCGAGGGTTATGTAGAAAATAGTGATGATGACGATGATACAGGCGGAACAACCGATACCCCAGAATTGCATCCGGCCTTTGCTGATTTTAGTGAGGAAAATTTTGAGATTATGCTAGATGGTGACGAAGTAGTCATTGTAAGCACAGGATTACCCGATCATTCTTCTCCTTATTGGTCTAATGTGACAGAAAGATGTACTGTGGATCCTATGGGTCGGACATTATGCACGAACTCAAATACGACAGCGAATCATCCTTTATTCGTAGAGCCAACGGTCACGACATTTGATGATATGGCTCCTGGCAATATTGATGATTTTAATGGATCGTATACTTTGAGAATACCGACTAATCCAGAAAAGGCAACGAGCACTTCTTCTACTGGATTAGGACCTATCGGTATGGCGGTTAGCGGATCTATGATATATAATGATGAAGAAGGACCTAACGTACCATTAGACGATGCAGTGGTATCATTAGATTTTACAGCAGCGCATACAGGGCCTCAGAGTTATCATTACCATCTAGAGCCTAAGGCTTGGTCCGATGACGACGATAAGTTAATAGGAATTATTTCTGATGGTTTTTTTCTATATGGCAGAAGAGATTATGATGGCTCTTATCCAGATGACCTTGATGCTTCGGGTGGACATTTTGGACCGACTCCCCATAATCCCGACGGCGAGTATCATTACCACATAATGAATGATGCGTATCTGGGACAATATTATATACTGTTTCCAAGGGATTACCAAGGGACTCCTAATCCCATCCAATAATCCTAATCGAATTCTAAAGAAGAAAAAATGAAAAGTATCACATTTGTCTTGTTTTATATACTTCTGCTGTCAGAAAGCTATGGTCAATCTGGCATTACTAGTGGTGGACAGGAGTCAAACTCCGTCGACTATTCTTTTACACATGTTATAGGTGAGGTAACTAATGGCTTGGAAAGTGGTGGTAGGTATGCTGTTAAGAATGGAATTATTCAGCCGACAAAGAAAGTGGGAACTTTTATATCCGATGTCGAAATGGATGAGTCCATATTAGTATCACCTAACCCCGCCCAGAACCAACTTAAAGTTAAAGTGTCCAGTAATGAATCAATTCAATATACAATACTGGACGTGTCAGGCAAGTATATTCTATCCAGTAAGTTGGATGAGGAGATAATAGATGTGTCTCACTTATTAGAAGGTACATATATTATTAAGCTACAATCAGAAACCTTTATGGCTTCCGAACTATTTGTCAAACTATAATTACAAATATTATCATGAGGATTACTCTTTTATTCGCATTCCTTGTTTCCAGCTTTTTATTACAGGCCCAGTTGCCGAGTGGGATTAACTTTCAAGGTGTCGCAAGAGATATGGACGGTATGGCATTAAGTAATACTAGTCTTAGTGTTGACATAGACGTTCATGATTCTATGGGTGGCTCTGAGTATACTGAAAATCATCGTATAACTACAGATGGTCATGGAATATATTCTTTGGTCATTGGTATGGGAGAATCCATGACGGGAGATTTTGATGCTATTGATTGGTCTTTTTCTAAGGAGCTAACGGTCATGATAGATGTATCTGATGATGGTAGTGTAGACATAGAATTCACAACACCTCTGATGCAAGTGCCCTATGCATTATATGCTAAAGATGTATTAAATAAAGATGATGCGGACGCTGATCCAGAAAATGAGTTACAGGAGCTAAGTATTGCGGATAATCGGGTGAGCCTCACGCGAGGCGGAACTATAGAGCTGCCGACTGATCTCGTTAATGATGCAGATGCAGACCCTAGCAATGAGTTACAGGATCTATCCATATCAGGAAATAGACTGAGCCTGTCCAGGGGAGGTACGATTGAGTTACCCGACGACAAAGTAGATGATGCCGATGCTGATCCAGAAAACGAAATTCAGAGATTATCTATATCAGGAAATAGGATAAGCCTATCTAATGGAGGAGGTACTATCGAAATAGAAGGAGGAAATAATCAAGATGATGACTCAGATCCGAGTAATGAATTACAAACACTTAGCATCAGCGGTAATACTCTATCTATAAGCAATGGCAATACTGTGGATCTGTCTAAAGCAACCGTGGTCGTCGGTGACCGTGCCAGTGATGTCCCTGATAATCCAGCCATAGGACAATTATATTATGATGAGTTATGTGGAGAGCTATACATATATGGCCTGAGCGGCTGGTCACAAGTGCCTCTACGCGAAGGCGTCTCCGATATATACGATCAGGATAACGATGGCAATACGGATGATTGCGAAGATGACACAGCCGATGCAGATGATGATCGAGATGGCGTTATCAACGCTGAAGATAACTGCCCTCGCACTTATAATCCAGAGCAGGAGGACCTCGATAATGATGATGTAGGTGATGCCTGCGATCCAGATATAGATGGAGACAGCATCGCCAATGAGGAAGATAATTGTCCAGAAGATTTCAATCCTAATCAGGAAGATGAGGATAGCGATGGTCAAGGAGATGCTTGCGATGAGACTATGAATGTATCCTGTGATGGATTGCATCCTGCATTTTCTGATTTTGATTCTGATAATACGACTATATACCTATCAGGAAATAACGTTGTCATAGAATCTAATGGTTATCCTAACCACACCTCCCCTTATTGGTCTAACACAACGGAAAGATGTGCGACCGATCCCAGAGGTAATCGACTATGTACTAACGAGAACACAACAGAAAATCATCCATTATTCGTAGAACCTACGCAAACCAATTATGATGCCATGGCTCCTGGGAATATAGATGACTTTAATGGGTCCTATACACTAACGGTATCTGCTGATCCGCAACGTGCATCCAGGAGTTCTTCTACAGGCTTAGGTCCTATCGGCATTGCAGTGAGTGGTGCCATGATCTATAATGACGAAGAAGGGCCTAATGTTCCTCTGGATAATGCTGTCGTGTCACTTGATTATACGGCGGCGCATACAGGACCGCAGAGCTATCACTATCATCTGGAGCCTAAGGCATGGTCAGAAGATGATGACAAACTGATCGGGATTATGGCTGATGGATTCTTCCTATATGGGCGAAGAGATTATGACGGTAATTATCCGACAGATCTAGATGCATCTGGAGGGCACTTTGGACCGACGATACATTGTCCTGATGGAGAGTACCATTATCATATACAGAATGAATTATATCTAAATCAGTATTACATCTTATTTCCAGGTGATTATCAAGGGACACCAAGTGCGATCCGCTAAATACTTATTCATTATAGGCTTTTCGGTAATATCGCTGTGGAGTTGTCATCATGAAGGGTCAGATAATATTAAGCAAAATAATTTGCTGGGGGTCAATAGTAAGGATCACTTAAGAGTCAACAGGGACTCTACTAGACTAATTCCTGAAGAGGGACGGGTATATTATGGTAATAAAGTCTTTAGCGGAATAGCAGAATCATATTATCGTAATGGGCAACTTGCAGATGCGACGACATATAATTCTGGTATAAAACACGGTAAAGACCAAAAGTGGTTCGAAACTGGAAGAATAAGTTACGAAGCGAATTACATTAAAGGTAAGTTAGATGGAGAATCAAAGACATGGTGGAGCAATGGCAATCTGAGATCGGCTTCGCATTATATAAATGGTGTTGCGGAGGGCGTGCAGATGCAATGGTATAAGAGTGGTTCCCAATTTAAGAAGATCACATTAGTGAATGGAAAGGAAGAAGGCCTACAGCAATCATGGCGAGAAAATGGTAAAATCTATAATAATTATGAAGCCAAAAATGGCCGTATCTATGGGCTGAAAAGATCTAAACTGTGTTTTAAACTAGATGATGAAAAGATTCAACTTAGTTCTAATAATTAGCCTGTATCTGTCTGGTACGGCGACCATCTTATCTTGTAAATCAGAATCTGCCCGTAGTACAGCTCCTAATGACAAATTACCCTACTACCAAGAGGCCACCTTCACCCCTATACGGCTGAGTAGCGACGCGGCAGCTTTGGATACTTTGCATAAGGTTTCACCTTTTCGACTTATTAATCAGGATAGCCAAGTAATCACAGATCAGACCTTTGATAATAAGATTTATGTTACTAACTTTTTCTTTACCACTTGTCCAGGAATTTGTCCAGAGATGACTAATAATATGGTTGATATACAAGATCTTATCTCTGGTTATGATGATGTTGCACTGTTATCTCATTCTGTCACGCCAGAGCGTGATACGGTGGCTGCTCTCAGGGCTTATGCCAAAGAATACGGTGTTTTATCGGACAAATGGCATCTTGTAACAGGGGATAGACAGGAAATATACCAATTGGGTAGAAAGGATTATTTCGTTGAGGAGGACTTAGGTATGGAAAGAGATTTGGATGAGTTTCTACACACAGAGAATTTCGTGCTGGTAGATAAGAACAAGCACATCAGGGGTATCTACAATGGTCTTAACAAATCTTCCCTTAGATTACTAATGGATGACATACATACGCTAAGAAAACTGCAATAATTCCTGCAATACAAAAAGAAAAGCCCCTGTAATAAAATCAATTACAAGGACTTGTCCCAGAAGTGGTTCCACAAGGGCTCGAACCTTGGACCCTCTGATTATGAGTCAGATGCTCTAACCAACTGAGCTATGGAACCTTATTGAGTTTTCAGAAAGTAAAGTTACTCTTCTGAAATAACGACACAAATCTACTGCAATTTTTGAAGATAAAACACATTTAAAATGGTTAGATAAGATGTTTTTAAGAAATTATTAATTCTTATTTGAACATGTGAATTTTGGATAATTATTTTGGACTCTTCATTGTTCCAATATTGGTCATTTTAAACAAAATAGAGGACAAGAATATGGAGGATAATCTGGATATTAAAGAACAACTAATCTTTTTTATAGTTGCTATTATTGTAGCAGCTACAACATTATTTTTTTATATCAAGATTAGTAAACCACCTTATCAAAATGCGATTCTCTTAGATGAGTTGGATAAATTTGATTTAGAAGTCACAACTTTTCATAGGACTCGGGCATCATTTTTATTGAATAGAAGCTATTTAAGTGATGAAATGACTCTCGATTACTACGAATTAAATGGACATAGATTTGAATGGAAAAAACTCGAACCTCCATTTTCGTTGGAGAAAAAGACGCACAGTGACACGGTAATTCTTACTAAAAATGAAAAGAAGTATTTCTTTTTGATGTTAAGAGAATAATCGAGACGAGATTATCTACCACAAAAGATATGGTGTTTTTTTCATATAAACGGTTTGATTTTCTCAAGATTTAGTATATCGGAATATATAATAATTACGAATCAGGATCACATGTGGATTTTAGTTCAGTTTTTCTAAACCTAGTTTTCAAAAAGAAGCCGGATAAGATTATAGTAATACCTAAAAGTCCTAATAGACGACTTTTATCACGAATATTATTGGATTGAATAGGCTTCATAGAGCCATAAGTTATAAAAGGAGCCCAATAAAATGGATGTTTTTCAAAATTCTGAGCATTGGTAAGAAAATTTAGCTTGGCTTGTCTTAATGCATCATCCTTTGCTAAGCCTTGCTGTAGTGCTTGGTAGAAATAATCAATAAATTCTGTCGTCGAACAATCATTAATACTCCAGAGACTAAGTAAAGTACTGTTACTACCAGAATTCATAAATGCCCATGCCAAACTCTGTACGCCATCTCCAGCAATATATTCACCTATACCCGTATCGCAGGCACTGAGGACGGTAAGCTCTGTATTAAGATTGTAATTATTAAGATCCAATATCGAAAGTGTCTTATCAGAAAAGTAAATGCTATTTAAGGCAGTATGCTGAGTATTGGTACAAGTATGTGTTGCCAGATGAAGGATTTTAGCATCTTCTATATGCTCATCAAAGTTTGAGAAATTAGCATCAGCACCATAGAAGAACTTCCCATCCAGGTACTTCGCTATAGTCTTTATCTCTTTTTCTGTACATTTTAGGTTTGGTAGAGTTTGTAGATCACAGCTCTCCAGATACGAAGATGTGCTATGATTAAAGCTAGGCGCAAAACCGAGATATTCTACACCGAACTTATTTTGTGAGTAAGAATCAATTTTGTTCCAATGTGCAGCAGAATACTGATAGCTAACAGAGAAATCTTCAAAGAGGTAATCGTGATTATCCAAGCTGTAACTCTGCCTTTCGCCAGCTTGTCTGGATAGTACTTCGAAAGGGATAAGATTGAGTTCTTTGTCTGGTATGATGGTTAGATTAGATATGTCCTTGTCTAGATTGCGTAATGCTGGCAGCACCAGAGCATCATAAAGGTATCTGCTACACCTTACGAATTCTTTATATTCTTTTTCTGCATTTTTTAGACTGTTTGGTCTAGAGATAAGTGTGCCAAGAGTATCTGTTGCAGTTAGGATACTCTGTTTCTTATCTGTAGAAAATGCGGAAACAGATTTTTTGTCTATAACAAAGGTGAAGATGTTATCTATGCCTACAAAATATTCTATGATGGCATTTTTATTATTGATTTTATTTTGGATAATGCTATCCACATTAAGCCGTAATGATCCGTATTTTAATTCATAGTATTTAGGGTATTCTCTTTCTAACTTATGCGTAAGTTGATCCAGGTTTAAGTTGATATTTTCGATCTCTTTTTGAGATTCTATTTTTTTTGTTTCATTATCCACAGACTCTAATAATACCTTTTTGGCTTGATTGAGTTTGAGTATTAGTTCTTTTTCTCTCAGTAGTAAACTGTCAGAAATGGAAGTTGCCGATTTTGCAAATTTGTCAGTGAGCTCATTTAGCAAGTTAAGGGCCTTGCTTTGCTCGCATATTTTGAAAGCGGCTTTTGAGTACGTTTCCTTTTTGGTTTGATTATAGAGAGTAAGTGCGGATTGAATGGCTCCATCGAATATAGTCTGACTCTGAAGCATTAAATCATTTTTTGACTTTTCGTTGAATATCTCTTGGCGGATATTCAAAATCAAATCAATCGAGTATTTGTACTTTTCGAAAGAGTCCTCTAGGTACTTTTTTTCATTCTTTAATAGATATTGGTTGTAGTCAATGCGTGCTTTTTCGCTTAGGAAATAAAGGGCCTCAGTTTTGTTGATCACATTTTCTATACTCCACCTCTTGTCTTCGTCTGCACTGATAAGGTTAGCTAAGACGCCATCCTCACATATATCTTTACATAATTTAATATCATTTTGTTTTTTAGCAGACTGATACATTTCTATAAGTCTCTTACTCTTAAAAGAGGCACTATTTTTTTTACCCGATTGTTCGGCCAAAGTATTCGCTCTTTGGAATAGTCTGATGGCGTTTTGATGGTTATCTTTTCTTGCTTCTATTTTACCCTTTGTTTCCAACGTGTATATTTTATAATATTCGTTTTCTACTTTTATTGAAGAAGCTTTTTTTAGATATTTTTCCGCCTGAAAAATTTGATTTTGCTTTGCACTAATTTCCGCAGAGGTTAATAAATATTTCGCTTTGTTTTCAACAGTCTGCAAATCATCAATCAATGGAATTATTCTTTCAGAATATATAATAGCAGAATCAAGACCATTGGTCTTCTCGTAATATCTGGCAATGGTATGGATGAGCATGGCTTCGAAATTCTTGTCCTTATTTTCTACAAGTGCCTTGCTTTTTTGATAATAACTTATAGCATTACCGCTATCACCTATGAACTTGTAACAATCTCCGATACTCTTTAGATTATTGAAAAGTGCAATCCAAGAATGATTGTTTTGCCTTCGCAAATCGACAACTTCCTGAAAAACTTGAAGGGCCTCTCGATAATCAGATATCCCATATAAATATGTTCCATACTGATCTAAGGCGTCTATGTATACATTGTTATGCTGGTCTAAATATTTCTTTGCATTGGACCATGACTTTACCGCAAGTTTGTCATAGCTCAATTGATCATTGAGCAAATTGTAATCAATGTAAGCGGCATAGTTCAGATAAGTAATATGGGATTCGTATGAGGCTTGACTTTCATGCAGCTCAGAAGAGGCCAGATAAAATCTTTTGGCAAGCCTATGTCGATTATTATTAAATGCAAAATCCCCGGCTTCTGCCAGGGAGTCTGCATAAGAAGGATTTGTTTTCTCTATAATAATTTCTGATCTCGGAATATGAAATGTATCTCCTTCCAGATGAATAATAACTTTTTTCTCTTGTGCACAACAATTAGCTATTCCTACAATTAAAATATAAGTACTAATAGCAAGGCGTCGAGCTTTTGAGAAAACCGTCATTAAGAGCTTTATTCGATATTACAATTTCATAATTTTCGTTGTATAAATATCATTCCCTGTATTAATACGAATAAAATAGATTCCCGAAGGTAGACTTGTTAGGTTTATCTTATTCTCTCCAATCATTACATTAGTTCTTTGTGACAAGACAGCTTGCCCTGAGGAGTCGAATATTTGAAATTCTAAATTCTTGATTGATTCATTTGATGCGAACCGCAGGATGTCAGTAATTGGATTTTGAATTATATTAAGTTCTAGATTGCTATTTTCACTAGATCTGCCTGAGAGTTCTTGCTCCTTCTCGCCTCTTCTTCGGTCATCACCACCACCACAAGCTGTACCGCATCCGATTGATATTCCACCTTTTCCTTTGTTTTTGATAAGTGTGTCGTTGTTACACCTCGTATTTGGATCACAAGAACGGGAAGTATACAGGCAGGAGAATATATCATCCTCCCCAGTAAAATCACATGCTGGATAATCTACGTAGTTGTTGCCTATTGTGGTTGTTAGTCTTAACCCTACTCTGATGTGATGAATACCAGAGACATTGTCGGAGCAATAATCGCAAGTATTAATAGTCACAGGAATAGTAGCCGTAAAAATTCTAATATTCTCAATTGTTTCTGTGTATGTAAAGGCCTGAATAGGACGCATCATTATCGTGCCGAGCATATTTATTTCAAGAAACATTGGAGGATAGCCCGTGGGAAAAAATTCTTGTTGACCACTGCCCGAAGGTGCTAACAGATCCAAATTTGCAAGATTAACTTCTATATTAAAAGATTCCAAACAAGAACCGCTACAACCTATTTGAATTCCATCGGAATTTGTTCCAGCTGTTATTCTAGGTTGCGCGTATAGTTCATTTTGAAACAAAATCAAAAATAACAGAGATGAGCACAGGATTATTTTTTTCATATTACAATTATTAAGGTTAATTGATCTTATAGGACCTTACCCTTTCGGGAAAGTCTATTCTGCAACCTTTATAAATTTATTTATTAAAAGGTAACCATTTATAAAATATAAAAAGTGAAGTATATCGTAAATAAGTGCAGTAATTATAAAATAACTGCACAAACGATATTACTTACCAATGGTTACCTTTGGATTTTAAAAGTTATTAATAATTGTAAATGGTTAACAGTGATTTTGAAATTATACAAAATCTAAGATCACGTGATAAAAGAATCAAAAATCAAACCATCGAAATGGTATATAGGACTTATTATCCAGTGATCAGAACAATGGTTATTAGTAATAGTGGAAACGAAGAAGAGGCAGAGGATGTTTTTCAGGATTCCTTGATCGTGTTATATTCAAAAGCTAGGGACATGAATTTTGAACTGTCAAGTAACTTAAAAACATATTTGTACTCTGTGGCAAGAAACCTATGGCTGAACAAACTCAAACTTAGGAATAGGATGAATATAAAACCAATGGACGATGAACTAAAAGAGTTAGAAGGAGATTTGCCTGATGTCCTAGAAGCGAGTCCACGACAGAAACGGATACAACGAGAGTTTCCTAACATAGGAAAAGGATGCCAGGAAATACTTTATAACTATTATTATAATCGTATGTCCATGCATGCCATAGCAGAGGAGATGGGATTAGCCAATGATCAAGTGGCCAAGAACAAAAAATCTCGTTGTCTCAAAAAGTTGAAAGAACTTATTTTCAGAAAGACTTAGAATTAATAATGAATCAGTTAATTGAATCTAAAATCGATAAAGCTCTTTTTGCCAATATTACTGCGGAGGGAATAGAATCGCTAAAAGAGGAGTTGAGGGAAGAAATAGATTCCGAACAAATAGATCTACATGTAGATATCGTGAGAGCGGTAAATGCGTATGGAAATGATCTATTACGTCAGGAGCTCAAGCAATTGCACATAAAACATTTTGGTAAGGAGCATCAACTTGCTAAAGGGAGAGTTGGTTTAAAGTACATATTATTGGTGCTCATAGGGATCTTGTCCATTGGAGCTGCAACGTACTTGTTAAAAGCAAAAAACTCCGGCAAAACCAGTATGCAGTTGTTTGCCGAATATTATTCTCCAGTGGAATTCAATAGTACTCAAAGAAATATGGGCCAGGGGTCTACCATTATTTTAGAGGACTTGTATCAAGGTGGGCAATATGCGGAATATATAGAATTGTGGGAAAGGAACTTTGGTCAAAGGGAAGATCTAACGTCTGAGGTCATATTGGCTAGTGGGGTAGCTTATGTAGAAATGGATAGTTATGATAAAGCTATCAAGCAATTCGATGTAATAATAGATAACAATGATTTTAGTTACGCCGACCAAGCATCTTGGTATAAGGCGATGACATTACTCCGTGCAGACGACTTAATTTCTTGTAGACGAGTTTTGCAAGAAATAATATTGAATCCTGATTCTGACTATAAAGCGGAGAGTCAGTCACTGCTAAAAAAGCTAGACAGTATAGCACCTCAATAATTATGGATAGAAAAGATGGACCTTCTGGTTACGAACTTTTCCCAATTGTAGAACTCGATGGTCGCTCCTTCGTCCAATTGTCACAGGTGGTGAGGCTCATAGCTGATGGTGCATGTAGTTGGGTTTTTTTTGAAAATGGGAAAAAGATAATTACAACAAAAAATCTAGGGTATTACGAGAAAATCTTACCTCGACCTGATGGCACGCTCAATAATAAGTTTTTCCGAGTACATCACAAGCATCTAGTCAATCTCAGTTACATGAGAAAATATAACAAACGAGAGCAAGTAATCTATTTGAATACTAATGATATCATACCTATCTCACAACGAAAGTCCAAGGAGTTTAAAGATCTTCTCAGAAGTCTTTCTTTATACTAATCTAGATATGCGGTTTATTTTCTGATGTTCGATAATTCTCGATCATAATACATCTAATAGAGAACTACCGATTTTGGAGAAGGGGTATATGTAGTACGAGTATATAATGAAACCGAAATTATATACGAAACCAAAATGATTAAGCTGAATGGATTCTAAATTGGATTGTCTGTTCATTTTAAAATAAAGGGAAGGCTGTCTTAATTCGTTGGGGCGGTCTTTTTAAGTCCTGACTAAAAATCCGAAAACAAATAACTCAACTTCAAACAAACCTGATGGCGCGAAGCAATGGAGTTGAAATCACCATTGTTGAATAAAGAGTTGAAATCTTTTTTTCGAGAATAGGAAACTCCAATAGATGTTCTTTCTTTAAACTGGTAATTGACTTCTGCTATGATGCCATAATAAATTCTTGTATGGTTTATATTCTGTTGAGATAAAGTAACATCGTTTTGGATAGCATTATAATTATCTAAATCTATATTGACCTGATCGAGATAGTTCTTTAGACCTACTATATGATTTATACCTAATCCAGTACCTATGTTGAAGTCTATATGCTTAGATCTTATAATATTTTGTAAGACACCTAATCCAATATCTACATTATAAAATGTGTGTCGATTATGCAGATCAAGATTAATGTCAACATCCTCTGAAGTAGAAGTCGAGCTCGCGCGCTGTACAAGAACAGTAGAATTAAGAAAGCCCAATGGAGAAGCCATAGTCAAATCATAGCTATTTTGAAGGGCAGTATTTTCTGTATCTATTCTGTAGTTGGCAGAAGAATTGTGGCCAGAGTAACTCGTATTTTTTTCTATCATTGTCTGACCGAAAATTGTAAGACCAGCACTCAGGCTTTTGTCTATACTGATTCCTAGAGTCCAACCGGTGGCATTGTCATGTGAAAAATCTGCTGCAGATAAAGCTGATTTGTAATTTTCATTGAGTTCGTAACGGAGGTTAGTATAACCCGTATATATAGAAAGTGTCGTTTTGTTTCCTTTGTTAACAGGTGTGATTGATTCCTCTATTGCTGGAGAATAATCATCTGGAAAATACCTTGGACTTGGGGTCAATTCGGGCAGTCCATTGGTCGGAGCAAGACCGATTAAACTCCTTTCTTTTTCTCTTGTTGTTTTAGGTTCTTTACTAGCTTTTTGAATTATAGTTTCTTCGGCTTTACTATTTGTCGCTGATAGATTTTCTTTATGTTGGTGGGCGGAATTGAGAATATTTTCATTCTCGGAGATCACTTTTTTTGTTGTTTGTGCACCTTCGGTTTTAATCTCTTTCACTACACTTTGTCCATCCGAATTTGTTATTTGTCTTTCGGTCTTTTGTGATATTTCAAAATCTGCAATGTCGTTAGATGGTTTAGTTCGTTTATCAATTGCATTTTTTTCTGACCTGATAGAAGAAGAATCAAGAGGGGTGCTATTGGAGTGTATAGGATTTTTATTTGAGATAATAAGAATTATGAAGAGACTCAATATTAAGCCACCAAATATCCAAAGCCAAGGAATAGCATTCCTTTCTTTTTTGGAATAAATTGCTTCTTCTATCTGCGGTAAAATGTCCTCAGATGGATTAAGCCAATCTTCTCCTTCCAAATGTGATTGGTTAAATAAATCTTCTATGTACTTATCGTCAGGCATAGCGACCTACAAGTGTCGGTTGATTTTGATTTATTTTTTCTTGTAATAATTTTTTTGCTTTCATCAGTTGCGTCTTGGAAGTGTTCTCTGATATCTTCAATTCTTCGGCAATCTCTCTGTGCTTATAACCATCGATGGTGTACATATTGAATACTGTTCTGTATCCCTTAGGCAAAGTCATAATCAACTTAGTAAGATCTTGCAGGTTCAGTCTATCTATTGCATTGGGATTAATATCTTTCTTATCCACGAAATCAATTATCTGATCGAAGTCTAAGGACAACTTTTTCTTCCTTAACGATTCCAGACAACAATTAATCGTTATCCGCTTAGCCCATGTATAGAACTGACCTTTCTGATGATCATACGACTGTAATGCTTTATAGATTCTGATGAATGATTCTTGTAATAAATCCTCGGAATCATGTCTATACTTCATATATCTTAAGCATACCAGAAGAAGAGATTTTTTATACCTATGATATAGATGCCTAAAAGAAGTTTTATCTCCTTGCAGGATTTTATCTATTAATAATATATCATTAGTATTTTCCAATGTCTGTGTTGTGATAAAATTCTAAACATGATTAGTGTAAAAAAGTTATAAGAAAGCCCAGAATTTTTTTCTGGACTTTCTTTTTTACACACAATGGAATCACTTTTCGATCATTACTTTCTTGTAATATTTTTTATTCTGATTCGTAATTTCTAATATATAGAGACCGTTATTCACGTCATTCATGTCAAGTGTAGTGTTGCTAGAACTAATAACTTGACTATTAATTCTTTGCCCAGCACTATTGATAATATTGATCATGGTATTGCCAGTATCTTCTTGAGCTAATTCTATATTGATTATGCCTTGAGAAGGATTGGGGAATATGCGTGCGTCAGAGAAATTACCTAATTCTTCTGTAGAAGAGGTCGTAGGAAGTAGAACAGCATCTATGACATGGACTACACCATTATCCGTAACTAGATCCGCAACGACAACCTGTGCATCATTTATAAATACATTGCCATTCTCTATTTTGACAGTAATCTCACTTCCGTTAAGTGTAGCCGCCATTTGTCCATCACTTAAGTCTGTACTTCTTACATCGGCGCCGATCACATGATAGAGTAGGATAGAAGTCAAATCACCACTTGGGTCAGCGAGTAAAGCATCTACAGTACCAGCAGGCAGCGCATCAAAAGCCGCATCAGTCGGAGCAAATACTGTAAAAGGTCCATCTCCAGCAAGTGTCCCTGCAAGGTCAGCAGCAATAACCGCAGCCTCTAATGTATTGTGATCTGGACTGTCCACAATAACGTCTACGACTGTCCTTGTCGGTGGCAATAATACAGCATCTATAACATGCACTACGCCGTTATCTGTTACAATATCTGCAGCAGTAACCATGGCATCATTAATGAATACATTGCCATCGTCAATCCTGACAGTAATATCTTTACCATTAAGTGTAGCGGCCATTTGCCCATCACTAAGGTCTGTACTTCTTATATCGCCACCTATGACATGATATAGCAGTATAGAGGTCAGGTCACCACTGGGGTCAGCAAGTAATGCGTCTATAGTGCCATCAGGTAGTGCATCAAAGGCCGCATCAGTCGGAGCAAAAACTGTAAAAGGTCCATCACCTGACAAAGTACCAGCTAAATCAGCAGCAACCACAGCCGCTTCCAGCGTGTTATGATCAGGACTATTTACTATAATATCCACCACTGTTGTTGTCGGAGGTAATAATACGGCATCTATGACATGTACGACTCCGTTAGATGCCTCTATGTCTGCAAGAACGACTTGTGCATCATTAATGAATACGTTACCGTTTTCTATTTTTACGACAATGTCTTTTCCGTTTACTGTCGTTGCTACTTGTCCGTCAGATAAATCCGTACTACGAATATCACCGCTTACCGCATGGTACAATAGAATGGAAGTAAGATCACCACTTGGATCGGCTAATAGTGCATCTATTGTTCCGTCAGGTAGCGCATCGAAGGCTGCATCTGTCGGTGCGAATAAAGTGAAAGGTCCATCTTCACTTAGAGTCCCCGCAAGATCTGCTGCGATTACCGCTGCTTCTAATGTATTATGTATAGGACTATTGACGACGATATCGACTACAGTAGGAGGTTTCGGCAGTAGGACGGCATCTATCACATGTACAACTCCATTGCCAGCAACGATATCAGCAACCAGAACCTGCGCATCATCTATAAATACGTTGCCATTTTCGATTTTGACTGTAATTTCTTGTCCATTGACTGTCATTGCCATCTGCCCGTCACTCAAGTCTGTACTACGTACATCCGCGCCAGCTATAACATGGTATGTCAATACATCAGTCAGCGCACCTTGTGGGTCTGAGAGGAGAGCATCTATAATCGCAGCAGGTAGTGCGTCGAACGCTGCATCTGTCGGAGCGAACACCGTAAATGGTCCAGCCTCACTTAAGGTTGTCTCTAGTCCTGCGGCTAATACTGCTGTCTCCAGTGTATTATGAATAGGACTGTCCACAATAATATCTACAACAGTAGCAGGTTCAGGTATAAGTACAGCGTCTATAACATGTACGACGCCATTATCCGCAACAATATCTGCAGTAGTGACTTGTGCGTCATTGATAAATACATTACCATTTTCGATTTTGACCGTTATATCTAATCCATTCACTGTCATAGCAGTCTGACCATCAGATAGATCTGTGCTTCTGATATCACCACCCACTACGTGATAAGTAAGTACATCCGTAAGTGCTCCTTGCGGATCTGCAAGTAATGTGTTTATTACTGTCGCAGGTAATGCGGCAAAAGCAGCATCTGTTGGTGCGAATACGGTAAATGGTCCTGTACTACTCAGGGTTGTTTCCAGTCCTGCCGCCAGAACAGCGGTCTCTAAAGTATTATGATCTGGACTATTGACCACGATATCTACCACAGTGTTTTGCGAGGTTAAAGCAAATGGTAGAAAAAGAAAAAGGTAAAAAATACGTTTCATAAGCTCTTTGTTTTTTTAATCTAAATTCTAAATACATCCGACTTATGAAAAGAGGATCATAATGGTTGCCTGAGCTAAAAATATTATTAGAAAGAGGTGGGATAATTAGATAAAAGGCCAGAGAATATAAGCTATTCCACCTAATTGACAAGTGCTTTACTTTTTGAGGTAGGGGAATGATGGCTGACCAGATGTCTTAATATTGCTGATTGAAACCTCTCTTTACAATTTCCTTTTACTCAATACAATCAATATAAAGGTGTTATGTTGTTTCAAAGTCAACCAATCGTAGAAAAGTTTGTGTTTCACAAACAATTAAATGCTGAGAAAATAGAGCAGTTCTTTGGCGGTGATATGCAATTTTGTCACAGTATGTTCGAGGTATTTCTACATACAGTTCCCGCTGATTTGGAATTGTTAGAAGACGCCGTGGAGGCGCGAGATTTTATAGCCATCAAGGCGATTTCTCATAAGATTAAAACCAATTTCAAATTTGTAGGACTTGATGCCATAAGTGATCTTATAGTCAAAGTAGAATCTGCGGCAAAGAATCAGTCACAGGACACCTTTGGTTATTATAAAGAGCTCAAGCTGCGCATAGAAGGTGCCATAGCTATTATAAGAGCTGAGATCGTTAGGATTACCCGTTATCTAAACAATTAGTGGACAAGTGAAATTAAAGACGCTAATAGTAGATGATGACCTAATGTCCCAAAAAGCACTAACCCATCTATGCAATCAATCGCCTCAGATCGCATTACAATCTACCTGTAGCAATGGTGGAGAAGCTATAAATTATGTCAATGATCACAAGGTAGACTTGCTACTATTAGATGTAGAAATGCCAGAGATGAATGGCATAGAGCTGTTAGAAAATCTAAGTTATTTTCCTCACGTTATTATGACTACGGGCAATACAGAGTATGCTTATGAGGCTTATGAATATAACGTAACTGACTTTCTGAAAAAACCCATAATACCAAGTAGATTTCAGAAAGCGATAAATAAAGTTGTAGAAACGCACTCTCGGATCGAGCAATATGCACAGACTTCCTTAGGTAAAGAAATATATATAAAAACAGATGGCCGATTAGTGCGATTAGAGTATGACCAAATACTCTACTTCGAGAATGTCGGAGATTATGTCAAGGTCATAACAGCAGATAATTCTTATATAATCTATGGTGCTCTTAAGGCCATAGATAAAAAAATAAAGAACTCAAGATTCCTCAAGGTCCACAGATCTTTCATTGTTAACCTAGATAAAATAGTGGACATCGAGGATAACTCTATAGTCATAGACAAAAAGGTAATCCCCATAAGCCGCGCACACAAACCCTTATTGTTAAATAGTATAAACTTATTATAGGGCATGAATTAACTGATAGATCGAAACCAAGGGTGTATAGGAAAGTTGTATATATAATAGTGTTGATTACTAACGTGTCATTAGTATGCGGCCAACATATATTTCAGGAGGGTTTCGAATTATTAGAACAAGAGCAATATGAATCTGCAGCTACTTTTTTTGAGACAGCAATAGCAAAATATCCAGATGATAAAACTGCACATATATGTTACGCCCGTGCCATAGGGCTATCGGGAGAATATAGAGCAGGCTTGCAGTACTTCGAAAATTTACTTACTAAATATGTTGATGATTACGAGGTAGGACTTAATTATGCAGAGGCACTATTATGGAATCAAGAAAATCAACTTGCAGAGAGCTATTACAAATCTCTTATAGAAAAAGACTCCACTAATTTTGTTGCTAACTACGGTTATGCCAATGCTCTTGCGGCAAACAAAAAATACAAGCAAGCCTTAGAATACAATCAGAAAGCTCTTGATATAAAACCGACAGATGGACAGTCAATGTTCGCAAGGAAACATATTCTCTTAGGACACGCCTATAATTATTTCTTAGATCGGGAATATGCTCATGCGTCTGCTTGGGTAGACAGTGTAATTGTTCTATTTCCTGACGAACCTAAGGCTTACGAATTAAAGAATCTGATAAACGCTCAAAAGCAATCTGATATTGATACGGAGGTGTTTTATACAGAAGATGACTTCGGAAATAATAGTCGAGGTTATCTTGTGGCTGCTCATGTGCCTATAAGTCAGAGATTCCTTTTTAAGGCGACTCTTTTCCAAAATGATCTGCGCTCTAAATCCGAAAACACGGAAGCCATACAAAAAGAAGCCAACCTCAGACTCAAGTGGTATATATCCCGAAAAATAGAAGCAGAAGCTGGTGGGGGTATGAATATTATAAACATACCCAATCAAAGTTTCGATATGAACGGTCTGGGATATATGTCATTGTCTTACAGGCCATCCGATAGGTACTATATTAATGCCAGACTGCATAATCAGACATACAATTATACAACGGACCTACTCCGCCACAAAATACAGGTATATAATGGGACTATCTCTCAGCACTATGTAACAAAGTCTTCCTTAGGATTCTACGGCCAATTTACTCATTCCCAAGTCAATGATGGCAACAAAGGAAATAATGTATACGCATCCATTTATTATGATTTCAAATTGCATCCATTGAAGGCTGGAGTAAATTTTAATTACATCAGCTTTTCTGATAATAGAGGTGCTTTATATTTCAGTCCAGAGGAATATATGTCGGCGACATTATTTTTAGGATTGGATAATTTTCATCTAAATCAAAAATTAAAGTATAGAATAATAGCCACGGGAGGAATGCAGAAAGAAGGATTAGGTACATGGCGTCGATCTCATAGATACGAAATCAAATTGCAATACCCGGTACATAGATACCTCCAGTTAGGTCTCTCGCATAGTACAAGCAATGTTGCACCCAATATTATTTCAGGAGCATTTAGATATAGCACTTATAGAGTGAATTTAACTTATGTAATTCATTAGACGGAAAGTGGTAGTTGTAAGATCGATTTTTGATTAGAGTATATAAGGAAAAAGAAAATGGAAAAGACATTAAATATAGAAATCAAGGAAGGCTATGATAATCAGCCTCATCTAATAATTGTTTTGTCGGGAGCCTTAAGCGATATGTCGGCTTATGATTTCAAAAGTAATTTGGATCAGTTGATAAATGAAACACATCGGGATTGTGTAATTGATATATCCAAAATATCTGATTTAGATATTATCGGAATTAATGTTTTGATTACTACACATTTGTCTTTATCGAGACAGGGTCGTCAGCTTACTGTCGTAAGTCAAAAAGAAAGTCCTGCGGATCGATTATTTCATTTGACAAGAATGGATAAGATTCTTAATCTAAAGCGGGCTTAAAAACATAATGAAGGTCAAAAATAAAATAGGTCAATTATTGGGTAGTGGAGGTGCTGGCTTTTTGTTTTTGGCAAATGTCCTAGTCAACGTAGGTAATTATGCGCTGAACATTTATCTCGCTAGATATCTTGGGCCTGAAGGTTTTTCAGAAGCTAATATCTTAGCTACTCTGGTTATGGTTCTTTCATTTATGGCCTTGGGCATACAGTTGATAGTGGCTAAGTATGTGGTCACAGAAGATGAAGAATCTACGATAAGTTGGATTAAAGATAAAGTCAAAAAAGGTGCTGGACTAATCTGTGTGATTGTGTTACTATTGTCATGGCTAATGATGCGTTTTTTTAATTTTCATTCAGTCTGGCCGTTAGTGTTATTGTTTTTGGGCATTCCAAGTTATTTTTTGATGAGTTTCTCTAGAGGATATTTCCAGGGTAACTGTGATTTCAAAAAATTAGCAAATACCTACATAGTAGAGATGCTAATACGTGTGTTTTCTACCGTGATACTACTTTTTCTCCTGGTTGATTATGGTCTCTCATCAGAAATCGTGGCGATTGGTTTCTTAGTATCTTTTATAGTTCCTGCTATACTATATAGAGTGAATACGAATGCTTATGAGGGGATCACGGAAAAATTCAAAAGCCAGATCGTAAGAGTGTTTTTTCTTTTTAGTGTATATGAACTAAGTCAGATACTTATTAACCATAGCGACATATTTATAGTCAAACATTTTTTTGATGCACAACAAGCGGGACTTTATTCTTCTATTGCCTTATTGGGTAAAGCCATTTTTTTTGGCACGTGGATTATTGTGACAATCTTATTCCCACGGGTTATAGAAGCTAAAAAAGAAGGCAAACCGCATCAGCATTTATTTTATTCTGCGATGTTACTAGTGGGGTTTGTCGGTATTTTATTTATCGGTGGTTCATGGTTGTGTAGTGATTTATTAGTAACGACAGTCTTTGGGAGTAGCTATGAAGTTGTAGCGTCTATACTTTGGTTGTATGCGCTATCGACGACTGTATATGCGTTAGCTCACATCTTTGTATACTATTACATGTCATTAGAGAACTACATTCCTATTTATATTTCACTATTCTTTGGTTGCTCTCAGATTTTGGCTTTGTGGCTTTTTCATAACACATTTATAGAAATTATTAGTGTGCAGATATTACTGATGTCTATCATGCTGTCTTCTATGTTCTTGTACCATAATAGGAAATATTTTATTTCGGTCTTTCCTAATCTTAATTATAAATACAGTTTTCCAAGTACCTACAAAAATCGATAATGCAAAAAATTAAATTAGGACTAGTAAGTCCATATCCGCCAAGTAAGGGTACACTTAATGAGTATGCTTTCCATCTGGTCAAACACTTGCGACACAAAGTGGATATAGAGAAAATCGTAATATTCTCTGATGATATTGGGGAAGGCTATGATACGCCAGAACTTAATGATGGTTGTCCAGTAACGATTCGATCGTCTTGGAAATTTAATAAGCTGACTAACTTTATTTCACTTGTTAGAGAAATAAAAAAAGCCGAAGTTGATCTTGTATTATTTAATTTGCAGTTTCTTTCATTCGGAGACAAAAAGTTGTCCGCGGCAATTGGTTTATTGACGCCGATGATAACCAGACTCTTTGGAGTTCCGTCCGTTGTTTTGTTGCATAATATTACCGAGACAGTTGATCTTGACTCAGCAGGTATAACCTCTAACCCTATACTAAGATGGATATATAGCCTGAGTGGAACCATTCTGACTAAGATATTATTGTGGTCTAATCTAGTCACTTTCACCATCCCCAAGTACGTAGAAATTATCGAAAAGAAATATCGTGCTAATAATATTGCTCTTGTTCCTCATGGTAGTTTTGAAGTGCCACCGATGCCAGATTTTGATAAAGGCAATGAAGAGCTCAATGTCATGACTTTTGGAAAATTTGGAACTTATAAGAAAGTGGAGAATATGATAGATGCAGTGGTAAGAGTGAGAGAAAAAACCAACAGAAGGATAAAAATAGTTATTGCAGGGACGGACAATCCTAATGTGCCTGGATACTTGGATTCTGTCAAAGAAAAGTACAAGGACGTTAGCGATATTGTCTTTACGGGTTATGTAGAAGAAGAAGATGTACCGAGATTGTTTAACGCAAGTAGTTTTGTAGTTTTTGATTATGCGAGTACGACTGGCAGCTCGGGTGTGTTGCATCAGTCTGGATCTTATGGGAAAGCTGTCGTTATACCTAAGATCGGGGACTTACAAGAGCTTATAGAAGAAGAAGGTTACATAGGCGCATATTACGAACCAGGTAATGTAGATGAGATGACGGAGGCGATACATAAATTAGTGATAGATCCAGACTATAGAAAGAATATAGCCACTAACAATTATCTGGCAGCCGCATCATTACCTCTAGGGGACATAGCGGATTGGTATATCCTTCATTTCCAATCACTCATAAAGACAGATACTGTAAAAGAGAGACAAAGGGAGACAACCTTAGCATTAGATTTGTCACCTGTGAAATGATTTACATCTTATGTAGATGGGATATTTTCCAGTCTCCATCTTCTAGTATCATCAATACTTTATAATCAGAAGTGTCCGTATAACTATGCCCGTAATCGGATTGTATTATTTTGTGAGTACTTATTCTACCCCAATCAGAGAAACTTATTATTTGTTTATCAAATGATATAAAGTGCAATTGGAGATTATGTGTCAATACTTCCGAATGTATTGATGTATTATTTTTTGATCTTGAGTATTTCACTTTTTCCAGAAGGTCTTCCGTAAAATAATCCGATAGTCCAAGATCTGAGTTGTGGTATTCCGATAGGTTTTTTGTTTGGCAAGCTTTGGCATAAACTTGTCCAATTTCTTTTCTCAAATATTTTGAGAATTCACCAGTAATTTCTGAATCATCTTTCATCCATTTGATCGTGGCGGGAGCATCTAAGAAGAGAACAGATTCCTTATCATAGATATCTAGATTACTTCCCGTATGATAATAAGCATAGAGCTTGCTCAGTCCATATAAGACCAGTGCCAATAGCAATATACTGATGATGATTAGGATATATCTATATTTGGATGGACGGCTATTCATTCCTTCGCACTTCTCGGGTTAGGCCAGATATTTTTATCTCTAATTTGCTAATGTCAAGATTGGATGACGTTAGATCAAATGTGGTATAGCCTCTTAGTGATTCTTTAATGAGCATTTTTGTACCATCTGTTATGACAACTTCAGTGCCATCAGAAATAGATTCTCCCAACTGACCGATTAACGGCCCTATAACCAACTTGTTCTTATCCCATTTATATTTTATGGCTCGTAGGTCTTCGGTAAATGTTAGTGATAGGGTATTACTTTTGACACCATTAGATGAAATGGCGTATATATTGTAAGAGTTAGCTGACTTGGGGTTTTTTACATAGCAAGTGGCAATCCCATCTATTATTAGAGATTGATATATAGATTGCTTGTCATTTTTATCTGTTAAAAAGAAGTTGATAAAAGTGCCGTCTGGAATAATATTTTTGTTTTTATCGGTAACCGTGTTAGTTTTTATTTTGACGAAATGTCTATTATTAGCTACTGGATAATGTTCTATAAGATTTATTTGTAAAGACTTCATCCAATCAGGCACAAAGTCAATTCTTTGTTGTTTGGATACGACATCTGACGATGATATACCGAGTAACTTGAAGTTTTTGTTTTCTTGGGCATTGATAATCTTATGAGCAATTTGATTTTTTACTAAAATTTGTTCAGTGAGGGCTTGGCTATTTTCTATTCGTGAGGTAATAGTGATAGGTGATCCATCTATAATCGTATTATTCCATTGGTCTTCAGACACGGCGACGATCATAGATTGGTCCTGATTATTGGCAGTAATTGTCTTTGGCCCAGTATAGACTTTGATATCTTTGTAAGCCTTTCCTGGGATCACTGATAGTTCGGTTTGACTAATGATATTGTCACCTTGTAACAAATAGAGAGAATAGAAGCCTGCGTGTAAGGTACTGTTACCTGACAATTTCAGTACAGTCACTTTTTTATTGGGCACTGATTTTACGATAGGAGAAATTCCATTATCTATTACCAAGACTACTGGGTATTCACCGTATTTCTCCACCGATATTTTAACTAATGCACTGTCTCCTACAGATATTGATTTCTTGTTAGTTATAATACTAGCTATTGTCTTTTCGCCAGAAACAAATGTTATTTCCTTATTCCGAGAAGAACATGAAGAGAGTAATAAAGCGATTATATATAAGTGTAACCTATTCAATTTTGAGCGATGAAGGCGTTGAGTTTCAATTCAATAGTTTCGTTGTGATATTTTAAGATTGTTTCTGACTCCTCTTTATTGACGTAGTGATATGCGTCTCTTTTGGTGCCATTGACTATTAGGTTTTCATCAGTTCCAGAAGCTATGGTTTTAGTCTTAGAATATTTTAGTTTTAGTCTTGTACTTTTTTCTCTTTGTGATCTTACGCCATTATCAAGGTATTTTTTATCTACCCATGTTATTTTATTGTCCTGACTATATGTGATAAGTACTTGCGGAATAGTTATTTGTCTGTTTCCATAATTAATGATATTGCAAGAAATCATATCATCTAAGAGTACTATGTCCTTTATGCCATAATATTTATACAATTTCTCGTCAGTGACGACACTACTTACGAAAACAGCAAATTCTATATCCGATCCATCCGTATGACTAGCTAAAATGTTTTTAGATGTTTCTGCGGGAAAATCAATTCTAAATGGCGTACCTTCTTTCGGTAATAGATTATGTAAGGTGATGTCTTCCGCATTATTGTTAATTATTTCTTGACCAAGACTATCATATAGTATTCCTTTTATATTGATGTAAGATGGGTCTACATCTGTGTTGGTTATATGACCAACGATGTGCAATGTGCTATCTTTAGTAATTAGTTGCGCTTGATCTATATATATCTCTGGTCTATCCAGTATGTCCTCATGCTGTGTTACTCCCGCAAGTGCCTGTCGTTTTCCATGGTTGAGAAAGTCCACATCTGGTAATCTTATAAATTGATCTGGTGTGACGTCTTTTTCATAAGAATCATGCTGGATGTACCATAGGTCATTTTCTTGTCTCAGTATGAGCTTATATTTTTTATCAAAGCGTTGTACTGCTGTTAGCCATTTGCTTGTAACATGGACTTCTTTGATAGTTGCACCGACAGACTCTATTTGGTTTATTATTATGGTATCTAATTTGGCATAGCTGGCAAGTAATCCATCTTCTAGCGATCTTTCCAGCATGTATTGCTCTTGTGAGATGTTTTCCTTGTTATATAGCAGTTGATAGGCTTCATCTAATTTTTTATAATCTATTAAGTGAAAATAATTATGAATTAAAGCCTCTGGATCTGACTGAAAATTTTTGTTTTTATAAAATTCTAAAAGTTGAAAAATTACAATAAGAAAAATAAAGATGAACCAGACGGAGTATAAGAAGTAGGCATTCTTGGATGAGGTGTAAGGGGTATTGTTTCTTATGGGTTGATTCTTTTTGTTTAGAAATAAAAAGACTAAGAGTGCAATTATCAAAGAACTCAAGGGTAAGATACCCCACATAATTTTTTGGTAGCGCGGCATTTTCTTTTTGGGCAGAATGCTGGGTAGGTCATTGACTCCTTTTCTTTCCCATACGTCAATATTATTTTCCAGTGGATTTAATTTGGACCAGCCGTAGAATGCTAGGGCTGATTCGTAAAATTTATCATTATTGAAAATATACTTAAGATTATATTTTTCTGGGACTGAGAGAAAATCTCTCAGAGCGCTCAGTCCTTGTTCTCCTAGATACTTTGAGTTCTCTATTCTTTCTATCGCTTTAGTTGTAAGTTCTGGTAATCTTCTTGCAGAATGATAGTTGCCATCTACACTCAAAGCGTTAGTATGAGCTGCGAGCCATGCCATCTGATCCCCGAAACCCAGAGTCATATACCTCCATCGATCGTGTCCATCTCTTTCTAAAAACTGGACTATAGGGTCTATGTCAACAGGATCGGGTTGCATGGGTTGCATATTGCTCATATTGATCGTGAGTACATTAGTCAGTACTATCATTATGGCGATACAGAAGAGAATTACTTTATGTACCAAGGGAGCTATCTTCTCTCTTAGGAAAGAGGCAAAAGACCCCTCTATAAGACTATATATGATACTAGCAAAAAAGGGCAGGGCAATAATGGTCGCCCAAAAGGTGAACCTATCCAAAGTCAATATGTTGAAGGCATTTTCGCCGAGAATCAACTTAGGGATGGGAGTCGTGCCACCTGTGCCGAGTATGAATAGGAGTGAAAAGGAAAGACCAAGAAAAATATTTCTCTTGCGGAAGATTCTATCTAGTATAGGAATAAGAAAGAATAACTTGACACCCCATGGAATGAGAAAGAAAACCAATCCAAGATTAGGTTCTGCTAAGAAGTCTGCTCTTGAGCCGTGTGGAATGCTTATCTGAGTAATAGGATCGGTTTTGCTCCAGTACCAATATGGAAAAATCATACATATAACGATCAATATGGTAGTGCAACCTATGAGTATCGCTTTCCATTTGAGTGTCCATACTTTCTCCACGAAATGGACGAACCTTAGCTTTTCTATACCACCTTGCTCTTCTATTGCCACATCCATTACTGCCACACCCAATACGGGTGCTATAAAAAATACAGCCCCAAATATGGTCGTCACATGATGTGCACAGGTCAAACATGCTAGTAAACTAACACCCTTGACGAAATAAGATATTTTATTGAATCGAATCCATTTGTAAAGCTCTGGACAAGCATTGAGTAAGATGGCTATTCCCGTAATGCTAGGTAGTTGACCAAATAGGTGGACAGCCTCTACATAAGACGTAAGAAAGACAGCTAGCACAGCCGCATAACCCGCCACAACATCTGATACCCAAATCTTAGCAAAGTGATAACATCCTCTTACGAATAATAAAATGGAACATAGACAACAGACTATGAACCCCAATTTGAGACCGATCACCTTTGATAATAAGGCTATGATATGGTGTATAAGCGGCGGATAACTGGTCATCGTAAATCCAGTATACCACTTATAGTTCCAAGGCTCAAACCAATGGTGAGAGTAATGCTCTGCGAAGAAAATATGTACATAGGCATCATAGGTATTACCCATCGTATAGGCGAGTAATGTACCATGAAAGATCAGCGCTATACCAAGCGCTAGGTAGTAATATACCTTATGTCTATGCAATATCAGAGACTTATGGATTAAAGATAAGTTTAATATGAAATCTAGACCGTCTAAGTACCCGCTTAATTTAGTAGGTTATATAATGTAGTATGTCGAGGCAAAACCAAAAAAAGGCATTTACCTACCGAAAAACGAAGATCAATACCGCGTTATCTAATATGAAGGTGGGAGGCTCTATATACCCTCATATTTGAATTGTAATTAAAAAAACAGAATATGAAAAAGGGTATTGTCATTCCATGTTATAACGAAGCTAATAGATTACAATTAGATAGATTCCAGAACTTTATTGATAATAATAAGTCGTACATACTTTGCTTTGTCAATGATGGTAGTAAAGATGAGACGTTGGAGCAGTTAGAAGATTTCAGAACAGGAAATGAGTCTCTAGTAATAATAGAGAATCTTGCAATCAATCAAGGAAAGGCGGAAGCAGTGAGAAATGGGGTACAAGCTCTTTTGGCATTATCAGATGTAGAGACAATTGGCTATTTAGATGCAGATTTGGCTACAGGATTTGAAGACTATATGAGGCTAGAGAATCAAATTCATACTGAAGGAAAGAATATGGTTTTCGGGTCAAGAAAAATGGATGATAGCGAAGGCATAGAAAGGTCCGCTTTTAGAAAGTTTGCTTCTTGGGTTATAGGGATGATGATAAAGGTACTTATCGGTATGCCTATCAATGATACTCAATGTGGCGCTAAAGTATTTACAAGAGCACTGGCAAGAGATATTTTTGATAGATCATTTTTGTCCAGATGGTTATTCGATGTTGAGATTTTTATAAGAATCAATAATAAGTTCAGCAAGGCAAGCATGGAAGTCATCAAAGAGGTGGCATTAGATCAGTGGGAAGAAGTAGAGGGATCAAAGATTACTATGAGAGATACGCTCAAATTTCCTTTGGCACTATTAGAGATCGGATATGATTACAAACTAAAGCCAATTATGGCAAATATGAGTATGACCTCCAGAAGATCAATGCCTGTGGTCAGACCTGCTGCCTAATAAAAATAGTCAGACCGCAAGATTTGATTCTCAGAGAGTCCTCCTATCTTTAGTACATGGACCTTGATTATAAATCTCTACTGGAAAAAGCTCTTGCTGATATTACCCCTCTTGTACATAACACACCCGTGTTAAGCTCGACTAAGATCAATGAAATATCGGATGCTCAGATTTTTTTCAAATGTGAAAATTTTCAGAAAACAGGAGCTTTTAAAATGAGAGGAGCTTCTAATGCGATAGTAAATCTGACACCAGAACAAAAATCCAAAGGTGTTGTAACTCATTCGTCGGGAAATATGGCGCAGGCTGTTTCCCTTGCGGCTCATAATCTTGGTATTGCAGCATATATTGTTATGCCGGAGAATGCACCAGAGGTAAAAAAAGAAGCCGTGAGCGCTTATGGAGGCATTGTAACGGAGGTAGAATCTACCATAGAGGCCAGAGAAGCCATGGCCAAAAAAATTAATCAGGATAAAGGAGCATCTATGATACACCCCTCTAATGATCTTAACGTCATTATGGGGCAAGCCACATCTGCCATGGAATTATTATCGAAGCACTCCGACTTAGATCACGTACTGACCCCAGTTGGCGGTGGTGGATTAGTGGCTGGGACTTCTTTGGCGGTAAATTATTTTTCTAATGATTGTACTACGATAGGCTCAGAACCTGAAGTTGTAGACGATGCCTACCGCTCACTGCAGTCTGGAAAAATAGAGAGAAACGATCGTATTGATACCATAGCGGATGGATTGCGTACACATCTCGGCGACATTAACTTTCCCATTATTCAGAAGCATGTGAGTCATATTATAACCGTAACCGAAGGAGAGATTATTCAGGCAATGAGACTGATATGGGAAAGAATGAAAATCATAATAGAGCCATCATGTGCTGTACCACTTGCCGCTGTTCTTAATTCAAAAGAATTTTTCCGGAAAAAGAAAGTCGGAATAATCTTGTCTGGTGGTAATGTCGATCTGGGTAAGTTACCTTTTTAGTGCCACATCTATTTACATAATGTTATCCAATGTTTCGGAACTAACTATGACATCAGCTCAGTTTTTATAGGTGAATCCATGATAACTAAAAGTGCGTTTTTTTAAGCAATTAGTAAGAACAAAAATCTGGGTTCAATCTTTAGAATAATAAAGATATTTTTGCGACCATGATTAGTACGGATATAGCGATAATAGGTGCTGGACCATGTGGGTTGTTCACTGTTTTTGAGGCTGGCTTACTCAAGCTGAAATGTCATCTTATAGATGCCTTGCCACAGGTGGGTGGCCAATTAAGCGAGATATATCCGAAAAAACCCATCTATGATATTCCAGGCTATCCATCCATATTGGCTGGAGAATTAGTGGATAACCTGATGGAGCAGATTGCGCCCTTTAACCCCACATTTAGCTTGGCTCAACGTGCAGAATCAATAGAAAAAACTGATGATGATCAGTATATTATTACGACCAATAAGGGAGAAAAAATAAAGGCACCAGTTATTGCTATTGCAGGAGGACTCGGTTCTTTCGAGCCTAGAAAACCACCTATAGAAGGATTGAGTAAGTATGAAGACAAAGGTCTTTACTACATGATAAGAGATCCAGAACAATTTCGTGATCAGAAAATATTGATAGCTGGAGGTGGAGACTCGGCTTTGGATTGGACTATAGAATTAGCCGATATAGCGGCAGAACTGACATTGATTCATAGACGTAGTAGTTTCAGAGGTGCTTTAGATAGTGTAGAAAAGGTCAAATCATTATCCGAAAGCGGTAAGATTAGTATGATAACCGAGGCTCAGGCAGTAGGTGTTTTGGGTAATGAAAAACTGGAAGCGGTAAATGTCAAAATGAAGAATGGAGAATCTCTGAATATAAAAGTGGACTCATTTATACCTCTTTTTGGACTAACACCAAAATTAGGTCCTATCGCCGATTGGGGGCTTAATATAGAGAGAAGTGCGATAGAGGTAGATACCTATGATTATAGCACTAACGTCAAGGGAGTATACGCCATAGGAGACATTAATACTTATCCAGGGAAGCTAAAGCTGATACTTTGCGGTTTTCATGAGGCGACGCTTATGGTACAATCTGCGTTTAAGTTGATTTATCCAGATCAAAAGTTAAGTTTTAAATATACGACCGTTACAGGTGTGTCAGGATTCAATAATTAATCTTTGGAAGATAATATTATAAAAATAGAAGTCGAAGATAGATCAGGTGAACTACATCTGATAGAAGGCCCTACAGATATGAATTTAAATCTCATGGAGATACTGAAAGCTCATGAACTAGATGTCGAAGGGACTTGCGGCGGTATGGCATTGTGCGCCTCGTGTCACTGTTATATTAATTCCAACCACCAGCTCGCAGAGGCATCAGAGGACGAAGAAGATATGCTGGACCAAGCCTTCTTTGTAGAAGATAATAGCCGACTAAGTTGCCAGATCAGATTGGAGAAAAGTCTGGATGGATTGAAAGTTAAGTTAGCTCCTGTCTCTGATTAAGTAGAAGTCACTGATTATTTTCTATCATGCTTTCTGGTAGGAAAACATCCATTTTAGTGCCTGTGTGGTAATGTGTATCGACCTCTATAGAGCCTCCGTGATATTCTAATATTTTTTTGCAGATAGGAAGTCCCATTCCCGTTCCTTGCTTTGATCTGTCCAGTCTCGTATATATCTCAAATACTTTCTTAGCATACTGAGGATCAATTCCAATCCCATTATCCATAAAGGAAACAACAAGTTGATTTTGTCTTTTTTCACATTCTATTTTGATGATCGGATTTTTGTCAGACTTAAATTTTATAGCATTGGATATTAGATTCTGAAATAACTGGTCAAACGCACTTGGAAAACTTTTGATTTTTGGTAGAGTCTGACTTTTTATGGTCGCATTATTTTCACTAATCAGTTGATGCATAGATTTAGTGCATCTGCTCAGTACTATATTAAGGTCTTCTTGGATGGTATTTTCTGATTTGAATTCCTCTATAACAAGGTAGTTAGTCAGATCGGTCAGGTAACTATACATGGTCTTACAGGCCTCTGTGATTAGACCAATATATTCTTGTTCTTTGCTGTGGTCTTCTGTGAGATTCTTTCCGAGAAGATTAGAAAATGCTGAAATAGTCCTTAGCGGTTCTTTGAGATTATGGGCTGCAATATAGGAGAACTCGCGACTGAGCTCTGCTGCTTTTTTTAGCTCTAAGTTCTTATCCAGTATTTCTTTGGAGCTAAGCTCCATTGCCCTATTGAGCAATTGCATTTCTTTCTTATACAACTTATAAGAAGAATCTACTTGTGATAGTAAGGCTTTTATATCACTAGGCTGATCCTCTATTTGGATATTACACTTACGGAGTTGCCTTTTTAGTATCTTTTCGTAATCAGGATTCATTTCTCTGAGAAGTAGGTAATAACCATAGTTTGATTATGGAGGACAGGGGATTCTTCAGAACTACATATTTCTCCATAACTATACAGCCCAGTCATTGGTACATTTTTATATATTTCCATGAATGGTAGGATTTCTTCTTCCACTCTGGATTCCATAATTATTCTTCTCCCGACACAACTCGCAATAAATATATACTCCACAGGAAATGCAATCTGTTCTTCTGATAATTCTTCTACATTATCTATTAGGTCATCGATATTGGTTCTCATTAAGTTGACGACAGAGCCTTGCGGAATGTTCCCTGCGAATGTCATGGTTTTGGACTTTTCGTCTATGCTGAGAACTGTTCTGATGGTGGAATTACCCTCCTTATCCAGAATAGATAACGGAAAATAAAGTGCTGATCCTGGCAACTCACTTGACAGGTGCCCGAGATATTCTTTATACAGGTCTAAGGCCGGTTTGCCGTCTAGTTCTTCTAATACATTGAGATTTGATTTAGTGACAGTTCTTTGCGGTCCGAAAACATGAAACCCAGAGCACTTATTGGTTTTTACTTTTAGATTTTGTCCGTAGAATCCAATGGCGACGATTTGATTGGTGCTAGGTAAGTCGTTGAGACCTATTAAGGTCTCGCTAAAACGAACGCCATCACCTGCTATGGCTCCAGAAATCGAAAAAGTATATTGATCTGTCTGTAATCCTTGGATTAGCAGATCGCTATTGACAAAATGACCATCAGCAAAAATCATAAGGTGTGTCAGGTCATTGTTGACCATTGTCTTTAGTATATCTGCTCCTATTTCGAGTTCATCTTGATTTTCTGAGTAAGTCCAGGAATTGCAATCGACCTTCGTTTTGTCAAATGTAATCCCATTGACAAGAAACGTGTCGTCGTGTACTAGCTCGTCATAAAAGTGTCCACTTGTAGAACAAAAGATGATGTTCTTGGAGTTTATTTTTTGGCTTAACTCATGATGCGTACTCCTATCGCTTAGACTGTTGGTAGAACTTAATATGATCGTAAGATCTTCGGAGCGATCAGATATGTTCAATTGATCTATACCATCTTTAGTAATGGAATATTGATTTATTTTCATTTTTGTGTGAGGTTGTAATCGGTGCTAATTGGGCTTAAGAAGCGTTAGATAAATAAATGATTTTGGGGAATTTTTTGGATGCTACGTATAAATATACAAATAATAGAATTGATCTGCTTGGCGCATAGTTGAGTTTGTCTTCTTGGTTCTATGTAAAGTGGTCAAGCAAATAAAAGTAGACCTCAGTCTCTTCGATACTTTCTCTTATTCTGTAAGCGTTTGTCCCATCTTTTTTTATCCTTATCGTACTTCTTCATTCTTTGGTTGCTTTGTTCTTTTAGATTCGGATTATACTTATATGTTCCCCCTGTATGAGGGTCTATACCATTCAAGAGTTGTCTTAACCATCCACCAAAATTTTCTTGACGCTCTCTTCTTTCCTTTTGTCTTAGGTAGTTTTCATATTCTTCGTCGGACAATGCTCCTGGGCAATCAAAACTGTGCTCAGAAGAAATCTGTTTGCTGATAAGGTTCTCAGCGAAACTATATTCGAATAGTGCACCTACCATGGGGAGTGCTGTGCGGCCCCCAGATCCAGTACCCAAGTTGCGGAAATGCATTCGTCTATCTTCAGTACCCACCCAGGCTCCAATCACAAGATCATCTGTGTATCCGATGAACCATCCATCGGACTGATTTTGCGTAGTTCCAGTCTTTCCTTTGACAGTAGAAGGTATTTTATAATTGTAATAAAGCCGACTTCCGGTTCCTTCCTTAGTGACTTGATCTAAGAACTGATTAATGTTGGCAAGGTTAGTAGAGTCTATATCCGCATACAGCGTGTCAGATATATTAGTTGATCTATCATATAAGATGTTTCCCCGCTTATCCTCTATTCTTTCGATACAGTAAGGCTCGGTTCTTATACCATCATTAGCCAATACACCATAAGCCTTGACCATCTCGAGTAGGGATACATCGGATGTACCCAATACTATGGAAGGAACCGCATTGAGAGCGCTTCTAATTCCCAGTTTTTTTGATACATCGATGACATTGTCTATGCCTGCATCAAATAGAACTTGTACCGAGACAGTATTGACTGAGTGTGTCAGCGCATGATGCAAGGACATCATACCTCCATATTCTTCATTTGCATTTTTAGGTGTCCAATCTTGGTAAGATGTATAATTTCGTAATTCGTTTTTATAATAATCACAGGGAGTTGCTCCATTTTCTAACGCCGTCAGGTAGACAATAGGCTTAAATAAAGATCCGACCTGTCTTGGGCTAGTAATATTGTCATATTGGAAACTACCGTAGTCTATTCCGCCGACATAAGATTTGATTCCACCCGTTTTAGGATTGACGGCTAAGAGACCAGTATGTAAAAGACTGAGGTAATGCTTAATAGAATCTATTTTCGTCATAGATTCTGACTTTATGCCATCCCAGGTCCAGATAAGCCTTTCGCCTTTGGTCGTAAATTTGGATAACGCTTCTTTACCTGACGCTCCGTTTTTTCTTAGTTGCTTGTAATAGGGATCCGAGAGAATATAGTCGTCTATAATTTTTGTTCCCTTTCCATATCTGCGACCTCCTTTCCAGCTTTCTTCAAAAATGTCTTGAAGGTTTTTAAGATGACTTTTGATAATAGACTCAGATGCTATTTGCATCTTATAGTTCAGAGACGTATATATTTTTAGACCATCATATTCTAGTTTGTATTTCTGATCATTATCGGTTTGTATGGTGTCATTCCATATTTCAAATTCTCTTCTTACCTTTTGCTTAAAATATCTAGCCAGTTCTTCTTCTGTAGAAAGTGGATTATAATCAAGAACAATCTCGGTGTCCAATAATCCGATGGTGTCATTTGGATTAAGATAATTGTATTTGACCATTTGGGCTAATACGGTATTTCTTCTTTGCTTTGCTCTGTCAGGATTTTTTCTAGGACTATAATACGTTGTCGCTTTGAGGATGCCAACTAAGGTCGCTGCTTCTGATAGCGTTAGCTCATTTGGCTTTTTGTTATAAAATCTTTTTGCAGCCGTACTTAATCCAAATGCACGTTCTCCAAATGATACCGTATTAGAATACATTAGAATTATGTCTTCTTTACTATAGACCTTTTCTAATCTTTTAGCAATGGCCATCTCCCTCAGTTTATTGATGACAGTACTGAGTAGCTTATACTTTTTTCGTTTATATATGTTTTTGGCTAATTGTTGTGTGATCGTACTTCCGCCTCCGCTATTGTCATTTTGTAGTAAGATGGATTTGAAGAAAACTCTGATCAGACTCCTGTAGTCCACGCCACCATGTTTATAAAATCTAGCATCCTCTGTCGCTATGAGGGCATTTTTATAACTATCATTAAGATCATTTATGGAAAGAGGTGAGCGATTCTCTACATAGTATCTTCCGATAAGTGTCTCGTCATCTGAGTATATTTCAGAACTCAAGGGATTTTTAATATTCCTTATTTCTTCATAACTCGGTAAAGGTCCAAAAGCTCCGAATCGCACCAAAACATTCAGAAAAATAACAAATAGAATAGCAGAAATCGCCACGATGCCTATTGGTATTGCAATACGCTTGGATAATGGGAGAGAAAGATATTTTTGATATAAGTCGAGTAGTTTTTCTTTCAATCGAACTAAGGCTAATTTCATTCTTATACTCAAAACGTAACTCAATATACGTTTCTGATACAAAAGATGAAATTAATATCCATGCCTTATAGTTAAATCTTGCCCTTCTCGGAGTGATCACATTTTCTTGTATATATTAAGTACATTAGAACGGTGTATTAAAATCTGTTCATTACATCTTGTACAAAATTGAATAAAAACCTACTTTTTCGACTCTCTTTATTTATTAATTATTTCGTCTTTGCAATACTGCTTAATTGTGTCGGTACCGTAATACTTCAGGTCCAACGAAATTTTGATATCACCAAATCAGGTGCAAGCATCCTTGAGGCATTCAAAGATATGCCTATTGCGATAACCTCATTTTTAGTGGCCTCTTTTTTACCTCGTATTGGAATCAAACGCGGTATGTTGATGGCCTTAGCAATGGTGGCCATTATATGCTTTATGATACCGCTTGTAGCAGATGAGTTTTGGTATTTCAAGCTATTGTTCATGGTGATAGGAATCAGTTTCGCTATAATCAAGGTGGGTGTTTTTTCGTCTATAGGTTTGGTTACAGAAGGGCCTAAAGAACATAGCTCTCTGATGAGTTCTATAGAGGGTTTCTTTATGGTCGGTGTGTTATTCGGTAATCTGTTCTTTAGTTTTTTTATAGATGACGCTAATCCTAAATCTACTCAGTGGTTACAATTATTTTATTATTTGGGTGTATTGACGTTGATGGCCTTTGTCTTCCTTTGGTTGTCAGAGGTGGACGAGTCAGCAGCAAAAGACGAGGATATGGGAGAGAATAATTTTATGGAGATGATTAAGTTAGTGCTCAAGCCATTAGTCTTGGTATTCGTTCTGTCAGCCTTTTTATTTGTTTTGATAGAGCAGAGTTTTTCTACGTGGATGCCGACATTCTATAATGATGTGCTCAAGGTACCCGCTTCTATGGGAGTGCAGGCAGGTTCTATTCTGGCTGGAGCTTTCGCTTTAGGTAGATTGGGTGCTGGACCGATCCTCAAAAGAATGCACTGGCTCACTTTCGTATTAATCTGTCTGGCTCTATTGTCTATATGTATTGTCATCAATTTACCTCTTGCCAAAGGTGTCACGATTTCTGAAAATGTCAATTGGTTGAATGCGCCACTTATCGCGTACATTTTTCCTTTAATGGGCCTATTTCTAGCACCCATTTATCCGACTGTCAATTCTACGATTCTTAGTTCGTTACCTAAATATATGCACAGTTCTATGTCAGGTCTGATTGTTGTCTTTTCTGCATTGGGTGGCACGACGGGGTCTATGATAACAGGATTTGTATTTGAGAACTATGATGGAGGGACAGCCTTCTATATGTCTTTGTTTCCTATTGGACTTATGGTGATTTCCTTGATTATGCTTAATCGGTTAATCAATCAGAAAAAGCTACAAACCAATTGATCTAATAATTCTTTATTGAAGTAATTTCTGGATATGGATTCTTTTTTTAGTTCTGCACTTTTCCATGATGTCCAAATGAGTGGCTTGTATGAGGACTCTAAGACTTTTGCCGATGCCATTGCGTTGGCAGATTATGATGTTATTATCTCTGCATACGAAAGACAAAAAGTAACAGAAGATTTTGATCTGAAGGTATTTGTCGTGAAGTATTTTCAACTTCCAGATTATCACGAATCTGAGTTCCAGACAAAACCAAATAATACTCCTTACAAACATATCCAAGAACTGTGGAATATTCTATCTAGATCACCTGACGATCAAGAAAAATCTTCTAAGATTGCTCTACCACATTCTTATGTCGTACCTGGTGGACGGTTTAGAGAGATCTATTATTGGGATTCTTATTTCACGATGTTAGGCTTATCAGTTTCTGGTCGCCAAGACCTCGTCCAAGGAATGTTGGATAATTTCGCCTACTTGATAGATAAGATCGGTTTTATTCCTAATGGGAGTCGCACTTACTTTAAGGGTCGGTCGCAACCACCTTTTTTTAGCCTTATGGTCAGTCTATTTGCAGAGAAAAATGGGCGTGAGATTATTCCTCAATATCTACCATATATAGAAAAGGAATATAATTTTTGGATGGATGATAATAATCGCCGTCTTATAAAAATTGGCTCTCATCTTGTCAATCGTTATTTTGATAATTTCAATGAGCCTAGGCCAGAATCGTATAGGGAAGATTACGAATTATTCCAAAAATCAGGTAACGAAAATCTATACACTAATTTACGAGCGGCATGTGAGTCAGGTTGGGATTTTTCTTCCCGATGGTTATCAGATAAGAACGATTTGGCTTCTATAGAATGTGCAGACCTTATTCCAGTGGATCTTAATTGTTTGTTATATCACAGTGAGATTACTTTATCTAAGGGATATAGTCAAAGTGGCAATCTGGATCTATCTAAACATTATCTGCACAAAAGTCAAAATAGAAAAGAGGCTATAGAAGAATTGCATTGGAACGAAACCCAGCAGATCTATCTGGATTACAATTACCAAAAAGAATCGTACACCTCTACACCATCTTTAGCTATGGTATTCCCATTATTCTTTGAAATATCGCGTCAGGAGCAGGTAGATACAATTGCCGATTGTCTTAAAGAAAAATTCTTGAAGAAAGGTGGACTTGTCACTACTTTAGACAATACCGGACAGCAATGGGATGCACCCAATGGTTGGCCTTGTCTGCAATGGATGGCCGTTATAGGTTTGTCTAATTATGGACACAACACTTTAGCCGAAGAAATAGCCCAAAGATGGACTCTAATGAATGAGATTATTTTCCGAAGGACGGGCAAATTTGTAGAGAAATACAACGTCGAAAATTATGATAATCTAGGAGGCGGTGGAGAGTACCCCTTACAAGATGGATTTGGATGGACTAATGGAGTTTACTTGGCTATGAAAAAGTTCTTAGAGGACAAGCTATAAAAACTATAGTGTCTATAGCTCTTTGATATAAAATGCATCACACCCACTATGGCCTGTATTCCCTTCTTGTCCGCATAATGGATTGAATCCATACTTAAGATATAATTGTTTGGCGCGTTTCATTCTGGAAGAAGTTTCTAGATAACACTTCTTGTATCCAGATTTTTTGGCGGTCTCCAGCAATAGGTCCATCATTTTTCTTCCATAACCTAATCCCCTTAGATCTTGGTAGAAGTACATCTTCCTTAGTTCGCAGGTATCTTCGTCGCCTCCTGACAATGGTGCAATACCCCCGACACCATATATTTTTTCTTCATCGGTTATCACAAAAAAAGAAGCTCTTTCTCCTTGATATGCTGTGTACATATCTTTGACCTCTGGATCAGAACTAGAATAACCCACACCTATACATTCATATTCTCCCATAACATCCAGGATGAGTTTTTCTACCTGCTCGTTATCCTTTTGTTCTATAAGACGTATGCTGAGGTTGCTTATATTTTTATCCACTTGACTGTTTTATTTATTAGCGGCGATCTAAAGTGGATTAGATACATTCCACTTTCGTAATCCGATACTAATATATCTTGTCTTGCCTCAGTCAGGCTATTATTATAAACTAATTTTCCTTCTACATCATATATTTCATATTTAAGGAAATCGACATTGTCTGGTTTTTTAAGAGACAATATGTCTTTGACAGGGTTGTGTACGATGATGTTTTCGTTGATTATCTGGATGGATGCTGAGACTATTTTGGAGTAATCCCATTCACCTACTTCATTCTTGAGTTTTAGCCTATAGTAATGCGTTCCGTTCTGAGGGTTTTCATGAGTTATTCTATTGTATTGGACGCTTAGGCTATGATCTATTGTTTTGCGACCTATCTCTTCGAAGTCAGGTACGACTTGCGTATGCTCTACAATCACTTCGTCCGTATGGGGACTTATGGTTTGATTCCATTCTACCTCTATGTCATCGCCTATTACAGTCGCTTTCAGATCCGATACATCCTCTATGGCGAGAAAGGTGTTAGAACATGTCGCTGTTATAAGCGATGCACGACCATTGACTACCAAAGCGCGCATCCAGTCTTTCTGATTAGAAGTAAAAAGATTCATGCAGTCATCATCGACATAGTTCATAAAATTCATAAACATGATGCCATCACCTCCCGTAGTGCAATTATCATACACAGGAAATGTGGGACAATTGAACAGCGGGCTGTCTTGCAATGGTGTGTCTAGATATCCGTCATCTTCTCTACAGCCACCATTAAGCACACCCCAAGGATGCTCTAGATCCAACCAATGAGCAATCTCGTGAGTCGCAGTACGACCTTTGAATATATTGATCAAAGGATTAGGCATATCCAGCGATCCTATTGAGAAAAACGATAATACAACAGCATCTGTGGTCGGATCACCTCCAGGGAATTGTGCATAACCCAAATTGGCAAATCTCTGGCAAGTGCCATTAAGAAAAGCATCTATTCCTATAAGAGAGTAGATGTTAAGATATTTGTCTCTATCCCATATTGTGGGGCGGACGATGTTCTGATCTATATAGCTTGTGGTCCAGCAATCTTCCTCTCGTACATCAGGCATCTGATCTATATTATGTCTGATGATACCCGTTGTCTCATTTCCTTCTGGATCCAGTTCTGTAAGGCAAAATTCGATCTCGGTATCTACCGCTAGATTCTTGAAAGCGTTAGGCGTATCGGTGGTGTCCGCATTTTGTCTTCTAAAATCATCATTGATCTGTTGTAATTGTGCATAGATCAGGTCTTCAGGTATATTCTCCGATGATCCAACAGGATCATCCGCTGTGTGAAACACATGAAATACCACAGGAATGACTATAACCTCGCCAATGAGGTCCTTTCGGACAAGGTACTCGTTTATTTCGTTGTGTAATCTGAGTCTATACTTATCATAGGTCTTATCCCTTAGGAGTTTGTATTCTCTAGTCTCTACCGAGCAACATCGATCGGCATTTTCTGCGCCTCTATCTAGTTGGCATAAGGCTTTGTCTATAGGACAAAAGAGGATGAGAAGTAGTAATGGTAAGTAGTTTTTCATATATAAGACCCTTGAATATTTTTTAGGATTCGTTATAAATCCAATTTAATGGTAAAGGTGCTTTGCGCCTTACTTTAAAATCATAAGCCATGCATTGCTGCTTAGAGATGGCTGCTAATCGATTATGGGTCTTACTAAAGATCTTTGCTTCTGTAATGAGACGATCATCTAACACTTCCAGTTTCCTAATACCTACAATGACTGTATCAGGGTACTTAATAGGATAAATATATTTACAATCTTGCCAAGCGACAATAGGTCCAATATTTTCTTGATTGACCAGTTTTCCTCCATTGAGTTCCAAGAAGAACTTAACTCTTGCTGCCTCGACCCACTTAAGATATATGACATTATTGACATGTTGGGCAGAATCCATTTCTCCCCACTGCACTGGAATCTCGACCGTTACCTTAAAATCATCCAAAATTACGCATTAGAATTTATCATAATATGAAAATAAGTAATTCTGCCGAACTCAGAGGGGTAAGCACACCATTATTATTACATATATGATGAGTATCCTGTAATTGTGACTGGTAGACCATAATTATATCAAAAAAGCGATTTGCTTTCAGCCAATTATGACATGAGCCACGTTAAAAGCAGATACACGCAGCGAAAGGATTAATTCTGCTTGAGCTCTGGGAACAGCTTCTTTTTCTTGATTTCTACTTTTTTAGCCTTTACATCAAATTTGTTTCGTCTATACAGCCTAATGAGATAGTCGTATACCTCTGGTCTATTATACTCGTAATCGACTAATCTCTGAAAGTGCTTGATGGCTTCTTCATCGTTTTTCATAGAATACGCCGCTGCGGCAGCCGTATATATCGTGGTTGTATCAGGCGTTATTACACGAGGGAAGTCTATCTGTGTCTGATTAAGACTTACGGCACCATCATAGAAAGGGTAAGCCTGCTCATAGTCAATGGCCTCGTAATATTGTCTTCCGAATTCTAGTAGTTTTGATTTTACCGTGTAGAGGTTTTTGTGGATTCTATATCTGTAGATGCATTTTTCGTCCTGCTTGAGTGCTTTACGAAAGGTCGAATTAATGTCTTCTATATAAAGAATGGCGTCGTCAGGTAACTCAAAGTCTTCTCTCGATATGTCATAAGTAAGGTACCGTACCTTAGCAAAAAGGCCATCTTCGTCATTCCTATTTTTATCATCGGTGAAGAAATCATCTAACATTTCTTTAGCTTTAGACAGGACCTCTATGTCGGGTGATGAGCTATATTTATCCAATAGGCTAAGAACCTGATCAGGTGTAGAGCCTTGTCCGTAAGTTGCAATTATGCTATAGAGTATGAAGAAAGAAATGCACAAAAATCTCATCAAAATTAGATTTGTAGTTTTCTAGCTAATGCCTTCAAAATTAAAGGATTGAAATATGGCTTCAAATGGAAGTGGTCTTAATTTTCTTTTAAAATTTTGTTGAATTAGCAGCACCTTCAAATACCAACTTAAACTTTAAGATTTTAATAAGTATCACGGTATATTATATCACGTTACTACTTTGGTTAATTTCGTCTTATGTAAAGAGGTTATCTCTTACTATTGATTAAATAATGGAAAAAAGTATAAAATGAATAAATCAGTTGTCTTATTATTTTTCTGTATTTCGCTATTCTCCTGCGATCCTAAGGATATCCAGAATGTGCTCAATACAGTTAACTCTGTAGCTCTTTCTGATGCCGATATCGCCAATGGTCTCAAGGAAGCATTAGAGTTTGGTGTAGATGATAGTGTAGACTTTCTTTCTGCCAAGGATGGATTTTATAAGTCGGCATACAAGATATTGTTACCAGAGGAGGCTAATACTGTGATTAGTAAATTGAAAATCATCCCTGGGTTTTCTAATCTGGAAGAAGAGCTACTCAAAAAGATTAATCACGCAGCCGAGGATGCAGCAAGTAAGGCTGGACCTATTTTCTTTGATGCCATCAGAGGAATGACATTCAATGATGCGATGGGTATACTAATGGGCGAGAAAGATGCAGCAACGCAGTATCTACATCAAAAAACCTATAATAGTCTATATGGTGAGTTCAAGCCAGTCTTGGTTTCTTCACTTAACAAATTTGGTGCATTAGATTACTGGAGTGATGCGGTGAGTAAATACAACAGTCTACCACTAGTCAAAGATGTCAACCCGGACTTAGCCGATCATATTAATACGAAGGCCTTGGTGGGCTTGTTTGATCTTGTCGAGAAGAAAGAAATGGGCATCAGAGATGACGTATCGCAGAGGACAACCAAGCTACTTAAGGACGTTTTCGCAAAGCAAGATAATTAGGGTATACTATAAAATTGATAAACAAATTAATAAGCCTGAGTGCCATTGCGCTTAGGCTTATTTTTTTAAGTTATTTGAAGCCTTTCATCGCAATCTAATATGATTACTTTTGCGACGATATAAGTAATACATAAAGAGCATATCGTGAGCCAAAACAATTTAAAGCAAATCATCGCAGAACGGGTCGCAGAGGTCCTCCTTGATATATCCGCTATCCAACTCAATGTGGATCAACCATTTACTTGGGTCTCGGGAATTAAATCTCCTGTATACTGTGACAATAGAAAGATTTGCTCTTATGTGGAATCAAGAGGGATCATAGTAGACGCTTTTGTAGAGCTTATTAAGGCAGAATATAGTCAAGTAGAAACCATAGCAGGGGTAGCGACGGGTGGAATACCGTTAGGAATTCTCGTAGCCGATAGACTGGGTTTGCCATTTATCTATGTCCGACAAAAACCCAAAGAACACGGGCTCAAAAAACAAGTCGAAGGTGATTACCAAGAGGGTAGTAAAGTAGTACTTATAGAAGATCATGTCTCTACTGGTGGGAGCAGTTATAAAGCTATCGAGGGGATACTAAATTGTAACATGGAATTACTGTCTTTGATAAGCATTATGACCTATAATTTTTCTAAATCAATTGACCTTTTCAAGGAAAAGAAAATCACCTATCACTCTCTCAGTGATCTTGATATTGTGCTCGATGTAGCTAAAGAGAAAAATCTTATATCAGATGTGGACAGAAAGAGTGTATTAACATTCAGAGACGATCCACAAGCCTGGTATAAGCAGTAGTTTTCCCTAATTCCCTAATTCCCTAATTCCCTAATTCCCTAATTCCCTAATTTACAATCCAGAAGTCAATCTCTTAACCACTTCGAATTCGCTAAAGAATACCTTGAGCAACACACGTAAGACCGTATATACAGGAATAGCGAGTACCATGCCAGCGACACCGCCTATTTTGGCACCCATCAGGACAACTAAGAATATTTCCAAAGGATGAGCCTTGACGCTTTTAGAGAATATGTTGGGTTGTACAAGAAAATTATCTATCAACTGTAAAACAGCGAATATGATAACCACCTTAATCATCTGAGGTAGCATGACATCATAAAAGCTGGTATTGAGATTAGATGAAATTACAATTAGTACGCCGAAGAAATTTCCAAGAAGTGGTCCCAGATAGGGTATCAAATTAAAGACGGCAAAACAAAAGGCCATCAATAGAGCACTCTGAAATCCAAACAACTTCAGTACAATCGTCGCGATGATAGTAACAATCGTCACCTGAGCCACCAGTCCTACAAAGTATCTTACGAGTAGAGTGGATGACTCTGATATGGCATGTGTTACTTTTCCTTCCTGATGATTAGGTACTAAGAATGAGACCATCTTAGTAAAAAGTCCTTTTTCCTTAAGAAAGAAAAAGGCGATAAAAAATACAGACAATATTGTAATCATTATCCCTCCAAAAAATCCCACTAGACTACTTATGAGGTTTGATATTTTAGAAGGGTTAAAGGTTTCGAAAATGTTGTTTCTTATACCTTCTAGATAGTTTTCTTCTTTGTTTTGGATTTGTTTTTCTTGTTCTGGTTGATCTAGTTGTATAAGGAGATTGATATTAGTAGAGAGTAAAGAATCTCCGACTACTGTTTTTTGTATTAAAGAATCTATATCTACGAATGTGGTAATTGGTTTTACTTTTGTTTCTTCTGGACTATCCATGACGTCTTCTATAACGTCCTCGTGCAAAATTCCTTTTTCTGTTAACCAAAGTTTGAAATCGCTTATGGGCTCTTCTAGCCCTGCGACCACCTTATGATAGTCTACACCTGCGATGTTTTTGGCCTGATTTACCAAAGGTGGTATGAATAGCCTTAGTAATAGAAAAAGCAAAAGTGAAAAAATAAGTAGAGTCAGACCAGCAGAAAAACTAGAGCCCAAATACTTATTAAAAAAATTAAAAAGAGGACGTCCCATCATGGACACGACCCAGGCCAGAATAATATAACTGACGATATCACCAAAATACATCAGTACAGCTCCTACCAGAAGGAAGGGAACAATAGTAAGTGCATATTTTTGCCAGGTCTTAAAGGCCATAGGAAAATGTATGAGGACAAGTTACGTAATTAACTGACTTTTGCTTCTAATTTCTTTCGTCTTTTGATAAGTACCGAACCTATAGCGCAGACAATGCCTGACCCTAGTCCGACGACCCAAAAAAACTGTGAAGAAGGTAATAAGCGCACACCGACTTCTGATACAAAAGCAGCATATAGACCCACTACTGACCATGACATTACCTCTAAGTGTTGTACTTTCCAGTTCGGTTTTCTGGGTTTCTTATACACTGGGGCCATACCCCCTACTATAGATAAAAGACTCAATAGTGCCAACGCATGAAAGATTCCAAACTTTCCCCATAAATGATATATTCCAAATGCAGTCGCATTGACTCCTAGCATAGCGCACACATAGACATAACCTATTCTCTTATGCCATAGATCACCTTTGACTCTGAGTATAACCACCGCCCCCGTAATCATTGCTACTACGGCTAACAGTAAGTGAATAGCACCAATCGTAGAATGGGTAAATTGTGTTAAGAAAAACATCGTGGGTATTTTTATTCAAGTTATATCCTTAGAGAGAAGCAAGAAAGGAATGATAGATGAATCCTATATTATTATGGATGAAATGTAATATATGTTTAATAAGAAATAAGTAAATTCCCCTAATGCTCTTAGATAATTATGGCTATTAATAAGTGTATCTTGACGTTGAATTACCTCCTGTTAAGGTTGTAAAATAAATCTTAAAATATGAACAACACCCTACTATCGAATCAAGAAGTTACCCTAGTTGCTTTTTTATGTCTTATTGCCATTATTCAGTTAATATTTTTCATTAGGTCATATAAGAAACCTACTCCGGTGAAAGCTCTAATTGTCCACGGAAAAGTTGATCCTCAAAACAAGGTGTTATTTAAAACTTATAGGAGAAAGCCTGCATTCGTTTGGCCTATAATTCAAGATTTCTATTTCTTGGATTTGGATGATTATGAATTGAGTCAAAAGCTAGATACTATAGATGCCAATGGGAACAGCATAACTATAGAAATTAATTGTTTGGCAAGACCAAATCAAAATAATTTAGATCAGGTGATAGAGCAATTCTTCGAAAAACCAAAAACTCAAATCGAAGGTTATTTAAGGAAAACTATAGAAATGGAAATAAGAAATATTATTTCAAACAATAAGGCAGAATTACAAAGTAGAGACAACCTTACTTCAGAAATTAAGAATAAAATCAACTCTACTATTGAATCAAATAACTTTATTCTATACGGAAATTGTTATGTGAGAATTTCGCATTAGGGCTGCGCTACTTCACCAGATTCACTTTTCAGTATATCAATAACGATAGACAACTCATCTATCAACTCTGCATCATTGCCTCCGAATCCCACAGACTTATACCGGATATTACCTTCTTTATCGAGGATGAATTTAGTTGGTATGCCGCTAACGCCATAGTTAGCGACGACCTCATTTTTGCTATCCATAAGTACATTAAATCTGTAAGCATTGTCATTAATGAATTTTCTAACCTTGCCTTCTACATCTTCTCCACTTTCCCAGGTGTCTACGAATAAAAATTCTACATTAGGATCATCTGCATACTTATCTACTGCTTTTTGCATACCAGGAAAAGAGGCTTTGCACGGACCGCACCAAGTCGCCCAAAAATCTAATACGACAATTTTTCCTTGCATAGATTGACTAGATACAATTTCACCATCTAGATTGACCAAAGAATAAGTTTTTCCTTCTTCCTCTATTATTTTTTCTTTTATCTCTTCACGATGTTTTTCCTTGGCCTCCGCTTCTAGTAGTGCTACATACTTCTCAGCCGCCTGATCGACAGTAAGGTTTTCTTTAAATAGTCTTAGGTATTGAGTTTTCATCCTAATGCTGGCCTGACCTTCTTTTATCATTTTCTCCAAGAATGGCATGACCGATAAGCCACCATCTTGTGCTTCTTTAAATACGGCGTAACGTGTATTCATATCACCATCTTGATATTCGTTTTCTTTGACGGCGATGGATTGGTATTTAAGTGCTCCTTCTTTATCACCTAACTTATGTGCTAACAAGGCATACGTATCCGCGTACATGGCATAAGAGTAATCCATGTTATTCTGCCATCTAGTGTCTGTAAAGTATGTTGGCTTTTGGGTCTTGTCTACTTTTTCGCTCTCTATGATTTTCAGACTTTTGCGAGACAACTCTTCCCCAAAATCTATATGGCTTCCTTCTCCATCGAGACTCTCACCTGAGAACTCCCATGCTAGAGAATTATATAGACTAGCCAGCATTGTCTGATTATCTATCATATTGGCATATTTCCAAAAATTATCTATATCATCATCTGCACCATAGTGATTAGCTATAGTACGGAGCATACTGTTACGATAGGATTGGGCATCCTTGTCACCAGATAATTGATTTTTGAGGTTTTCATAATTGGATAATAATAAGTCTATATCATCGATATTTCGAGATTCGTTGACTGTTGTTCTCGTCGCAAGATTTCCATTGGGGAACTTGTTTGTTATGGTTTCTTCGATCTCATCTAGTAGCGTCTTATCCTTTATTACGCGAGCTAGTGATGCCGCATATTCTAATTCTTTTTCTGTAGCATCGGTTTTGCTTTGTACTCCACCTATTCGATCTCTTACCTCATCTATGACGTCATGATTATCTTGAGCCTTGCCTACACTGGCGATAAGGGCATATATTTCGTTATCCGATTTTTGATTGGGGTAATCGTTTAACTCTTTAGTGAGATATGATGCACCAGTTGTGATGTCATTATCTATATAGACATATCTATTGTATTTGATATAGGTGGATGCGATCGCGGCATTAGACCGTTCTTTTGTTTTTCCATTATTGTAAAGGAGTACGGGATAACCTTTTTCATTATTCTTGTCTATAATGCTTTCATCAGGATTAGAAAATTTGATAAACAAAGCCTGACTATTTTTTGGAACAGTAAAACTTCCCTTGCCTTCTATAAGGTTCGCTTCATAAGCCTCTGGTTCTTCTCCGATGCGTAAAGAATAAATTATAGCATGCGCGGTCTCATTTTGTAATGGACCGTCAAGCGCATCGTAGTGTAATGTAATTTGCTCTCCAGCAGAAGGCTCCTTAGGATCGAAGCTAAAAGATTGTGCTGATAAGCTAATCGTCAAGACAACAAAAGAAACTAATAAAATATGTTTCATACTCTGAATTATCTAAATGATGAATATGTCCAAATTACTTATTAATATGAACCTTCGCATATATTTTTTCTGTTTTAAGGTTTATGAGACGAAAGCATACTTTGATTAATTGAATTTTCTAATAATTACATTACCCCAATATAATTACAGGATGAATTGGAAACTGATTCTAATATATATACTTATAATCATTCCGTATATCGGCCAATCACAAGGTTATCGAATAGAAGATTATCAGATAGATCTGACTATAGCCGAAGATGGTCAAGTCGATGTGCATGAAATAATTACTGTCTTTTTTAAAGAAGAAAGACGGGGGATTATGAGGGATATACCAAATAGAATCAGGTATGAGAAGGAATCAAGAAAAGTTACACTATCCAATGTAGAGGTAAAGGATCAACCCTATAAAATACTAAATGAGTCGGGCAAAAAAGTAATTAGGATAGGAGATGCTGAAATTTATCTGACAGGCAGAAAAGTGTATGATATCAGGTATACCTTGTCCAATTTCTTGTTATACAATGATCATAATATCGAGTTTCAATATAATCTTATCTCGGATTGGGATACATCTATAGAGAATCTATCTTATACGATCGCTTTGCCTACTAATTTAGATTTGAGTGCAAATGATTATAGAGTCGTAAGAGGTGCGGATGGTACTCAGAATTATGATACCACATATAGTAAGGAGTACAGAAGAATAATGGGTAAGTCCTTAAAGCCAATTGCGGCAAAAGAGAATGTTACGGCTTTCATTAATCTGCCAGTAGATTACATTGACAAGCCACCACCACCTGTTCCCCTTTACAAAAAAGATAAATGGTGGGCTGTCCCGTTGTCACTATTGCTTGGAATCATACTGTACTTTCGCAGTCTAAGAAGTGGAAACTCCAATGTGCTCGAAAGTAGAATAGCGCATTTTCCACCACAGGATTTTTCTCCAGCTATGGTTGGGGCTTATTATGATAACAAGGTACATACAGAAGATATCATCTCATTATTACCTTATTGGGCCAACCTTGGATATATAAAAATTCTTAAGGGAGTAGAAGATTTGTTTTTCAAAAAACTGAAACCCCTAGACAATTCTTTTCCTGATTATCAAAAGAATTTATTTGATAACATTTTCAGTCAGGATAATATCGTCATGCTAGAAGATCTGAATGAGAAAATGTATGGACATGTCTATAAATCTAAAAGCCTGATCTCAAAAGAGTTATTAGGTAGAAATCTGTATGATGATAAAGAATACAAAGTATTCCATAATGGCTTGTCTGCCATGATAGGTGTGCTAGTTATGATAGCTGGTATTATGTCCATAGTCATCAAGGGATTAGTTCTTACTGGTATCATCGGTATTATCGCTGGCGTTACCTTGATAGTTATCCACTTTGTCAAACCTAAAAAATCAGAAAAAGGTATGAGAATCCAATCCCAATTGGAAGGTCTTAAATCTTTTCTACAGTCAGGAACAGATAATAATATAGAGGATGTACTGAGAAGGCATCCTGATTATTTTGAGAAAATCTATCCTTATGCCATTGCCTTTGGAATAGATAAGACCTGGATAGATAAAATGAAAGATTTTAATGTCGGCACACCTCAATGGTATGCTTACGAAACAAGCTCTGCCAATCAAGTATCACCAAGCTATTCTGATTTCTCCAAAGACTTTAATGTCCAGAAAATCAAATCGGTTTTCACCAGTGCACCAGCCAGTTCTTCTGGATCGGGTTCTTCGGGCGGAGGATTCAGTGGTAGTGCAGGTGGCGGTTTTGGTGGTGGTGGAAGCTCTTGGTAGCTAGCTTATCTACCAGATCCAGCGAGTATAAAACCTAACCAAGCCATTGGGAAATAAGCCACTCCTAGGTCAAGACATGTAAACCACATGGGAGAAGGCAATCCTATGACCATTGCCGTACCACCCAGCAAGAAGAGCATCGCGATAATCATAGCCAGTGCAACATGCCTAGATACACCTATTTTTACGGCTATAAAAGCACCTACTAATGTACCCATGGCATGAGCTATAAATGGCATCAAAAGATGTTTCGTCTCAAGTAGATGAAAGGTGGCTCTCATTGTATCCATATCCGTTCTATCGAAACCTGGTGGTGGAGGAACAAGCATATCTAAAGAATAAATCAGTCCCATATTAACGGCACTGCCAATAATAAGCCCAATGACAACTGCTAGTATATTTCTAAGAATAGGATGCATCTCAATACTGTTTTGAACCACAAATAAAAAGTAAATTGATAAATTGGTAGAGCTATTGATAGGATAAAAAATGAATTGATTTAGCACTTGCCATTTTGAGTATTAATTACAGATCAAATAATTCTTTACGATGAGAATATTCCTATTTCTATTTGTCTTGATCTTTTCGTCATGCAAGCAAAAACCCACGAATATTATAGAGGCTTGGACTCCTTACGATGAGACAGAAGAAATCTTAGATAACTCGGATCATCCTTCTCCGAGAATGCGATATAAACTTATCCAGTCAAAGGTATTAGACAAAAATGCGATATGGAAAAATGTACAAGATCAGATAACACATTTCACAGAGGAGGATTACCTTGGGCTTAGACCTTTAATACTAGAACAGGATATATCTACTCTCCAAAGCCATATCCAAAGTGGTAAATTATCTTACGAAAAACTGACACAATGGTATCTCTACAGGATAGTCAAATACGAAAATGACAAAGACAAAACACTGCATTCTGTTATCCACATAAACCCTCATGCGGTCCAAGAAGCCAGACTAAGGGATAAGAAAAAGGTAGAGCAACATCATCCAATCTATGGTATGCCGATTTTGCTCAAGGACAACATAGGGACTGATGGTATGCCGACGACTGCTGGAGCTATCGCATTAAAAGATAATCACGCAGAAGATGCCTTCATAATAGAAAAATTAAAATCTCATGGCGCCATCATATTAGGAAAAGTGAATCTTAGCGAATGGGCGTATTATTTCTGTAAAGGATGTCCCGTCGGCTATAGTGCCATCGGAGGACAAACGCTTAATCCCTACGGTCGTCGGATTTTTGAGACGGGCGGTTCTAGCTCTGCGAGTGGCACATCGATGGCGGCTAACTACGCAGTGGCTGCTATAGGCACAGAAACGTCTGGTTCTATCTTGTCACCTTCTAGCCAAAATTCTATCGTCGGACTTAAGCCGACTATTGGTTTACTTAGTCGCACAGGTATTGTTCCTATATCGAGTACGCTGGATACGCCAGGCCCTATGACTAGGTCAGTGAGCGATAATGCTATTCTACTTTCCGCGATGATAGGCTTTGACTCAGATGATCCTATGAGTGAGAAACATTATGGTGAAGAGAATTACTTAGAATCGTATGACAAAGATTTTCTTCTTGGAAAGAGACTTGGAGCTAATCGGAGTTTTCTGGAAGATTCTCTTTACGTATTGGCTATAGAAGATCTAAAGAAGGCGGGTGCAGAGATTGTAGAGTTTGATCCATTAGGTATGCGATTCGATGGCTTTATTGCTTTCCTTAATGGGGATATGAAAGTTGATTTGCTAGCTTATTTAGAAAAATACACTTCTCAGCAGGTTACAGTCACCAGCGTCAATGATGTCGTAGAATATAATAAGAAGGATACACTCGTCAGAGCTCCGTATGGACAAGAATTATTTGAGGGTATTGTATCAGAAGATATTACGGAGCAAGAGTTAGTTGATCTTAAAGATAGATTTCTGAAAGAGGGGCGTCAGTTCTTTGATATACCGATGGATAGTCTTGGGCTGGATGCTGTCTTATCTATTAATAATTGGAATGCAGGACATGCGGCAATGGCTAAGTATCCATGCTTGACTGTCCCTATGGGATATAGTCAAGAAGGTGAACCCAAGAGTCTGACTTTTATTTCAAAATCCTTCCAAGAAAAAAAGTTGTTACAACTGGGTTATGCCTATGAGTATATCTCCAAAAGGAGAAAAGCGCCCTCGACTATGATGGAGTAAAGGAAAGTTAAGTCATAGTCAAGGCTATAGAACTTGTATTGACTTCTTGTTTTTTTAAGGGTTTTCTCTGTAAATTAAAATAATATTTCGACCTACATTTAGGTTACAATCAACATACGAAGAACCCCAATACATATCTTCACCAAGATTGATGCTTATGAATAAGTTTTATTTTACCCTGATACTTTTATGTATTTATACATTGAGCCTGCAATCTCAATGCTACCAAGATAGACATAGCACCGTAGCCAATGATGCCTGGGTATCTTGTGAGTTATCAGAAAACCCCAATCCAGATCGTCCTCGATCGCATTGGATTATGTATGACTTTGGTCATCTCTATGCCTTACATACCAGTCACTTATGGAATGTCAATATCCCAGAAAGAACCAATGAGGGAATCTCAGAAGCTGTTATAGATTACTCTATAGATGGCAACACATGGTACGAGTGGGGTATAATTAATTTGGATCAGGCTAATGCTTCTGGATATTATGAAGGGGAGGAAGGTCCAGATTTTAATGGTCTGAAGGCGAAATATATTTTGATTACCGTGATAAGTACACATGGTAGCGACTGCGCGGGCTTATCAGAAATAAGAATAGAAACAAGTGGAGTCACGACGTCGTCAGAAGATATCGTCGAGTCCACAGATGATATTCTCACTGTCATTCCTAATCCCGCAGATCAGTTCACCGATATACAATTATCTACTAACACGATGGGGTCTGCCCAACTCGTCATTACAGATATGTCAGGTCGTGCCATAAGCACAGAGACTATTAATATGCGCAAAGGAAAAAAATCTTATAGGATAGAAACATCTGATCTAGCTAACGGAGAGTACCTCATTACGATTGATCAGCAAGGGAAGTTAAGCACGGGTGTTGTTTCTGTAATACATAAGAACTAAAAAGTAACCATCATGAAGAATATTATAATTATCCTTTTAAGTTTTTTGCTTACTGGCGAATTATGCGGTCAGTATGATGATTACTTAGGTGCAGGTCATAATGTAGGAATCCAGGTGCGTTCTAGCAATAATGACGAAGGGACAAGAGCGGAACACACGATCTCTGGTAATGGTCTTGATGCCAAGCGGATGGAGATATCAAGATTTTTATCGCAGACGACTTTTGGCGAAACCTTAGAAGAGATAGATAGAGTTGCTGAACTAGGAATGGAGGCATGGATAGATGAGCAAACATTTATGCCAGAGAATTATTTGACGCCTATGTTCTGGGATATCTGGGAGGAAATAGATGGTCGTTATCAGGATGCATTCGATGTCTATCTTGCTCGGTACATATTGGAGTTATGCGAGGCGGCTGAAGAAGACCCTTCCATAGAGACGGAACTGACAGAAGAGCAAGTAGAGGAATTAAGAGAATTTTACGAAGGAGACTTATTCGGTCCGTCAGCATTACAGTTTAATTATGCCTGGTCTCATAATTGTCTGACTGGCAAAGATCAGCTGAGACAACGCGTGGCTTATGCACTGAGTCAGATATTAGTTGTGTCATCGAGATCGGACCTGGGAGATCATGGAGAGTCATTGACTAGCTACTATGATATATTGTTACATCATTCGTTTGGAAATTTCAAGGACATGTTGATGGAGATAACGTTGAGTCCTGCGATGGGCGTATATCTAAGCCACTTTAATAACCCAAGAGCTATTCCAGAGAATAATATCCATCCCGACGAAAATTATGCCCGCGAGATCTTGCAATTATTTACTATCGGATTATATGAACTTAATCTTGATGGCACGCGAAAACAAGATGCCAATGGCAACGATATTCCGACTTATGATAATGATGACATAAAGGAACTGGCTAAAGTATTTACGGGCTTGGGTTCTGGTACAACAGATCCGAGGATGGATCATATTAATTGGTCAGCATATTTTGGTATGGACTTCTACTCTGCTAACAAGACTGACCCTATGGTTATGTACGAAGAATGGCATGAGCCAGGAGAGAAAACTATTCTCAAAGATCTCATCATACCAGCAGGGCAATCCGGTATGCAGGATATAGAGATGGCTGTCGATTATATTTTTAATCATCCTAATGTCGGGCCATTTATCAGTAGACAACTGATACAGCGACTTATTAAATCAAATCCCACGGCTGGCTATATCCGTAGAGTAGCAACTGTATTCAATGATAATGGTCAGGGTGTACGTGGAGATATGACGGCTGTGATAAAAGCGATCTTACTGGATGACGAGGCAAGAAGCTGTGAGAATCTTCTGAACGAAGAAAACGGAAAACTCAAAGAACCTGTCCTGAGATATTCTCAGTTTTTACGTATCATGCCCAAGTATGGGGAGCGCTATGACATAGATGTGACCATAGATGATTATAACTGTGGAGGTGTGAGTTTTACGATTGATACCATTGTATTTGATAATAATCTCAGATTATGGAATAATGGGTATAATTACTTTGATGGTATAAGACAGTATCCTCTGATGTCACCATCTGTTTTTAATTTTTATCTTCCTGATCATCAGCCTGTCGGAGAAATAACAGAACGTGGATTAGTCGCTCCTGAGTTTAAAATTCACGATACGGGTACAGCTATCAACTATATTAATATGGTACACATGTATACCGCTCCTTATTATGATTTGGCATGGTATAATTGGATTATCAATTTGGGTTTTGAGGATATCAAGTTCAACTATGATCTCTATACTGATATGTATAACGATGACCCCGAAGAGTTGATACATAATCTTGATATTATGCTTACACATGGTCAGATGAGCGAAGATCTAAAACAGACGCTTAGGCAGTTTTTAGAAGATAACCCGGGATGGATAGATAACAATGGTTACGAAAAAATTTCTGTCAAAACACTTTTTTATCTCATTCTATGGTCACCTGATTATACCATTGATAAATAATTATAAAAAATAGAATTATGTCATCTCATCATCATATATCAAGAAGAAAGTTTTTAGGACAAGCGAGTTGTGCGGCATTAGGTAGTACCACCTTGCTATCGACTTTGACTAATCTCAAGTATCTCAATGCAGCGGCTATATCTAATTCTAGCGTGATGCTCGGTGGAGATTATAAGGCTCTGGTCTGTATATTATTATCTGGAGGTAGTGACTCTCATAATATGCTTATACCTACAGAAAGAAGTCAATATCAGAGTTATGCCGAGACAAGAAACCAAGTGGCTATACCTGAGAATGATATTCTCCGCCTACGAGGAGTAGATTACGGTGTACACCCATCTATGGGGTCAGTCCAGCAATTATTTGATCAGGGTAATCTATCTTTTATATCTAACATCGGTACTTTATTACAGCCCATGGCTAAAGATGAGGTCTGGCAAAATGAGCAGTTGTTACCGCTAGGATTATTTTCTCATTCTGATCAGATACAACAGTGGCAAACCTCTTTACCTAAAGAGAGGAGTAGCATAGGCTGGGGTGGACGCATAGCCGATCTGATGTCATCTCAGAATACTAATGAGAAGATTTCGATGAATATTTCTTTGGGTGGAAGCAATGTATTCCAGACTGGTAAAAATACCGTGGAGTACTCTCTGGATAGAGAGCAAGGTGCTATCGGAATAAGGGGCTATAAGACTAGCGAAGAACAATTCAACATAGCTAGAGATCAGGCGATAGATAATGTGATCGACGCTCAGTATGCGGATATGTACAAGCGCACATATATCGACGTGCTTAAGACGTCAAGGGATGCTTTTGTAGAAATGTCAGAGGCACTGGATGGTGCCACTTCTTTCGGTAGTCTGTTTTCTGATACTGAGATATCTAGTCAGCTAGAGATGGTCGCCAGGACTATTTCGGTAAGAGAGCAACTCGGTATGACACGCCAGATATTCTTTGTAGAAATGTCAGGCTGGGATCACCATGATGAGCTACTTAATTCTCAAGCAGCCATGCTTACACAGTTGTCCAATGCAATGGGAGAGTTTTCTCAGGCGATGGATCTTATCAGGATGCAAGACTGTGTGACGACTTTCTCTTGTTCAGAGTTTGGGCGTACATTGACATGGAATGGAAATGGAACGGATCATGCCTGGGGTGGCAATGTGATGGTCATGGGAGGCAGCATACAAGGTGGTCAGATTTTTGGACAATACCCATCTCTTGCTTTAGGCAGCGAATACGAATTAGGAGGTGGCGGTATTATACTTCCTACGACCTCTGTAGATGAATATTTTGCAGAGTTGGCACTTTGGTTCGGTGTATCTCCGACTGATATGAATGTTATATTGCCTAATGTGGGTAATTTCTTTGATGTCAATGGCTCTAAGCCGATAGGGATATTTGGGTAAACCATCATAGTTTTAAAGTAAAAAGAGGCTATTGCATAAATTGCGATAGCCTCTTTTTTTCGTAGTAGGCAAGTACTAACATACTGTGATCAGGGAATCGCACCTTGGTCACGACTCCCGATACAGCATACCTGTTCTTACTTCTTCAGTATTTTCATGCCTATATTGAGTAGGTCGTCCATCATGTTACCATCTCCATCCATATCTAACAACTTACCAAAAATACCACCCGCATTTCCTCTTTGTGTGGATTGTTGACCGCCACTTCCTAGAAGTATTTGTGCTAGACCTCCTAGGTCTAATCCGCCAGATCGTTGTTTTTGTCCGACGACGCCCATAACGATAGGAGCCAGTAATTGCATAAGTACGCCGGACTTAAAAAAGTTAAGTCCTGTCTGTTGGCTGATAACTTGCGCGGCTTCAATTTGCTTTTTGCCTAATAGGTGATTTATTATGCCTTCTCCATTCATAGTTTTGGGGTTATTGACTTGGTTTTTTCCAGTGAGTACACCCATAAGATCACCGAGGATACCTCCATCATGGTCTCTTTTGATTGCGCCGAAAAGTCCATCTCCGCGTCCTTGATTATTTGCGCTATTAGACATGGCGTGTAGTAGTAATTCGGAGATAATCTGAGTAGCACCTTTGACCTGATTAGGATTGATAGAGCCTAATTGCTTTGATAATTGGATGATTACGTTGTCGTTAAGATGTCGGCTGACTTCATTAAGTAGATTTGTCATTAGTAGTTTTTATGATATAAAGTAATAATAAGTCTTATGAGGAATTGGAAAGCTCATAAATATAGAGTTCTTCTCATTTAAGTGCTTATTTAATATAGTTCCTATATTATCAATATCATGATTGGAATAAAACTGATGTAATAATTACATTCGCAAAAAATCAATACGATGAATGCAGCAACAGCTAATATGCTCAATGCCATTGTCCTTGTAGGTATGGGATTATGGGGCGTTAAATCTTCTGGATTAGAGAATTCGGTCACACCATTGATACCTGTTGTATTTGGGATTATTCTTTTTGTGTGTACTAATTTCGTAAGGAATCACCATAAGATAGTTTCTCATCTGGCAGTGGTACTGACATTACTTATTTTGATCGCTTTGTCTATGCCTTTTAGTAAAGCTATAGGGAGAGGGGATAATATGGCTGTGCTAAGAATGGGTGCTATGATGTTGACCTCGTTGATTGCTTTTGTATATTTTATAAAGAGCTTTAGAGAGGCAAGAAGGGCTAAGGGGAATGCTTAGAACTTGCTGGCTATAAGGAGATTAATGTCCTGATAGTTAAGCTCGAATCTTTTGCTGAGATACTTATTAGTCAGTGCACCCTTATAGATATATACGCCGTTTCTGACGCCTTTACCTTCGTATAATAGGCTTTCCACACTACCAAAGTTACCCGCTTTGATAAGTAAAGGAGTGATTATATTACTTATCGCTACAGAAGATGTGCGTGATACTTTGGAGGCAATATTGGGGACACCATAGTGTAGGACATCGTGTTTGACTACAACTGGTTTATCGTGGGTCGTGACTTCTGAGGTTTCTATACAGCCGCCCTGATCTATACTGACATCTATGATTACTGATCCGGGCTTCATCTTAGCGACCATCTCTTCTGTAACTATTATAGGAGATCGACCTGTTTTGGAGTGTACTGCACCTATCACGACATCTGCACTAATAAGCTGATAACCTAGGTACACAGGATTAAAGGTAGATGTATGCAGATGTCTTCCTATCAGATTTTGGATACGCATCAGTTTAGATATATCATTATCGAATATCCTCACAGAAGCTCCCAACCCTAAGGCTGTCTTAGTAGCAAATTCTCCGACGACCCCAGCACCCAATATGACAACTTTGGCGGGTGGTACACCTGAGACACCGCCTAATAAGACGCCCCTGCCAGAATTATTATAACTGAGTAGTTCTGCAGCTGTAAATATGGATGCCATGCCTGCAATTTCGCTCATGATACGGACGATCGGGAACTGGCCCTTTTCTTCACGTAGATACTCCATTGCGATTGCAATGACTCTTTTTTTCTTAAGTGCCCTCAGATATTCTTCTGTTACACGGGGTAGCAATATCGGAGAGATAAGAAGTTGATCTGAGTGTAGCAACTCTATTTCTTCGAGCGTCGGCGGGTATACCTTGACGATGACATCTGATTTGAATACTTTCTTTTTGCTATGGGTAACTTCTGCTCCTGCTTCAGAATAATTATGGTCGGTATAATTAGACCTTAGGCCTGCCTCACTTTCTACTATGACATGATGACCATAACCTATCAGTGTTCTTATAGAGTTAGGGACTAGAGCAATACGATTTTCGTCCTTAAAGACCTCCTTGGGAATGCCTATACTGAGTTTTTTGTTTTCTTGCTTTACAGCAAGCATCTCTGGTTGCGTCTGATATTGGCCTTCAGAGAAAAAATCAGAAAAGCTAAATTTCTTACCGTCTCCAGACATCTGTTCCTATAATTATTATGATAAGATATGGATTATTCCGACGACAATGTAATCTTGCGATTGTTATTTTCGTCGACTTCGATTTTGATTATATGGTAAGGTGATTGGATATAATCATAAATTATTTGAGGCCATTCTATAAAACAATGGTTATCCGCATATAGGATTTCTTCTATTCCCAGATTAAAGGCTTCTTCGGCAGATTCTACGCGATAAAGGTCTATATGAAAAATGTCCTTTTCGCTGGTTAGTGCATACTTATTTATAATGCTAAAACTAGGGCTACTACCGGTATCTTCTGAGCCTAAAAGTTGGATCAATTGCTTGACCAATGTCGTTTTTCCAGCACCTAAATCTCCCACTAAAAGGGTTATGTTATGGGTGATGTCTGAAAGTATTTCCGCAGCCAAATCTGGCAATTCCGTTATATCGGATATTATATAGACTTTATCTTCTTTTTTCATGACGCCAAGAAGCAAATCCAAACTTACAATTTTAGAATAATACCCTTCACATTAGTTAAAACATAATGATATATTCGTTTATACCGTTCTTATAGGTAGCTCTAATGGATATATACAAGAATAAATCTTACTGGAAGATACTACTGGCTATAATTGGGATCATTATTGTTCTGATAAGTATGTTTTATTCTCAGTATCTAGCTACTAAATTGGCGGAACGAGAGGACAGTAACGTCAAGATATATCTGGAGGCACTGGGTGTCGTACTACAAGACAACACGACGACCAACGTGAATAATAAAGATTCTCTACTATCGGTATGGACCGAACGATTAGAGAGAAAAATACCTAAGAGTGGAGAAGATAATGAACTATATCAGAGTGCATTAGAAGAAATATATAATAGAATATCTCAACAACTTCAGCAATCCAAAAATAAAGACTTCATTCTGGCGCAAAATATTACGGGATACCTTTTGCCTCAGATGAGTATTATCACAGAATCAGAAGATGGTATATTCGAGGGGTCCAATATAGCTGGAATGGAGAGTACCAAGGATCAGGAATTACTGGCGAGACGGGTAAAAAAGCTCAAAGCTAATGATCAAGTACCGATGGATGGATTTCCTGGTTATGCGAGATATATATATTACGAAAAATCCAGACTCTACCATCTCATCCGATGGTTTCCATTAGCCCAGATATTTTTGTTAGGGACTTTTATATTTTTCTCTTATTATTTGTTTTCTGCCTCGCGAAAATCAGAACAAAATAGAGTATGGGCGGGCATGGCCAAAGAGACTGCTCATCAGCTAGGCACACCGATCTCGGCTATACTAGGATGGATAGAACATCTCAAAGATTTGTCAGAAGGTAATCCAGAACAAGATGAGGTCGTGGCCGAACTAAGAAATGATGTCACCAGATTAGAGCTAATAGCCGATAGATTCTCTAAGATCGGATCAAAGCCAGAACTGGAGCCAATAGTCCTTAATAACGAATTATTGGATAGTCTTAATTATATGAAAAGGCGCGCACCGAGTAAGGTGGGTTTCTTCTTTTCGTCTCAAGAGGATAAAGAAGTGAGTGCCAACATTAATTCTCATTTGTTCAACTGGGTAATAGAAAACTTATTGCGGAATGCACTGGATGCTATGGGTGGAAAAGGTCAGATACAAATCAAGTTATCCAGCCACAATGATAAGGCTATTATAAATCTTACAGATGACGGAAAGGGAATATCCGCTCAAAACCTTAAGTCTGTATTCAATCCTGGTTTTACGACCAAGAAAAGAGGGTGGGGACTAGGACTATCTCTAGCCAAAAGAATTATCGAAAACTATCATAACGGAAAAATATTTGTAAAACATTCAAAGATTGATGAAGGGACGACATTCGAAATTCAGTTGCCGTTGGCTTAGTATAATATTGGGCTTGGTATGGGTCAATCTTTCTGTGGCACAGTCAAAGGTGCAGGTTGTAGACGAGAATAAGGAGCCATTGATTGGTGTATATATTAGTTACGATAATCAGGTGAACACTACAGATAATTTGGGATATTTTCAGTTTCCCTCTGAGCTTTCTAAGCAGACCATTTTTTCATTTCAGTATGTAGGATATAATGACCTTAACTTGTCTCTTGCGGATATAGAATACGGATTACCTTATGTACAGATGACCCCCAATGATAATGTACTGGAAGAGGTTACGGTTATCGGAAGAACTGATGCAAGCGAAATAGAACTACCATATAATATAAGCCGAGTAAAAGCTAAGAATATATTTAGTAATAATGTGCAGACAAGTGCAGATGCTATCGAGCTAAGCGGCGGTGCTTATATTCAAAAATCACAAATGGGCGGTGGCAGCCCGATACTAAGAGGGTTTGAAGCCAACAAAATATTACTGGTTGTAGATGGCGTCAGAATGAATAATGCCATCTATCGCAATGGTCACTTACAAAATGCGATCACAATAGATCCGTCTATATTGCAGCAGGCAGAAGTGATCTTTGGACCAGGATCATTATTGTATGGATCCGAGGCTCTGGGAGGAGTCATCCATTTCCGTACAAAGTCCCCTCTGCTCAATCTTACTCCTGACCTAGATAAAAAAGAAAATCTGAACCTCGTGATGCGCTATAATAATGCCAATCATGAGAAAATGTTACATATCGATCATCTCTATTCTAATAAGAAATTTGGCGTACTAACGAGTGTTTCATTTTCGGATTATGGCGATCTACGGGCAGGAAGTAGACGATCTGAGGCTTATCCAGATTTAGGAAGGAGAGAGAATTATGTTATTCCAAGGGCGAATCAGGATAGCATTGCGGTCAATGATAACCCTAATGTACAAATCGGTACAGCCTATAATCAGTTTGATCTAATGCAAAAGTATGTCTTCTCTTTATCAGAGAAGGTCAAGTTAGAGTTCAACTTGCAATATTCTTCCACAGGAGATGTCCCTCGATATGATAATCTATCGGAAATGCAAAATGGAACTTTCCGATACGCACTCTGGAATTATGGACCTCAGAATAGGTTTTTGTTTTCTCCTAAACTGACAATTCTAAGCCCTACTGCACTGTATGATAAGGCGACTCTGATTACATCTTATCAGAAAATAGATGAAGATCGGATAATCCGAAATTTTAATTCTCCTATCCTCGAAACCCAAAATGAAAATGTCAGCGTCTATGGCCTTACACTAGACTTCTCCAAAGAATTATCGGATCGACAGAAAATAATATATGGGATAGACTATCATTATAATGATGTCGCATCCATTGCTTGGAGTCAGGATGATTCTTCATCCAATCCAGAGGACAGAACGACAATTTTATCACGTTATCCGAGTGCTGGAAGCCAATTAGCTAATGCCGGGATATTTGCTCAGCATATTTTGCACAGCCGAGACACATATTGGACATGGATCTTGGGTGTGAGATATACGCATCAGGTGGTGGATTTACTTTATGATCGTGCAGACCCCTTTGAGTGGCCTTCTTATTTCTATGAGGGTATAAAGAATACAAGTCAGGCATTCGTCGGGATTACGGGGATCAATTATAAGAGGGACGGGTTTTCGCTAAAGGCATCTGTAGGTAATGCGTTTAGGGCACCCAATGTGGATGATCTTGCTAAGGTAAGAGTAAAAAGAGACGAAATCACCATACCAAATCCTGAGCTAAAACCCGAAAAAGTAATTAACGGAGAACTCACCTTATCATATTCCGATAAGAGATTGCAAGTCGGTGCGACGGGATATTATACCCAGCTCAGAGATGCCATTATTCGCGAGCCGTTTGCTCTTCCTGATGGTCGTACTGAGTATATTACCAGAGGCGACACTCTGCTGGTAACAGCTAATACCAATGCTCAGTCTGGAATAGTCAGAGGCCTATCACTAAGTTTGAAATATAATATATTACCATCCCTCGTATACGAATCTTCCTATAACATAGCAAAAGGAACAGCAAAAGATGAAGATAACGTAGAAAGTCCATTAGCGCATATACCTCCCGCCTTTGGGCATAACAGGGTGTCGTATAGGCAACCAAAGTTTGCACTCAGTTTTGACCATAAGTACAATGGATGGAAACCTATAGATGAATATGGAGGTAGTGTAGATAATCCAGATCTGGCCACTGTAGATGGTAGTCCTTCATGGCATGTATATGGAATTTCGGTACAATTTTTTCCATTAGACTTACTGACAGTTAATGTAGCGCTTAATAATCTGATGGATAGCCATTACAGACCTTTTGCATCTGGAGTAAGTGGACCGGGAAGACATTTTATATTATCTGCTAAATATAGTCTGGAGTAGAGAGATATCTTATCAATTAATGTTTTAACAATTTGATATTTCAAGCATTAATCTTAGGTTAAAAAGGGCCTATTTTCTAACCATTGAGTTACATTTGCGGTTCTATAAATGCGAGAAGCATTAAAATTTATTAGAAAACAGATTACAAACAATAAATAATGAAAACGACATTAATTAAGAGAATGATAGGTAGTGCATTGGTTGTGCTTTTGGCCATCAGTGTGCAAGCTCAAAAGTTCGGGTATCTTGACTCGGCGGCACTCTTATCAGAGTTACCTGCTGTAAAAGCAGCAGATAGCGAGATCGAAACTTATCAAAAGCAGCTTATAACATCTGGTCAAGCAAAGGTAAAAGCCCTAGAAACCAAAGTACAGGAATATGCCAAGCAAGCTGAGCAAGGCTTATTATCTCAGGTACAGATGCAGCAGAAAGAAGCTGAGTTAGCCGAAGAGCAGCAAGCTATACAACAATACGAGGTAGAAGTACAGAACAAGATTCTCAAGAAAAGAGAAGAATTACTTGGTCCTATATTAGATAATGTAAAGAAGGCTGTGGAAGCGGTAGGTAAAGAAAATGGTTATACCATGATTTTTGATACCGCGACGGGTACATTGCTCCATGCACAGGATTCTGATAATGTCATGGCTTTAGTAAAAGCTAAATTGGGCGTGTAGATAAAAAGAAATAGTTTATATGATAAGGTGATCTTGAGTAAATTGAGATCACCTTTTTTTATTTCTGGAATTATGTCGCTGAGGTCTCCCACGTCTGTTATTGCCATTATTCCGACTTTTTCTATGGCGGACATTCCATTCTGGAGATGCACCTAGTTCCTCTGGTACATTGAGTTTGATAATTTCTTTTTCGATGAGCTTTTCTATACCGTGAAAGTATTTCATATCATCTGGTGAGACAAAAGTGATAGCGACACCTGATTGTTCAGCTCTCGCTGTTCGGCCGATGCGGTGTACGTAGTCTTCTGCATCTCTCGGAGTATCATGATTGACCACAAGATTGATATCCTTGATGTCTATACCTCTAGAGATAACATCAGTCGCCACAAGTATTCTAGTCTCACGCGCTCGGAATCTAAGCATTACCTTTTCCCTTTCACTTTGGTCGAGATCAGAGGAGATAGCCTCTGCATTGAGATTCTTTTTTTTGAGTGCTGAGACGATGGTGCTTACGCTTTTTTTGGTGGAGCAAAAAACAATGATGCTCTTATAATTCGGTTTGTCTTTGATCAGTGAGACGAGCAATTTGACTTTTTGTGCGTCATAGCATAGATAGGATACTTGTAGTATTTTCTCCGCAGGTTTGGAGATAGCGATTTTTATTTCTTTCGGATTTTTGAGTATAGTTCGGCTTAGTTTAATGATATTCTGTGGCATGGTAGCACTAAAAAGCAAGGTCTGTCTTTCTTCTGGTAACTGCTTTATAATATCGACAATGTCATCATAGAAGCCGATATCTAACATTCTATCTGCTTCGTCTAGTATGAGGTATTTTATAGTGGATGTGCTGAAGTTTTTATTTTTTATAAATGAAATCAGTTTACCTGGAGTGGCAACGACGATGTTGACACCATTTTTTAGTGCGCGCTGCTGAGTTACCCACTCTTGTCCGTCACCACCACCATATAGTGGAATAGATGAGACATCCGTCATATAAGAGAAGGCTTGTATTTGCTGATCTATTTGCAGCGCTAGTTCTCTAGTTGGGACAATAACGAGTACTTGTGTATTTCCTTCGTTGTGGTTTACTAGTTTATTGAGAATAGGCAATATGAATGCGGCCGTCTTTCCAGTACCCGTTTGTGCTGATGCCAACATATCATGTCCATCATTGATCTGTGGGATGGCTTGTTCTTGGATAGGTGTCGCCTTCTGAAAACCCATGTAATCTAACGCCTCTAGTAAGACATCACTGAACCCAAATTCCTCAAACTTCATTATTGACTATTTATTAATTATTAGTAGAAATTCTTCTTCTGATAATATTTCTACTGTTCCTAAGCTTTGTGCCTTCTTAAGTTTAGATCCAGCTTTTTCTCCGACCACTAAGATATTCAGATTTGAACTTACCGCAGAAATATTTTTAGCACCATTCTCTTCAGCCAATTTCTGAGCTTCCTTTCGGCTCATTTTTTCAAGACTTCCTGTGAATAAAATTGTTTTACCTACGAATGGGGCATCCTGTTTTATAATCTTGGGTTTATCTTGCTCGGTTTGTTTTACGTTGACTCCATAGGCTTCCAGACGACGGATGAGTTCCACATTTTCTTCCTCGCTAAACCACGAGATAACATTCTCAGCAAGTATGGGACCGACATCTTTTATCTCTGTATATTTCTCGACATCCCAATCTATTATATCATAGATGGACTCTATTTCTTGTGCGATGAGTTTACTAGCTTTGCTTCCAAGCTGATTTATGCTAAGACTATTGAGCAATCTATGTAGCGGATTTTTTTTAGCTTTGTCGATGGCCGCTTTGAGGTTTTCCACGGATTTTTTTCCGAAACCTTCCAGGTCTGCTATCTTTTCATAATCTAAATTGTAGACATCGCTTATATCCTTGACCCAGTCAAGTTGCATAAATTTTTCTACATAAGATTTACCGAAGCCATCAATATTCATGGCCTCTTTAGAGATATGATATATTATTCTTTCCAGATTCTGAGCGGGACATTTGGGATTATAGCACCGCCATGCGGCTTGAGTTTCTTTTTTTTCCAGTATTGCATTGCAGGAGGGACAAGTCGTCGGAAAACGAATAGGCTCTTCTTTACCAGTACGTAATTCCTGTAGAGATTTGACTATGTAGGGTATGACATCACCAGCTCGTTCTATGACGACTTTATCACCGACCCTTAGATCTTTTTGTACTATAAAATCTTCGTTATGCAAAGAAATGGAAGATACTGTGACGCCAGCAAGATGTACAGGTTCTACTTTGGCCACAGGTGTTATAGCTCCAGTTTTACCTACTTGATATTCTATTTCTAGCAAAGTCGAGGTGGCCTGCTTGGCCTTAAACTTAAATGCGATCGCCCATCTGGGATGATGCTGAGTGGCACCACATTTAGATTGCAATAGTAGACTGTCCACTTTGATAACTGCACCATCTATTTCGTACGGATATTCTTCTCTACCTTCTTCCCATTGTCTAGCAATGTCAAAAGCTTGTTTTATATTTCTTGCAGTTTGTATTCCCTTATTAGGAATCTTAAATCCATTGTTTCCTAATATATTTATGACCTTGGCGTGTGTCTCAAACTGAGTGAGAATATCATTCTGATTTTGGTCTATAGCATAGGCCATGTTAAATATAAATACCTCCAAACCACGATCACGACTGTCATTAGGATTTTTCATACGTAACCCGCCAGATGCGGCATTACGAGGATTGGCGAATAAGGTTAATCCTTCTTTTTCTCTTTCTTGATTTTTTTTGGCAAAGGTCTCTTTATGGATAACAGCTTCGCCTCTTAGTTCTGCTCTATAGATACCGTGCTCAGAGAACTTGACTCGTAATGGGATAGATGGAAGGCTTTTAGCGTTAAGTGTTATGTCTTCGCCTTCTGATCCGTTTCCGCGAGTCGCGGCTCTTACGAGCAGATCATTTTCGTAGACTAAGGCGATACTGCCTCCGTCTAACTTGGGCTCGACGTAATATGCAATATCTCCAGATTCGATTTTTGATAACTTTTTGACCTGCGTGTCAAAGTCATCAAGGTCCTCTTGATTATAAGAATTGCTCAGTGACAGCATCGGACTGTAATGTTCTACAGTAGAGAAATTTTTAGAGAGGTCATTAGACACGCGTTGGGTAGGGGAGTCAGGTCTTATTTTTATTTGGTTGTTTTCCTCTAGCGCTTCTAATTTTTTATACAACAAGTCGTACTCATAATCAGAAATTATGTTATCATTTTTTACATAGTATTTCCACTCATGATATTTAAGGAGGTCGGCCAGATTGTCATAATCGCTTACCGCTAGCTCTTGTTCCAATAGTTTTTTGGATAATTCGAAAAACTCTAACTCTTGATCCTGTGAATACATCTCGTGATTTTTTACTGCGACTATAGTGACATTATAACTAATAATCAGTCAAATAACTAGCGTGATTACGACGTCACTGAGGTCATTTCCAGACTAATATAACTTTATTTATATGTTTAATAGGCTTAACTATAATTAGTTAAATATCTAATTAATTTATATATATTAACACTATATATCTAACTTTACTTTATATAATTAAACTAAACTTTTAAAAATGTGGAAAGAATTTAAAGAATTTATTTTTACTGGTAATGTTATAGACTTCGCCATTGCAGTAATATTAGCTGCGGCTGTAGGTCTTGTGGTTAACGGATTTGTTAATGATATAGTCATGCCAGTAGTAGGACATTTCGCGGGTGGATACGATTTCGCTGATATGATGTATCAATTGGGTGATGAGATGAACGAAGATGGAACACCTAAAAATGCTATCCGATATGGAAAATGGATTAACTCTATAATTAATTTATTGATCGTAGGATGGGTTCTTTTCATGTTAGGTAAAGCTAAGATCAAATTCATGGGTGCGGCTCCAGATCCAGATCCGACTCCAGATCAAGTATTACTTGGAGAGATTAGAGACGCAGTTAAGAAATAAACCGTTTTTAAAATTATTGTTTGAACCGCTTCATATTTTTGGAGCGGTTTTTTTGTTTCTATATATCAAGGAATATAAGCAACTATGCCGATACTACTTCATGACAATATCGACGAACTGACTTCCATAGCGGTATGGAAGGTAGACGAGCCTGAAGAGTTTTTTTTAGATGGCTTGTCGCTGAATCATGAAGAAAAGGAACTTTTAGATGGTCTGAATAGCAGAAGGAAAATGGAGTGGCTTTCTTCGAGGTATCTTATCAAGAAGTTGTATTCTGATGAAGGTGCATATATCAATCTGCTGAAGGATGAGTACGGCAAACCTTATATAGAAAATTCGCCAAAGTTTGTATCATTAAGCCACTCACATAACATGGTGGCAGCAATCATATCAGATGTACTGGTAGGTATTGATATTCAGAAAGAAGTCTCTAAGATTTCCAGGATACAACATAAATTTATATCCGAACAAGAAAGTGCGAGAATAGATCAGGGTAACCTTACTTATGCTTATCATGTATTTTGGGGAGCAAAAGAATCGATGTACAAGGCCTATGGTAAGAAGGAGGTTGATTTTAAAAAGCACATGTATTTGTATCCATTCAAATGTTTTGATGATAGATTAGAGTTGAAATCATTTTTACAAAAAGACAATATCAGACAAGAATATAATGTTTTTGCTCAAAGGATTAATGACTTTTATCTAGTGTACACTATCATAGAATGAATAGATTTTTGATAATACTACTAATTGCTGTTGCAATAATTATCTCTTGCAAAAATGACCAATCGGTCTCAAATGACAAGGTCATAAGCCAGGATATACCGTCTGATTTTCTCAACTTTTATCAAAAATTTCATGCGGATTCTAATTACCAGATGGAACATATTATTTTCCCTCTAGCAGGAAAAAGTGATAGCACCAAGTGGGAAGAAGCAACATGGATACAACATAAGCCTTTTGATAATTCTACTAACGAATTTGAAAGGCAATTCTCTAATTTCCAAGGCATTGTCATAGAGAAAATTGTCAGTAAAGACAATTCCTATTTTATAGAAAGAAGATTTTCTAAATCTGGGGAAACCTATAATTTGATTTACTATAAGGTCTTTAATGCTTTCGAAAATTCAGACTTCGAACAAATCGAAGAATAGTCAATGCGCCATTAATTGATTTTCTATTAAGATACCAAGTCCTTATCAGCAGATTGGTACGCGGTAATAGGCGGACAGGTGCAGATCAGATTCCTGTCTCCATAAGCGTTATCTACTCTGGCAACAGATGCCCAAAACTTTTTAGTACCATACAGATAATCCAGAGGATACGCTGCTTTTTGTCTAGAGTATATGTGCGACCAATCGTCAGAAGTGACTTCATGCAAAGGGTGCGGTGCATTAATAAGAACATTATCCGTAGGGCTTGCGATCCCCGTAAGAACTTCTTCTATCTCTTGTCTGATAGCCTTCATAGCCGCTATAAACCTATCGAGTTCATCTTTTGATTCACTTTCTGTAGGCTCTATCATAATAGTACCGGGTACTGGAAAGCTCAGAGTAGGTGCATGAAACCCGTAGTCTATCATCCTTTTGGCGACATCCTCCGCAGAGATTCCTGCCTCCTTATAATCCCTTAAGTCAATGATTAATTCGTGCGCACAGAATCCATTCTTATTGGTATATAAGATTTGGTAATCATCTTTTAGTGCAGCGCGGATATAGTTGGCATTAAGTATGGCCTTGATCGTAGCGTCTGTAATGCCGTTATGTCCGAGTAACTTTATATAAGCATAGGATATCAATAAGATACTCGCACTGCCCCAAGGAGCCGCAGATATGGCGTGAATGTTTGATTCTTTATTTTTGATAACTACATGACCTGGTAAGAATGGCAATAGCTTTTCGTTAACACAGACAGGTCCCATGCCAGGTCCACCACCTCCATGTGGAATGCTAAATGTTTTGTGAAGATTAAGGTGACAACAGTCTGCATGTATAGCGGCGGGGCTGGTCAGACCGACTTGAGCGTTCATATTGGCGCCATCCATATATACTAATCCACCAGCATCATGTATGGCATCACATATTTCTATCACATCCTCTTCAAAAACACCATGTGTCGAAGGATATGTTATCATGATTCCAGCCAGATTTTCTTGATGTGTGGCAATTTTTTCTTTGAGATCAGACAGGGATATATTTCCATTTTCGTCACAAGCCGTAATCACCACGTCCATCCCTGCCATGACAGCGCTGGCTGGATTAGTACCATGTGCTGATGATGGAATCAGAACAACTTTACGATGAGTATTTTTATTTGACTCATGATAAGCTCTGATCATCATAAGACCAGCATATTCTCCCTGTGCTCCAGAGTTAGGCTGTAATGTGCATCCAGCAAACCCAGTTATAGATGAGAGATCTTTAGATAATTCTTCAAATATTTGTTGGTAACCCATTGTCTGCTCCATAGGAGCAAAAGGGTGTATTCCAGCAAATTCTGGCCAAGAGACTGGTATCAGTTCAGTCGCTGCATTCAGTTTCATCGTGCAACTTCCGAGAGGAATCATGGAATGGACTAGGGACAAATCTTTATTTTCTAAAGACTTGAGATATCTCATCATTTCTGTCTCCGTATGATAAGAGTTGAAGACTGGATGTGTCAGATAATCTACTGATCTCGATAGTGATGCTGGAATCCCATAATCAATTCCATTGCTATACCCTTGATTTGGTTTGATATCGAATGTGTACTTAATATCATCAAGATCTTTTTCTAGTATAGTCTCGTCTATACTTATCCTTATTGCATTATCTGAGATCTGATAGTTTATTTCTTTTTCTTTTGCTCGTGCTGTGATCTTGTCTATATCATCCCTAGTGGCTCTAATAGTGATGGTATCAAAGAAAGAATTATTGAGGACATCGAATTTTCTTTCTTTCAGAAAGTGATGGAGTCTTTTGGTTTTGTCATTGATGTCTTGGGCAATGGCTCTTATTCCATCGGGTCCATGATAACAGGCGTACATAGAAGCCATGATAGCCAATAATGCCTGAGCCGTACAGATATTGGATGTGGCCTTCTCCCTCTTAATGTGTTGCTCTCTGGTCTGGAGAGCCATACGCAAAGCCTTCTGACCTCTTCTATCCACGGATACACCTATTATTCGACCTGGAATCTGACGTTTGTATTTCTCTGTGGTAGCGAAATATGCCGCATGAGGCCCGCCATAACCCATAGGAACGCCAAATCGCTGAGTAGAACCTATCACGATATCAGCACCCCAGGAAGCTGGCGTCGCCAGCAGCGCAAGGCTCATTATGTCTGCCGTGACAGCAAGCAAACAGTTATTATTTTTTAATTTTTCTGAAAAAGATTTGTAGTCGTGTATTTCCCCATTAGCATCTGGATACTGCAGTAATCCACCGAAAAATTCTTCCGTGATATCCGACTTTTTCCAATCTCCAATAACAATCTCTATATCCAGCGGCAGCGCTCTTCCCCTTATGACATCCAAAGTCTGCGGAAAAACATTCTGGTCAATGAAGAATTTAGTAATTGGTGTTTTGGCTCTCTTGTTTTTTATGTTGTAAGCCATTATCATAGCCTCGGCTGCCGCAGTGCCTTCATCGAGGAGAGAGGCATTAGCTAGTGGCATACCTGTAAGGTCTGAGACCATGGTCTGAAAATTAAGCAAAGCCTCCAGGCGACCTTGAGATATTTCTGCCTGATAGGGGGTGTATTGTGTATACCATCCTGGGTTTTCAAAGACATTGCGACTTATAACCGATGGCGTTATGGTGCCATAGTATCCTTGACCGATATAGGATCTGAAAATTTTATTTTTTCTGGCTGTCTCTTTGAGTTCTCTTAAGTATTCATACTCTGACAGCGCTTCGTCTACATCTAATTTATCTGTGATTCTTATCGATTGTGGGATTGTTTTGTCTATGAGTTGCAGAAGGTTATCTACTTTGATCTCAGAGAGCATGGCTTGAGATTCACTATAAGTAGGTCCTATATGCCTACTCTTAAATTGGTCTACAGACATAGGAGTTCTGATTCAGGTTAGTATAGCTTAATGGTATATAATACATCTGCATTACAGATGACCTATAAATGTGAAATAAAGCTAATTGTTTATTACCTATTTTATTTAATTCCGAAGGCTTTTTTCACCTTAGGAACGTAGTCTAATTTTTCCCAAGTAAATGTTTCCACATTAACCGTTTTGGTTTGCCCGGAACCATTAGTGAATTGTAGCTTTTTCTTTTCTGGTTGGCGTCCCATATGGCCGTAAGCGGCGCTTTCTGAGTAGATAGGACTTCTTAGCTTGAGCCTCTTTTCTATAGAGTAAGGTCTCATATCGAATAGCTTGATGACCTTATCTGCAATTTGAGAGTCTGTCATTTTTACCTTGGCCGTTCCGTAGGTATTAATGTAGATATTAGTGGGCTCTGCCACACCAATGGCATAAGATACCTGAACTAATACTTCATCACATACACCTGCCGCTACTAGGTTCTTAGCAATATGTCTTGTGGCATAAGCTGCCGATCTATCTACCTTAGATGGATCTTTTCCAGAAAAAGCACCTCCGCCGTGGGCACCCTTACCACCATAGGTATCGACTATAATTTTTCTTCCCGTAAGGCCAGTATCTCCATGAGGACCTCCGATTACAAATTTGCCCGTTGGATTGACATGATACTTGATTCTTTTCTTAAAGAGTTTTTTGAGTGAAGGTTTTAATTTTTTGACCACTCTTGGTATCACGATGTCTTTGACATCTTTTTTGATCTTGGCAAGCATCTTTGCTTCAGCCGCAAAGTCGTCATGTTGTGTACTGACTACTATAGAATCTATGGCTATAGGTTTGTGATCTTCTGAGTACTCTATAGTCACCTGAGACTTGGAGTCAGGTCTCAGATAGGTCATGATTTTGCCTTCCTTTCTTATTGTCGCTAACTCTAATAATATCTTGTGAGATAAGTCCAATGCCAGAGGCATGTAGTTATCAGTCTCATTAGTCGCATAACCGAACATCATACCTTGATCTCCTGCGCCCTGATCTTGCTTTTTCTTTTTGTCCACACCCTGATTGATGTCAGGTGATTGCTCATGTATAGATGAGAATACACCGCAAGAATCTGCGTCAAACATGTACTCAGACTTCGTATATCCTATCCTTTTGATAACATCTCGAGCGATCTGCTGTACGTCTAGATATGTCTTGGTTTTTACCTCTCCTGCGAGGACCACTTGTCCTGTCGTAACTAAGGTTTCACAGGCGACTTTGGAGTTTTTGTCAAAAGCCAAAAAATGATCTACCAATGCATCAGAAATCTGATCAGATACCTTATCCGGATGTCCTTCTGACACTGATTCTGATGTAAAAAGATACGACATGAGTTTAGATATTTTGATTAATTATAAGTGGAGCGCAAAAGTGTCAAATAATTGAGACTTCCAAAAGGTTTTTTTCATTAAAGTAACCTATTAGCTTGTCTCCTTTTTTAACTGATCCTACACCCGCTGGTGTACCTGTATAAATTAGGTCATTTTCCTCTAGAGTAAAGTATTGTGACGAATATGATATAAGCGTACTAAAATCAAATATCATATCCTTAGTATAGCCTAATTGTACCTTATCTCCATTGAGCATAAGATGGAACTCTAAGTCTTTTTCGTATTCCCTCTTGAATTCTACAATGCTTCCTAATGATGCACTGTTATCAAACGCTTTTGCCTTTTCCCAAGGATGACCTTTTTCTTTGCATCGAGACTGTATATCACGAGCGGTAAAATCTATACCTAATCCGATACCTGACACATAAGACAAGGCATCCTCTTTACTTACAGGGCTGGCATGTTTCCCGATTCTTAGTACCACCTCCAGCTCATAATGTAGATTGTCAGTAAATGAAGGATATGGCATTTCCTTTGACTTATTAAGAGCGGTAGATGGTTTCATGAAAATCAGAGGAGACTTTGGGACAGGATTATTTAGTTCTTTGGCATGATCGATATAATTACGACCTATACAGATAATTTTCATGCGGTTATAATTTGTAGGCGATTGGATATTAGCATATTATATATTATAATCATCCTCTGTGTGTCTTAAATATTTATGTCATAGACGTTTTCATTTACGTCAGAATTTTACATTCATTAATCCACAAAGTTCCTTCACTTCCTTCAAGGTGTTTTGTGCTATTTGGCGTATTTGAGCGCTAGATTGTTTGATTTGATATTTGACCTCTTTTTTATCCTGTACTATTTCCGCTCTTTTTTCTCTGAAAGTTTTATTAAGGCTTAACAAGGCCTCCGTAGTTACTTCCTTAAGCTCGGAATATTTTAGATTGCCAGATTCGTAAGACGCTTGCAAGGAATTGTATGATGAACCATTATCATGACCCGATGCTTTTACAAGCTCAAAAAGGTTTTTAACCCCTTCGCTCATCTCACCTTCCTTGTTCTCTCCTGTGTCAGTTACTGCGGATCTAATTTGTTTTCTCAGACGATCTTCTTCTGCAAATACATTGATATAGTGCTTTTCTCCTGCACTTTTGCTCATTTTTCGCGATGGATCGGCTGTAGATTTTATTTTAGGCGTTTCAGTAAATAAAGTTTCGGGCAATACGAAATACTCTTTATTGACCTGGTTATTAAAGCGGTTGGCGATTTCTCGGGTTAACTCTAGATGTTGTTTTTGGTCATCTCCGACTGGTACGTAATCGGCTTTATATATAAGAATATCCGCGGCTTGTAGTACGGGATAATCAAATAACCCTACTGATATAAAACCCTCCTTACCACTCTTGGATTGTTGGCTTTTGTCTTTGAACTGTGTCATGTTCTCTACGCGACCCATCGCTGCAAAATTGTTGAATATCCATCCCAGTTCCGCATGCTCGGGTATGAGAGACTGCACGAACAGATTTTCTGCTTTGATACCTACGGCTAATAGATTATAGATTAGCTCCCAGCTGCTGTTAATCAGCTTTTTAGGGTCATAAGGCATCGTCATGGCATGATAATCTACCACACCATATATGCAATTATATTTATGCTGTAGGTCTACCCAGTTTTTGACTGCACCAAAGTAATTACCGAAGTGCATGTGCCCTGTAGGTTGTATGCAGGATAAGACAGTTTTCTTTTCTGACATAACTAAGACTTTACGGCAATAACTGATATTTCTACATTGACAAACTTTGGAAGATTAGCCACTTCAACTAGCTCTCTGGCAGGGGCGGTACTTTCGTCAAAATATTTGGCATATACCTGATTGATCTGGCTATAATTATTCATATCCGTAACGAATACAGAGGCCTTGACCACATTATTGAAGTCCATATTGGCTTGGGTAAGTATGGCATTGAGGTTTTTCATGACCTGATCTGTCTCTTCTTCGATACTTCCTTGCAATAGTTTTCCAGTTTCTGGGATAATAGCGATTTGCCCTGATACGTATAAGGTGTTTCCCGCCATTACAGATTGGTTATAAGGACCTACTGGAGATGGTGCGAGAGAGGTATTAATAATTTCTTTCATGGTGATATATTCTCTATATAATCAAAAAAAGCCCTTTAAATTCTTAAAGGGCTTTGGTAATATATTTTTATGGTTCTTATTCTTCGTCTACATAGCCTTCGACGAGTACCTTACCCTTGTAGTAAAGATCGCCTTCGTGCCAATATGCTCTGTGGTAAAGATGAGATTCCCCAGTTTTACTACAGATGGCTATAGCTGGTATCGTCGCTTTTTTGTGTGTACGACGTTTTCTTTTTCTTTGCTTGGATATTCTACTCTTCGGATGTGCCATTTTCTTACTTTGCTTTTATTTTAAAATCTTTGAGCGCATCTCCTAACGGATTATTTTTTGGCTCTTTTTCTGTGTCTTGATCTAATAACGCCAGAACATTCTCGTTACAAGGCCTTGGGTCTATACTATAGCAATCAAATACTTTTATCAATGGTGTCGAAAGGATGATATGATCGTAAATGTATTTCGCTACGTTCAATTCATGACTTTCTGGATGAATAAAGGCAACTTCCCCTTCATCTCTTTCATTTTCGTCGTATTTGATAATCATTTCATAATCATCTGTAGATACTGGGAAGTCTATTTCCGCGGTGCATCTGTCACATTCGGTCCTAAGTGTTCCGTCTGTTACGAACTCTAGAATGATATGATCTGATTTTTTGTCTAATTCTACTTCTACTTTCAGATTTCCGTTTTTGTACGGAGAATCTGGAAACTGCTCAAAAAAAACGGCATCGACAACGAATGAATAATTATATGTCGCAAAATCTAATCCCTTTATGGGTATAGAAAACTGCCTCAAGGCCTGCATTTGAAAGATCTTTTGTTAACGGACCACAAAAGTATGTGTTTTTGGTATAAAAGTGCAATGGTCCTTAACTATTTACACAAAAAAAGGGATACCAAGCGGTATCCCTTGTCAGACTTTTCAGTCTTTATATTATTAATCCAACTTGGATATTTTGTTGATCGTTTTAGCTGCTGCATCTCTGCCTCCAAGACCGAAAGCAATAGCCACTGCTAAACTAACTCCACCGAGTACTGCTGTAACTACAGTATTTACGATTTCTCCACCGATACCTACAGTGTTGATAGCCATAGATACTGATAAGAATAATACAGCCCAGTAAGCGACTTGTGCTACTGTATTAGGATTATCAAAGCTTCCAGACTTAAGTGTTGCTTTGACCAAATCTCTAACGAAATCAGCTAAGAACATACCTACAATAAGTAAGATACATGCTACGATGATCTTAGGGATGTACTGGATTACGCTTGTCAATAGATCAGAAACGACCTCAAGACCTAATGCGTTGAACGCCATGATATAAACTGTGAGCATAATGATCCAGTACACCATTTTGGCCATAAGACCAGAGGCACTTGATTTAAGACCACCATCTCTTAATTTCTGATTGATGCCTACTTTGTCAGCAATGTCATCAAATTTTACAGATTTAAGAACTTTTTCTACAGCCCATCGGATCGCTCTTGCTACGAAACCACCAATGATCCAAATAACTAAAGCTCCTATAAGTTTCGGTAAAAATGCACCTACAGAGTTATAAGTGTTCTGAAGAGCACCCATAATTTGACCTGTAAAGTTGCTTACTGATTCTTCCATTAGAATTATTGTTTGATTAGTTAATTTTTTTGATTGATTTTTTAGTCCAAAGACGCTATTTAGACCATGCGCTAACTGGAAAGTAACGCTTTAACAAAAAAAAATGTTAAAAAAACTAATTCCCACTCTTAGACTACTGACAAGAGTCTGGTTTTTGGTTGGATATGACGATGTCGATATATTCTCCCGTTTTTATGGTTGATATGCCATCATAAGGCGGGTTTTGTGATATGACATAGGCAGAGTCTCGATTAGTGACGGCGCCCTGCAGATCTACTTTACCTATTTTAACTTTTACAGAGTTTGACATAAAACGCACCGTTTTTAGTCGTTGACATGTCCAGTCTGGTATGGTAACATCTAAGCCTCTCGCCTCGCTCAGGACAAATTTTAGAGTAGTACCCTTTTTTATTTTGACTCCAGGTTTTTTGACCATTTCGCCGTTGGCATTTTTCACGATGATATTTTGACCCTCATAGATCACGCCTAGTATATGGTCGGGCTCTCCTTTGTCATAGGTATATCTTGCAATCTCAGAATTAATGGATAAGCCTAATAATTTCTCTTTAGTCCGATAATATTCCTGACCATACAGACGCGGGAGATCATTATTAAGAGAGTATTCATCGGCATCATACTTGGTGACATCGACATATATTTTTCTATTTTCTTTGACCAGTGCACCTGGCTTTGGATTCTGAGAGATTATTTGACCACCTGGGACACCCACTTTATGCAGAGAATCGTTGATGATAAGCTCAAAGGTTTTTTCCTGCGCTTCTTCCTTGGCATCATCAAAGAACTCACCTGTATAATCTGGCAATTCTAATTTCTGACCGTGGTTAGTATATATTCTTAACCACTGAAATACAAGAAACAATACGACCATCACGACGACAATCATCATAAGAACGTGTAATAAAAATCGCTTTATCGTCAAGGGTACGTATAGTTATAATTAAAAAATCGTAGACCAAAGATAAATAATAAAGAGTGTAATTATTACGCCGTATCGAAAGCTACCAAATACTTGTTACTTTTAAGAAAAGAGAAAAAATCATAATGCGTAATATCCTCTGTATTATAATCTTGCTAATAATGACCTCTCAGATTCTGGTCAATGCTCAGAAAAAGATAATGTCGCCAAAGACCTATGATATCTGGAATAAAATAGAAAAGGTGCAAATATCTAATAATGGCGACTGGATCACTTATGTGCTCAAGCCAGGTAGGGGAGACCAGACTTTATATTTATATAACACCAGGGATTATAGCTCAGTGTCATTTGATAGAGGACATGATGCGCGCTTTGATACAGATAATTTATTTATGGCCTATAAAGTGGGTCCAGCATTCGATACTATCCAAACACTTAAAAGGCAGAAAAAGAAAAAAGAAGACTTTCCTAAAGACACGCTCATAATTTATTCTTTAGTAGATCAAGTCATAGAATCTATACCAGATATCAAAGAGTACAAACTCCCAGAAGAGCAGGGAGGCATGATCGCTGTACGTCTCAATGATCGTGATAACAAAAAGGATACAACGCTCATAAAGAAAGAAGATTCTAATAATGGTGGCTTGCTGATGGTCAGGGATTATCATCGGGATACCTTGTACCAGTTCTCCTATACTAAGGATTATATGTGGACAGAATCGGCTAATAAAATGCTTGTGCATGGACTAGGACCTGATACGACTAATCATCCATCAGTTGTACTTTTCGATTTTGACTTGCGCCAGTCGGATACATTATATAATGAGGAAGGCAAGTATTCTAAGTTCAGTCTGTCTAAGGAAGGCGATGCTGTGGGCTTCCTGGCAGATCGTGACACAACTAAGGAAAAGGTCAGACCTATGGAATTATTCTTATGGAAGAAGGACAAAGGTATGGCTAAGCCCATTGCACACCCTAAGTCTTCTTTCTTACCAAAGGATTGGATGATAAATCATGCTAGCGATATCGTCTTTTCTGATAATGGAGAGCGTCTATATTTCGGTATAAGACCTATGCCACCAGAAGAGGATACCATGACGATAGAGGAAGATAAGGCCGTCGTTGAAGTCTGGAACTACAAGGACCCCCTCTTATACACCCAACAAAACGTCAATGCCAAAAGAGAGTCAGAAAGGTCTTATGCGGTATTATATGATATGGCGACTGGTCGGTTTCATCAGATATCTGATCTTGCTGATTCTGAGTTTTCTTTAGATACCAAGCATACGTCGAGATATTTACTCACTTATGACGAAAAGCCTTATCAGCAATATCTGTCATGGGAAGGATACATATTTAGAGATATATACTTATCAGATATAAAAACTGGAAAAAAGAAAAAGGTATTATCCAAGGTGCAAGGCTTTCCGAGGATGTCTCCATCAGAAAAATATATTTATTGGTATGATCGCGTGGATACATCATGGGTTACTTATGAAGTTACCACCGGTATCAAAAAAGCAGTGACTCAAGGTTCATTCTATGACGAACTCAATGATCGCCCGATGCCTCCTTACCCAAGTGGCTTTCTGCATTGGATAGATGATGATCGCTGGATGCTTATCTATGATCATTATGATGTCTGGAAAGTGGACCCGACTGGTCAGAAGGAATCCATCAATGTAACTCAAGGAAGACAGGCCAATATGAGATATCGTTATGTGAGATTGGATGATGATATCCGACAATTACCTTGGGACACCACTATATTGCTCAAATCTTTTGACGATATAAATAAAACCTCCGGATATGCTAGTCTCCATCTGGGGACTAATATCGTCAAGAGTATAGAGCATGGGCCGTATAACTATACCACCAGAATAACGAAAGCCAAGGAATCGGATGACATTATATTCACCAAACAAAATTTCCAGACCTTCCCTAATCTGATCCATGCATCTAAAGATTTTGATAGCCAAAAAGTGGTGACAGATGCCAATCCTCAGCAATCAGAGTATCGCTGGGGTAATATCGAACTCGTAGAGTGGGAAGATTATAATGGTAATATGGTCAAGGGGTTGTTACTCAAACCTGATGATTTTGACCCTGCCAAGAAGTATCCGATGATCGTCAATTTTTACGAAAAATCATCTAATCGACTCTATAATCATAGCGCTCCAGAGCCTCATCGATCTACGATTAACTATTCTTATTATGTCAATAAGGGATATATCATTTTTAATCCTGATATAAAATATCAGAATGGTTATCCTGGTCAAAGTTGTTATGACGCTGTCATGTCTGGTGTAGAAGCCATGATAGACAAGGGATATATAGATAAGGAAAGAATAGGTGTGCAAGGTCATAGCTGGGGCGGTTATCAGATCGCACACCTTGTGACTAAGACTGATATGTTCCGATGTGCAGAAGCTGGTGCCCCCGTCGTCAATATGGTCAGCGCCTATGGAGGAATCAGATGGCGTACAGGTATGAGCCGAATGTTCCAATACGAAAGAACACAAAGTCGTCTAGGTGCGACCCTATGGGAAAAGCCAGAGTTATATCTGGAGAATTCACCAATTTTCAATGTGGACAAAATAAATACGCCTGTACTTATTCTACATAATGATAAGGATGGGGCGGTGCCTTGGTATCAGGGTATTGAGTTTTTCGTGGCAATGAGAAGATTAGGTAAGCCAGCCTGGCTGCTCAACTATAACGAAGAACCGCACTGGCCTATCAAACGTCCTAATCGAATTGATTTCAATATAAGAATGGAACAATTCTTTGATCATTATCTGATGGATAAGCCGATGCCAGAGTGGATGAGTAAAGGTGTCCCTGCTGTACAAAAAGGGTATAATTATGGCTTGGAAATGACTAGGGAGTAAGTTACTTACTCCTCATTATTTTCAAACTCGTCTTCTATTTCTGGTTTGTAGACTTTTACCTTTTTCATGACCGTACTGTCATTGAGTATAGGGCCTCCATATACTTTGGCGCAATCAAAATTAATCGTGTCCAGGTTTTCTGGCACATGAAATTTCATTCCTTGATTAAGTAAGATGTCTGGGTCAGATTCTAGTCTTCCCATGAGGTCCATATAATATGGCCTTGCCATCTGACTGCCATAACCATATCCTGGAGTGCGGAATTTGATCCAAGAATTTTCTCCACCTACCCATGTTCCTATGGCTAACTCCGGTGATATACCCATAAACCAACCATCTACAAAATCGTTGGTCGTTCCAGTCTTACCGCCGAAATCAGAATCTAATTTATACTTATGATCAGATGATGCATTTCTTAGAAGATTGACTACCGCATGGTTATGCTTTTCGTTGAGTGCTCGTCTATCGTCTACTACAGGGGCATATATTAGTTTGCCTTTGCTATCTTCTATTTTGGTTATAAAGTTCGGTTTGACATAGATGCCATTGTTAGCAAAAGTGGCATAAGCGGCCGTCATCTCAAGTACATTAAGATCTGGTGTGCCCAATACAATAGATGGGTATGGAGGTATCTTGCTTTTAGCTATTCCCAGATTCTCTGCAAGACTTCTTACATATTCTATGTTGCCTAGATCATTGATAAGCCATGCGGAGACAGAATTTTTGGATTTTTTTAGAGCCTCTGCCAGGCTTAGCCATTCTTGGGTATATTTCTTATCAGAGTTTTGTGGATACCATGCTTCTTGCAGACCCCACTGGTCGCCTGCTGGTATGCCATGTCTTATATCTTGTACTCTGAGGCATGGCGAATAAGCTCTCTGTATAGCTGCTGCATAGACAAACGGTTTGAATGTAGACCCCACCTGCCTATTAGTGCGTACATGGTCTAGCTTAAAGTATTTTTTGTTGAATCCACCTACCCATGATTTAATATTTCCATTAGATGGATCGATGGATACAGAACCTATCTGCAGGTGCGCCTGATGATACCTTATAGAATCCATCGGCGACATCGTTACTGTCTTTTCGCCTTGATTATTGTAGTCGAAGACTTTCATTTTTACGGGAGTGAGAAATACCTTGTTAGCTTTCTTTATTAGTTCGTTTCTTTTTGTCTTTAGCTCTTTCCATAGTGGATCGGTAAGCAACTCTCTATACCATTGATTTTGATTAGAGTTGATGTATCCTTCTCTTAGTAGTTTCTTGAGATATCCAGGATTTTTTTCTTCATTAAGCATTCGTACGATATGCCTATTGTCAAATGAGACTTGAGGAATTTTTGCTTTGATTTTGTTGAATATATCGGACATCATGGAAGACCGCATAGATTTGTACCTATCAGAGTTTCTTCTTTCTGAGGCTAAGAAGTCTTTTCGCCCTTTTAGCTGTTTCTCCCTTATGCTTTTATCTTTTTCCGTGGAAAATTTCCACACATCCCTTCCATTCCAGTCATTATCGAATTTGGTTTGCAATTCTTTCATGTGGGCGAAAGCCGATTCTTCGGCATGTCTTTGTATATCGCTATCTATAGTCGTGTATATACGCAACCCATCTTCCCATATATTATATGAGGTGCCATCTGGTTTTCTATATTTATCGGACTTAAATAGATCACCTAAAAATTGCGTCAGTGAAGTTCTGAAATAAGGCGCCAGTCCTGTGTAATTGATAATTTGTTTGAAATTGGACAAATCAATGGGGGTGCCTCTTAGTGTTTCGTAGTCTTTTTGCGCAAGCAATTCATTTTTGACCATTTGCTTGAGCACTACATTTCTACGGGTTAAGGCGTTTTCTGGATTTAGTTTGGGGCAAAAGAGATTAGGACTTTTGAGTAGGCTTATAAGTACTGCCGATTCCTCCACAGACATCTGCCTTTGGTCCTTACCAAAATAGGTATTAGCAGCAGCACCTACACCGAAAGAGTTATACCTGTACTCGTACTTATTGAGATACATGGATATAATTTCTTCTTTGGTATATCTTTTTTCGAACTGTACTGCGATAACCCATTCTTGCAACTTTTGCCATGCCCTCCTTACGAATGATCTAGAGCGATTAGTAAAAAATAGCTTGGATAATTGCTGGGTGATGGTACTGGCTCCGCCTCTCTTTCCTAGAAACAGTACCGCGCGTAAAGTTCCTTTAGGATCTATTCCACTATGTCTGTAAAATCTTTCGTCTTCGGTGGCCACGAGCGCGTCCACAAGAAATTTGTTCAATTCTTCAAAACCAAGGAGGCTCCTATTTTTTGAATAAGCACGACCAAGCTCTGATCCATCTGATGCTAGTATAAGCGTGGCTTGTTCGTATTTAGGATTTTCGAGTTGCTCTGTATCTGGCATCTTAGTATTAGCGATAAAAACAAAAAGTGCCGCTGAGAATAATAACCCGACTAAGAGTAATAACCATAACCACTTGACTATAGAGGCTAAGATGGGTATGCCGTCTGAGGCTTGGTCTGCGGAGTTTTTGCCTTTCTTTTTGTTCTTACCTGATTTGGATGCCATAGATTATTTTAATAATAATACGAAATGCAAATGTACCCTAAGTTATATAAATAACAAATAGTCATAATTAATAAAACCTTATATATCAGTATGTTATGATCGAAAACTATTAATTAGATACTATATTGTTTCAATAACGACTTGGAGTATTATATTAGTACTAAGCAATTCCATGTTTGACCTTACAGACATAGCATTATTTAACTACTTCAAATGGAGACAAAAGAAGATAGAACGTGTCTTTGATAATCCAATTTCTTATCAAGAAAAAATTCTTCAACGATTAATCAAGCGTAATCAAGAGACGGAGTTTGGTCGCGACCATGATTTTTCAAAAATAAAATCCACTAGTGACTACGTCAGAGCTATACCGATCAGATACTACGAAGATGTTTTTCCTTATGTAAATAAGATGCTAGATGGACAGCCTAATATATTGGTGAGTGATGAGGTCAATTGGTTTGCTAAGTCCTCAGGTACATCCAACGATCGCAGTAAGTATATTCCGGTTACAAAAAATTATTTGGTAAACGGTCATCTCAAATGTTGTTGGGATGCCGCTAGCTTTGTCTATCACGAAGATCCGAAAGCCAAGTTATTTGCTAATAAAAGTCTGGTTATGTGTGGTAGTATAGAAAAGAATGAAAACGGCCTCATATTGGGTGATATATCTGCAATCAACATTTATAATTTTCCCAGAATAGGAAGACGGTTTTATACGCCAGAGTTCGAGACGGCGCTGCATCCTGATTGGGAATATAAGATCAAGAAGATGGCTACCACAGTGGCTAAGGAAAATGTAACCTTGTTAGCTGGTGTGCCTTCGTGGACTTTGGTTTTGATAAAAGAAATCTTGGAAGTCACAGGGGCATCTAATATCTCAGAGATATGGCCCAATCTTAGTTCTTATCTACATGGTGGCGTGGGGTTCGAACCCTATGAGGAGCAGTTCAGAAAAATGATCCCATCTGAGAAAGTAACCTTTAGAGAAGTCTACAATGCTTCAGAAGGATATTTCGCTATGCAAAATAACAGATCAGACAAAAGCATGGCACTAATGTGTGATCATGAGATTTTTTATGAGTTCATTCCATTAGAAGAAAAGTCTAAATCTGATCCATCAGTTCTGACCTTAGAAAAAGTGGAAGTAGATAAGGATTACATTATGGTGATATCTAATACATCGGGTCTTTATCGATATAGACTCGGTGATGTGGTAAGATTTACGAGTCTAAGACCCTATAAGATTAAATATGTCGGAAGAGAAAGTGGATATATCAATGTCTTTGGCGAAGAAGTAAGCGAGAAAAATACCAATATGGCGATTGCCGAATGCGCTAATATGAATAACGTCAAGGTGAAAGATTATTTCGTCTGTCCATACTACATGACAGAGAAGGAAGCCGGTTATCACGAGTGGTTTATAGAATTTGATAAAGAAGATATAGACCTTGAGGCGTTTGAATACAAGCTGGATCAAAAGATGCGTATGCTCAATGCAGATTATGATGCTAAAAGATCTTATGACCTTACCCTCAAATGTCTAAAAGTCAACGTCCTGCCTAAGAATACCATCGCCAACTATTTTAGGAACAAAGGAAAGTACGGTGGTCAAAGCAAATTACCAAGACTACATAATGATCGATCTATACTCGATGCATTCCATGTTACGAGTAAGGCGATATAGAAATACTACTTACCGATAGGTCCTAATTCTACACCTTCCGAGTAAGCCGCCTTGATATTGTTTTCGTGAAATGCTTTTTTAATCAAACCTAAAATTTCGAACTGTGCTTCCCAAAGATTATCAGGATTGATATAAGGACGCACGGCTATAACTATGTAATGTGTGTCGTATGTCTCAATACCGATTAGCGGTTTTGGATCCTTTAGCGCATATTGACTTCTGGATAGGGCACCTTCTATGATGGATTGAACGTTTGGATAACTTTCTTCGTATGGCATGTTGACATTCAGTTCTATTCTGATATTTCCTTGGCTAGAAAAGTTGGTGATGATATTATCCGTTATCTGACCATTAGGTATGATTAATGTTTCATCATTATGAGTCAGTAGGGTAGTATTAAATATCTGTATAGATGTCACCTTGCCCAGATTATCTTCTATCTGCACCCAATCTCCGACTCGATAAGGTTTGATAAAAAGTATGGCTAGTCCAGAAGCAAAGTTTCCCAAAAACCCTTGCAATGCCATTCCGACCGCCAGACCCAGCGCAGCTAATAAGCCCAGTAGTGCCGTCATCTTAATACCTATAATACTGGCTGCAATCATGAATACCAGTATCTTAAGCATCGTCTCTACCATCGACTTGAGAAATTCTGATATCTCCATGTCCAGTCCTGACTTCTCTATTGCCTTACCAAACACCTGACTTAACTTAGTAGCGATCTTAAGACCTATCCATAAGACCAGTAACGCGGCTATTAACTTAGGTGCAAATACTACTGCCCAATCTTGCAGGTCCACTAAGTATTCTTTTATCTTCTCCTGATCCATGTCTATTTTTTTGTGGGTGCGAAAATAGTTATTGTCTCTTATTATAGCTGTTTTATGCCAAGGCTTAACAAATTACCTTTGTGCAGAAATAGCACATAATTGTCATGCAGGAAATAGTGAACAAAATAAGCACTGATCTGGATGTAAACTTATCCAGCCAGATGTCTGAGCAGCAGATTCTTATGCATATCGCAGATCGTGTAGAACAGTTACTCAAAGGTGACCCCGACCTCATGATGAGCTATCTCTATAGACTGGATGTGGAAGAAAAAAAAATCACTGCCGCCCTCAAAACCAGTCCAATGCCTGCTCATGTTACCTTCGCCCATCTCATCTGGGATCGTCAAAAACAACGGATGGCCTCTAAGAAAAAATATAAGCAAAATCCGATAGAAGGGTGGGAGTTGTGAGGAGGTTATTGCACGTAGATTAAGCCTATGATCGTGACCTGATTATTACATATTTATGTTAAATTCATGTTATCTAATAACAAAACAAAAAAACATCATGGATACAACTTTGGAACAAAACATGGGCTATACAGATTCTAATATAGTTATTGACGCCCAATCCAAATCTTATTTAGAAACCACAGCTAAGTGGGCATACTTTCTTTCTATTATCGGTTTCATTTTTATTGGTTTTATTGTTTTAGGAGGTATATTCTTTATGTTGTTCATGGGAGGTATGGCTGCCTCATCTGCAGATGCTGGCTTAATGGGTGGCGTTGGATTTATAGGTATACTTTATCTACTTATTGGCTTGTTATATTTCCTTCCTATTCTATATCTTTTTAGATTTTCTTCTAAGATGAAACAGGGTTTAAGAGACAATCATCAGGTGACAGTAACAGAGGCTTTTCTTAACCTTAAGAAGGTTTATAAGTTTTTCGGCATAATGACTATTATAGTTTTGGCGCTATATGTCGTCATGATTATTGGTACATTAATTTTTGGTGCGGCTTTAAGCATCTAATCTATACTGCTGCATATAGTTTGCCTTAAGCTGCAGTATTTTTCTTAGAAATTTTTTGTCTATTGTTCCGTTGAATGGGGCAGAGAGTTTTATATTTTCTTTGTGACCATATATAAGGAGTTGCCCTCCGTTATGGTACGTATGCATATAGTGATATGGGACAAGCCATAGGTATATTTTCATGACGGATTGGAAGCCGACGATGAGACCTCCTTTTCTGTATTCTATATTGCAATATTTTGTATCTGCTGTTTTAGAGAGTAGATTGTATATTTTGTCAGTGGCTTCGATGATTTGTAGTTTCGACGAGCCGACACCTTTCATTTTTATTCTCTCCAGTAATGAGAAAGAAGATCCTACTGTTTTTTGTATTAGCCTTTTGGTTTCGTAAGTAGGATATGTATAATCTATTATCATGATTATACAATGTCATAGTATTACAAAATGTTGTGAAAAACTAGGGACTAACTCTTTGATTTATTTGATAATGATGATTGGTCTAAACCCAACTTCTGGGGATTTTTTGTCATATCTCATTTGGGAGGTTAATCTTATATCATACCCCGTAGAGTTATAAGAACCACCCATCGCTAATCCCTCTTCGTATATCATTTCTGCTACATTACCACACATATTATATAGTCCATAATCATTGGGAAAATAAGAAACAGCAAGTGTCGTCATGGAGCTGTTTGGATTTAGTCTGTCTGAATGGACAATTTCATATTCTCCCGTATCCTGATTAAGAGTAATGTTGCCAGAGTCAATGCTGTGATTAAAATTAGCAAGGTGGCAGCCTTTAGCATTTCTGATATAGTAACCGCCCCAGGCATACGGTGCCATGGTGTGACCACCTTTTCCTGCGTATGTCCATTCTGTTTTAGTCGGCAGTCTGACTTCTATTTTGTCTGTGGGTAATTCATATCTGTTGGTAATTTCTTTCTTTAACCACTCGCAATATTGCAAGGCTTCGGTATGGGTCATGTTATAGGCTGGATATTCATCATAGCTCGGATGGAATAGATAGTTTATCTGATTTTTTTCGGCTTCATTCATTCCAGATTTATACAATGATATTTTTTGATCCGTAGCCTTCAGGTATTTGCGGTACTCCTCATTAGTTACTTCGTGATTGTACATGTAAAAACCCTGTACGGAAACTTCTTCTTTATTTTCTAAAATGAGTGATCCCGAAGGGATGTATGGATATTGTTTTATGAATGTCTTATACAGTTTTTTACTTTTGAAAGGATTATCCCCATAATCCGTCGGAATGTAAAAATTGGAAATGAATATAAATATTGCCAAATACTTCATTTTGCCTGATTTTTATTATTAACGGAGAATAGTTTTGTGAATTGTGGAGATCGACTTATTTAATCTCAATTATTTTTAAATTCTCATTGTGAATATTCTTATTGCTTGCGATAAATTTAAAGGATCACTGGATGCTACAGGGGTATGTAATACAATAAAAAATGGTCTTCTAGAAAAATACCCAATGGCTTCCTTTAGAACCATTCCTTTGGCTGATGGTGGTGATGGGACGATTGCAGTACTGAAAGAAACTCTCGAGGGTGAAACGCGCATAGTAAGAACTGTTGACCCCTCTAACAGGAAAATAGAAGCGGAATATTTCGTACATAATGATACGGCGTATATCGAATTAGCCTTGGCTTCTGGTATCGCTCTATTGAGCAAAGAAGAATATGATCCTGGTCAAAGAAATACAATCGGTACGGGAATGCTAATCAATAATGCCATCCTATCTGGCATCAACCATATTGTCTTGTGTCTCGGAGGCAGTTGTACCAATGATGGAGGTATTGGCATACTTAGTGTTGTGGGCTTCAAGTTTCTTGACGAGCTTGGAAGAGAGCTAAATCCTATAGGAGACGGCCTCATAAAAATAGATAGAATCGAAAAAGAGGAAGGGCTGTCTAGGGTAAGATTTTCTATATTATGTGATGTTACTAATCCGATGTATGGACCTACGGGGGCGGCCTATACGTTCGCCAAGCAAAAGGGTGCCAATGCAGAACAAATCGAAAAACTTGACAAAGGACTTCGACATTTCGCAGAGATAATAAGGAGGCAAACGGGTGGAGACATAAGTGATGTAGCTGGCGGAGGCGCTGCAGGTGGAATTGCAGGCGGACTATATGGACTGCTTGGTGCGGAAATAATTGGTGGTTTTGACCATATAAAGGAATTGACCAATCTGGAAGAAGCGGTGCAATGGGCAGATAGGGTTATTACTGGAGAGGGTAAAATAGATAACACATCTATGAACGGTAAGGTAATAGGTGGAATATCCAATTTGTGCGATAAACATCAAAAGGATTTGTTTGCAGTGGTAGGTGTTAATGGCTTGGATGAGGAAGTGCGAGCTGCATCAAGTATAAAGGATATCAGATCAATTCAATCTATAGAATCTGAAACGGAAAAAACAATGACTAATCCAAAACGATATATCAGAGAACTTGCATCGCAATTAGATTTGTCTAAGCGTTAGTAGAATTACTCCGATTCCAACATTAGTTAGCTCTAAGTAAAATATCAGAAGCCAAAAATTTATCATCCTTGTTATAATACCAATGTCTGATGCGTGGAATTTTTACACCTTGGATATCTAATATTTCTTCAAACAAAATATACTCCCCATCATTTTTTGATTCATCCTTAAAAAATTGATAGGCTTCCAGAGCGTGTGTCTCTGGGTCAAAATAAAAGTACCATGTGTCCGTACCCACAGTAGGGTCATAAGTCACCTTGACTTTGTCATATACTTCTTCATAAAATCTTACTCTTTCTACTTGGGGATGTATTATCGAGCCAGGATCTAATAGTTTCATGGGCATGCCATATAGATAGGTATAATAGTTACGATACATGACAGCGCGATCAGGAGACACGCGATACTTTTCTACTGCGAAATCAGGAATATCTTCCTTACCATTCCATAAGGCTATACCTGCATTATTTTCTACTCCATATTCTAAAGCACCTCCGTCATATCTACCATTAAACTTAAAAGACTGATTATAATTATTAATGGTAACAGTGCGTTCTCTTTCTGAGGAATCTGCCATAATCGTTTGGAACTCCATCGTGGCGATCAGATTATCCCATTTTTTTTCTGGGTCATGAAAGTTAATGCTTCTGTGGATTAATTCTTCTGCTGATAATTCATCAAAGTTGATAAGTTGTATGCCAGCATCTATGTAGGTGTCCAAAAAGTTTTCTACAGGAGGAATAGGACAATTATAACCATCGGTATAAGCGCAATATGGATGATATGATTTGTTGAAATCAATAACTATTTTGGTTTTGTCCTCTGGTATCCTAATATCTATGTAACGCCCTCCACAGTAGCATAGATCGCCTGAGTTCAAATCTTTATAGGCTAGGAACAAATAGTCTTTGTATGAGGGATGGCTCATCATCTTTACATTGCGCAAAAGTGTAAGCGATCTTTTCTTACCGTTAAGAGTGAATGTAGCTTTTCCGTAAACAAGAAAATCTTTAATCACTTCTGAGCTTGTCGGTACTTGTATTGTCTCAGGATTTTCATATACTTCAAACGTTGCGTCTACACGGTAGTCAGGATTGATCTCAAAAAAGGGATGCCCTCCTAGTTCGACAAAAACTTGTCTTTGTGTTTCGCCAAGGATTGACTTTTCGGGATCAGAATAGGTCGATGTTAACTCCTTCTGATACTTCTGAATCTCTGCGAGGTAATTAGATTGACCATTAATGCTTAAATAGAAACTAAATGAAAGCAAAGCAACTATAAAAGTATTTCTACACTGTGGCATCAAGTAAGTTTTATTGTCTGTTTCTGTTTTATCTAATGACTGGTGCGCCGATTTTTTGTAATCCCTTTTTCAACTCTGGAATTTTGTCATTCAGCTTTTGTAGATCTTCTGCAATACCCTTGAGCTGATTGATTGCGCGATCTAATGCTTTGCGATGATTACCTGTCGGACCATAGGTGCTATTGAGTGCAACCCAGCCGATAAGTCCAGCGCTTCCAGGTGTCGGATTATTTTTTTCTCCGACTTCGCCTTTGCTTTTATTACCTCTTAATTGAGTTTGTATATTTTGTAATTCTGATTTCAAATTCTTGATATCAGCATACAAGGTTGCATCACCTCTGTCAGCATGGCTATAGGCTTTTTCCATAGCACCGATATTTTTCATGGCATCACCCATTATACCGTTAGTTAATGAGAGATCCTTCTGGAAGTTTTCGTATTTCTTACGGAAGGCAATCATCTCATCATAACTTGCACCTTTCAGTGTAGGTTGCATGATTGCTTCGACTGTAAATGTTACGGGGCCATCTATAAGGGATTCCACACCATCTTTATATTCTACAAGAGTGACTGTATAATCTCCAGGCATGGCTAGATATCCACGTCCCGTATCCCACCAAGATGCTTGACGCTTACCTGCGTTGATGTCTATGACGGACTTAGAAGCAACATCTAATTGCCAAGTGGCTCGGTTTATACCTTTTTTGGCAGGTGCTTTGATACGTTTCATAACTTCTCCGTCGGTATTTTTTATCACAAGTTTCAATTCGGACTTTTCTTCATTGACTTCTTTATCCAGTGCATCCCATCCAGGAAATACAATATCCTTACCCTTCATTTTCTTCTCAGCTTCTTTGCGTTGTTCTTTTGCTGATTTATATCCTTCTTGGAGATAGTATGTGATGGTGGCACCATAAGCTGGATTTTTAGCTAGGTATTCTGCATCGCCTTGACCATAGATGCCGTCGATTTCCTTGTACCAAGGGGCGTCTTTGACTGGAAAGATTTTTCCTGCGGATTGGGACACCTCCTTACTGATACTGCGCAAAGGCGATATGTCATCCAGAATATAGAATCCTCTTCCAAATGACGCGGCAACTAAGTCATTTTCTCTCTTTTGGATTGTTATATCTCTGAAAGATATAGTAGGCAATCCTCCCTTTAGTTGCGTCCATGATTTGCCACCGCTATTGCTAAAGTATATACCAAACTCAGTCGCAATAAATAATAGATTAGGATCGACATGATCTTGTACGATCCTCCAGACTAACAGGCGATCTGGTAGATTACCCTTTATTGATGTCCAGGTCTTGCCTCTATCATTACTCTTATAAATGTATGGCTTATAGTCACCATACTTATGATTATCTAAAGTAGCATACACAGTATTACCGTTATGAAGGTCAGCGCGCAGATCATTGACAAATGAGGTCTTAGGTAATCCAGATAATCGACTTAGATCGACTTTGGCCCAACTGCCTCCACCATCTTCTGTTACTTGGATGATTCCATCATCGGTGCCTGCATATAGGACATCTTCGTCTTCTACGGATTCGGCAAGAGAGGTAATGGTATTATAATTACTCATAGCATCGACATCCCAAGGATTATCCCAGCTTTGTTTTCGTCCCATGATGGGAAGTTCTAATCGATTTTGGTTTTTAGTCAAATCCTTACTTAGCGCAGTCCAGTCATCACCGCGATTATCTGATCTCCAGACGCGCTGCGAGGCAAAATAGATACGCTTAGGATCATGCTGACTTACAAGTATAGGCGCATCCCAATTAAATCTTTCGTAAGGTTCTCCAGTATCTGGTTCTGGTCTTATATATACTGCTTCCCTCGTCTTATGATCTATACGCCATAGAAATCCTTCTTGGAATTCTCCATAAGATATATTAGGATTACCAGGTTCTGTTGCCGACTGATGTCCATCTGCGCCAAGTACTATTTGCCAGTCCCGATTCATTATGCCACTTGAGCGCAGCGTACGTGACGGACCTTTGTGTGACCCATTATCTTGAGTGCCTCCATAGACATTATAGAAAGGTTCTGCGTCATCCACTGCGAGTTTATAATATTGGGTAAGCGGCAGATTTCTCACATGTCTCCATGTTTTGGTTCTATCAAAAGTCTCATAGAGACCACCATCTGTACCCATAAGAATATAATCTGGATCATTCTTTCTCCAGGCTATGGCATGGGTGTCGACGTGTTTGTTTTTTTCATTCATCTGCTTATAGGTCTTACCATGATCTTCTGACACGAGCACGTAATTGTTCATAAGATATAGACGACCTTCTTTGTGAGGATCTGCATATAGTTCTTGGTAATAGTGCGGGCCAGTTCCTCCTGAGACCATATCACTTTGTTTAGTCCATGAGCTGCCTCTATCTGTAGACATCCATAGTCCCCCTTTTTTTCTATCGAGCTCTATGGCTGCATAGATTTGATCTGGGTTGAAAGGATTTATGGCAAGCCCCGTCTTTCCTAGATTGCTTTTGGGTAAACCTGTAGATAATTTTTCCCATGTCTCACCGCCATCCGTACTCCTGTGTATTCCTGACCCTGGGCCACCTCCCATGTAAGCTGCCACCGTTCGATGCCTATCCCAGGTTGCGGCATAGAGCACATCCGGATTACGAGGGTCTATGATAACCTCCGTAACTCCTGTCCATTCTTTATTTCCTAGTTTTTTGTTCCATGTTTTACCTCCATCTGTAGATTTATACAATCCGCGTTCTCCACCTTTGCTCCATAATGGTCCTTGAGCCGCGACCCATATTATATTAGAATTATCAGGATGGACTATAATACGGGACAGATGCTCAGAATCTTTTAGTCCCATATTTTTCCAGGAGCCACCACCATCATAACTCACATAGATACCATCCCCAAATCCCACATGACGTCCTCCTACATTTTCTCCTGTGCCGACCCAGACCGTATGCGGGTTGCTTGGGTCCAATGTTATACAACCAATGGAATAGCTCGGTTGATTATCGAATATTGGTTTCCATGTCGTCCCAGCGTTAGTCGTTTTCCATACGCTTCCAGATCCTACGGCGACGTACATGACGTTTTGATTATCTGGATGTATGGCCATATCAGCAATTCTTCCACTTGTGAGGGCCGGACCAATACATCTGAATTTTAATCCATCAAAAGTTGAGGACTTGAGAAAGGTGGAGTCTATTTGTCCATCAGTGCTTATCGCGAATAGTAAGGACAACAAGATGCATAATAATCTTGGCATGAGGATTTGTGTTTAGTTTATCGAAATTGAATTGGCAATATGGCAAATATAGAGTCTTTACATTATTTTAAAATGTTTGGATAACAATGTAGATAAATGACGAGTTTTTCTAGTTTACATTATTCGGTTTTATTTATTTTCAGAAGATACTTTAAGTAAGTCCATTAATTCTACCTTGGAAATAGCTAACTTACTATTAACTTCTTCTAGGTGATTCATATCTTTTATCCTTTTCTTGAATATTTCAGCAAAATTTACTGTACTGTTTTTGTATTTAGTAAACTGTATTTTAATTTTTTGATTGTTAAGTCGAGATTCTAATATTTGAAGGGACTCTAATGAGGCAGATGCTTTATTCCAACTTTTACGCAATTCAATCCTTTTTTTTGTTAATACGTCTTCATAATTTTCATCATTATTGAGGTAGATTTTTTTAAAGCTGTCTCCTAGAATATATTTCCCCTTTTTTGATTCAAAATAGATTGATTGCATTATCCGGAAGTTCTGAAAATCTTGCCAGTAATCATCAAAATGAGGTTTATGCGTGTTAAATAGGATGTCAAAAAAATCAGTTTCTGCTTTTTTTATTCGTTTAGTAGAATGTTCGATTAAGCTATTTGTTTTGTCTAAAGATTCTTCGATAATTCCTTTTGTAGTTTTTTTACCTCCAATGTGAATGAAGTAACCTCCAACCAAATTTCCAACTGCTATCGTTATTATCCCAATAATTGTGAAAGTATTCATTATTCGTTTCTTTTGATAAAAGCCATTTTTTATTTCAAAAACTCAATGGTTTTTTCTAAGACATGATCTGTTCTTAGTATTCTGAAGTGACCTGTATTTTCTATTTCTATAAATTTTGATATAGGCCAATTGTTATGAACATTTTTAGACTGTTCGATTGGGATGACTGTGTCATTCTTATCATGAATAATTAGTGACTGATTCACATTAAGAGATTTTACAAAATCGCTGACATTAAGATCATTGGCCTTATATCCGCTTTCGGACTCTATTCGCTCGATTAGTTTCTTTTTGACCTTGTCAGAAATTCCAACATGGTTGCACACATCATCTATACGCTGAGAAAATCTATCAGGAGTGGTTAGCATGACATATTTGTTAATGTGTAAATCCGGATTTTCGTACAAAGCACCTGTCGTCGCTACTCCACCGAATGAGTGACTCACTATATTGTCGATCTCGAGTTTTCTTATAAGACTTGCAGTCAGCTCTATGAATTCGAAAAAACTTGTCTGACCTTGACTGCTATATCCATGTGACGGTGCGTCAAAGGCATATACTTTAAAGTTTGCCTCTATAAGTTTTAATACTAAATCCGAAAAATTTCCAGCTTGTCCTTCCCATCCATGCACTAGTAATACGCGATCACCTTCGCCATCCCACGTATAAGTACTTATAGTAAAGTCTTTAAAGGAGATGTCTTTTCGCTGAGATTTATTAAGTACTTCCAGCTCGTTGTCTCTGAGTTTTTTGACTTGAGGTGAGGTCAGGTTTTTATATGCTAGCTCAGTAAAGGCGGATGGGAAAATGCTGGATAAAAAACGGATCACTTTTCTTTTCATGCGTTTATAAATTTTTCAGAATAGAATAACAATTGTTACTCTGTAACAATATAATGTAACCTTACTTATAAAGACTTGTTCATCTCAGAAGAGAGGATATTACTATGAGACTGTGATAATTTAATATCATACTTATAGCGGTCTTAATTATTTACATCATAGACGTTTTATATATTTAGATTATGAAAAATTTACACCTATCGATACTACTCTTTTCTGTTATCTTTTTGACTGCTTCTAATGTACAAGGTCAAAGCAGAAAGTTACCCACGGATACCACAGTAATAACTAAGCATAAAGCGATGATCAATGGACAATCTATTGATTATACTGCCACGACAGGAACCATGCCTGTATGGGATGAGATGGGGAAGCCGATAGCGAGTTTATTTTTTACATTTTACGAAAGACAAAATGTCAATAATAAAAAGGAAAGGCCTTTGGTTATTTCGTTCAATGGTGGTCCTGGGTCAGCGTCGGTGTGGATGCATATTGCATACACAGGCCCTAAAGTATTAAAGATAGACGATGAGGGCTATCCGGTACAACCTTATGGTATACAGGATAATCCCCATTCTATATTAGATGAGGCGGATATCGTATTTGTCAATCCGGCGAATACTGGATATTCCCGTACCATACCTGAGTCAGGCAAGGACGTCGATAAAAAGAAATTTTTCGGTATCAATGCTGATATAAAGTATCTCGCCGATTGGCTCAATACTTTCGTTACAAGATACAATCGATGGCTTTCGCCCAAATATCTAATAGGAGAATCCTATGGCGGCACTCGTGTCATGGGGCTTTCCTTAGAGTTACAAGACAGGCAGTGGATGTATCTTAACGGTGTTATACTCGTCTCACCTGCGGATTATAAATCTTATGGCGCAGATAATGCCTTGTCATCAGCACTTAACATACCTTATATGACCGCCGCGGCATGGCATCATAAGCTCTTACCCGTTGATCTACAGTCTATGGATCTAGTGGAAGTATTGCCTGAGGTGGAAGAATTTGCAGTAAATGAGTTACTCCCTGCTCTAGCCAAAGGAGGTTTTATCTCGGAAAGTGAAAAAGAGCGTTGTGCTCAAAAAATGGAACGCTACACAACCATTGATAAAAAGAAGCTCTTGCAACATAATCTTGATGTACCGACCAGTTATTTTTGGAAGGAACTACTGAGAGATGAGAATGGTCTGACTGTGGGGCGTTTGGATTCTCGATACTTGGGATTAGATAAGAAAGAAGCTGGCGAACGTCCAGAATATAATGCCGAACTCAAATCATGGCTGCACTCTTTCACACCAGCTATAAATTATTACATCAGAGAGCATCTTAATTTTAAGACGGATATTAAGTATAATATGTTTGGTCCAGTGCATCCGTGGGATAGGACTAAAGATAATACGCGAGCTAATCTAGGTCGAGCGATGAATCAAAATCCATACCTTAATGTCCTAGTGCAATCCGGGTATTATGATGGAGCGACAACTTACTTCAATGCTAAGTACACCATGTGGCAGATAGACCCAAGCGGACGCATGAAAGAACGCTTACACTTTAGGGGATATAGAAGTGGGCACATGATGTATCTCAGACGAGAAGACCTCAAGCTGGCTAATGATGATCTCAGAGATTTTATTGTAAAGACACAACCTGGAAATAAGTCTGCTAAGTACTGATTACTGAAATGGGGATAGAGTTATTCTGATAAGTACTAGGTGTTCTTTGCTATAACCAAATTTTATTGTTATTCACGATTTTTGATATAGTCTAACTAAGTTATTTCGCCGCGCACTTCTTTATCTTCTATCCCAAGTACTCTCTCAATTTCTTGCTCGAGAAACAATAGTACTCGGTCATCTAGATTCCATAAAAGTATTTTCTCCTCACCTGATTTTAAGGAAACATACAAGCCAATAGCAAGCATCATGCGTTGAGGTATTCTTTTTACGTATAGTTGCTTTACATCTTGTGACTTATAGGTTGCATTTGGTAGTAGTTTTAGAGGTGTATGTTTTATTTCGATATTATCTTGATTTACAACAACTTTAGTTTTATTAAAAAGAAAAGCAAAAGCTGAAGCAAGACCTTTGAAATCTTCGAAAAGAAAATCCGTTACTATCTTGGTAAATCTGTAGTTCTTGTACCATCTAAATTTTATTTCTACAGAATTTTCTTCCAGTCTTAATCTTAAAGAACTTGCATCATTAGGAATAATAATCTCTTCTCTTTTTCTATCGGTTGTCATTTGGCGTAAAAAATAATAGCGAATCACCAATACATAGATTTTGTAAGATATTCTCTGTTATCAATGGTGCAAAGAAAATATCCAAAGTGATAATGCTATCGCAGCCATTACTAGTAGAAAATGTTTCGGTATATATACCAGTCTGGAATAGGGTTTGATTTCCTAAGTTATATAGTTCTCCATCGCATAATGACTCGTATTGGAATTCTTCATAACTATCATTAACTGTCAGATCCAGAGTTATCATGCTATCACATCCACCTGAAGAACTGAGTAGGGATTGGTAATTCCTCTGTCTTTGACATAACCATTGTCAAATAAAATAGAATCACCGCTACAAATTGTCTCAGAAAGAGAAATGTCATAACTGTCCGTTATGCTAAGGTCAAATATTATGGTGGAGTCGCAACCATTAGCCGCATCGAAAGTGAAGATCTCACTCAGAGCTTCAGAATAATATACTTGATTGAATTCTATAGAATCTCCCTGGCATAGTTCTAGCTGTAAGTATTCTTCCTGATGCTCTATCACTATGAGATCCAGAGTTATGATACTGTCACAGTTTTCTCGACTCAATAATTCTAACTGGAATAAACCGGAAGTAGAAAATATCTCACCATTAATTTCATATCCTTCTCCTGTACAAATGGATTCTTGCAAATAGGATTCGTGGGTAGGGTAGACCTCAAGATCAACGACCTCTATACTGTCACATCCTACAGCAGATAAGTAAGAGCGTCTATATACTCCGGAGGTTCTTAGGGTCGTATCACCAAATGTATAGAAGTTATCGTCACAGATTTGTTGAGAGTAATAACGATATATAGTATCTGACTGAAGCAAATCTAAAAATATAATCGAGTCACAACCAGCGCGGCTTTTGAGTTCTATGGTGTATAACCCTGTCCTGTTAAATGATCTTCCGCCGATAGTCACATCCTGTCCATTACAGATGATTTCTTGTAAAGGAATTTCGTAAGAGGGATTAAAGATGAGCTCAGCTCTTACTAGGCTATCACAGCCCTGATCAGAAACAAATTTCTTAATAAAGGTACCAGAGTCTCTAAGTGTGTCTGTGCCAAGGATATAGAATTCTGGTGCGCATAAGGACTTGTTTATTTCTGTCTTAATAGAGTCCAGAACGATAAGATCGAACTCTGTAATCTCATCACAGCCGTAAATGTCCTCGTTATATACCTCATAAGTCCCTTCTCTATCAAAAGATTCTCCATTGATTTCGTATTCTTCACCTGCGCACAATTGGATTTCGCCGAGATAATTGTAAGGGTCAGGATTGTGCCATAAGACATTTAGTATGATCGTACTATCACATCCTAAGTAATTTTCGTAATCCAATTCGACTATCCCCTCGTCACAATAAGTGATTCCATTATATTCCGTACAATCTTCTTTACAAGCTAAGAGGTCTACATATTCTTCGGTGGGTTCGCCTACTTTTATGGTGGTGCATCCCTTAGGTCCGACTTCGCAAAAATTAAATGGAGTAGCACAGAGCGTATAGATGCCTACATTAGTTGGCTCGAATGTGTAATCTAGAGAATTAGCAACTTCCACATCGTCTAATTCCCAGAGATAGTCGCATGCTCCGAATACGTCAGCTTGGAAATTATAACTTTCGTAGTCGCAGATTTGGACATCTTCCTCCAGAACAGGTGGAGTATCGAGAACAGGTGCACCTGTAGAACCACAGATAACGCTTAACGAAAAGGCGCACGCATTAGGAGCGAATCCAGTCATATCAAAAACAAGAAAATAGTATTTGCCTATAACTAATTCTTTGTCAGCGGTTACTACGCCAGATCTTCCTTCTCGTATGGCGTTTCTGTTGCTTCCTCCGTAGCAGTTGCTTATTACAGAAGCATTAGAACAATCATTGGCTTCGACGATACCTATTTCTAATCGGGGATTATTTCCGCCGCTGCAATCCGTTACATCTACCTGTATACATAGATCAGTAGAGCCCGCCACGAATCCAATCCATGTGACCTGATGTTGATTTAGTGTACAAAAATCCGATGGTCCCGTACCAGCTTGGCCATTTTCGTAAGCTGTGGAAAAACCATCTATGTCTTCGCAGTATATGCAATTGATATCACAATTGCCTTTCAAGGATTGACCCATAGCCCAGTCTGAGAAAACGGTAGATATTAATATTAGGCCAAGGGCTATGCGCAGCATTAACTTCCTTTCAGAGATTATTTTTGAAAGTCAATAATCCAAACCATGGATTATCAAGTAAATTCATTTTTATAGAAATCAGGAGTATGTTCTTTTGATTTGTAAATCTTATACCCCTATATAATCCGAATGGATAGATTTATTGGGATGTAAATACCCTTTAATTTAAAAAAATAATATTCATTCAGCCTGAATACTCTTTATTATTTTGCTGATTATCTGAATTGTGAACTAAGCAATATTTTAATGTTAGCTCGCCTATAGTCAGTTTTTTGTTAGACCATAATGCTGAGATTTCTATATCTAATTTATTGTGATAGAGTGCTTACTTTTTGAGCACACATCACATTAATAAGGGTAGTGATGACACGCATAATGTTAAATTTCTCCAATAAGAAGGACTAACGTAGTGGTACGTGTCATTATATATGTCTTAAAGAAGATTGAGTTTTTATAGTTATGTCAAAGTAAATCAATCAAATAACAGTAGTTATTTGCATTGTATGATTAGTTAATTTTGAGTCCCAGCGCCAGTTGGGGCTTTTTTTGTTGGCTCTATATTTATATCCTTTCTAAAACTAGTTTGGCAGACCATACACAGATGATGAGAGAGACTAGTAATATGCTCCACTTTTTATCGACCGCTTTATTTATAAGAAAGCTAATAAGGATAACCGCAGAGACGACGAGAACCTGAGCGATTTCGACTCCGATATTAAAGGCTAAAAGAGGGACCGTAATATCTTCTTTGCCTATGATGGTCTTAAAAAAATTAGAGAATCCTAATCCATGGATAAGGCCAAAGAAAATAACAGTCGAGTAGCGAACAGACATCTCGGAAAATGACTTGTTACGCAAGACATAATATATATTACCTATTGCCATGATAAATATACTTGCAGCAATACCGATCTCAATCCAGTCTGAGCGCACGGCAACCAGATCTAATGCTGAAAGTATCAAAGTCACACAATGCCCAAGAGTAAAAGCGGTGGCTAGTAGCAGAACACTTTTCCATCTATCCAGCGAATAAGGTATCGCCAAGGCAACCAAAAAAAGTACATGATCTATACCGTTAATATCAAGTATATGGTCAATCCCCAGTTGTAGGTAAGTCCAAATCATAGCGGAATAATTCTTATGAGGACAAATATACCTATCTCATTAATCTATGATATCAAAGAGTTCGTCCAGATAGTACTCTCTATTAGAATTATTATATCCGTCGCGACAATCACCCAACCCGCTACGCATTATGCTGAGACAAAGGCCATTGGCGAATGTGCCCTCTTCGTGGCCGCGTCCTAACACGCAATGACCAAGCTCGTGGAATACAACGAACTCGCGTGATACTTCTGAGGATCTATTCCAGAAGTTGCGATCAACGGTAACGTGATGTATGTGTCTGCCATATTCGCAAGTGCCAGCAACGCCATCTTCTGGAATGGACTCTATGACTCCTGTGATACCTAAATCATTGAGATCGTAACTGAGACCGCGCAGTTGTGCCTCCTCCTCGAATCTACTGAAAAAGGACCATAGAGAGCGATCTACACCATCATACTGTATCGATTCTTGTTGTACGAATTCCTGATTATCAGAATAGCAACTGGACAAAATTATAATAGTCGATAAGGCAAGGATTTTACTTTTCATAATGTATTCAGTTAGTTAGAAAAAATGAAACCAATAATTATATATGAGAAGTAAAAATGCTAGTCGATAATTTTTTTACATCTTAACTGCTTGAGATTTGTATATGTTGTATGCCGCGTAATATTTTTTAATCCTTTATGACTTTTGATCGTAGATGCGAATTAGTCCTTCTTGTGCGACATTGGCTATCAGCTCCCCTGACTGATTAAATATTTTTCCTGTGCAAAATCCACGACCTGCGTGAGAACTTGAGCTTTCGACGACATAGAGGTGCCATTCGTTGGGGTTATATGGTCTATGGAACCACATAGAATGATCCATGCTTGCTATTTTCATTGGCGTATTAAAGAAGGAAAGACCATGTGGTAGTAACGCGGTGATCAATAAGGTGAAGTCGCTAGCATAAGCCAGAAATGCTGATTCTAATTTTTCATAATTACTCACTTCTCCGTTCGCTTTAAACCAAAGATGAGACTTGGCTGGTCTTGTTCCTGGATCAAAAGGATTATACTCTTCCACAGGATGAAATAAAATAGGACTTTCGTCGCTATAAAAACCCTTCGGTTTGATATTGAATTTTTCTGCAAAATCTATAAATAGATCTGAAAATGGCGGCAAGGTTTCTGGATCTGGTACTACAGGCATCTGGTCCTGGTGTGTGATACTATGTTCTTCCTTATGGTAAGAAGCTGCCATGATGAAAATATTTTTGTCACCTTGCCAGGCCATCACCCTGCGGACGTCTACGCTATATCCGTTACGTATGGGGGTTACCTCATATCTGATCGGGAGATCATTATTTCCAAACTCTAAAAAATATCCATGAAGGGAGTTTATTTTTTTGTTTTTTACGCTGCGGTCAGCGGCTAGAATAGATTGTGCTAGTACTTGACCCCCATAAATATTGGGGCTACCTATAAATAGGCTGCTCGCCTCGTAACTCAGTTCATCTATTTGTTGGATGTTGAAAATATCTAAAAGTGCCTCTACTTTATTCATCATCTTTTTTTATATCTGACATATAGGCCACCACAAAAAATATAAACATAACGCCGTGTGTAATAGATGCCTCAGTACTCCACTGGAAACTGTCAGCAGACAAAGAATAGGTCTTCATCGTAATGACGCCATGAAAAAACATCATTGTCAAAAAGAGAATTTTATAAAATGGTGTGCTCTCATAGTATCTGTATGCTGCGATGCATAGGATGCCTATAACTGACATGGTCAGTCCATATAATTGGAATATATAAGTCGATGTCTCATCTACTGGAAAAATCCATGAGGGCTGTATATAGACTATTATACCACCGATTAGCTCCATTATTCCTGAAAATAAAATCGCCCACTTTCTCATTATACTCTTTTTGGTGAAGGTGTAGATAAGGTATTAAATCAGAAACTTTCCTTTTTCATAGATCAAATTACCGTCGGCGAATATCTGACCCGATTGAGTCATATCTGTTATCATGTCCCAGTGGATAGATGATTGATTAGTACCTCCAGTTTGCTTATATGATTGTCCGACGGCCATGTGGATTGTGCCTCCTATTTTTTCGTCGAAAAGAATATTTCTTGTTGATTGTTGTATTTGATAATTTGTACCTATGGCCACTTCTCCAAAAAACCTCGCCCCAGGTATGTCAAATACCTCGTCTAACACTTCCTTGCCTTGATGTGCATCCCATTTAGTTACCTCACCATCTTCTACCCACAGGGTGATGCCTTGTACATCCTTTCCTAGATAGACAGATGGAAAAGTAAAATGCACCTTTCCACTTACCGAGTTCTCTACTGGACCTGAAAAAACTTCACCAGAAGGCATATTAGTCTGTCCATCAGAGTTAATCCATGTTCTACCTTCCACGGAAAATTCAATATCCGTATGATCCGCTTTATATCTTATGTGATCGGCTTTATCGAGATATTCTTTGATGTGTTGTTGTTTTTGTCTGACTTGTAGCCATTCTCCAGCGGGGTCATCTGCGTACAAATGACAAGCATTGAATACAAAATTCTGATATTCTTCTAAGGACATTTTGGCTGCTTGTGCGGAGGCTTGAGTGGGATATTGGCAGAGGCTTCTTTTGAGGGCCTTTGGAGCACTACGATCTGCGGTCCGCTCAAAATAAATATTGTTTAATTCCGACATGGCGGCAGACCTTATTTTTCTCCTTGCGGGGTTGATGTTGTTTGTTTCGTTAAGGTTGAAAGGGGCTCGGATATGGAGATATGCGTCGAACTGTCTAATAGCCTCATCATGAAGCACTGGAATAGAACGCAGAGCAAAATCTGAGGCGTTATCAAGGAATATCTTGCTCTGATCGCTAAATTTGAAATCTACCTCTACAGAAGCACCTAGACTCAACGCTTCTCTATATAATTCTCTCACTAACGGCTCTGCCAGAGTCGTTGTGGATATGTAAAGTCTTTCTTCTGATTTGAGTTCTAAGCAATAATGTACTAATAGCTTAGCGTATCGTTGTAATATGGATTCCATAGAATCCAAAATTAAAACAAGTATTTACATTATCTAACCGTGTACTTTGCCCGATTTGATGATGTAGTCTAGTTGCATCATATAATCTCTTTTTTTCTGACCAGGTGCCAGAAGAAAGGCATCCACGTAGATGAGCTCTTTTTTAGTCTCATTGACGATGACGTAAGTAGAAAATGGACCGCCTGTAAACTCTTCCGTCAGCTCCCATACACCTCTTAATTCTTTGGTGTACTTGCCGTCTATGGTATGTGTGTATTCGTATACAGGTAGGTCTTCTTGATTGACCACCATGTAATTGTTTTCTAGGTCAGAGGTCGGATACTTTCTGCCAAAGTCATTCCTCAGATCAATAATGGCTTGTTTGTCCAGTTGTTTTTCGTTGTTGTAGACTAACTTTCTGAATACAAGATGCATATCCGCTTCTTTGGATCTTTTAGTAAGCCAGAGTACATTATTGACCGTATCACGCGTAGCCTGTTTGTAATCTGATGGTATGACGACCTCTATGCCGAAATTCTCCTTCACCATTCTGGATAAGCCCTTATTGGTTTTGACACCATAAGACATGGCTTTGAGTTGCTTGGAGTCATGATTGTTGACACGTCGTGCGACAGCTGGATAGGAGCTAGTAATGGCTTGATTAATCGCCTCATGATTAGAACCAAAAAAATAAATAAGCAATTGGCCCTTAGCCCACTTATTGCGACCCACAGTGGTCATAGGCTCGCCCGATCTGAGTGCTTCGTCAAATTTTTCGCTACCTAAATCCTTTTTGAGCATCTGTGTCATGACTGACTCTTCGTCCGATAGATCAGCCAGTAGCGCATAGGTCCTAAATCCTCTTCTTATCGAGCTATTTTTTATTTCTTGTGAGGTATAATATTTTAAGTCAAAAACAGGCTCTGGTGCGGGCAGTATCGGATAAGCAGATTCGAAATAGTATCTGAATGTATCACCGACCGCACTCTCCCATAAGTTTTTATCAGCGACCACTATAATTTGGTTCATCTTACCAAGTGCTGGATTTTTTGCTTCCAGTTGCTGACCTACCTCACTATTGCATGAGCCAAGTAATGCGATAAGAAATATGCCGATATATAGACGAACTACCATGTTATAAAAGTAGATGTTTTTGATTTAGCTTTTGGTGGGTATGGAGGCTTTACTGGATATCTTCTGTTATTATCTTGGGACCAAAACCGATAGGGTTCATACCCATTTTTTCTGGAACATCATCATCAAAGTCTTCCCACTCGATCACTTCTTGCAAAAATTCCTCTACGTATCTGATAAGGTATCCTTCTTTTAGTTCTTCAGGTCTGATGATCTCTACATTCTTAGGAGGTTTTGGTTGTCCGTATCCTTCTATATATGGATACATAATCATCACCATAACCTTCCCATTGAAAAGTTGCTGGAAGATGAGAGCGCCATTGTTTTTTATAAAAGGCCTCTTGGTTTTGTTACCAGGAAACTTCTCCGCTATTCCACTCACTTCTGTTCCCAGAGATAAGGTGATGACTTCTAGATTTTCTATGTCATCTTTATAATCGACGTAGGCATTGAGATTGGTTTCTTTTATTATTTTCTCCAGATTGGTACGTATCATCATCTTTAGGCTACTATTCCAATCTTCTCTGTAGGACGTTGTATTGCTAAGAATCGTATTATACTTCTCTACTTTACCTATGATATTTGCTAAATCCATCGTTGTGTTTGTATTATAGACGTTTTTATAATTTTAGTATGAAATTAGTTTTTGTATGGCAGAATCTAATCTGCTCTTAGCTAAGAATTGTTCTTCTAAATCTTTTGCAAATGGGACTGGTGTATCAAGGCTAGCCACTCTTACTACTGGCCCATCCAGATGCTCAAAAAGATGCTCCGATATATAGGCTGATATTTCACCACCTATTCCACCGAATAAGGTATCCTCATGCAGAATAATGACTTTATTAGTTTTGGTAACTGTCTCATCTATAGCCGCATAATCAATAGGTTGTAGTGATCTTAGATCCAAAATATCTGCCGATACTTCATTTTCCTTACAATATTCTGTCGCCCAGTGTACACCCATTCCGTAAGTGATGATCGATAAGTCTTGTCCTTCTCTTATGAGGTGGGCTTTTCCTATTTCTATAGTATAATATCCAACAGGAACGGAATCTGTAAGCGTCCGATACATTCCTTTGTGCTCAAAGAATAATACAGGGTTAGGATCGGATATGGCAGATAATAACAGTCCTTTAGCATCGGCCGGATTGGACGGATACACTATCTTAAGACCTGGTGTATGTGTAAACCATGCCTCATTAGTCTGAGAGTGAAACGGTCCAGCACCCACACCACCGCCTGCGGGCATTCTGATGACGACGTCCGCACTATGACCCCATCGGTAATGTATCTTAGCCAGATTGTTGACTATCTGATTAAATCCACAAGTCACAAAATCGGCAAATTGCATTTCTACCATAGACTTTACTCCTCGCATACTTAATCCGAGAGCAATGCCTATGATAGCGGATTCGCACAATGGCGTATTGCGGACTCTGGATTTTCCAAATTCTTCTAAGAAACCATCGGTTATCTTAAAGACTCCTCCGTAGTCTGCTATGTCCTGACCCATCAGTACCATATCATCCCACTTCTTCATTGCCACCTGTAGTCCGTCCGTTATCGCGTCTATAAATCTTAACTCTGAGCTAGACCCGTTTGGCGAATTATGATGCTCTGGGTCTATCGGTGCATATATTTCAGCTGTTTCTTTTTCTATATCTATGTCCAGTTCTTCCGACTCTTGAGCCTTCTGCAAGTGCTCCTTGATTTCCGTTTTGATTTCCTCTCTGGTATGCTGGATGTACACTTCGTCTATAACGCCCGATTCCAAGAGGAAGGATTCATAGTTTTCTATTGGATCTTTCTTGGCCCATTGGTCCATTAGTTTTTTGGGCACGTATTTAGTCCCAGAAGCTTCTTCGTGACCCCTCATACGGAAAGTCTCGAATTCCACAAGTATGGGTCTTGGTTTCTTCCTTATCTTCTTTGCAATGCGCTGCATGTTCTTATATACCTCTATGATGTTATTGCCATCAATTGTATAGCTTTCGATGCCGTAGCCTAATCCTCTGTCAGATAGTTTTTTGCAGTTGTACTGTTCTGAAGCAGGCGTTGATAGTCCGTAGCCATTATTTTCTATAACGAAAATGACGGGCAGATTCCATACGGATGCCACATTGAGTGCTTCGTGAAACTCACCTTCGCTCGTGCCTCCTTCTCCTGTAAAGGCTATTGCGATATTATTTTCAGCTTTGAGCTGATGAGCCATGGCAATGCCGCTGGCCACTGATAGCTGAGGTCCGAGATGAGAGATCATCCCCCAGATCTTATAATCCTTACTTCCAAAATGAAATGATCTATCCCGCCCTTGTGTAAACCCCGCTGGCTTACCTTGCCACTGGGCGAATAGCCTGTATAATGGCACTTCTCTAGTGGTGAAAACACCAAGATTCCTGTGCATAGGGAATACCCATTCATGCTCATTCAGTACCGCTGTACATCCTACAGAAATTGCTTCTTGACCTATACCAGAAAACCATTTAGATATCTTTCCTTGCCTTAGCAGTGACAACATCTTCTCTTCTATCATTCTGGGTTTGACCATAGATCGATAGAGGTGTTGCAATATCTTCTTATTGAGTCCCTTAGTTTGGTAGGTGATTCTTGACATAGACTTACTCGCAGGCATATTCCTTATTATCCAATGTAAAGATTATCATTTTTATACATCTATGGCAAATCATGTTAAGAAAGTATCGTACGTAGTATTTGCAATGATTTGAGATCTGAAAACCCTTCTATATGTAACTTATAATAGGTCAATAGATCATCTAATAGTTGATTTCTTATTTCTTTGTTTATAGATGGGTTTTGACCTTTTAGTAATAGGGAAAGTATAAGGCTCTTTTGTTCATCCAATCCATATTTTTGGCTATCGCCCATTGGGACGAACTGCCCAGTATCTAAGTCAAAATGCGTATTGATATCAGAGTGGTTGTCTGTAATGCCAAATCCCAGATAGCTTGATAGTTGTATGCTAAACTGTATGGGTATCAAAGTGAATGCACCATCTCTACTATCCACTTCTATCAGAGAAGTTTTTATAAAATGATATAAGGATTCGTTCGCCTCTTTTTCTTTGATGGCATGACGAGCAAGATCTATCATATACATAGATATGGTAGATCTCATTACATCAAAAGGTGTTTTCTGATATCTATAGGCAAATTGTCCCTCTTTGATACGGGAGAGCTTATTTTCACTGTTGTAGGCAACGAAATTTATTACATTGATCGGATTGTAAATATTGGCTGACTTGGATTTTGCCTTACGCACTCCGCTGACTATATATGAGTGCAAGCCGATGCCTTTAGAGTATATGTCTAAGATGATGCTCGTCTCTGAGTATTTTAGACTACGCAGTACAATACCTTCAGACTTAAATGTTTTGGCCATAAGTAAGTCAGCAAGATATTATAATATCTAAAATCAGACAATCTTTGATCTATAAGGCTCTGAGTCAGTTTCCAAAAAAAATCCTAAATCACCTTCCTATAAAGCGTACTGATTTTTTTGACGCCTTTGCGAGCGATAGATTTTTCTTCTGCCAGCAACCCTTTGCTTAAGATACGAGATCTATGCTTGGGCAAAATCATATCCTTAGTAAGATATAGACTTGCAAAAGGCGTTCCTTTGACATTGTAGTTTTCTCCGCCTGGCAAATAGTCGTAGCCATATCTTTCGTATAGTTTGACTTGAGCCTTGAGGCAACTAGATATAATTATATCATTATGGATAAGGGCGTTGCCTATAGCCGATTCTACTAAGAAGATAGCATAACGCAGGGCATTAGACTTGTCAAGTATGACAAGCCTACTTGTCTCTGCGATTTTCTGAGTTGATTCGATGTCTTTTATAGATGCCTTGAGCTCTACGGGAATGTTTTCGTAGGCGCAGGTATAATTGCTAAACTGAAAGTATGGGTTGAAGTATTGTAATCTGGCTTCTTCTGCTAGATTAATAATTTCTTCCGCAAAATGAGTGCGCTCACCCGTCACAATACGACCGTATCCTAATATGTCTCTTTTGTCATTAGTCAATATCCAATGACGACTGTAGAGATCATAATTATCAATATCCAGATGAAGCGGATTTTTGTCTATAAAGTTTCCTAGATTAATATTGGAATATTCTAGGTATCTGAGGTTGAAACATCTTCTGAGTGTTCTGATATCAGAGACTTCTTCGCCCCAGAATTCTGGCGTGTTTGTAGGGTGTAATGGCATGTGTCTTTTATTTGAGAACTTTAATTTAACCGTCATATTGTTAAAAAACTATATAAAAAACAGGCATATTGTGACATGCGTTATAGCATTATATATAGATACTTATTGAATATAAAACCTTAATTACCAGATAAATGTCCCAAGAAGTACCCTTGTCAAAAGAGCTAATCAAAATAGACACTTAACACTTATTTAAGATCAGTAGTAGGGGTATGGAGAGAAACTTGGTAATTAGGTAATACCATAATCATGTATTACATCCTTAAATTGGGACGTGATTTATACCAGATTTGATAATCCCATACTTTGCAGTTATCTCTATTTCATAATTATCAGTTTGCTATTTTCATGTCGTACGGACAAGCTTCCTTCCATTGACCTGATGTCTGATGAGAGCATATCCGCAGATGTAAAAAAGCCCGTTGAGGTCAGGTATAATGATGGACATAACGAACTTGTTATGCTTGGTCATGTCAAAGCCCGAGGCGGTTCTTCTATAAAATATGAAAAGCGATCATTCTCACTGGAGCTAGATCATAAGTACCCATTAGGTCATATAGAGTCTGATGATGATTGGATACTCAATGCCAATTACATTGATAAGACCTTTATGAGGCATAAGATGTCTTACGATATTTTCCGACAGATGAATCCTCAAAACATAAGTCCTCTATGTGCCTACATCGCTATAAGCCTGAATAATCAGGATCAGGGTCTCTATGTGCTTATGCAGGAAATCAATGCGGGCTTACTCAAGCTAAATAGAAAAGATAAAACGGCTGTGATATATAAAGATCCGCCTGTATTTATAAAGGAAAGGATACAGCCTCAGGAAGAGGACAATTATTACCAACAAAAGTACCCGCCAATAAGCAAAAAGAATTTATCCGATGATATAGAGGCGTTCAGGAGATTTTTGTTTGATACTGACGATAAAACTTTTGCGCAAGAAATTGATAAGTGGATAGACCTTAGGAATGTTATGGATTGGCAGCTTCTTCTACTTTTATCGAATAATTCTGATGGCATCTTAAAAAATTTTTACCTGTACAAATTGAATCAATCCACTCCTTATAAGATCGCGATATGGGATTATGATCATGCCTATGGCAGAGATGGAGATGGAGAATATAATATGCTGGAGAGAGTGTTGGATTGTAATCGTTCTGTATTATTCAGGAGGCTGAATCAGATGGGAGATTACAGTCAAGCGCTAAAAAAGCGCTATCATCAGTTAAGGGATAATGGCGTTTTTTCTTTGGAGAACTTTGATACGCATATAAGGAATAATGCCTCATTAGTGAGTGATTACTTGGAGGATAATTTTAGAAAATGGCCTGTGGGTGGCTCTTGGTACTATGATGATAAGACTTTTGACGAAGAAGTCGAGATAATGAAAAAGTATTTTGCAATGCGCTTACCACAATTGGATGAGAGGTTTGATTACAGCCTTTGATTACTTTATCGTATGGATTAAGCTAAACACTAATGCTGGCTCATAACCTCTTGATATAGCATATTTAATGGATTTGTCTTTGGCCTGCACTTCATGGAGATTATTGTATTGCTCCAATTTCTTTTTCAGTATTTCTTTGATTGTTTTTATGTATTCGTCTTCTTCGATTTCTTCCATTCCTTTTTTTATACAATAAGCAGAAACACCTTTTAGCTTCAGATTTTGAGTAATCTTATTCCGACCCCATTTTTTTATTCTGAATTTTCCTCTGGCATAAGACTTAGCGAATCGCTCTTCGTTGAGAAAATTGTCTTGTATAAGTGCTGAAATTATTTCTTCTAGGTCTTCGCCATAGACTTTTATAGAAAGTAATTTGGTGCGTACTTCTTGATGGCAGCGGTCCTGATAAGCACAGTACCTTTGTAGCTTGGCTAATGCTATGTCATTACTTATTGTCATTAAGCCTCAAAAATGAATGATTCTAAATTCAAAAATTAACATATAGTTAAAACAAATAATACAACTTTGCAGTTTCGTAAATCACAAAAATAAGTACTATACAAATGGATATAGATATAGCTGCAATAACAGAGAAAGGAATAAACAAGGCTGTCGATTATGCACCAAAAGTTGCTTTGGCATTATTGACCTTGATAATTGGTTTTTGGATAATCAAGCGCATCGTCCGATTCGCTGATCGAGCTATCAGAACAAGCGGAGTCGATGAGACATTGTCTAAGTTTTTATCCTCATTAATAAGTATTGGTCTGAAAGTGATGTTGTTTCTTGCTGTTGCAGGAATGTTTGGTGTGTCCACCACATCATTTATTGCGATTATCAGTGCTTTGATGGTAGGAGTGGGTATGGCACTCAATGGTACCCTAGGACATGCGGCAGCTGGTGTCATGTTAATGATATTTAAGCCCTTCAAAGTAGGTGACCTGGTTACTATAGGTGGCGGCGGAACGACTGGAACTGTCGATGCCATCAATGCTTTTAACACAACCCTAAAGACCTTAGACAACAAAAGAATCATTATCGCTAACTCTAATGTGACAGGCAACGATATAACTAATATATCAGGTCAGGGAGAAGTCGGCGTCGAGTTGACTTTTGGAATCGGATATAGTGACGACATAGATAAAGCGCGAAATATTATACTGCAAGTGGGTAACAATTGTCCTTACATATTAGATACGCCAGCTCAGGGTGTTGTCGTAGCAGAATTGGCTGATAGCTCGGTTAATCTAGCGACGCGTCCATTCTGCAAGAGTGAGCACTACTGGGATACACTTTTTTATATGCAGGAGAATGTCAAGAAAGAATTCGATGCGCGAGGTATAGGAATACCTTATCCGACAATGGATGTCAATATGGTGAAGTCTTAATGTATAAATAATTAAAAGCCCATTTGCTCCAGATATTGAGGTAGCATTTGGGCAATATCCTTTTTTGGATTATGCTGTATGGCGTGCCACCCGTGAGAAATGGCCGCTTCGACGTTCTCCTTTAGATCATCTATAAAGACAATGTCCTGGACATTCACTCTTAGTACATCACTAACGTGTGCGTATACCTCGTCGTCTGGTTTGCGCTTATGTATCAGATGAGAGTAGAACACTTGGTCAAAAAATCGTTCTTCGTAATCGCCGATGCCATAATTTTTCTCAAGATATCTGTGTATGTATCGGAGGTGTAGATTATTGATATTGCTGAGCTTAGCGAGATTGTAATCTTTTCTCAGATGAGTAAGCATATCTAATCTATGCTCTGGCATCCCCACAAGTAGAGAATTCCATGCTCTTATCAGGTCTCTTGGATTGGCATTGGTATTATATTGTTGTAGTACCCATAAGAAGGCTTCGTCGCTAATATGACCTCTGTCATATTTTTTGATGGCGCTAATTACATCTGCGGGCAAATGACGCGCTTCCCATCGCACACCCAGGACTTCCTCAAAAGTATCTATGCACCTGTCAAAATCCAGATCAAAAAGAACATTTCCAAAATCAAAAATGATGGTCTTTTTATGAGGATCTAACATAGCTTATAGAATGGTATTCATAGTGCAATTGTCAGATACTACTTTCGCCACATCTTCTATTTTGATTCTTTTTTGCTCTAAAGTATCACGATCACGTATAGTGACTGTATTATCCTCCAATGTGTCAAAGTCGATGGTGATGGAATATGGCGTTCCGATGGCATCCTGACGGCGGTATCGACGTCCTATGGCATCCTTCTCATCATACTGGCAGATAACATGTCCTTTGAGCTTGTCGAAAACATCGGTTGCGGCCTTGACCAGTTCCTCTTTGTTTTTGAGCAGTGGTAGGACCGCCGCTTTTACTGGAGCGATAGCTGGATGAAATTTCATGACCGTTCTTGTAGAGTCTTTGCCATCTGCATCTGGCACGGTCTCTTCTTGCAGAGCCAGACTGACCTGTGATAAAAACATACGGTCACACCCTATGGATGTCTCCACGACATAAGGCACATAGCTCTCGTTATCTGCGGGGTCAAAGTATTGTAGTTTCTTTCCTGATAGTTCTTGGTGACTCTTGAGATCAAAATCTGTGCGCGAGTGTATACCCTCTAACTCTCTGAAACCAAATGGAAATTTGAACTCGATGTCGACGGCTGCATTGGCATAATGGGCTAAGTTATCATGATCGTGATAACGAAGATGGTCTTCTGGTGTCCCAATGGACTTGTGCCATTGTAGGCGCGTTTGCTTCCAGTAATCGTACCATTTAATTTCTGATCCAGGCTTGACAAAAAATTGCATCTCCATCTGCTCAAATTCTCTCATACGGAATATGAACTGTCGGGCAACGATTTCGTTACGGAATGCTTTACCGATTTGCGCTATACCGAAAGGCAGCTTTTGTCTCGTGGATTTTTGGACATTAAGAAAGTTGACGAAGATTCCTTGTGCAGTCTCTGGTCGCAGATAGATCTTACCTTCTTCTCCTGCAATGGCACCTAGCTGTGTAGAGAACATCAGATTGAACTGTCTTACCTCGGTCCAGTTGCGCGATCCTCCCTCGGGGTCGACGATTTCCAGTTCGTCTATCAGATTTTTGAGACCTTCCATGTTGCCATCCTTCAGATGTTGGTTCATTGTGTCTATGGCATAATCTATCTTCTTCTGCCTGTCTATTATCCGTCCATTAGTTTCTCGGAACTGCTTCTCATCAAAGGCGTCACCAAATTTTTTGGCTGCTTTAGCAACATCTTTTTGGATTTTGGCTTCTATTTTTTCGGCATACCCTTCTATGAGTTGGTCAGCACGGTATCGCTTCTTAGAGTCTTTGTTATCTATTAGTGGATCATTGAAAGCATCTACGTGACCAGAGGCTTTCCATGTCTTAGGATGCATAAATATGGCAGCATCTAGTCCGACAATATTTTGGTGCATCTGCACCATGCTTTTCCACCAGTAATCTTTGATGTTCTTTTTTAGTTCTATACCCAGCGGACCATAATCATAGGTCGCCGATAATCCATCATAGATTTCTGATGATGGGAATATAAAGCCATACTCCTTACAATGGGAAATTAGGTTTTTGAAATCCACGCTTCTATTATTTTAATTCGAGAACGCAAAGGTAAGTAAAAGGGTTAATCAATCATTGATCTTGTCTCTTCAATGAGTAGCTAAGTTGACCATCATGTTACTTTTGATTAAGCTTAGGCTTTTTCCATTGTGATTTCGACAACACAACCATCAGAGTCTGTAGATATTATTGTCCAGATATTATCTGTCACCTTGCCTGAACGACATTCACTGTTTCCCGAAAAACAATAGGTTATTTGACCAATGTCTTCATTTAATTCGTAGGTGAATTCATCTTTGACAAAATCCCCATCCACATCATACATTTCATATCCTGAATTGTCATTATTAAATACAATATTGTAGTTGCACCAGTTATCATTAAACCATTCGATACAAGAATTTTCAACCAATTTTAATGAGACATTTTCAGAAGGATCGTCACAATCTCTTTGTAATAAAGATTGTAACTGCCATGTAGAATTAGGAACTATATCTGATAGAGGATCATCACCTCCACAAGAAAATAATGAGATGACAGTAAAAAGGAATGTTATTCTAATTAAATTCATATCAAATTTTTTATTGAATATAATAATTCATAGACGTAAGGGAAGAGTGATCTCAACGATCACGTATCTGTTTAACTTTCTAATAACTTATAGATTCGCGAGCGTGTACTCAGATAATCAGGTCAGTTAATTCAAAGTTTGACTAAATATATTACAAGGAATATCATCTTAATCATCTTGTTATCTGCGGGATGCCAAACTGCGGAGGAGGACACATCTAATTCTAATATTACAAAGTATGAACTACTAGATGGACATTATATCCTAAATAAATACTGGCTCAAACAATTCATCATCGATTATTTTATAGACGTCGCCATTGGCTCAGAATATGGGGCAGGATTTCCATTGACTAAAAAGTGGAATACCAAGATGATGATCTATGTGGAAGGAGAAATGCATGAAGAATTATCATCAGAATTAGATAAGGTGATAGAAGAATTAAATTCACTTTTCGAGGATGGCTTTGAGATTCAAATTACAGAAGATAAGAGTTTATCTAATTTTATCATTTTCCTTGGCCATGGGGATGATTATGCCAAGCTGTTTCCAGGGATAAGGGACTATGTAGATGATAATTATGGATTGGCATGGATATATACGGATAATCATCATCATATCACTCATGGTCACATGTATGTAGATATAGAAAGAGCTGATCTGCAATCTCAATTACATCTATTAAGAGAGGAACTGACTCAGTCTTTAGGCTTGACTAACGATATTCCTCATTTCCCTAATAGTCTATTTTATGATAAGCATTCAGAAATTAATGCTTATTCTGTGATGGACAGAGAAATCATAAGACTACTGTATCATCCTAAGGTAGTCGCCGGTATTGGGAAGGAATCTGTAAACTTCCTGCTTACGGATTTGCTCAATTTTTAGTAAATAATTAAATAATCTGTATTGAATGCGACTAACATAGATTAGGATTCCGACTATTTTTGTTTTGATCTTTTTTTTTAATATTAAATCAGCTGCGAAGATTTTCCATATTTTAAAAAATCAAATGAAAAGGGAACTCATAGTTTTAGTGATACTTACTTTTTATGTAATAAGCTTTTCGGCTCAGAAAATGATCGTCTTAGAAAAATTCACTAATTCTTCCTGTGGTGCATGTGCGGATGCGGCATTGCATATAGAAGATTTGGTAGAAGAGTTTCCCAATATTATATGGGTGAGCCATCAGAAAACACATGGATGGAGAGATAACCCATTAGCCAACGAAGATAGCTGGACAATCTGGCAGGAGGTCAACCAAATAGGTAATCCAACAGCTATGATAGACCGTCAGATATATAATAATAGATTAGTGACCACAAGAGGTAGCTGGAGAGATCAGATTGTCCAACAATTACAACAGCCCCAGTCAGCTCAGGTGGATATAGTGGATATAGATTTTGACCCTGGTACAAGGATTCTTGATTTCAGAGTCAAAGTTAGATTTCTCGAGCCAGTCGAAGACATTCCTTTACGCATGACGGCAATGATGGTACAAGATTCCACCTATGGAGAACCACAGGATAACTACAATAATAATACACCTGGACATCCACACGAAGGAAGAGGAGCAGAAATGTGGGACTATGCTCATCGTAATGTAGTCAGAGCCATTCTCGATAATCCGTGGGGCAGCGATAATTTCTTTCCGCGTAATCCGATCGTAGGAGAAATATATAGTAAGTCTTATAGCTATGCGATACCAGAAGATCGACGCGCAGATCGACATAAGATAGTGACCTTCGTTTCTCAGCACGGCAGCGACTTATCGGAAAGAAGAATTATGGATGGTTTCCAGATTCGGTTGGATACCATTAATTTGACATTAACTAGTATAAGTACCAATATTACGGAAAGAGACTTCAAGGTGTCGCCTAATCCTACCAGCGACTTTATTGAAATCACAGAAATTAGAGATTTCCATTCTCTAAGGATATTAGATATATCTGGGAAAGAAGTATTCTATAGATACGTTGATAATGATTCTGAGGTAATAGATGTCTCTGCTTTATACGAAGGAGTCTATTTTGTTCAAATGCTATCCGACGATGGTATAAGGACTCAGAAATTTATCATTTCTCGATAATCTAGATGGATTTACTTATGCGCAGCTTCTTTTTTTCTGATTTGCCTCCTTACGGTATCTGCCGAATAGTATCTTGAAGGTGCATAACTCTATGCACTTGGGATGACCTAATTATTGACATTCATATTTATTTGCGATAATTTAATGAGCTGAAATGGCAAACGCTCTTTAATTTATTTTTCTAACCTATAAAATGTGTAGCATGAATATTACTATTAGCAAAAATCCGAACAATGAAGGTCAAAATTACTTTGAGAAGTACGCCCAAAATCAGTTAGAAAAATTATTTACCAAATATCCATTTATAGAATCCATACGGCTCTCTCTGCGCGCCAAAAAGCATCCCATCAAAAAAGTTAAGCTACAGGCCAGATTAAAAGGCAAAGACGTATATGTAGAAGCAGAAGGACCTAAGCATGACCGCGCAATAGACTTGGCAGGGGATAAGCTGACAGTGATTGCAGAAAAGTATAAGTCCAAGAGATATAAGCAAGCCTCTTAGGGTCAAGTCAGTATTCAGTAGGTTTTCAGGATATAATTACAATAAGAATTTAAAATCAAATGCATTTTAAACATATAATTGTAATTTGACAGAAATCTACGAAACATGAAACGTCGACAATTTGCACGTAATTCTTCCTTAGCTTTCGGGTCACTGCTATTACTCAGATGCAAGATGGAAAACAAAGTCAAACAAGCTGCCGAGACAATGGAAGTTACATCTAAGGGATTAGAAGATTTTGGATTGCAATTGTGGTCTGTGCGTGATGCCATGAAAGATAACCCTTATGAGACCCTTAAGACCTTATCAGAGATCGGTTATAAAGACATAGAAAGTGCGGGATATAATGAAGGGTCTTTTTATGGTATGGAACCTAAGGAATTCAAAAAAGTCCTTTCTGATCTTGGACTAAAGATGAGAAGCACACACACTAATACAGGCAGCTTTATTACTGATACAAAGGGGACGATGACTAATGACTGGGAAATGGCCCTAGCAGATGCCAAGGAAGCAGGAGCTAAGTCGATAGTCTGTGGATGGTTGCACGAGTCAGAGAGAAAGACTCTGGACGACTATAAGCGTCATGCGGAATTATTCAACACCTGTGGTGAGAAAGCCAACGAGTACAATCTCAAATTCGGATTTCATAATCATGATTTTGAGTTCTTTAAGATAGACGATCAAGTACCTTATGATATTCTCCTGTCTCAGACGGATGTCGACAAGGTCTTTTTTGAGATGGACCATTATTGGGTCAAAAAAGGGAATGCGGACACCTTTGATTACTTTACTAAGCATAAAGGACGTTTTCCAGTATGGCATGTCAAGGATATGGATAATACCGCAGAACAGTTCTTTACAGAAGTGGGTAGCGGTATAATTGACTACGTTAAGATTTTCCAGCAAGCGGAACAATCTGGGCTGGAGTACTTTTATGTGGAGCAAGATGCTTTTAAGTCTTTAGACCCTCTTGTCAGTGTGAGACAAAGCCATGATTACCTTAGTACTCTTAAGGTATAACATGGATTAATGCAGAAATAAGTTAATTTGTCGTTTCGAGCTATCCTTTGATGCGATTACTGACCATTCCTTATCTCAGACCTCATTTTAGATATTACCTTTCCATAGGGGTAATGGTAGGGGTTATTGTTGGTTTCATTTTAATATTTTTTCAGCCTTTTGGCACCGCAAATTTTACTCACGAATACAAATCCCTGATACTTGCGGGTTACGGATTGGTTATAGCAGTAATAACATCTGCTGTTTATTTATTGAGTTTATCTGTTATTAATAGAGCAAATCGTGATAGCTGGACTGTGATAAGGGAGGTCCTGGATTTGGGTACAGCAATTATCCTGTCCATAGTCGGATGCTATATATACAGGACTTGGGTATTCGACCTTAATTATTCTATCAATGGTTTAATTTTCTTTTTTGGTATAGCCATCTTAACTGCACTGCTGCCTGTGTCTATCTGTTTTTTAGTCCTTTATAACCAATGGAAAGATGTAACGAGATCTACTATAAGGGAGTATAGCTATCCAACTATTAATACGAATAAAGAAATATGCCTTAATGAAGGGAAATCCGATGAATTAAAAGTTCCCTTAGATAATATCATAATGGCTAATGCACAGGACAATTATGTCTTGTTGCATATAAGACAAGGTGATAAGTTGCAAAAACACATCCTCAGAAGCACCTTAAAAAGCATTAAGAACTCCCTTATTTCAGATCAGTTCGTACAAGTCCATCGATCTTTTATTATTAATAGAAAAGATATAGATCAATTATTAGGAAACAAGAGCAAAGCAACCCTAGTCTTGAGTAATATAAGCAAGAAAATCCCTGTCTCGCGTACATACTACGACGAAATAAAAAACATAATAAACCCCTGATAATCAAGTTGATAAGTGTGAAATGCAACACTTATTGGCGAACTGCAAGTTGCATTTGACCACAGATTAGAGCCACTGGTCACTCACTAAGAATTATAGCTTTTTTTCATTTCATATTTGGATCATGAAAATTATTGATATGAAAAAAATAACCTTTTTATTACTTCTGATTTCTGGTTCTTTTGTGCGGGCACAAGATAATATAGGAATCGCTTATAATGAGATCAGCTTGGATTATGGCATCGGACTTACTAAAGTCAAGGAAAACCGATATTACAATGGAAGTCGTCATACACGATTACATAATTTTGGAATGGCCTATACCATTCAGAAAGAGAGAGCAAGGACTACCATAGAAATGTCTTTTGCTACCAATTTTGATAGAGGGTCAAAACTGACTTGGTATCAGATAATTAAACCAGATTTCACTCTTAATCATCAGAGAAAAGTAGGAGAACATTGGGTCGGTGCTTATATGCAGACAGCGACTATTCTTAATTTTCCTGTGACTAGAGTGGGTTCTTTTGGTAACAATCCACTGAGTTATACGATTGCTCAGAATCTTGGCGTCTCTTATAGAAAGAACTTTGATTTACCGTTAATAGAAGATACATCATGGCAGGGTTATGTAGATGCAAGATCGTCTTTACTTAATTATGTCATACGTCCAGCCTATGGTCATCCTTACCCAGAACATTTTTTGGATGAAAAACATTTCACCCCGACTAGAAGAGGGATAGGCACTTCTATAGCCAAAAGCGGAAAAATACGAACGGTAGACAAATATCAAAGTATACATGTTGTACTAGGTATAAGATACTTTATCAATGATAACATGGCTTTTGGTCTGAGATACAAATTTGATTACCAAGGTCAGGTCAGTGATCAGTCATCTAGTCTTTCTCAGCATGCTCTTAATCTGAGAGTGAGTTATATCTATTAATCCATTCTTAATCTTTTAAAATAAAAATCATGAAAAATCTAATTATATATTTCTCCGTGTTTACAGTGGTATTTGCAAGTTCTTGTAGTCAAGATAATTATCCATATAATGATTATGGACCAGTAGAGCTTTATGATGAGTTTTGGCATCACGTCAATGACAACTACATTTATTTTCCTCAAAAGAATGTGGATTGGGATAGTGTCCATGTAGTTAATTCATCGCTTATAGATGATAACAGTACTGAAGAGGAATTATTTTCTGCGATGGAACAATCCTTATTAAGTCTTAAGGACGGTCATAATTTTTTGAATGCTCCAGACCGTATGGCCCGGTCCTACAATTTTACAGAGGGTTACGAAGTTCATTTTGATTTAGATCTTGTTAAGAATTCCTATTTACAAGACTATACAGTAGAGCGTGATTATTTTACTTACGGCCTTGTAGACGATAAGACACTTTATGTGCATGTGTCTAAAATGCAGCGTATAAGATACCTGAGACACCTTCTGAGAGAGCAGGCTATAGGTAAGGTCGACAATCTTATAATTGACCTTAGGGGCAATACAGGTGGTGATAGCAATGACATACCAGATATGCTAGGTGATTATGTGAGCGAACGGATTAATATAGGCGCTTATCTAGAGAAATCAGGACCAGGTCATAATGAGGTGACTGATCCTATCCATATTTATGCAGAGCCATCTGATGTCCACTTTGATGGAAATATAATGATCCTTATTAACCGTCGATGTTATAGTGCGACATCTTATATGGCGTCTATGTGTAAAGAGTTGGATAATTTTCAATTGATAGGTCAGATCACTGGCGGTGGTGGTGGTGGAAATGCAGGCTTCCAATTGTCTAACGGATGGGTTGTGTCTGTATCAGTAAGTGACTTTATAGATACTTCTGGTAGGTCGATAGAGTTAGGTGTGAAGCCAGATTTTATAATAGAGAATACAGCACAAGATATAGCTAATGGTAAAGATAGAATGCTAGAGCAAGCTTTAGAAATGAGATAAGACTGATTTTTTGGAAAGATTTTTATATCAATTCTAATTTTATAATGATATCGTCAATTGCGAGTTGTTCGCATTGGCGATATTTTTTATTTCTGAAAATGGAAATATGTTTTATTGTCCTTAATAACCTGGCAATAATAATACTGGACTGGCAATGGATTTGATTTCTCCCGTGACGAACATTACTTCCGCGAAACAAGTATATATTCCTGATGCTGCGGGTCTATCATTTGTCATACCATTCCAGCCTATATCTTCTATGTTAGGATTAAAATTTTCCTTTAGGAAAATTTGATTTCCCCATCTGTCATATATGATATATCTAAGGACTATTTCGGTACTCGTATTATCTGCATAAACCGTCAAATGGTTGTTGTCACTTTGTTGTGGAGTGAATATGTTGGGTATGGTGATATTATAGTCGATCTCAGATAAGATAAGAGTTATAAGGCTATCGCAACCTTCGTCGGTTTTAAGTAGGACTTCGTAAGTTCCTTGCTCTGAGTAAGAGTTATTCGCGAAAGAATAACTTGATCCCTTTTCGAATATCTCTACTATTGTTTGACCGGTAATTATTTCATCGTAAGCCAGGTTGTACGTGTAGTTGGCGCATTTATATTCAGAGGAAATTTCATCATAATAAATCCCTGGTTCGTCGTAAGCGGAGTCCGAAGTTTTTAATGACTGACCCATGCAGAGAACTGTGTCGATGGATTCATCGATTACACTTATAGGTATATCATCAGATAGAAAACACCCAAATGAATTAGTAACTCTAAGATTGTATACGCCAGAAGAGGTGGTATCTTTCTTAATGTCTAAAAAGTGTTGACTTGCATTCTCTATCGCTATGCCGTTTTGGTACCATTGGTAATTATATCCTGTGACTGGTGATGTATGCAAGGAAAAATCATCATTACAAAGAGCACCACGAGAAAAGATATTGATATTGCTGTCAAATCCCGCTTGTGTTAATAATTCTGATAATTTGATATTATCAATAAATAGAAATCGTTTGATGCCATGTAATCCATCTTCTCCACATTCATATCCAATTATCAAAGCATTGATATCTATGGTGGGACTGAAATTGGTACTAAAACTTTTCCATTCTGAATATGGTATCTGATCAAATGCTATCGAATCCAATGGGTGTAGGTCAAATCCAAGTTCACAGAGGTCGTCATTAGTCCTTTCTGTAAACTGTAGTTCGTTACAATCTTTAAGGCCATAAAAAATTAAATACGGATTGCTCTCGCCAAAATCAAACTCTGGATGCTCAGTGAATACTAGATCAAATTCTAATTTGTAAAATTTGTCTTTTATAATTGGCTCATTTGTACATACCCCGAAAGTCTCTTTAAATTCAAAGGAGTTGAAATCTTGATAAATTAGTCCAATGAACTTATTGTCGATTTTTATTCCGATTGATTCTTCTTCGCTAGTTAAATCTGAGTAGCATTCTGGGTCTATATGTTCTGGAGATCCATTGACTGGTGTCCAATTAAGAAGACATTCTCCATCTTGAAAATTATTGAAAAAGCAACAGTCCAATGTCGATTCGAAATCTCCGTTAGGTATATACTGAATATCTCCCAACTCATCCTGACATACGCAGTCGGGATCATTTAAGTCTATTAGTCCATCGTTATCATCGTCCACACCATTATCGCATATTTCCATTCCCAGAGACAAGGTGCTTATAAAACAAAGGGCTATTGTGATAATGGAATGTTTCATGATGAGGGATTGTAGAGTATTACATAATTAGATTTGTTCTTTTAAATATAAAAGATTCTGATTAGGGGTGCAATTCTTCTGCAATTCAAAAAAGAATAAGGATCAGAGAGGTTATAAAGATTGGGGGCCGCTTTTTTATATTAAACCTGTTTTGTGCAGTATCGTTAGTTGCGCACCGTAGGCCTTGGCGATATTTTCTTGTGTGAATATATTTTTTGTATCACCAAAAGCAATGAGTCTCTGATTTAATAATATGACTTTATCAAAATATTGATCGACAGTAGACAGGTCATGATGCACTACTAAAATTGACTTGCCTTCGCTGGCTAGTTCCTTTAGTATTTGTATTATTTTCTCTTCGGTGGTTATATCTACACCAACAAAGGGCTCATCCAAAAAGAATATATCGGCTTGCTGGGCTAATGCACGTGCGATGAATACACGCTGTTGCTGACCACCAGATAGTCGACCAATTTGTCGGTCTTTGAGTTTGGAGATTCCTAGTTTTTCTATGGCTTCGTTTGCTATATTATAATCCTCTTTAGACAGCCTACTCAGCACTTTTTTGAAAGGGTATCTACCCATCAAAACGATGTCAAGAACCGTCGCGGGAAAGTTCCAATCTACATCATCCTTTTGAGGTACATAGGCAATTTTCTTTCGGACATCTTCGATGCTTTGGTTGAGGACTTTTATTTTTCCCGCATTATAATCTATTAGTCCGAGTATGGATTTGAATAGGGTCGACTTTCCTGCACCATTGGGACCTATGACACCGTAGACATGACCTGCTGTTATGTCCAGATGTATGTTAGTCAGTACGCGCTTATTGCCATAAGAGACAGATAACCCAGATACTTCTATATGTACATTTGGGTTACTCATTTATTCATTCTCATAATAAGAATAACTAGCAAGGAGAGCATGATTAGACCTATGACCAAAAATATACTAATTCGGGACTTCCCCTCTGACTGATCTCTTGTCCCTGATATGTGTTCTCCGGTAAGTGCGTCGACCATAGTATCCACGTTCTTTTTCATCATATCATAATAGGAGTGTGCGCCGCTCTTCTCATCTCCTAAAGAATCTGCAAATAGTTCACCTCCTATCTTCACGTCATTGTCATCTGCAATCTGTTTGACGAGTTTAGGGTTGATCGTGCTTTCTATGAATAATGCGGGTACGTTATAATCCTTTATGGCTTTACTGACTCTTATGATATCAGATGATGTGGCATCTTCTTCTGTAGATATTCCCATGAGCGCTTCTAATCGTAGACCATATCTTTTGCCAAAATAAGCGAACGCATCATGCGTCGTAATAATGACGCGTTGGTCCTTGGGGATTTCATTGATCCTTTTGACTATATAGCTATCCAGACCTTGCAATTTCTTTTTATAAGCCTCATAGTTTGCTTGATAGGCTTCCGCGTTAGCAGGGTCTAAGAGTACGAGTGCATTTTTGATGTTAGTGCAGTATTGAATTCCTTTGGATACGTCCATCCAGGCATGAGGGTCATAGGCGTTTTCGTAGTCTGCACTCGCTAGTGGTACAATTCCATTAGTGACGGTATCCAGTTTGGCAGAAGTACCAGAATTTTTAATTAGTTCTAGTATCCATCCTTCAAAGGTCAATCCATTGATAAAAATTTGATCTGCTTCGTTGACTAATTTGGCATCGCTCGGGGTAGGTTCGTATAAATGTGGGTCTCCACCGATAGGTACGATCAGCCTATTATCTACAAGGTCTCCTGATATGTTTTTAGCCATATCATATATCATAGAAGCAGACGAGACCACGGTCAATTTATCTTGACAATAAAGTCCATTGACTAATAGAAGAGAGACAAGACTTAAAAACACTTTCATATAAATTGATTCTTCTTGACGTAAATATTATTACATACTTTATGAGAGAGTATCGTGCTATTCTCTTCATCTATAATGACCTCTCTCGAATGGTCAAAATCGATGAAATTCTTGACTTTTATTTTAGTTCCTAGATTGATACCAAGTCGATCTAGATATTGTAAGAAGGGTTTATCGTGTTCTTTGACACCCACGATGACGCCTTCTTCACCTTTATTCATGGACATAAGAGAGAACTGGGTTCTGATCGTGAATTTTCCTTCAGCATTAGGAATGGGATCTCCATGTGGATCATATTTGGGGTTACCCAAATAATCATCTAATCTATTGACGAGACTTTCTGATTTGACATGTTCTAGTTGTTCTGCGATGTCGTGGACCTCATCCCAAGAAAAATTTAAATTTTCTACGAGGAAAGTTTCCCACAAGCGATGCTTTCTAATCAACTTGGTCGCCAAGTTAAGTCCTTTAGGAGTTAGGGAGACGCCTTTGTATCTTTCGTAGTTGAAGTATTCCTTCTGAGCCAATCTTTTGATCATATCCGTGACAGAAGCTGCTGATGTAGATAGGTGTTCTGCGATGGCATTAGTGCTTGCCGATCCTTGATTTCTTTCTGTTATCTTAAATATGGCTTTGATATAATCTTCTTCCGCCTGAGTCGCCATTTTTACACAATTTAAAACCAAACTTAATTAAAATTTTAGACGTGTCTAAAAATATTTTTATTCATTTAGTAAACCTAAGGCTATATATTAAAGATATAAGGGCATGGGATAGTTTGCAAAACGCTAAAATCAGTGTAGTTTTGCGCGCTGAAATTTCAAATTAAAAAACGATGGATCAAAATCTAACTTACATCATCCCATTCATGGGACTTATCGCATTGGTTTTTGCTTTTGTAAAATCATCTTGGGTTACAAAACAAGAAGTCGGTAGTGAAAAAATGGCTCGGATTGCCAAAAATATTGCTGACGGAGCGATGGCATTCTTAAAGGCAGAATATAAAGTATTAATGGTATTCGTAGCTATAGTCGCTGTATTGCTTGCCGTCTCAGCTAATAGCACGACCTCTTCGCCTCTAGTAGCTCTTTCTTTCATATTAGGAGCTATTTGTTCTGGTTTAGCTGGATTTATAGGTATGCGCGTCGCTACTAAAGCTAACGTCCGTACAACTAATGCCGCAAGAAATGGCCTGGCAAAGGCTCTCGAAGTAGCCTTTGGAGGAGGAACAGTTATGGGAATGGGTGTTGTTGGATTAGGAGTTTTAGGATTAGGCATATTATATCTTGTATACAGTAACATGTACGGTGTGTCGAGTCAAGCCGAAGTAGAAAGAGTTATCAATGTACTGATAGGCTTTTCTTTTGGTGCTTCTTCTATTGCACTTTTTGCAAGAGTAGGAGGAGGTATTTATACTAAAGCGGCAGATGTAGGAGCGGATCTTGTGGGTAAAGTAGAAGCTGGTATACCAGAAGATCATCCGCTTAATCCAGCGACTATAGCTGATAATGTGGGAGATAATGTCGGTGATGTTGCCGGTATGGGTGCAGATCTTTTTGAGTCTTATGTGGGCTCTATTATCGGTACGATGGTTTTGGGAGCTACTTTTATGGCACTTCCTCAGTTTGCTGGGGAGTTTGGCGGAAAGGGTGCTGTCTTATTGCCGTTAGTCTTAGCGGCTGCAGGAATCCTGACATCAATCATTGGTACTTTTTTAGTTAGAGTAAAAGAAGGTGGCGATCCACACAAAGCATTGAATTTAGGAGAATTCACTTCTGCTATCTTGATGCTAATCGCAACTTTTTTCTTGGTTAATTACATGCTTCCAGATACTTGGACAGTCGGTGGAAAAGAATTTTCTTCCATGGGTGTATTCTATGCGATTATTATGGGATTAGTCTCAGGATTAGCTATAGGAAAGGTTACAGAGTTTTATACAGGTACTGGTACTAAACCAGTCAAATCTATCGTAGACCAATCATTAACTGGAGCCGCAACTAATATAATAGCGGGTCTTGGTGTAGGAATGATGTCTACGGCGATTCCGATATTCATCTTAGCGGCTGCGATAATTGGAGCGCATCACTTCGCTGGTCTGTATGGTATCGCTATTGCTGCAGTCGGTATGTTGTCTAATACAGGAATCCAATTAGCAGTGGATGCTTATGGTCCTATATCTGATAACGCAGGAGGAATTGCTGAGATGGCAGAATTACCTAAAGAAGTAAGACAACGTACAGATAAATTAGATGCCGTAGGTAATACAACTGCAGCCATAGGAAAGGGATTTGCAATTGGTTCTGCAGCGTTGACTGCTTTGGCCTTATTTGCAGCCTTCATGACCACGGCTGGGATCACTTCTATCGATATCGCTAAGCCAAGAGTATTAGCAGGTCTCCTTATAGGTGGTATGTTACCTTTCTTATTTTCTGCGCTATCTATGGGTGCGGTAGGTCGAGCAGCGATGGATATGATTCAAGAAGTAAGAAGACAGTTCAAAAGTATTCCAGAACTAAAGAATGCGCTCAATGTGATGAAAAGTAATGATGGAAAAGATTTTGAAGATTGGTCTGATGCCGATAAGAAAACTTTCGAAGCGGCGGATGGAAAAGCCGAATATGATAAGTGTGTAGAAATATCTACCAAGGCTTCTATCAGAGAAATGATACTGCCTGGTCTCATTGCTGTATTAAGTCCAGTAGCGGTAGGTTTCTTAGGAGAAGCAGAAATGTTAGGTGGGTTATTAGCTGGTGTTACAGTATGTGGCGTCTTGATGGCTATTTTCCAGTCCAACGCTGGTGGTGCATGGGATAATGCTAAGAAAATGTTTGAGGAAGGAGTAGAGATAAAAGGTCAGATGTATTACAAAGGATCAGATGCGCACAAAGCGACTGTCGTAGGTGATACGGTAGGTGATCCTTTTAAGGATACTTCAGGTCCGTCACTTAATATATTACTTAAGTTGATGTCTGTCGTGGCACTTGTTATAGCGCCATTTATATAATATATGCAACATAGTCAATCCAAATATTTAAAAAGCCTCGAAGTGATTCGGGGCTTTTTTTGATTTATACCTATATTAATAGCTTATCAATCTACGGAAGAATGAAAAAATCTATTTTACTCTCTGTGCTTTGTGTTTTGTTTACTGGTATATATGCTCAAAACATATCTGTACAGACATTGACATATCCATCTCAGACACGAGATACAATTATTGACTTTCCTGATATAGATCATAATGAGTATGAAAAGATCATAATGTATTACTCCATGCGTTGCAAAAATGCTCAAGTCTCCACAGGTAGTAATAGAAACCTTGGATGCGGCGAGTGGGATTATAGCTGTAATACCTATGTGGTCGATGAGTCCAAAGTGGATTCCTTTAAGCAAGTTAGCCCAGAGTATGATTTTGTAGGAAGAGGAGGAGAAACTTTTAGTTACACAGATAGACCGACCTACTCCTATACTGCACGCAATCATTATCAAGTCGAGTACTCAGATATTATAAGTGAGAGCGAGCACATTGTAATAGGCGAAGACATAGAACATCAAATAGATTTTGGAAAACAGGGACAAGGATTCAGTATGCAGTATATAGTAACCGCTGAGATATTATCTAGCTCTGGAGTAGCACCTGCAAAAAGCATTAATGCCATGCAATGGCCTATCTATTTTGGTGATGGTACAGTACATAATCTGAAGATAAGAACCCAATGGATAGATAATCCTTCAATGGACGAAGTATCTGATAGTTGGAATGAAAATTATTTTTTAACGACTTTTCTTGATCAAGAAAACAACCAGCTTGATCTATATGAACCACTTTTTTGGGATGGAAGCAAACACCTTGTAGTATGGGTAACTTACGATAATATAAGTGGGTCAGGTATAAGTGTAGGATCGGAGCTTGCACCCGTTCCAATGAGATATTCTTTGCCCAAAGAAAATCGCTTTTGGTCCTTTGGTCCAAGCGGACATGTAGAGATTGAGTCAGATTTTACTGACATAAAAAGTGAGATTACAATTGCTTTTTGGCAGTTCGGTTATGATAATCTTCCTGTGTCTTCTACTTTATTAGAAGGCGTGGATGCAAGTGATAGAAGACAGGTTAATATACATCTTCCTTGGGGTAACAGTCAGGTATATTGGGATTGTGGATCAGATGGTAATTATGACCGTATCAATAAAACCGCTGATGCTTCAAATTTCAAAAATAAGTGGAATCATTGGGCGTTCACTAAAAATGCTACCACAGGAATCATGCGAATATATCTTAATGGTGAGTTATGGCATGAGGGTGTAGATAAATTTAGAGAGATTGATATTAAGAAATTTAAGATAGGTCAAAATTACGGTGGTAATAACTACAACTATAGTCGACTGGATGATTTTATGATTTTTAGCTCCGCTTTAGACGAAGATTTGATCAGCGAAATAATGAGTAATTCTGCAGATACGGCTGATTCCTATTATGAAGATCTTTTTGTACACTATTCTTTTGATCAAGAAGTTTCTGAGCTTATAGACAATTCTTCCAATAGTCGTATGGGAACTGTTTACGGACAGTTATTATCCACCACCTATCCTGCGGAAGAATCTGAAAACAATTGGATAACCCACCAGTTGGTACCTGGTTTAACCCTTCGACAGGATTCTGTTATCACTAATGTTACTAGTGTCAGATCATTAGACTCCATACCCAACCTACCACAACGTGTGGACCAATATCGCGTGGACGGAACAGACCTTCAGCTAGTTGGCACAGAATATTATTATGCCGATGATGCCGCCTATATCACTAATGCAGAAGGTAATATCATCGACAGCATCGTATATCCTAATTTAGGTGTATTAGAGCGAGGGGAACTTAACTATTTCAGCAAACGACCGATGGAGTTTGAGGTGATGTCGTTCGTTACGCCTTATGGTATAGGCATTGACTTTGGTGAAGAAGGTCATACCTGGACTTTTGATGTGACACATCTTGGTCCTGTCCTCAAAGGTAGAAAGAGATTATACCTTACACGAGGTGGACAATGGCAAGAAGAGATGGATATAAGATTCGAATATATAAAAGGAACTCCTGATAGAGATGTCATAGAGATCAATAACCTCTGGCCTACAAGCGGAACGGTAAGCTATCAGAATATACAATCTGACTGGAGGTACGAGCCGAGGCAAATTATAAAACACCCAGATGCAGATGAGACTCTTATCAAAATGGCGATAACAGGTCATAGACAAGAAGGAGAATTTGTTCCGCGAGATCATCAGCTATCATTCAAGATAGGAACTATAGACTTACCTGTGGGCTGGCGTGTGTGGAAGGAGTGCGCAGATAATCCTATTTTTCCACAAGGGGGGACATGGATATATGATCGCGCAGGATGGTGTCCTGGCATGGCTACGGATATACAAGATGTTGATATTTCAAATTATTTCAATCGCGGTGATACTATTATCGCAGATTATAATATTCCAATAGTACAGGGCGCATCCAGCTATATCGTCAGCTCCCAACTTGTATCTTATGGACCTCCTAATAAGATGTTGGATGCAGGCATAGAAGATGTAATCTATCCAACCACTAAAATAGAATATGCCCGATATAATCCAACGTGTCAAGTTCCCAAGATTGTATTAAAGAACCACGGTTCTGATGATTTGACTGAGGTGGTGGTGGATTATGGTATAGAAGGTGGAAGTATGCAAAGCTATACCTGGAAGGGACAATTGGGTTTCTTGCGCACAGAAGAAATAGAACTCGATTTCTTGAATGACATTGGAAACGAAGACACATTCTATGTTAGAATAAGAAGTGCTAACGGTCAAGAAGACACGCATATAAATAATAATGTCTATATGACCAAGATAGATATGCCAGATAATTATAACGAAGAATTTATAATTGATTTCCGTACTAACAATTTACCTCAGGAGACGCAGTACAGAATCTTTGATCAGAGTGGAGATCAGGTGCTGTATAGAGGTGGGAACTTAACGGCTAATAGAAATTATAGAGATACACTAAGAGGACTGCAAGGCTGCTATCGTATGCTTATAGAAGATCAGGGAGATAATGGATTGGACTTTTGGGCACAGCCAAGTGCGGGATTCGGATATATACAGGTCAAAGGTACAGATGGTGTCTGGAATCGGATTGCAGATGATTTTGGAAAGTTTATTGAGTATAATTTTACCGCAGGCGTCATTAGTTCTGTAGATGACATAACGGAGTCACTTGATTTTGAGATATATCCTAATCCTGTCTCCGACGAGCTGTATATAAAGAATATGGAGGGTATGAATAATAGTCTTGAGATAAGTATAACAGATCAACTCGGAAAGAGGATACATTCCTATCGAGAAACAATACATAACCTAGCCAATAGACCTATTCGAAGTGTGCATAACTTGAGTAAAGGTATTTACTTTATAAGTATCTCAGATGGAGAAAAGTCAGCTCTAAGGAAGTTTATTAAGATTTAGTCGATATAAGTTAGTAGATGTAATTGTGTATTTTATCTAATAATAATCAGATGTAAAATGCAAATGTCTGCTACGAGAGATGTAATTATTCTTTTATTCTTAAATTTAAAGACAACCTAATTTTTCAAATTATATTATCAAATTAACTTTCAAATGAAAAAGTACACCTTATTGTTTACCCTTATATGCCTCGTCGTCGGCGTGGACTATGGAAGTGCACAGACTAAAGAAAAGTTGCCTCCTGGTGTTAAGAAAAATACGACGGTAGAGGGTATCACAGAATATGAGCTGGACAATGGACTCCGAGTATTACTCTTTCCAGATCAGTCCAAGCCAACAATTACTGTCAATATCACATACCTCGTAGGATCACGACATGAGGGATATGGAGAAACTGGGATGGCTCACTTACTAGAGCACTTGGTGTTCAAAGGGACACCTCGTCACCCAGATATTCCTCAGGAACTTACCGAGCATGGTGCCAGACCTAATGGCACGACCTGGTATGATAGGACTAACTATTTCGAGACTTTCAGCTCTACGGACGAAAACCTTAACTGGGCTCTGGACTTAGAAGCAGATAGAATGATTAATTCTTTCATAGCTAAGAAAGATCTGGATAGTGAGATGACCGTTGTAAGAAACGAGTTTGAGAGAGGAGAAAATTCGACTGTCGGTGTATTGATGAAAAGAACAATGGGTGCTGCATTCCAGTGGCATAACTATGGTAAGTCAACTATCGGTGCAAGATCAGATCTAGAGAATGTTCCTATCGAAAGACTACAAGCTTTTTATAAGAAATATTATCAGCCAGACAATGCGGTGCTTACGGTTGCAGGAAAGATCAATGAAGCGAATACTTTAAGATTAGTACATAAGTATTTTGGAAGTATACCGAGACCAGAGAGAAAGTTATATCACACTTATACTAAGGAACCAACTCAAGATGGAGAGAGACTTGTCACTCTAAAAAGAGTAGGTGACGTACAAAATGTTTCTGTTATCTATCATACGCCTCCAGGTCCGCATTCTGATTATGCTGCTGTGTCAGTTATAGAACAGTTGCTTACTGATGAGCCTTCTGGAAGATTGTACAAGGCCTTAGTCGAGTCCAAAAAAGCATCTTCTCAGTGGGGATTTGCTCCAGGTCTCAAAGAAGGCGGATTCATATATCTTAATGCCGATGTAAGAAAAGATAATGATCTGAATGATGCCAAGACAACGATGCTTGCCACATTAGATGATCTTATAACTAACCCTCCGACTGAAGACGAAATAGAACGATCTAAGACGACAATATTGAAAAATTGGGAGTTAGGGTATAATAATTCTGATAGAGTCGGACTGAGCATGAGTGAGTATATAGCTGCTGGTGATTGGAGATTATACTTTTTATTCAGAGACAGAATAGAAGCGGTTACATCAGAAGATGTCGTCCGTGTCGCTAAGAAATATTTTGTTCCTTCTAACCGTACCATTGGATTATTTATACCAGATGAGGAGCCATTACGAGCAGAGATTCCTGATGCGCCTAATGTAGAAGCCTTGGTCGCAGGATATAAGGGTAAGGAAGAGATTGCAGTAGGGGAAGAGTTTGATCCGTCATGTGATAACATAGACAGCCGTACCACAACAGGTAAGCTAGCCTCTGGATTAGAATACTCGTACCTGAGTAAAGAGAATAGGGGAGACGCAGTTATTGCTAATCTGAGACTGAGATATGGTACACCAAAGTCTCTTCAGGGACAGAATATGGCCGCCAGATTTGCTGCACAGTTACTTAATAAGGGAACTGAAAGTATGTCAAGGCAAGAGATCAAAGATAAATTGGATGCTCTCAAAGCTCGTATGAGCGTCTTCGGAGGATTGTCAGGGACAACTGTGCGTATCGAAACAACTAATGAGAACCTATCAGCGGTAATGGATTTAGCTGGTGAGGTGCTTAAGACACCAACTTTCCCAGAAGATGAATTTGCCAAGTTAAAGGAAGAGCAACTGGCTCAAATAGAAGAAAATCTATCTGATCCACAAGCATTGGCTAGCGAGAAATTCGGAAAAATGCTTAATTCTTATGATAAGGATGATGTCCGTTATGATATGACGATGCAAGAAGAAATAGATGCTATCAATGCAGTAACTATAGATGAGGTTAAAGCATTTTATGATAAGTTTTTCGGGGCGTCGGAGGCAACTTTATCAGTGGTAGGAGATTTTGACGAAAAGGCAATCCATAAGAAAAATGAGGAAATATTCGGTGACTGGACATCTGGAGAATCTTATGAGAGAATAGATTATCCTTTCAACGAAACAAAGCCTAATAGTGCGGATATAGAAACACCAGACAAGGCGAACTCTATGTTCTTTGCTGGTATGGAAGTACCTGTCAATGATAGTCACGAAGATTATGCCGCGATGATGATAGGCAACTATATATTAGGAGGCGGATTTCTCAACTCACGTTTGGCTACTAGAATAAGGAGAGAAGATGGACTTAGTTATGGCGTGGGATCATGGTTTAGTGGCTCATCCCAAGATGATGGTGGAAACTTTGGAGCTTACGCGATATCTGCTCCTGAGAATACGGCTAAGGTCGAAGCGGCATTCAGAGAAGAAATCATGAAGGTGATTACTGAAGGATTTAACGAAGAAGAACTAGAGGCAGCGAAGTCTGGATGGTTGCAATCTCAGACGGTCAATAGATCTCAAGACGGTAGATTGACAGGACAACTCGCTAACAATATGAGATTAGATAGAACCATGCAATGGAGCGAATCATTAGAGGATAAAATCAGTAAGCTATCCGTGGATGATATCAATCGCGTGATGAAAAAGTACATACACCCTGATAAAATGGTCTATGTGAAAGCTGGAGATTTTGCTAAAGTCAAGAAAGAAATGAAGCCTTAATTCTTTAGGCTACTTAATAAGATTTAGAAAGGACGTCTTCGTAAGAAGGTGTCCTTTTTTACTTTTATGGATACCTTATAGTCAACAAATATTTCTGTACTAAAAGATTATGTTTACTAATTCCACCACACGGCGTACCCCCTTTTTTTAAGGCTATTCGCTAGGTTTTTCTCTAGCTGAGAGGCTTCAGGTCTTGTAAGTGGATTGAAACTGGAGTATAAGCTGGGTCTTAGGCAGATGCCATATTTCTCTACAAACCAAGAGGAAATTTTTATTCCTTTTTTATTTCTATGACCCTTCTTATGCTTTTCGTATCTCTGCTGAGGATTGAGTCCTGTCATCCCGACGTAAAGACATCCCATCATTCCTTTATAATGCATATTGGCACTTCGGAACTTCTGACTATCGCTCCATACTTTTCGATCTAACTCGACGACATATACGTGATGAGACTTTTTCATCCTTTGTTTCCTAGCTTATTCTACTGAGCCATTGTTTTGATTTAGCTCTATGGATTTTAGAGCAAGTTCTTTGAGTTCTTGATGGAAAGCCATACCTCTTTTTTCGGATATAATTCGACCCTTGTGATCTAAGAAAAGTAGAGTGGGGTAGGCTTGTACTTGAAATAACGTGACGATATCAGGACCATAGCCTTGCTCTGCATTCACCTTGTAACTGACAAAATTTTCATTGAAAAAGTCACCCAAATTTTCGTCTACAAAAACCTCTTCATTCATCAACTGGCAAGGTAGACACCAATCCGTGTAAATATCCACAAAGACTAATTTGTCTTCCTCGGCCGCCTTATCTACAACTGCTGTTAATGGACTATTTTTTATAAAATTGAATGCATAAGTATTTTCGTATTCTATCTGAGGTTCTTCTATGAGTGCTTTGTTGGATTTACAAGCCATCATCGTGATAAGCAAACAAAAAAGAATCGGTCTATAAGTCATAGTCAACATATTATATCTTTTCTTAATACGACAATAACCATACCTGATCTAGTTAATTTGCTCTTAAAGCTTTTGTTATCTATCGCCTTTTTTATAGTTGATTGGACTAAGGAATATTAGCTAGCTAGTACAGATTGTTGGTCTTATCGGGATGGTGATATTCTTAAAGGAAAATTGGACGCTCTAAAAGCGAAAAAAGAAGCATTAATATTGTGTCGTTGTGATTGGATAAATTTTTCATTTTTGTAGACAAAAATTATTGCCTTTGTCTTTTTGGTTAGAATACGGTTTGACTTATGTTTTTCTCGCGGTATTGATCTTTCTTAGATATGTCCTCGTGTCGGGACTTTTTTATATGATTTTCTATGTCCTCAAGGGAGATAGTTATAAAACAAAAAGGATAAGCACAAGACTCAGAAAGCCGAACCAATCTTCTAAAGAAATTAAGAACTCCTTTTTTAGTTCTTTGATTTTTGCTCTTGGAGCGACAGTATTAATATATATGTGGAAAGAAGGGCACACCAAAATTTATATAGATGCTCAAGAGTACGGCTGGGGATATCTGATACTAAGTGGCTTCATTTTCTTACTTATACACGAGACCTATTATTATTGGATTCATCGCTGGATGCATAATCCCAAGGTCTATCCTTATGTCCATCGTATGCACCATGACAGCGTGACCACTTCTCCGTGGACTTCTTTTTCTTTTGACCCAGCGGAGACTTTGATACAGGCGGTTTTTGTGCCTATTATGGTTTTTGTAATGCCAATTCATTTTACTGTGTTGTTCATTCTTTTGATTTTGATGACGATCTCTGCGACGATCAACCATCTGGATATAGAAATATATCCTAAAAATTTTGACAAGCACCCCATCGGAAAATGGCTTATCGGTGCAACCCATCATGGCCTCCACCACTCTGAATTTGTTACTAATTATGGCCTATATTTTACCTTTTGGGATAAGTGGATGTCTACGGAGAGCAAACAGTATCACAAGAGATTTGAGGAGGTGACATATAACTGAATCTTGTAAGCGACCTTTTAGATTAATGTCTTGGACATAACAGACATCTCTATGACTTGCATCAATTTTTCTATATCGTGTTCGTCATTGAATACATTAAAGGATACACGTAGTTTATCACCTCTCGATGAGGCAAAGATTTTGTGCTGCGCCAGTTTTTCTTTGAAAGAAGATTGATCTACGGAATCGGGTAATTGCAGCGCAAATAAATGATAGCAGAAGTATTCGTCTTGCTCTATTCCGACACCCATTTTATCAAGGAAGGAAAATAGTGGATCAGTCAGAGATGCACAATAGGTTTGAATGTTATTGGGTCCCCATTCTATTATTTGTCTCAGAGATTCGTTGAGCATAGGCATGGTCATCATGTTGCTTAGCTGACCTACATTATACCTATTGGCGTGCGGTGCATAATTGTAATCGTAAGAGGTTAGATTAGTAAAGTCCCTGGAGTTAGTGCGGTTCATCCAGCTTTCTTCGAGAGGTGTGCCATCGTGAAATGCTTCCGATATATATGCTAGAGCAATAGAGTATGGACCAAACATCCACTTATAGGTCGCACATATCAGAGCGTCAATGTGATAGTCGTCGACATCTATGGGTAAGGCACCGACAGATTGTGTTCCATCCACTATAAGTTTGGCACCTACTTCTTGACACTTTGAGCCGATGGCTTTTAGATCAAAACGAACGCCATTCATCCAGTGTACGGAAGAAATTAGTACCACGCTTGTTTTTTCATTTATCGCACTAAGGATGTTTTCATTCCACCTCTTGCCAACTGAAGAATTGCTCTCTGAATCTACGACCACGAATTCGTTATTGTTAGAGTGACACCATTTTTGTAAAGAGAAATAACCACTTGGAAATTCTTCTGCGATTGTGATGGCATTTCCATTTGGTTTGGCTGTTAGATTATTTAGGACAGAAGAAAAGCCGTAAGAGGTGGACGCGACGATTGCGATGTTTTTAGCATGGGTATTTATAATCTTAGCAAATTTTTCTTTGACCAAATCGACTTCTGAGAAAAAATGCTCAGAGCTTATATTTGTGGGGTTTCGCCTTTTGATGAGTTGTTCTGTGCATTTTTGTTCCGCTGATTTGAGCAGTGGTGCCATATAGGCACAGTTGAGATAATGAATGTCTTCTGGTAGATCAAATAGGTGCTTTTGGCAATTCATTATTGAGAATAATTTTTTGGGTCAGTTGATTATTTGTTATTGGCTTTTTTTCTATAGTAATCTTGTAAGGCGAAAAATGCTTTTTTCCTTTTACCATCATCGGAGATCAATCCTTTCCGATTCCATCCATCCTGGATTTTTGGTAATACCCTTCTCGGAGATCTGAAGTCTACAAGTATCCATGGCGAAAGACCTTGTATATTCTCTATACCGTCTAACATGCGTAGTGTCTGGATATAGAGATCTTCCTGATATTCCTCCGTCCATCTTTCTTTTTTGTCACCATGTAATCCAGCCTTAGCGCCTGCTCCGAATTCTGATATTAGTACGGGTTTGTCTTGTTCTATTTTCCAGCTTATAGTCTGACACTTATCGGGGAGACCATCGTACCATCCGATGTATTGGTTGAAACTAAGAACATCCACCACCTCCGCAAAGGGGTCTTGTATTGTTCTAGTATGCGGATCGTTATTATAGTCTTTTTGTTCGAGTGCTGCACTTATCAGTCTAGTGTCGTCAAGAGATTTGGCATGACTAGCCAGCTTTTGGAGGAATATATTTCGTGCGGGCACATTAGGCGTTTCGTTGGCCATAGACCAGATAATGACACTGGCTCGATTTTTATCACGAGCGATTAATTCCGTTAATTGATTCTCAGCCGTATGATATGTTTCTGCGTTATCCCATGAGATAGTCCAGTAGACAGGATTTTCTTCCCAGATAAGTATGCCCTTCTGATCAGCTAATCGTACCGTATGCTCATTGTGAGGATAGTGGGCTAATCTGACATAGTTGCATCCTAGGTCTTGTGCCCATGACAGTAAGGTTTCTGCATCCTCTGTGGAGTGCCCTCTGCCATCCCGGATAGGACTTTCTTCATGTATGGATATACCCCTTAGGAATATCGGTTCTCCATTAAGTAATATCTCAGATCCTTGTGTCCTTATAGTCCGGAACCCAATCTGATCTTCTACGCGATCACCATCGGCCTCCAGAATAACCTTATACAAGAATGGATTCTTAGTGGACCAATATTTTATTTTATCAGAGAGAAGATTTATGACGGCATAGCCTGATTTGTCAGTCTTCACGTTTTGCGATATTCCCAGTTCGGGAATTTGGATTGTAATGTCTTTTTCTACAATGTCCTCACCACTGAGGCTCACATATCCTTTTATGTGATTGTCATCCGTTGGGCTCAGTTGTATAAAGTAGTCGTCTACGAATACCTTGCTGGTCTCTATTACTTTGACACCTCTGGTCAAGCCACCATAGTTCCACCAATCTGTGTTAAGCGTGGGTACGCCATCTTTGAGTCTTTTATTATCGACTTTTACGATGAGGTGATTTTCTTTTTCTCTTATCACATCAGTCACTTCATAATTGAATGGAGTGAACCCTCCTATATGTGTACCTAATTTTTTACCATTAAGGTAGACTTCCGTTTTGTAATTAGATGCTTCGAAATAGATGAAGGCTCGATTGGATTCCTTGGATAGAGTATAGTCAAAAGATTTTTTATACCAGACTGTTCCTTCATAATATAATAATTGTGGGTCCTGTGAGTTCCAGTCACCTGGTACTTTGAGCGTAGGCATTTGGTCAAAATCATACTCTATAAGGTCTGAAGGGTTTCTTGGTTTGGAGTTTAAAAAGAAAGCGCTGGCCCAAGGAGATTCTTGTTGGTCAAAGGGTTCGTAACGATAGTTATAGTATCCATTTTCGTAGGGATCTATAATATAATGCCAATCTCCATCAAGCGAAGTTGTCGCACGGTTATAGACATTGGTAATAAGATTTTCCTGCGCTAAGTTGCTGAAGGATATAAAAATGGAGAAGACAATTAAGATATATTTACTTTTAGCCATCTTGGAAATGGTGAATATTAAATTTCTATAAACTAATTCGGATTTGATCTATAAGGTATGGATCATTTTGCCGTCTATAGTTAACTAACATTATGTAATATTGCCTTTAAAATATTTAATCTTCTATGGCCAGTAAATCCATTCCGTTCTCTCCTGCTACTTATGCATCCCGAAGGAAAAAATTAATAAATCAAGTCAAATCAGGGAAAATTCTTTTATACGGTAATACCTATAGTCCTATGAACTATAAGGATAACTATTACCCTTTCCGACAAGATAGTACTTTCCTATACTATATCGGGATAGATCTTCCTGATCTGTATGCTATTATAGATTGTGATACGGGTATAACGACTCTATATGGAGATGATGTGACGATGGACATGATAATATGGACGGGAGACCAACCATCATTATCTGATTTGGGTGCCAAAGTGGGAATCAAAAAGATAAAACCTCTTGCTACCATCAATGGTGACTTGGAGGGCAAAGTGCATTACCTTCCTGAATATCGGGGGGAACATCATTTGTTATTAGATAAGCTCTTAGGCCGTGATAGAGGTGAGGCATCTATCGATTTGATCCGAGTGGTCATAGCTCAACGCAATGTTAAGTCTCAAGAAGAAATAGATCAACTAGAAATCGCCGTAGGGCTTACGGCCCAAATGCATAATCATGTCATGATGTATGCTAAAACTGGAATGATGGAACATGAGCTAGTGGGATTAGCCAATTCTTTCGCTTGGGATCATAATGCCAGTTTTTCTTTTCCGCCGATATGCACCACACAGGGTCAGACCCTGCACAACCATTACTACGGTTATCAAACTAAGGACGGAGACATCATATTATTAGATAGTGGTATTGCAATAGAAAGTGGTTACTGCGGTGATATGACACGTACATTCCCTATGTCTGGTCGTTTTACCGAAAGGCAAAAGTCCATCTATCAGATCGTTGCGGATGCACATAATAAGGCGGTGGACATATCCAAACCTGGTGTCACCTATAAAAGCGTTCATCTCGAAGTATCAAAGGTCATAGCGCAGGGACTTATAGATATGGGGTGGATGAAAGGAAATGCTGAAGAGGCTGTGGCGATCGGTGCCCATACTTTATTCTTTCAGCATGGACTGGGACACATGATGGGTATGGATGTCCATGATATGGAGAATCTCGGGGAAACGCATGTCGGATATGCCGATCCAGATAATAGAAGTAAAGAATTTGGTCTGCGGTCGCTGAGATTAGGACGAGAATTAGAAAAGGGGTTTGTAATTACAATAGAGCCTGGTATTTATGTCATTCCTCAGTTGGTAGAAAAATTCGAAAGTGAACAATTGTTTGGCGACTTCATTAACTATAAAGAAATCAAGAAAAATCTTGATGCTGGAGGGTATAGAATAGAAAATGACTATGTCGTAGAAAAGGATGGCGTGCGGGTACTCGGACAACCATCTGACTTTTCTGTAGACACTATAGAAGCTCTGAGGTCTAGCTAATAATCACGAGGTGTGGACTTAAGTGCGGGTTATATTTTCTACGAAACCATCTATTATTAGCAGCTAGAAAATTATAAACGCATGAAAAAAATACTGGCATTCGCAGGAAGCAATCATACTAAGTCCATTCATTATCAATTATTGAACTTTACGGCATCTTTGATATCCGACCACGAGATAAATGTTATAGATATAAGAGATTGGGATATTCCCATGTACTCCATAGATCTGGATAATCAAGATCCACCAGAATTGATACTGAAGCTCATAGACAAAATCCAAAACGCGGATGGCTTTATTATAGCATCACCAGAACATAATGGATCGACGCCAGCTTTTTTCAAAAATATTATTGATTGGCTAAGTCGATTGCAAAAGAAAGTCTTTGGTGACAAACCAACACTATTGTTAAGTACTTCACCAGGAGCTAACGGTGGTGCAACTAATCTTGGGTTACTAGAAAAGACCTTGCCGTATCAGGGTGCCCGTGTGATAGCTACTTTTGCCTTGCCGTCTTTCAATGATAACTTTGTGGAGGGCGAGGTCATAGGTGAACAAAAAGAAAAGTTACAAGCCAATATTGACAAATTACAGCAAGCGTTATAAATGGAAAATCTAAAATCCACCAGACGCATCATACCATCTCAAAAAGTCAATATGGGCGGTCATATTATAGACCAACCATTACCAAATAATGAGATGCAGCAATTAGATCCATTCTTGCTTATACATCATGCGCAATGGAGTTACTCTGGTGGACAGAGGGCTAGAGAATTGGGCGTCGACCCACATCCTCATAGGGGCTTTTCTCCTGTTACATTTATATATGAAGGTGAATTGAGACATCAGGATAGTTTCGGTAATGATGCAGTAGTCGGGAAGAATGGAACTCAATGGATGCATGCGGGTAAGGGAATTATCCATAGTGAGAGACCTAGTGAAGCATTTGCGGAGGCTGGTGGTAATTTAGAGTTTATCCAGTTTTGGGTTAATACACCCGCGGCTTATAAGATGGAAGCACCTTACTATTTGCCACTGAGCGAAAAAGAAACTCCTGTAATTAATAAAGAGGGTTATTCCATACAAGTTGTCGCTGGAACGTATGATGATATTATAGGCCCAGCCAAAACGTTTTCTCCGATGACACTCTTGCGTTGCTCTGTGGATAAGGGCTATTCCTTAGAGCTTAGTTTGCCAGAGAAATATAATACACTTATATATCTACTGGATGGTCTGTTAGTCGTCAATGGTAAGGAGATATCAGGAAAACAATTAGTCTCTTTTGCTCAAGATGGTGTGGGTGTTAAAGTTGATTCAAAAGAAACTACCAGATTTATTGTCCTATCAGGCGAACCTATAGATGAAAAGGTAACATCGTATGGTCCTTTTGTCATGAATAATCAGACTGAAATACTACAAGCCTTAAGAGATGCTCAGATGGGTAAGATGGGTGTCTTGATAGAAAGTTAGTATGGTAAAATTGAAATATGGAAGAATTATTGGTGTCAATATTTAAGGCTTTTTTGGAAAATCAACCCATGCCAGATTCGAATCTTCCAATTGAAGCTAACAAGGCATTAGCTGTTACTAACCATATAAAATCTAAACTTAGAATAATATCTGATTACGCAAGTGATCAAGAAATGGAATATTGGTATAAAACTTCAATATTCCTGTTGGAAAATGTTGTACAAAAAGAATTTTATTCAGGAATAAAGAAGCCGAAGACTTACGAAAATGTCAAGTACTACAAACTGAAAAATATAAAAATGATTGGGGAGATCGAATCAAAAATTAGAGCTTTCCCAGATGATGTAATCATAAAATCAAAACAGATGGGAAGAACATATTCAAGCTTAAGTGAGAGGGTTATTGATGGAATGAAGGCGAATATAATAGAAAATAGAAGTGTATTTATTGTCCATGGACATGATAAACTATTGAAAACACAGGTTGCAAAACTTCTTTCTGAGCAGAATGTTAGTCACAAAATTTTACATGAACAAGTAAATTCAGGCAGAACTATTATTGAGAAATTTGAAAGTAACGCTAACAAAGCAGACTATGCAATTATACTAATGACACCTGATGACTATGGAAGAGCTGTCAAAGAAAGAAGAAGTAAAAAACGAGCGCGTCAGAATGTCATACTTGAATTAGGATATTTCTTTGGTAAGCTCGGAAGAAAGAAAGTTTGTATACTTATGAAGGATAATTTGGAGGTTCCATCGGATTCATTAGGAATAGTTTACACTAAAGTAGATAGTGAAGGGGCATGGAAATATAAATTGGCTTCGGAGTTAAAACAATCAGGTTTCAAAATAGATTTGAACAAAGTTAAATAAAATGCAGGCTATTATCATCACAAAGTATAAGCGTGACTTCTACTCTTATCTGTTTATATTATAGTATTACGATTTCTTTAAGCCTTCAATAATTTGAACACTGTAATCTCTGGTCTCATATTAAACCGTACTGGCCATAAGCAACCTAAGGCTCTATTGATATACAAGATGCGACCATCATCAAGGTCGATTTTTCCTGCACTATAATTTTTATTCTTTACTGGTAATATGGGAGGAGGTAGGAAGGGAGGCTTGCATTGCCCTCCATGCGTGTGTCCTGATAATATCCATCCCTTATATCCAGACCATACATCCTCGTCGCATACATCAGGGTTATGACAGAGTACCAGGTTGGCATTTTCTGGATTGACAGTGCTAAGTATTGTTTTAGCCTCATACTTTGGACTGTAATAATCATCTAATCCGATGATCATCAGGCCACTCATATTTTTACTTTGGTCTCTGAGTATTTCTACTCCAGACTGCTCTAGAATATTTTGTATCTCATCTGCGACATGGTTTTGGCTCCAGTGATGTCCATAGTCATGATTACCTAATATGCCGATGGTGCCAATCTTACCTTTTGTACAATCTTTCATTACCTCTCTGAGCTGATTGAATTGTTCTTCGTTTTCGTAGCTTACATAGTCACCTGTGTATACGACGAAGTCTGGCTGGAGCCGCGTGGCGCGTTTCATGGAGCGAGCTAGGTAGTCATTGTCAAATCTATTACCGACATGTATGTCACTTATTTGCATTAATGTCTTACCTGCGAGTTGTGACGGCAAATTATAGATGGGCATATCAAGGTGTACGAACTCTAACCAATAGGGTTCGATTTTCCATGTGTACAGACCAGTTATAGCACCTCCACCAGTAAGTCCTGCTAGTGATTTAAGTATGATTCTTCTATTCAAATTTTTCGCAGATTGTTTTAGAAAGTTTCTTAGATAGTGAGATATATGATTATAAAAGTAAAAAGTCGCACTGGCTTTCTTTTTGAAAAAATGACAAAGTGATATTAATTTACGACAGAAATTATAAAATTAACTTTTACAGGATGGCAGAAGAAAAGCTAAAAGAGTACTTCGAGGGAAACACAATATGGAAAGAGGAGCTGCAAAAATTAAGGGAAATAGTTATATCTACTGATCTTGTAGAAACCGTCAAATGGGGAATGCCTGCCTATACCTATAATGGCAAGAATGTCGTCGGTATCGCAGCTTTCAAGGAAAATTATAGTCTTTGGTTTTTTCAGGGATCTTTGCTTAAGGACGAAAAAAAATTATTGGTCAATGCTCAGAAAGGTAAGACCAAAGCCATGAGGCACATGAAGTTTTCTAAAACAGAAAAGCCAAAAAAAACCATCATTAAATCTTACATCAAGGAATCCATTTTAAATTTTGAGAAAGGCTTAACGATTAGGTCAACTAAAAAGTCAACAGATTATAATTTGCCAACGCAGTTGTCAGAATTGTTTGAGAAAGATAAAGCGGCGCATCGTTGTTTTTCAGAGTTGACAGCAGCACAACAAAGAGATTACGCCAATTATATTAGTGAAGCTAAGCGAGAGGCAACTAAAAAATCGAGATTAGAGAAGATCGTTCCACTTATCCTTGAGGGTAAGCCTATTAATGCGCTTTGGACTTGTTAGTGTAGAATGGGGATTGGTTTAGTTCGATTTAGCCAAAAGATTATTTTCTATGGCAATTCTTACCAGCCCAGCCGTGTTACGTACATTGAGTTTGGCAAGTAAATTACTACGATGAGACTCTACCGTTTTGAGTGATATGAATAGTTGGTTGGCAATTTCTTGAGTGGTGTGTTCTTTGATGATGAGATCTAGAACTTCTTTTTCGCGACGAGATATTTTAGGCAGTGCTTTTTTGGATGATTCGTTTCCGCCCTTTCTGTTTTTCATCAGACCTTTCATAATCGTCTGAGTCACATCTTTGCTGAAATAGGACTTACCACCCAAGATGGTGTGTATCGCCTTGAGTAATTCTTCGCGACCCGTATTCTTTAGTATGTAACCCATAGCGCCGTTGTTGAGAATTTCGGTCACAAAACTTTCCTCATTGAACATCGATATGGCCAGTACTTTAGTCTGCTTATGATCCTCTACGACTTTTTTGCAGACATCTATGCCACTCATATTAGGAAGATTTACATCGAGCAATAGGATGTCGACTTTTTTATCCTTTTTGAGAAATTCTATGGCACTAGGACCATCAAGACATCGTCCCACTACCTCTATGTCTGCTTCTGCCTGCAATATAGAAGCAATACCATCTGCAAACATGGCATGGTCATCGGCTATCAATATTCTTGTCATGATGGATTGGTTCGTAAGATGATGTAATTACTATACGCTATCAAAGTTAAGCTATTCCAACATTGGAAAATTAGGGGATTACCCTTAAAGTAAAATTGGGTGAATCCTTGCATGAAAAAACATATATGATTATTCATCTTTGATATATCGAAACAATGTACAAATCGATAATTGTTTAAGTTGGTTTTTTTCTTCTAAAGAAAAGGTTAGTTAAATCCTGAAGGAATCGGACAATTCCCCTAAAGTAAAGTTAGACCTGTGTTCGATTCCTTCATTCTCTCAAAAATCGAAAAAATTAACTCATTGGGATTGACTATTGCAAAGTTGTAAAAACCCTCATAACGATGAGGGTTTTTCTTTTTTTATACCTGATACTAATTAACTTCGACATAGATTAATCCTATGCTTCCTTCTAATTTGATCCGATATGTTTTCCTGATAACTATATTGAGTCCACTGTGCTCGCAGGGGCAAAATTTTAATAAGATACTGGAGGAAGCCCGCCAAGAAAAGGATAATAAGAAACTCGCCGATACATACATCAAATATGCCTTACACGAAGAACAAAAGAAAAGAGACCTAAGCAAGGCTTTTAACTACATGACAAGAGGGATGGAGTATGCAGAGTTGCTCCGTGATACGCAGCAAATTAATATTTGCAAATTCAATCTCGCGCGATACTTCATCGAGAACGAAATGTACGAAGATGCCATCAAGGATCTTAATGAGGTCAAGACCTATTTTGCTGCTCATAATAATCAGGAGATGGTAGCTCGTACGGAGCTAATACTATTCCAAGCCTATAAAGAAACCCTGGATGTAGACCTTGCTAAGAGTTCTTTGGACAGAGCCAACAGTATAGAAGTTATCAATGATGACCCTGTGCTGAGGACAGATTTTCTTATTAATAGGATTGAGTATTTACAACTTGTCAGAGAGATAGACTCTTCTCTGATATTAGCTAATAAATGCTTGCGTGATAATGTCAGTTACCCAAGATTAAATCAAAAGTATAGCTGTATGGTCTGTCGGGCGGATAGTTATTTGGCGAAGGGAATTTATAATCTGGCCATTAGTGATTATCAGAATGCGCTAACATATTTTGAGGGCGTTCCATACAGTAAGGATAGATTGAGGATATATGATAATCTCTCTAATTGCTTTCATAGTATGAAAGATGATGCAGAGGCTTACCTGTATAAAGATCGATACCAAAGATTGAAAGACAGTATATTTAACGAAAACCGTATCGTTGCCCTTAGCAATCTAGCTTATAAGCATCAGAGTGAGGAAAAGACATTGGAGATAAGTATCCTCGAACTTGAAAAATCCAATGCCGAAGAAAGTCACAAACAACAAAAAAGAGCTTTGTTTGTCCTAGGTAGTTTATTAGCCTTGCTGGTGATCGGTATCTATTATATCATCCGATTCTATAAGGAAAAAATAAAAACTGCGCTTATAATAGATGAGCAAAACCAAAAAATCAATGAGCAAAGAATCAATGAACTACAGGATAAGATTCAGATAAACTCCATGCAATCTATGTTGTCTGGACAGGAAATAGAAAGAGAGAGAATATCTAAAGATCTCCATGATAGTCTTGGCGGACTATTATCTACTATCAAGCTACAGGTCGATAAGATCAGAAGCAAAGGTGTCACAGAAGAATTGAAATCTGATTTTCAGTCTGCGACTAAGCTGATAGATACGGCCGTATCGGAAGTAAGATCTATCTCGCAAAACTTGCAACCTGCCGCTCTCAATAGATTAGGCCTAGTTCCTGCTATCAATGATCTTATCAATAGGTATCAGTCTGACGATGGTCCAGAAATAATATTTCAGCACTTTGATATGCCTAAGACCTTAGACCAGATGGTATCTCTCGGTATATTCCGTATCATACAAGAAATACTAAATAATGCCATAAAACATGCTCAAGCCAACGAGATACTTGTGCAGCTCAATGGAGAGGATAAGGATATAATCATTCTCGTAGAAGATGATGGTATTGGCTTTGATACCAGCAAAAAATATGAAAGTATGGGTCTAAGAAATATAGAATCGCGAGTCAACTACCTGAAAGGTTCTATAGATATTGACTCCAGGATCAATGAGGGGACAACCTATCTTATACACGTCAATCGTGACAGAGAATAGTATAGCAACTTGTCAACTAAAAAAGTCAATACGCCAAGTCCCATTCAGACACTGAAGGATTTTTCTAAGGGTGTCAATGTATATCTCAAAAGAGAAGACCTCATTCATACAGAATATGGAGGCAACAAATGGCGCAAGCTGAAGTACAACATCAGTAAATATGTAAAGTCAGATTATAATTGTCTTCTCACTTTTGGCGGACCGTTTTCTAATCATATCGCATCGACGGCGGCTATCTGTGATGACTATGATATTCCATCTATAGGACTGATAAGGGGTCAGTATAAGGATGTTAATAATCCAACGCTCAATAAAGCCAAAGCTCATGGTATGAAATTATACCATCTGTCCAAAGAAGAGTATACCCTAAAAGAAAACGCTTCTATAATAAATGACTTAAAGGACAAATATGGACCGTTGCTCATAATCCCAGAAGGAGGAAATAATTATGAGGGCATGATGGGTATGAAAGGTATGATGCAAGAGCTAAGTTCTTATAATGAGTGCGATTTTGATACGATAGTGGTAGCTGCGGGTACAGGTACGACTGCGAGCGGAATTATCGAATGGTCCAATGAAAATCAACATATCTATGTCATTAATACCTTGAGAAATCAATCTCTGACTGAAACCATAAAAAATAATCTATCCATCGATAAGGACAATTGGGAGGTAGTACATGATTATCATTTTGGAGGGTTTGCTAGAGTCAATAATGACTTGAGATTATTTGCGCAATCTATATGGGATAGATACGGGATTCCCCTAGATCCAGTCTATAATTCTAAGATGATGTTTGCCATACATGATATGATTAGTAACGACCTTATACACGACAGGCATAATATATTACTAGTTCACACAGGAGGTCACCAAGGTATTGCTGCGTATAATTATCTTAATAAAGACCCCTGGATAATTCAGTAGTTGATTTTTTGCACTACAGAAGAGAATCCATCTACTCTACATGCGTTTTTTTCTATTTTGTCTGGTGTCGGTAGTTTCAGATATCTTGTACAGACATATATTTCTTCATTCACCGATGTATCCTTTTTTGTAATATTCAATAGCATTGAATCTTGTGTCATCCCAAAAACATCTATCACTCGTTTTCCCCTAAGGTCAGACCCAGATTTTATGATGGGCTGATTATTGATAGATGCCTCTTCGATATTTTCCATGTCCTGAATTAATACACGGGTTAAATAGGCTTCGTCATTATGTCTTATGAGGAAGATGCTACTGTCCTGAGATACGGAAGGCACTTCTATATTATTATAAATCTCTGTGGATTTGTATATGTGTTCGTCAGAGCCGTGTAAAGGTACCACACCCATATTGTGATCTGACAAATACATTTGATTTCCAATATTTTTATGACTATCGTAGGTAACCCACTTGGCACTGTTGCCTACTGTATTATGCACATAGAATAAGCTGGATGGAAGAGGTTTTTCTTCTGAGGGTTTAGACTTAATATGAGCAATAGCCATACAGGCTAAGAAGAGACTGATGCCAAAGAAGGGAGAAACTTTTTGCTTATATGATAGTAGGATCGGAAATATAGCAAATAGCCCAAGTGCAATAATCCCAAAGAAAACAGAAGCTAACGAGATGCCGGCTATACTAAATGCGTTATAGAATGTTCTATACACAGGAATCCAAAGCAAGCATGGAATAAAAGCAAATAAATATGGAAGAAAATATCCAGCCTTGTTCTTCGCGTCATTCTCCTTATTGAGTAGAAGAAATAATATAATCAAGACAGCAGGCAATAAGAAAATATAGGTTGCGGTCTGAGCAATGAAGTAGGTCGCCGTGCTGATTGCTAATATGATAGTCAGAGCGGCCATTTGTATATTGTAAGTATTGAACTTTTTAGCGGCATAGCCGATGATCAGCCATAATATAATGATACACATCCCAGTCATCGCGCCCCAATACCACATGTGATTATAATACTGTCCAGAATAAAATACATCGTAATGTGGATATAGAATATATATCAATTTGCCAAGTAAATAAGACAAACCGAAACAGGCGAAAACTGAAAAGAGGAGAATGAAAAGAGATACTCCATAGTGAACAATCTTTATCTGATCTGCTCTATTTTTTTTATAAAACAAGAATATGAAAAGTAAAATCGACCCAATAAGAATGAATATGTCCCACTGACTCGGGTAGACGATAAGCGCGCCGAGCATATTAAAAAAAGAGGCATTGTGGCTTCTCACATCGGTTAAGTCCTGATTGACAAAATGACTTGCCAGACGATACATGTTATCACCAGTATGTTGTACGCTGGCGACGTTTACATTTTCTGCATTATCCTCTGGATTATGATAGTAAGAGAATCCATCTATAAAGGCATGGTTGATACCAGGTACACCTTTTTCTTTGAACCTAGAATAGTCAGTATCATTAGGCAACATCTTATATATCTCATAAGAGAGAGAACTGGCGGTGGGTTTGATACCTACTTTCTTCAGTTGCTGCACCAGCCAGGCATTACCATCTGACCACTCGAATGTAATATTGGGTCCCGCATTACCCCGTGCTTCGTAATTGAGAATAAGGCCAAGGTTGCTGACATCATATTTTTCTGAGTAAGCCTTAGCTCCTAAGAGCCCCATTTCTTCTCCATCTGTAATAAGTAGTATGACGTCATTTTTTCTTTCTTGACGGAGTAGAAGCTTAGCCACTTCCATGATGCAAGCCACAGCATGGACATCGTCCGCTCCACCCGGTGCATTGAGCACGCTGTCATAATGAGCGCATAGCATTAGTGTTTTGGTCGGGTCTGTACCTGGTATGCGCGCTATGATATTTTCTGTTTTGGCCAGTCTGGCATAACTCCCCCATGACAGTTGGCTATATCCATCGAATTCCTCTGTGCTTATTCCCAGCCCTGTCAGATAGTCTATTATATATTCTTTTACTTTTCTATTTTCCGCAGTTCCCATGAAGTGGGGCACAGTACCCATTGCTTCTATATGCTTCATGGCATTAACAGCAGAAAATTCTTTATCAGAGGGCTCTATTATCCGATGAGGTGTTTCTATATAAATCTCCGTAAAGCCAAGAATACAAATGAAAAGTATGGGTAGGAGTGCTCTCATGCTAAACTAAGGTGGTTACTAGAAGTAAGACTTTGCTATTTCTAGAATTTTTTCGGTGGTAAGAGGTTTTTCTATGATTGCTTCTACTATAGGAAATTCCTGAAGTCTTTCTAGGTCTCTTGGACTTTCTGAGGTGGAGCACATAAAGAGTTTGATAGATTCTTTTTGTTCTATGGATAGATTCATGTACTCTTCTAAGAAGTCAAATCCACTTTTGCCAGGTAGATTAATATCAAATATGATGACATCAGGTCTCGGTTGATTGCTGTCTTTCAAGAAGATAATAGCTTCGTCGACACTCATGCACTTGTGGATATCATCGACGATTTTGGACTCTATAATGTATATCTCATGAAGATATAGGGTGGGATAGTCATCATCTATAAGTAATATATTTTTAATTCTTTTCAAGGCAGGTTGGGTGTTAATTAAATCGGCAATCCAGTTACTAAAAGATTAAAATAAGAAAATAATACAATTGTCATCTGATATAGGATAGAAAGTTTTTTTGATAGAGAACTGTTAATATTTAGTTTTTTACTGAACAATTAAGGCAAACTTGTCATAATTTTATAAAAGAAAGTATGGTCAAAATCGCGAGAAATATATTCATTTTGGTTGTCGGGTTTACGCTCATGTTCAGATGCGAACCAGAAGACCTTATAGAAACCGATGCGGTATTGCAACCATATTTTGACATTTTTAAAGAAGAAGCAGAGCTACGTGGTTTCGCTGTAGATTATGAAGCAGAACGTATAGAAGGTCTTCTACAGCAGATTCCTAATAGCAATGTGCAGGGACAATGTTTTCATAATACCTCTAAGCCGAAGAAGGTTGTCATCGATGTGGATTATTGGAACAATGCCAACGAGTCACAGAAAGAGTTCATTATCTTTCATGAGTTGGGTCATTGCTTCCTTGATAGAGATCATCTGGATGAGTCTGATTCTTCGGGTAATTGCCTGAGTATAATGCATAGTAGCCCCCAGGTGTGTAGGTTTAGCCTGACCCCTGCTAATCGAAAGTCTTATCTGGACGAACTTTTTTCTGAGTAATTATTTTTTCGGTGGTTTTGACGGTCTTACTTCTATTTTACTTGGTAAGGTACGTGGGTGCATTTTGAGCAGGTCTATAACCATCTGTCCCAGATCCTCGGGCTGAATTTTCCATCCATCATTATCACCTGGCACGCGATTATTAAAATAGGTAGATACAGAACCTGGCATAATAGTGGAGCATTTTACATCATGTTCTCTCAGGTCTAACATCATAGCCTGAGTAAATCCTACTAGACCAAATTTGCTGGCATTATAAGCTGCTCCTCTTGCAAAAAAGTTTGTGCCAGCCAGACTCGCTATCGTAATGATATATCCTTTAGATAGAATGATTTCTGAAAGACTAGATTTCACTGTATTGAATACGCCGGTCAGGTTAATGTCAATCGTATCATTCCATTGCTGATGTGTCATTTCCTGTATCGGAGCAAAATGTCCTACGCCTGCATTGGCTATAACAACGTCTAGTCTGTTCCACTTATCCTTTATTTGCTGGACCGTATCCAGCATTTGGTTGTAGTCGGTAACATCGCTGGATATTGATAGTACTTTGTCAGGATATTTTTGTAATAATTTGTCCGCTGATTCTTGTAAGGCGGTTGTATTTCTGGCGGTTATACAGACATTCATGCCTTCTGCGAGCATATATTCCGCGATGGCGAGACCTATTCCTTTAGATCCACCTGTTATAAGCGCGCATTTATTAGTTAATGACATCTATTTATTTTTATATGAGATTATCTTTGCAGCAAAAAAGAAGATGCAAATTAAATCAATAATAACAATTGCCATGAGTGCTTTTTTACTCTTCTCTTGTGGCAGTGATGAGACTGTAGAAGAAGTCAATATCAGAAACGAACAGGAGATATTAGATTATCTATCCGATAATAATATCACTGCTGACAAAACTAGTTCTGGCCTATATGTACGTGTGCTAGAAGAGGGTTCTATAGAAAAGCCTAGTCTTACTGATACGGTCACTGTATTATATAAAGGATATTTGGATAATGATAACGTATTTGATGAGTCTACGCAGCCTATTTCATTTCCTCTTAATCGGGTAATATTAGGTTGGCAAGAAGGTATCCAATTTTTTGGAAGAGGGGGTAGTGGTAACTTGTATATTCCGTCGAGGTTGGCCTACGGTTCTAATCCACCCAGCCCAAGCATCCCTGAGAATGCAATCCTCATATTTGATGTGGAAGTTATTGATTTTTTCTAGTTGAATCCAGATTATAGACCCTCACTTCTGTTACGGAATGGACATGTCAATACGATATATCCAGCCCTATATAGAAAACAGACCGTAGATTTTCATCGCGAGAGAATAGATACGCCTGATGGAGACTTCCTTGATCTAGATTGTATAATAAACGGACGTAGGAAGTGCGCTATATTATGTCATGGTCTGGAGGGAAGTAGTCAGTCTCAGTATATATTAGGTGTTGCAAGACTGTTATCAAAAAATGGTTGGGATATAATCGCTGCTAATTATAGAGGATGTAGTGGAGATGACAATAATAAGCCCTATGCCTATCATAGTGGTGCGACGTATGACCTAGATGCTATTATCAATTATATTCTGCCTTCTTATGACAGTATTTCTCTGGTAGGTTATAGTCTCGGTGGTAATTTGGTATTAAAATATGCAGGTGAGAATGGTGACGCACTTACACCTCAGATTAAGTCAATAGTTGCAGTCTCGGTACCGACTTATCTCAAAGGTGGCTCTATCCAGATAGAAAAAGCAGAAAACTGGCTCTATAAGCACAAGTTTCTTGTTTCTCTCAAAGAAAAGATAAAGAAGAAGCATGATAACTTTCCTGATCGCTTTGATATAGAGGCCGTACTAAAGGTAAAGACCATTTATGATTTCGATAATTTAGTAACAGCACCCATACATGGGTTCGACGATGCAGAGCACTACTATGAGACATGTTCTTCTAAGTATTTCATAAAAGATATAAAGGCGAAGACCCTCATTATAAATGCTCTAGATGATCCTTTTTTGCCAGAGAGCTGCTATCCGCATGTGGAAGCAAGATCATCTGAATATGTTAATCTAGAAACCCCTAAGTATGGTGGTCATGTGGGTTTTTCTGATTTTGGCGTCGATCACTACTGGATAGAAAAAAGAATAATGGAATTTATACAGTAGCTTGTTCCTGTAATTGGGTAAGTATTATAAGATATTCTTTAAGGCTTCTACCAACATGTCAAGTTCCTTGTATGATGTACTCACATTCGGGCTGATTCTAATAAAGGGTTCTTTATTGTAAGAGGTGATTTTGACATGGATATTATACTTTTCTTTTAACGCATTCCTGACAGAAACAGATGATTTAGGATGAGTTGTTATGCTGGCGATACCTCCCGATCTAGATATATCCGTTACTATCTTACATCCAGACAAATCCTTTACCTGATCAGTCCAATATTTTTTTAAAGATTCAAATCTTTTTTGTTTTGCACTTATCCCTGTGATTTCCAAAAAATCCAAAACTGATTCTAAGGTCAGAAGGTTGGCAAATGATCTTGTGCCTAGATATTCAAATTTTTTCTTTTGATTCTTAAGGTCTAATGGATAGGACAAAGGAGGATTGGTCGTATTAATATGATTATCCTTTATGAAAATAACCCCTGTGCCATGTGGTGCATAAGACCATTTATGTAGACTGGATATGTAGTAATCACAGTTAATATCATTGATACTCAGGTCTATGTGCCCTACAGCATGTGCACCATCAATTATCACGTCAACACCATTTTTCTTTGCCATGTCACATATCCGTTTTACTGGCAAAATCTGTCCTTCTCTATGCGTAATGTGCGTCAGGATAAGAAGCTTAGTCTTGTCGCTGATGGCATTTTTATATCGATCGACTATCTCATCGTCATCTATAATCGGAAATCCTAAATCAATTTTTTTATTAGTGATTCCTTTTTCTTGGACCAGATGATCTACAGTATAATGCATGTAGGGATAATCACAAGATGCAGTGATGACTTCGTCATTTTGCTGTAAGGGATACCCTCTGAGTGCTATGCTGATGCCTTCGGTCGTATTTCTTATAATATATAGGTGACCGTCTCGGACGCCGATGAGTTGAGCTAATCGCTGTAACTGTGATTCGATTTTTTCCTGATTTCTGATCAGAACTTCGTAAGGCGCATGACTATTGAATCTTTTAATATTCTCGAAATGACTTTCTATAATCGGGATAGGCATATTGGATGCAGAGCCATGGTTAAGATTGAGCAGACCCGTGTGATTGGGTAAAAAAAGAGACCTTATCTCTTCCCAGTCGACTGATGTTTCTTTTTCACGACTTTTTGAAAGTGGGTATTCTATGTTGGAAGCTATAGCAACACCGAACAAACTTTGAATAAAATCTCTTCGAGAGCTCATGATCTATGGGCACATTTAATTAAAAATGATAATCCGTCAAAAGATACATAATTATTGAGTAATCTTGTCAGATCATTGTAAAATCGTTACTTTAGCCTATACTGATCGCTTTCCTATTAGCATCTGACTTGCCTTAATTTTCTTATAACTATTTTTTATAATCTATAACCAGAACTAAATGAATAAGTTAATCTGGATAATAGTCTTATTGATATGGATATTACTAGTATCCTGGATATGTCATAGACTATTATGTAATAACAGTGCAGATAATGTGGATGTCTGCGATAAGATGGAATTGTCAGACGGAAAATGGAATTATGATGGAAAAGGCAACGTGATGTTTAAAAAATCCAGCGACGCATTGATACTTATAGATAACTATATGGATAATGGGTTGGCTACTGTCAATAATTATCTGATCGATCATAAAGATCGCGCCGTCTTGATAACAGGACTATACGAAGAGAATGAATCTTATTCTGGCGGTACAGAGAAGAACTTAGGCCTGGCTAGAGCTAATTCTATCAAAGAAGTTTTTCTCAATAACGGAATCAAAGCAGAACAGATTTCCGTCAATGGTAAAATGTATAAATCAGCTTGCACGTCAGGTGATACCTTGCGCAAAGCGGCAACCTTTAGTTTCAGATCAATTCAATAGACTTATTAAGAACTTTTTTATTCAGACATTAAAATTCTCACTCAAATGATATATCAAACTTTATTTAGTCTCGTCCCATTAAGTGGAATATTGAGCTGGCTCATTCCTATATTATTATTGTTGCTTACGGCATGGTTAGCTTGGTGGGCCGGTAGTCGCTCTATGAAAGCAAGTTATGAAGAGGCCAAAGCCAACTGGACTAATGAGAGATCGAGATATGCGAACCTCAAAAAAGAGTATGACGCTGTCAATAGTAATTATAGCAGTGCCATGTCTCAGTATGATACAGAAAAAAATAGCTGGGCATCCAAATTTACTTCTTGGGAAACAGAGCGTACGGGGTTACTAGGTAAGCTCAAAGAATCACCGTCTGAGATAGAGATAGAAAAAGAAATAGAAGTCATCAAAGAGATCGAAGTAGAGAAAGAAATAGAAGTAGTCAAAGAGGTGGAAGTGATCAAAGAAGTAGAGGTCATCAAAGAGGTAGAAGTGATCAAGGAAGTGGAAAAGCCCGTGGAAGTAATAAAAGAGGTAGAGAAGATAGTAGAGAAGCCAGTGGAGGTCATCAAAGAGGTGGAAAAGATAGTGGAGAAGCCCGTGGAAGTCATCAAAGAAGTAGAGGTAGTCAAAGAGGTGGAAGTGATCAAAGAAGTAGAAAAGCCAGTAGAGGTAATAAAAGAGGTAGAGAAGATAGTGGAGAAACCTGTAGAGGTTATCAAAGAAATAGAGAAAATAGTAGAGAAGCCAGTCGAAGTCGTGAAAGAGGTGGAAGTGATCAAGGAAGTAGAAAAGATAGTGGAGAAGCCGGTAGAAGTTATTAAGGAAATAGAGATCGTTTCCGAAAAGATAGTAGAGAAGCCAGTAGAAGTCATCAAAGAGGTGGAGGTAATAAAAGAGGTGGAAGTCATTAAGGAAGTAGAGAAACCAGTGGAGGTTATCAAAGAGGTAGAGAAGATTGTAGAGAAACCAGTGGAAGTGATCAAGGAAGTGGAGAAAATAGTGGAGAAGCCAGTCGAGGTAATAAAAGAGGTGGAAGTCATCAAAGAGGTACAAGATGAGAAGGCACTGAATGATCTACGAGGCAAGTATGAGAAGCTGGAGTCTGACTGGAATCTTAAGTGGACAAACTGGCAAACGGAGAAGCAGCAGATGACCTCAGACTTAGAGTCCAAGGCAAAAGACGAGAAAGCATTGAATGATATGCGTGGCAAGTATGAGAAGTTGGAGTCGGACTGGAATCTTAAGTGGACAAATTGGCAAACGGAGAAGAAGCAAATGACCTCAGACTTAGAGTCTAAGGCAAAAGACGAGAAAGCATTAAATGATTTGCGAGGGAAGTATGAAAAATCTGAGTCAGATTGGAATCTTAAGTGGACAAACTGGCAAACGGAGAAGAAGCAGATGACCTCAGACTTAGCGGCTAAAGCAAAAGATGAGAAGGCATTGAATGATCTACGTGGTAAGTATGAGAAGTTAGAGTCAGATTGGAATCTTAAGTGGACTAATTGGCAAGCAGAAAAGAAACAAATGACAGCGGAGCTGAAAGCAAAGCCGAAAGAAGTGGAAGTTATCAAAGAAGTCGAAGTCATCAGAGAGGTAGAAGTCATCAAGGAGGTGCCAGTAGAAATTATCAAAGAAGTAGAGGTTACCAAGGGAGTGGATATGGAAGCTTTATTGGCGATGGTCTCTCAGGTCGATACAGTAGAAGTATCTCGAAAGACAACAGGTACTCAAAGGACAGTCAAGAGCGAAGAAGCAAAAATTGTATCTAAAACTACCAAAGCCGCCAAAGCTAAATCTAGCGCAAAAGCGACCAAGTCAACAACTAAAAAGAAAACTACCGCATCAGGTGCCAAGGCTAAATCAGCAGCCAAAACGACAACGAAGTCTACTACTAAAAAAGCCACGGCCTCTAAAGGATCAAAACGTGATGACTTGACCAAAATAGAAGGTATAGGTCCTAAGATTCAAGGACTACTATATGCGGATGGAATCTATACATGGCAAGCTTTGTCTAAGACAAAAGTCTCTGTAATACAAGCTATTCTAGACAAGGCAGGACCAAGATATAAAATGCACAACCCAGGATCATGGCCAAAGCAATCTAAGCTTGCTGCCACTGGAAAATGGGATGCACTAAAAGTCCTACAGGACGAACTGCAAGGAGGGAAGTGATAAATTTTAATTTATAAAGAAACTTATTCTTAAAAAAGGAAATTGAATGCAGTATTCTAAAAAGCGATTGGTTAATAAAGCCATCCCCGATAATGATCCTAATGGGCTATTGGATGTTGTCAGAGTAGTCAGAGATTTAACAGTGAAGGATGTCTGTGTCCATGTTAATATTAGTCATCCTTACACGGGAGATGTAAGTGTAGAGCTTACAGCACCTAATGGGAAGAAAAAAGTTCTGCACTCTCCGTCTCGAGTGCCTGGTAAAGATTTGAAAAAGAAATTCCAAGGCGATTTATTGGATTTATTCAATGGGCAAAAATCCAAAGGCGAGTGGATACTAAAGGTGTCAGATAATGGCGCGAAGGATAGCGGCACATTGGAGGATTGGACATTGGATTTGACCTTGGCTAATTCTAAGAGGTCAGAAGTTTTTGTTGATGATAAAGAAACCTTGAGCAGTACTCAGGTATGTCATCAGGGTGGAAAGATATCATCCCTAAGTTGTAGTATGCACGTGGAGCATGGGCATATAGGAGACTTGCATTGCGAGTTATTCTGCCCGAGCGGAAAGTCAGTAGTATTGCACAATAAGACTGGAGGTGCATCACAGAATCTAAATAAGACCTACGGTGACGATATCTTGAAAGGTCTGCATGGAGAGTCTGCTAAAGGTAAGTGGAGCTTAAAAATCAAAGATACCCTCAAAGGGGATGCAGGAAGATTGGTCTCTTGGAAGCTTAATATAAAGACACAATCGAAAAGTGCCGCAGCATCATCTGATCAAAAAGATGACTTAACCAAGATAGAAGGCATAGGTCCAAAAATCAAAGAACTTCTGTATAATGCTGGTATTTATTCTTTCAGGTCATTATCTCAGACGGAAGTATCTAAGATTAAAACTATTCTAGATAAAGAAGGTCCTCGATATCAGATGCATGACCCTGGCTCTTGGCCGAGGCAATCGTTGTTAGCGGCTGATGGAAAATGGAAGGAACTGGAAAAACTACAGGACGAATTAGACGGTGGAAAGTAGATTCTTTACGTAAAAAGAATACATGAAGAGGGAATTATTCTACGTAATTCCCTCTTTTTAATTTGTGGGTGTTTGTCATTATAATCAACAGAAATACTTTGAGATATTATTAATTTTTTTAATGTAATTTTGCGTTCAGAAAATTAAAAAATTTATTTATTCAATAAAGACTAATGGCAACGACAAGAAAGAAGACCACAGCCAAAAAAACAACTGCAAAGAAAACTGGTAGCGCTAAGAAAACAGCGGTAAAGAAAACAGCAAAAAAAGCGACCGCTAAAAAGTCAATAACGGCAAAGACGACAGCGAAAAAGACAACAGCTAAAAAAGCAGCAGTAAAGAAGGCAACGCCAGCTAAGAAGACGGTTGCAAAAAAGACTACAAGGAAGTCAACAGCGAAGAAAGCAACACCTGTAAAAAAGGCAACAACCAGAAAGACGACAGCGAAGAAGACAACAGCTAAAAAAGCGGCAGTAAAAAAGGCAGCGCCTGCTAAGAAGACGGTTGCGAAAAAAACAACTACAAGGAAGTCAACAGCAAAGAAAGCAACGCCTGTAAAAAAGGCAACAACCAGAAAAACCACAGCTAAAAAAGCGACACCAGCTAAGAAGACGGTAGCGAAAAAGACAACAAGAAAGACGACAGCGAAAAAAACAACTCCTGTCAAAAAGACGACAACAAGGAAGACCACTAGAAAAGTGACTCCTGCAAAGAAGACCGCTGCAAAGACGACAAGAAAAGCGACAACTAGCAGAACTGCAACTAAAAAAGCGACTCCAGCAAAGAAAGCCACAACCAGAAAAACAACCGCTAAAAAAGCAACAACAAAGAAAGCTGCACCTGCTAAGAAGGCAACAACTAGAAAGTCGACTACTAAAACTACTACTAAAAGGGCAAGTGCTTCTGCTAAGAAAACAACAGGCAGAAAAACGACAGCAAAAAAGACGACGACAAGAAAAACGGTAAAAAAAAAAGTAAGTAGTACGGCGGGTAAGATTATATCTCGTACTGAAAAAATTACGAGAGGCAAAATCAGACGTCAGCCTACTCGTGAGGTAATCAAAAAGGTCGAGGTTATCAAGGAAGTGCCTGTAGAAGTAATCAAGGAGATTACAATTATAAGAGAGGTAGAAGTACCTGTGGTAAAGACAGTGATCAAAGAAGTGCCAGTAATCAAAACCGTTGTAAAGGAAGTCCCAGTAGAGGTGATCAAAGAGGTAGAGGTTATCAGAGAGGTCGTAAAAGAAGTTCCAGTAGAAGTGATCAAAGAAGTAGAAGTGACTAAAGGAATAGATATGAAGGCTCTTCAAAAAATGGTACTTGGTCTCAAGACAGTCGAGGTATCTAAGAAAGTGGTAGGGGAGAAACGAACCAAAGGTGAAGGTAAGATAGTATCACGAAAGGAGGTAAAACCGACAGGAAGAAAAGCCACTAAGGTTGTCACTAAAGAAGCTAAGGAAGTCAAAACATCTTCTTCTAAAATGGAAGGTAAAGCGACAACGACAGCAAAACCTACTACTGCTAAAAAGGTTGTAACTAAAACAACGACAAAGAAGAGTAGTGGAAGTAAAGCGAGAGCTAAAAAAGGTGATGATCTTACCAAGATAGAAGGTATAGGACCAGCAATCCAAAATCTACTTAATGAGGATAACATCTTTACTTTCAAGGAGTTATCTGAGACTAAGATATCTGTATTACAGGCCATCTTGACTAAAGGAGGACCTAAGTTCCAGATGCATACCCCTGGATCATGGCCTAAGCAGTCTAGCCTAGCGGCGGCTGGTAAGTGGGACGATCTGAAAAAATTACAGGACGTACTATCAGGAGGCAGATAAGAATTTACTTTATTCTTATAGTTATAGAGAAAAGAGGAAACATGGAATGTTTCCTCTTTTTTTGTTGCGTTATATATGGATTATAGTTTTCGATAACCAAAAATTTGTAGGATTTGCTGAACTGCATAAGGCAGAAATCCATTTCATATAAGTATAAATTAAAAAGTATGCATTTTATATCAAATATATTATTCGCACTTATTCTGGTGGCTCAGTCGTGTAATACATCTAATAAAAGTCTCGCCACAATAGATGATAAGCCTGCTACCCAAACTAATAAAGAAACTTATCCCTTAGCAGATTATATCCAGTCGAATAGTCTTGAGAATGCTAGTGTGGCGATATTTGCAGGTGGATGTTTTTGGTGTACCGAGGCGGTGTATGAGAGAATAGAAGGTGTCACGGATGTGATAAGTGGTTATGCGGGAGGAGATCAGGATTATCCTTCTTACTATGAAGTAGGTGCAGGCAAGACAGGGCATGCCGAGGCCATTGCCATATTCTATGATACGACGGTTGTGGACTATAAGACTCTATTGGAAGTATTTTTTGTAGCCCACGATCCGACCACGCTTAACAGGCAAGGTCCAGATGTAGGTAGCGAATATCGCTCCGCGATATATTATAATTCTGATAAAGAAAGAGAGATCATCAATAATCTAATATCAGAAACTGATAACAAAAAACTATACGACGATCCTATCGTCACAGAAGTAGAGCCTTACCAAGAATTTTGGGTCGCTGAAGGATACCACCAAAACTACTACGAACTCAATCCTAATCATGGCTATGTCGTACGCGTAAGTCGCCCTAAGGTAGAAAAGGTCAAAAAAGTCTTTCCTTCGTTAATAAAAAAGAAGTACAGGTCCTAAGACTAAAATGTTACTTATTTCAGGAAGAAATCAAACTTTTAAATCTTGGCCTCTTTGGCTTTAGTTCACCGAGCTCTTCTTTTTTCTTGGCTTCGTAGGCACTAAAGTTACCCTCGAAGAATCTCACCTTGGCTTCATCCTCGAATGCGAGAATATGCGTGGCTAATCTATCTATAAACCATCGGTCATGCGATATGACCATAACGCATCCAGCAAAATTATCAATTGCTTCTTCTAAGGCTCTGAGTGTATTGACGTCGATATCATTAGTGGGTTCGTCTAAGAGCAATACATTGCCTCCTTCTCTCAGAGTGATAGCCAGATGTATTCTGTTTCTTTCGCCACCAGATAAGACCTCCAGCTTTTTTTGTTGGTCTGACCCAGCAAAATTGAATTTACTAATGTATGCTCTGGCGTTAATTTCTTTATTACCTATGGTTATAATTTCATTACCGCCACTGACTATTTCGTAGACTGTTTTATCTGGAAGGAGGTCTTTGTGAGATTGGTCTACATAGCTGAGGTGGACGGTAGAGCCTATATTAATATCGCCCTTGTCAGGTTTTTCTTCTCCCATAATCATACGGAAGAGTGTTGATTTTCCGACGCCGTTAGCACCGATTATACCGACGATTGCGTTCTTTGGTACAGAAAGACTGAGGTCTTCTATCAGTATTCTATCATCATAGGACTTAGAGATATTATTCAGTTCTATTACCTGATCTCCTAGTCGTGGACCAGGTGGTATATAGAGCTCTAGTTTTTGTTCTTTTTCTTTGGCCTCTTCGCTAGCTAATTTTTCATATGCATTCAATCTGGCTTTCCCTTTAGCCTGTTTAGCCTTTTGGGCTAATCGTGTCCATTCCAGTTCTCTCTTCAGTGCCTTTTGCCTTCTTGTCTCTTGTTTTTCCTCCTGAGCAAGGCGGTTAGATTTTTGCTCCAGCCAGGAGCTATAATTACCCTCCCACGGTATGCCTTCACCTCTATCCAGCTCTAATATCCACCCCGCCACATTATCAAGAAAATATCTATCGTGCGTTACTGCTATAACTGTACCTGGAAAACTCGCTAAGAACTGCTCCAGCCAATGCACAGATTCCGCATCTAAATGGTTAGTAGGCTCATCAAGTAGCAGTATGTCTGGCTTAGACAAAAGCAGTCTGCATAGAGCAACCCGCCGACGCTCACCTCCTGATAAGACCGAGACCTTCTGATCATCTGGTGGCAATCTAAGAGAGTCCATCGCGACCTCCAAAGTATGGTCCAGTTCCCATGCGTTGTGCAGATCCATTTTTTCAGCGAGTTCTCCCTGCCTCTCAAGTAGTTTATTCATTTCGTCATCGGACATGGGTTCAGCGAATTTTTCATTGACTGCATTGTATTCCTTGACGACATCGACGACTTCTTGCATTCCTTCTTCGACAACTTCTCTGACCGTTTTGCTCTCATCCAGTTGAGGTTCTTGTCTGAGGTATCCTATTTTATACTCTTTATCAAAATGAACCTTCCCCTCGTAATTATCATCTATACCAGCAATGATCTTGAGAAGGCTTGACTTACCAGATCCGTTCAGACCGATAACACCGATTTTGGCACCATAAAAGAAGGATAACCATATATTATTAAGTACTTTTTTCTTAGGTGGATAAGTCTTGGAGACTCCTTCCATTGCAAAAATGACTTTGTTGTCTGACATGTCGTTTTGTATTTTGGATGTGCAAATATTCTAATATTAGATCATATTAATAGCATAACAGGGCATCCAAATAGGATGGAAACTAAAGGAACTTAGTTGATTATAAAGCGTTGTAAATATTAAATTACTTGACTATGGATGGATTAATCTTTTTTTCTGTCTCACAGATAAAAGTCATGACCGCGCTGCACATACTTGAGGAGGCGGGCATCAAAGCCTTTAAGGTGGACAAAATGGACTCAGCGCACGCTGGGGCATTCGGTAACATAGAGCTATATGTACCTAAAGAGAAGGAAGAAGAGGCACGCGTGATTTTGTTTGATGCCGAGATACTCTAAAGTAAAGGTGTAATTATCATATAATATTTATTTTTAATGTTATAACCTTAACAAGATTTTAGATATTTGCCTCTGATAATTATAAGATATTTGTTCTCAGAATAATTAATATGAAAAATTCCTGGATTATAAATCTCAATAATATGAAATCGTTTCTTTTTATGGTGTGCCTAATTGGTTCATCTATATTGTCTTATGGGCAAGCTCAGACGATGGCTGATGTAGAACCAGAAAATGAAGGCTGGCTCATCAATCTCGAAGAAGCTTACGCGATCTCCCAGAAAACTGGCAAACCTATTATGGCGAACTTTACTGGTAGTGATTGGTGCGGATGGTGCAAGAAATTAACTAAGAGTGTATTTGTACACAAAGAGTTTAAAGATTGGGCGGATAAGAATGTTGTACTTCTTGAGTTAGATTACCCAAGAAGGAAGCAACTTCCTGCAGATCTTAAGCAGCAGAATTCAGGATTACAGCGTGCCTTCGGCATCAGAGGCTACCCGACAGTATGGGTGTTCCAACTAGAAAAAGATCCTACTGGCAAGTTTACTATAGACCCTTATGGTAAGACGGGATACTCTAAGACGGTGAAAGAATTTACTGATGGCATCGATGCCATGATCTCTAAGAAAAAAGGCGCAGAGTAAAAGACTCTCCACTCAAAAATATATAAGCCCAAGTGAATTAAATTTTGCTTGGGCTTTTTTGATTTTCACCAATTTTTTTGATCAATTTATGTAAGCCGCACGACTCTATTATAGATTATTTCTATGGATTAGACTTTTAACAATTTGTATAGTCTACAGATTCAGAATGTTTATATATCGAAAAATAAATATTTATTCATCCAGTTTAAATTTGGTTTTATGTAATTCAAAAAAGTTATAATTTCGTATTTAGTTATAGAAACAAAACTTTTTATTTAATTAAAATTATTGTAGATGCATTTCCCAAAACCGGTAACACCGCTTGCCCCTGCACGTGTATATTTTACTTTATTATCATCAGGCAACTTAACCAAATTCTTTTTTCTTATTTCCTTCTTACTTTTTACCCATCTTACTTCTATTGCACAATGCGATAATGATATTTATGATTTGGCGGATGAAAGTTTAGTAGATGACGTGCCTGACGAAGCTGAATTGGAAGCTGGTACTTTGTACTGTACGGAAGCGAATCTTCTTGCTTGGTTCAAGACTATTGAGGCAATGAATGCGGATGGAGACATTGTCTCAAGTTGGTATGATTTCAGTAATTGTGGAAGGCAGTTAAAAATATTTCAAGAAGAATGTGACGACAGAACTGATTTCTTTGGTAAGATATATAGTATTAATTACAACAGAGCCTTGAGAATAGGAGAATTTGGTATAGATACCGAATTTCGTATAGGTAACTCTCTTAGTAACGAAATTACTGTCATGGCCGTTTTAGTACCTCAAAAAAGAAGAATTGAGGATAGAGAAACGGAAGATGTGAGATTGGATTTGCCAGATATTGGAACAGTTCGTTCATTAGATATTGATGTTTTGCATGTGCTCTCACCATTATCTAACAAAGAAGATATAGATTATGACCACTATGAAGATATAGAAAGTAACTGTATTGGTATAGATGGCAGTGGAGCAGATATGCTGATCCAAGCACCAGCAGTATCTCCTTATACACCTGATGAGAATTATGATTTTGAGAGATACGGAAAGATTATTACGTACCAAACGGTTATAAGACAAGATAGATGTTATTCTATTAATGGTATGATGGGACAACTATACCGTTTAAATTTTGATGCTACGTTTCCTTTTATTCAGCAGGATGGATTAATTCCAGAATTTTTAGTATTCGATGGAATACTGAGCGAACACGATAGAGCCAAAGCGGAAACCTATCTGGCCATAAAGTATGGCATCTCCAAGGAGATGGACTACGTTTGGTGTGGGGAAGAGGAAGATGAAGCGGTCTGGGATTATTGTCCAGAAATGAATGAAGAATTTCCTGCATATCAAAGATACAATTATCGTAAGACAGGTATTGCAAGAGATGATCAATGGAGTTTACAGCAATCTAGATCTAATAGCTATTATGATGAGCGAATAAAAAGAGAAGATGATTTTACGCTTGGCAGATACATTCAATACGATGATCCGATGCAATCAGATTATTCTCACTCCAAGGAAAGACTTCTAACGATAGGTATAGAAGATGAATCCAGCGGTATCCGTTGTAGAGCAGAAGATAGGAGTTATCATATATGGGGAGATAATGATGCAGGTCTTGATCTATTAGATGAGACAGGAATTGGATGGAATAATCAGGAAGTAGAACATCTGGAACGTATCTGGAAGATGGAGAAGACTGGTGCGCAAGGATACGTGCCATCAATAAGATGGCTTAATTATGTAGGCCTAGATAACTTTGGACTCAGAAGAGATCATGAATTTGGATATTGTGCATCGACTACACATATAGTTGAAGATCCAATTACTGAAACCACCGAAGGTACTTTCAGCTTTATGATTAATAGTTTGGGTGGTGATGGAACGCTAATCGGTTTTGCATCTAATAATATGGATTTTGTTTTAGGGTCATCTGGTAGTTCCGAGGCTGGCCTATTATATGGAATCGAGATTAAAGGAGGTACAGCTCAGATAGTAAGAGACATTGGCGGTACTGGAACGCATCAGTATTTGGACCCTCCTCAGATACTATCACTTAGTGAAGACGTAGAATATACATTTTATCACAGAAGAGAACCAGATCAGACTTATTATTTTGAGCTTCGTGGAGCGGGAGATGAAGTGTACCCTTTCCGTAGTGATTATGTATGTGTAGGTACTGGGGAAGTATACGCCAAGATTTATATTAATGGTGGAGGCAGTTTTTATAATTTGGAAGGGGAAAACTTTCTAGGCTCTTTTCAGCAAGCAACCAATGTAGAATTTTCAATTTCACAGGTGTCTGAACTTGCAGGTATGTCTGATTCTGATATGAAATCAAAGGTTCCATTATTATTGATTAGTAACCAAGATAGAGAGTTTAGAGATCCAATAGATGCCATAGCAGGGAGTTACAGTATAACTCCTGGTGGTCAACATGATAAGATAGAATTTACAAGAGTACTTTGGGACGATACCAGATCGCAATTATTTACTCTTGGTTTTGCCGATTGCCCTGAGCCAAAACTTGATGCGGTAGACACAAAAGTTTGTTGTGATAGGCTTATGATTGGATTTACAGCAATAGAGAATTGCAAACCAGATCACCCTATAAGATACGAGTTAAGGGATGATTCTGATGCACTCGTCACCAGTGGCTTATATGAGCCAGGTAATCATAATCCTGATGATTGTATAGAGGCGGCATATCAGATACCTGGCACATTTGACTTAGGTGTTTCTTATACGCTTCACGTTCATTTTAGTGATTGCTATGAGCTAACGGCATCTATTAACGAGGATGAACTTCCTTTTCCTGAAGAACTGATTGAAGATCCTAGTATATGTATTGGTGAGCGAGTAACATTGGTGGAGTCGGATATCTTGACTAAATGCAGCAATGGCGTTAACTATAATTGGTATCGCGTTTCTGATGATGTAATGGAGGATTTAGGGTCTACAGGAGGACCTGATATAAATGATGATTTAGAGGAAGGTGTCTACCTACTGGTTGTAGAAAAAGAATGTATTGATGGATATTTCTGTGAGGCCACTGAAGAAGTAATAATAGAAAATTGCTGTGCTGTGGATGTTATTGTGGAAGAAGAATTTTGCTGTCCTTGTGCTTATGTTAATGTTAGTATTCAGACTAATGATGTGCAATGCGAAGAAATTATTTCGGGGCCAGCTTTAATGACTATTACTAATCTCAATAATACCTGTGACTATTCATTCGAGATCCCTCTTAATGGAGACCCTGTACCACTTGATATTTGTTTTGAACCAGGTTCTTACGATTATTACCTAACATATGCTAATGGTGAAATAGAGGAAGGGTTAGATTTTGAGATAAAAGGTTATGATCAGTATAAGAATAATATAGATCTAGGACTACAAAAATTGGACTTTGATTTATCTACTCATAGTGAATTCGGGCAATACGGAAATTTTATTGGTTTAGTTTCGGAGTTAGTGAGTAATGGTGATGTTCCCACAGAAAAAGAATGTGGTCTAGCACAATTTGATGCAGCTAATGCTGAAGCGCGCGATGCAGACGAATTAATCTTCAGTGATGTGGGTTGCTACTTGGTTGAAATTATTGAGCTCTGTGATAATGAAGATCTATTATTTTCTTGTCCTAGCGGATTAGAAACCAACGAATTTGACTTTTTTCAAAATAATTATGACTTATTTGATAATACATGTCGTGATAGATATTGTTTTTGTATTAGCGAATGTGACCAACCAATAATAGGATATGACGCCGATGTTAAACATCCCACTTGTGATAATCCAGTGGGTTCTGTAATCATTACTCCAGAAGGAGGAGAATTGCCTTATAGTTACATATTGGAAGAAGGTGGTTTAGAGCTTATTTTGGATGCAGATGGGCGCATAGAGAATCTTTTACCAGGTACTTATAATACGACAGTAACAGACGCATGTGATTATGCTGTAGTGGATAGTTTTACTGTAGAATTCCCTGCTCCTCCTGACGTGACGACGATAATACCTGATTTGCTTTGCGCAAGTGATCTACCGGGTATTCTAACTGTAGAAGCAAGCGGTGTAGAACCTTTATCGTATGAATGGTCTACAGGAGAGACGACCCCTTCTATAGAATATGATAGCTCTGGTATATACTCCGTAATTGTTACAGATGCTCAGGGGTGTCAGACTACAGATGAGGTAACTATCGATGCACTGACTGATGTAGTCGCATCAGCAACGAGTAATAGTCCAGTATGTACAGGAGATGAGATTATGCTCATGTCCTCTCCTGATAATATGGCAAGTTATGTATGGGAAGGTCCCCTAGGGTTTTCTTCTACATTACAGAACCCATCAAGAATAGCAGAGCAAAATAATTATGCAGGAATCTATACAGTCACAGTAACAGATCATAGTGGCTGTAGCAGTACTGCTAGTACATTAGTACAGATTAATCCGCATATACAATCTTTCGTTGATTATATAACGAATGATATATGCGGCTCAGGCGTAGGTGAGATTGATATCTTTTCTGTAAGTGGTGGTACTGAACCTTTCAGTTACAATTGGTCTGGACCAGAAGGCTTTACTTCTGATCAAAATCATATAACAGGATTGTACGAAGGGGATTATTTGATAACAATAACAGATATCAATGGTTGTTCCTACGACAAGAAGATAATAGTATCTAATAATCAGCGATGCTCGGAATTTAGTTCTATAGAGATTAGCGGGGATAATGTGAATAGTTGTCTTGATAATTATGCTGAAGTATTTGTAAGTGCTGCATGTATGCAACCAATAACTTACGAAGTGACATCAACAGGATTTTCTTACTATGATAGTGGAGAGTATAATGGAGGTCGTATACATCTCAACCTTGATCAGCTACCTGCGCAGTCTGAAGGCACGGTTACCGTAACATTGACTGATGGTAACGGATGTAGTTGGTCAGATACACGTGATTATTCCAAGTGTCCTTATACGGATAATTGCAGTATTGTAAATACATATATAGATGGAACATATTGTGAGTTCAATAATGCTCTTAACAAAATGCAGGTAAGAGTTGATTTCAATGCTGAATTAGAAATAGGATGTTTAAATCAAGAATGTGAGCCAGATTGTGCTAGTACTCGGTGCAATTTGAGATCAACCAACGAAGTTATGATAGTTAATGGGCATGATATTAGTCATGAGCTATCTAGGTGGCCAATTTTGTATCCGAAGCAATGTGATGATTCATCGATTAAGATTTTCCAATCTTTTTTTGAATGGGATTGCAGGTTTGCTGGGATGTCAGGGGTATTTTCTATTGATATAATTAATTATGTAGAAGGAGAAATTGTAGGGTCTTACTCTGGTTCATTTATATATCCATCAGGATGCTCAGATCCTGTAGACGTAGAAATAACTGGAGAGACTATATTATGTAATGGAGAAGAGAGTACAACACTTTTTGCAGATGTTCTTGATGGAAGCCCAGTCTACAGTTATGACTGGTCTACAGGAGAAGAGAGTGGCTATATCGATGTGACGGAATCGGGGTTATATAATGTTACGGTGACAGACCAGTATAATTGTACCGACGAGGCACAAGCCGAGGTAGTATTCGCTACAGGCTTCTCTGCAGAGTGTGAGATACAACAACTCCGCCCTACACTAAACCATCCAAAAGGTATCTGCGAGGCACAATGGCAGGATAAAGGAACAACTAATAATGATGTACGATTATATGCCAGAACAGATAAGTCTGGACTGCAGTACCACTGGACTACTGATTGGACTAGTAATATAACAAGGTTTGACCTCAATTATCTAAACCTAAAGGACCTTACTCCAGGTATATGGACAGCTAGCGTGACAATTACTGACCCTTCTACAGGATGTATAGAAGTATTAGATTATACTATTATAGTAGAAGGAACATGCCTACCAGAATGTATAGAAGTCCAAGATGATTGCAACGGGGCAAGTAATGGTAGCATCACAATAGAAGAAAACGCTGTAGCGCCTTTCACTTATGAGTGGAGTGATGGACAGACGACTAATCCAGCGACGGGATTATCTGCAGGTATATATAGTGTCACCATTACAGATGCTTTAGGCTGTACTGGCGAGGTGACTTGTGAGGTAGAAGGTTCGGATTACTCTAAAACTTGTCAAATAAGAGAACACTATTTACCTGATAAACTTCATGATGGCTTATGCGAGTTAGTGTGGACGGACAAGGGTACAACTCTTAACGATGCGACACTATACGCTCAGAGCGGTACTTCTGGACAGACATTCGTCTGGACAACAGATTGGACTGGTCCCACATCTGGAGGGACAAGTACCAGTAATTGGATAAGACTCAATAATATGACCGTCGGTAAATGGAACGCCAGTGTTACTGTAACTGATAATAATACGGGATGTACAGAGACCTTAGACTATTGCATTACCATATTACCTCCTTGTGCGGACTCAGAAGTGTCTGCAAGTAATAATAGTCCAATATGTGAAGGTGACGATATTTTATTTTTATCAGGACCTGATGATATGGTGTCATATGCTTGGGAAGGACCACAGGGTTTCACTTCGACGCTACAGAATCCTATTATTACTAATGCTGAGCGTAATCAATACGGATTATATACGCTTACGGTTACTGATGATGAAGGATGCACTGGTACTGCTAGTACTCGTGTTAGAGTAATTGCTAACTTATTGAGTACTCCTGATTTTGTTACGCCTGATTATTGCGATGCTTCTATAGGTGCTATAGATATCAATGCTTATAACGGGTTGCCGCCATACTCATATTCTTGGTCTGGTCCTGATGGTTATACTGCAACGACCCAAGACATTTCATCATTGAGATCGGGTATTTATACTGTTCTTATAGAGGATGCATTAGGTTGCTCTAAATCTGAAACTGTGGAAGTTCCTAACTTTAATGATTGCTCACTCAATAGTCGTATAAGCTTTCATCAAGGGGATTATGCTTATAGCCATCCTGGATGTAAAGATATAACTGTCGGTTTTATAGCTGATAGTAAATGTGCCTCACCAATTACTTTCGAGATAAGCTCTTCTGGGGATTTAACTTTTGAGACTATTTCACCTCAGGTATGGACGAGAGGTGATAATTTTATAATTCCAGCGACCCAAGAAGCCATTGGTGCTTCTGGTGAATATACTGTTACGGTCACTGATGCGAATGGATGTATTTTTAGTGATTCATTTGCATTTACTAGGTGTTCATACGAAGATGGTATTCAACTAACCAATTCAGGTACGTTGATAGAAGTGGGATGTAGTGAATCAGATTATAGGTTTATCGAAATGACTTTTTCATTTGATTTAGAAATAGGTTGTAACCCCGAGTATAACGCCGGAGTGTTAGGGTATCACCTTAGAGGAACTAACGAAAATGTTGAGGTGGGTGGAGAAAATCTTTGGGCGAGCTTCTCTTTCGGTAATAATGCGACAGGATTATGTAACACTACCACTTATTACGAAAAGTTAAAAGTTCTTTGGGATTGTTCTTTGGCTGGGCAAGAAGGGATTTACAGTTTTGATCTTTATAGTGAGACGATTAATGAGGTCGTCGGAACTGCATCAGGCATATTCACTTATCCTACAGGCTGTAGTCCAGATACTGAAGTACTTATCAGTAGTGGGGATATATCTTGTGACGGTAGTATTCCGACAACTCTTACTGCTAATGTAGAAAACGGATCATCTAATTATGATTTCTTATGGTCTACTGGTGAGGTTACAAAAAGTATTAATGTAATGAGTTCTGGAACGTACTCTGTTACTGTTAGTGATTATTATAACTGCACAGATGAGGATGACATCGTGCTAGATATGAGCAGTGGAATTATAACACCAGAATGTGTGGCAGTAAGAGATGAATCTAATGCACAAGCTAATGGTATGATCTTAGTGGGTAGCGATGGTACGGCACCATATGCATATGAGTGGAGTAATGGACAGACTACTAATCCAGCAGTAGGCCTCGTGGCTGGAACATATACCGTAACGGTCACTGATGATACAGGTTGTTCAGGAGTTATGTCCTGTCAAGTAAAATCATGTCAGAATTCGAGTAATTTTAGTGCCGATGTGCCACCTGATCCAGGTGGAGATCCATGTCCTTGTACAGAAGCTATATCTGCATCGTATACTGTAGACTCTGGTCACTGTGGTCTGAATGATGCAAGTGTGACTCTGGATATAGTTGGCGGAGCACCTCCTTACTATTATGAATTGGGTACTATTTCTGGAGTATTCCAGAACGGTCAAGGTAATGTTATTGAAAACCTTGCACCTGGTTCCTATAATTTATACATCGCAGATTTTGGACATTGTACTTTTGAGACTATAGTTGTTATTCAGCCTCCGACAACCTTAGGAGATATTACAATTGAAATTACAAACGAAACTTGTCAAGAGAATGAGTTCTATGTAGATGTCGTAGATGTTACAGGTGGTACGCCTCCATATACATATCTATGGGAAAATGGTGAGACGACATCATTTATTAAGGATGTTAGTGGTTATCATCGCCTTACGGTTACCGATGAATTAGGCTGTACAGCAGTAAAAGCGGTACAAGCGTATTTGCCGAATATCATGAGAATAGACAAAGAAGACCCATTATGTGGTATTAATAACGGATCACTATCTCCAGTTGTATGGTTTGGAGTTCCAGGATATTCTTATCTATGGAATACAGGAGAAACTACTGAGACTATTCAAAATCTGGGACCTGGTAATTATACTCTTACCGTTACAGATGCTATGGGATGTACGGATGTAGAAAATATTGCTTTGAATTATGTGGATGAAATAGAAATCTCTACTAGTGGCGGCAACCAAGGTTTTTTAGAAGGAAGATACTTACCTGCTGGTATGAATATAAACTGGTGGTTCAATCCGCAATATGTTACTGACCAATTAATAATTAGAGATGCAAATGGAACTGTCATAATTAATACTGCTGGCGTTACGAATGGTAGCCAGGTAGATTGTAATTCGGCTCTTTGCTGTAATTGCTGCTCGGACCATTTCTTGGCAGATTTGAATGGTCAGATTATTAATCTGGCGCCAGGAATAGGAACTGCTTATGTCAATACGCCAGGGCTCGAAGGTTCTTTTACTACAACGACATCGGGTAATTATCAGATAGAAGTTATAGGAAGCTTGTGCACTGGGTCAACTAACTGGGAACTTAGTTTAAGTTGTAGTACAACTATTGCTAAGAATGATGCACGATATAGTGAAGAATTTGTTGGCGCAATATCAGACACATTTTCTCATAATAGACTAATGCAGACAATATCTCCAGAGATAGAAAACATCTCTTTCGATCTAATGCCTAATCCTGCCAAGGATCATGTAACATTAAGAAAATACGGAGCGTATTCTGATCCTTATAATCTGAAAATACTGGACTTGAGCGGAAGGGCTGTTATCACTGCTAATGATATAGACTCTGATAATTATGTTATCGACTTAACTAATTTATCTCCTGGTTTGTATCTGGTACATGTTACGATAGAAGATATGGTCGTCATCAAAAAACTAGTCGTAGAAAGAAAGTATGATGATTAAAACGAAAACCATTGGTAATCTAATAAATATAGTTCAATAAAATCCAAAAATTCTAAAAATCGATAAAGATGCTTATTACAAAAATCATTAGAGGCACATTGATTATAGTCATATTATTGTTCACTAATAATCTGACGCTAAGCGCGGGATCTGCAAGTTCCACTAATATGGAACCCATTGATAGCACAGTCGCTAATCCTAAGGTCTTCGCTGCGGATATCAGTAATGCATGGATAGGTGGATCAGAAGAGGGAACTGTGGACAGTCCTTATGATAATATATTCCGAGTCACAATAGATGAGCCTGTGACTAGTGATGATCGGATTATGCTCCATTATGAAATCCAAGGTGTCTCTAATGGCAACGCTGTTGCACTTATAGTCAATGATAATACATCTATAGGTGGTTATATAATCAGTCAATCCGATGAGTGGGTAACACACAAGGAAGAGTTAGACCAATCATGGATACAGCAAGGAGTCAATCGTATACAGTTCTCTAAGCTATCTAATGTACATTATAAGTACAAGGTCAAAAATTTACGCCTTGTCATAGAATCGGATCTGGTAACGAAAGATATTATAGAAGTCAATTCTACCTGGGCTACTGACGTCGACAAGGTATACTTAAGAGGATTTGTGCGTAACAATGTCGATAATATAGACAGAGTGACCTTTAACAATGAGCAGATAGAATTGCGAGATAATACCTTTGAGCAGATCATGGATTGTCAGGGCTGTAAGGAAGAAGAGGGTGTTATTAATATTGTCTACAAAGATGGTCGAGTAGAGAATCAGAAGTTTGTCTATGATAATATAGTCGATAATACTGTTACAGTAGAAGCCATAGAATCTTATAGTAGCACTAATCATCAGATTACGGCATTATCAGAGTATAGTATACAAGAAGATCATTTTGCCTTTGATATAGGACCTAGTGTATTGCCTAAGGATATGGACATCAGTCTGACTAATCTGAGAGATGTGGATCTGCCACCGATGAGTAATTATATGACTAATGTTTCCAAAAAGCAGAGTGGCTATAGATTATTGCCGCATGGTCACCATTTCAGTGACGAAGGGGCTATGCTCAAGATGTCTTATGATATAACTAAGCTTCCCGCTGGATATTCTGTAGACGATATTCGTACATTTTATTTTGATATTGATGCGTCTACATGGAAACCCTTAGAAAGGGACAGTCTGGATATAGTAGAAGGTATTATATACTCTAGAGTCAATCATTTTACCGATTATATTAACGGTGTTCTGGCAGCACCAGAATCACCTACAACTTCTAATTTTTCTCAGACAGATTTTGAGGATCTGATCAAAGCCAACCCTATGGCTGGGATCAATCTTATGAGTCCACCATCAGTCAGTCAGACGGGAGAAGCATCGATGTCCTATCCTATAGAGGTCCCTCCTGGTAGAAATGGTATGCAACCTAACCTAGCCCTGACATATAGCAGTGATGGAGGTAGTAGCTGGGTAGGATATGGATGGAATATACCTATTCCTAGTATCGATATAGAGACACGATGGGGTGTCCCTAGATACGATCCTTCTGTAGAGTCAGAGGCTTATCTTCTCTCTGGAGAACAGCTTGTGATGCCTGATCCTAATGTACAGGCTACTGCGGGAACTATGTATCTTGCTCATCGCGCTAACGGATTTATTGGAAGACAACCAGGACCAGTAGAGTTTTATAAGCGTGTACAAAGTCCATCAGGTTTTGAAGAAATAGTAAGAAACGGAGGCTCGCCTGCTGATTATTACTGGACAGTTACGGATAGAAATGGAACAACTTATTACTATGGTGGCGTCAGTGGAGTTGCCGACGATTATGTGATAAGAACAGATGCCAGTGATCAGTCACAAGGTAACATTGCCAAGTGGTTACTGGCGCGTGTAGAGGACACCTATGGCAACTATATGGATTATACTTATGTTAAAGAAACGTCCAACTTAGGATCACAGAGTCAACCTGTCTATACTATTTCTTGTTATCCAGAAACAATTACATATACCCATAACGACAATAGTGCTAATGGAGTAGGTATCTATTCTGTTGTATTTAATAGTACTGTAGGTAGAAGGGATGCTAGACTAGATGGTCGCCTTGGAGTTTTGATATCGGATAACAGAAGTCTTAATAGCATACAGGTGATGTCTGGAGGGGCTTTAAATGTAAGAACTTATAATCTTATTAAAACTGGGGGAAGTTTTCAAAAAGATTGGCTACAGGATATAATCTGCCTTGGATCTAACAACGAAGAATTTTACCGTCACAGTTTTGAACCACATAATGATATTTATAATGTCCCGGCTTACACTGATGATACCTCAACAGGTTCTACATGGAACACTAGGAACAATACCCCGGCCGTCGGAGGACAACTGGCGGAATTTTCTAACTCAGGCTCAGAAATCAATCTTTCGCCATTGGGTGGCTCAGAGTCTAATGGTCTTGGTGCTTCTTTATATCTTGGTTTTGGTCAGGATCCGTTATGTAGTCAAGATAAAAGAGAGTCTTTTGGGTTGTCATTTAGTTATCTTAACTCCGAGCAGATTTCTAAGGTATCATTCCTTGATATAAACGGTGATGGATTACCTGATAAAGTGTTTGATGGAGCAAACGGGTTGCAATATTCTCAAAACATGGCAAGAGTTCCTGCCGATCCTTTTGATCAATATGGTCCTAATCAGAATATACAATTTAATTTTTTGGCTAATCCATTAGACATAATGGGTCCTGATGAAGTTTTTCTGAGTAAGAATAGGGATATTACTACTGAGATAGGTGGAAAGAAATTTTTTACAGGTTCTTATGCTGGAGCTTCCTTAAGCAATAGCAGATCTACAACCTCTGCCTACACGTCTGATGTCAATGGTGATGGATTCGTTGATTTCATAAGTGAAGGTGTTGTTCACTTCTGCAGACCCGCTGCTGGGTCTTCTGGAATGTCTTTGTCCAGCGATGCGACCTCATTAGGACGCTGTTCTTTGGCTACACCGAGTTTTAATTTAGATTTGTTTACTGATGACACAGAACACGAAGAATTTAAAGATCAGAATCCACCACTCGATGTGGTAAGGGTATGGCGAGCTCCTATGACAGGAGATATTATTATCCCAGCAACAACAGTCATTGTATCTACTGGAGTGAGGTCAGAAGATGGTGTGTCGATACAGATACAGCATGAGGATAATACTGCTTCATTGGTATATGACACTCAAGGATTAGTAACAAATGATGTCATGATCAGTGAAAGAAGAGTCAATAATATACAAGAAGGTGATCGTATTTTCTTCCGAGTATCTTCCGTTATAAACAGAGATGGAAATGGAGAAAATGACGGTGTCATATGGGATACAAGAGTGATGTACGATACCAGTAATGATCCTAGTATGGAAAATCTAGATGTCTATGGTCGCCCAGGTCATATTTATTCTTTTGAAGATGATATGGTTGCTACATCATTAGAAAATACTGGATACGCCATTCCCGAAGATGGCAATTATGAGTTTGAGTTTACAATACCATTTACAGAATTATCAGACCAAATTCACCTTCAAGTGATAATAGATGGAACGATAGATAGCGAACAGGTGTTCGATTTTCAGGGAGGTCAGGATGGTGTTCTTACTTATTCTAATAATCTTACGAGAGAACAATTATTAGAATTCCGACTGTTAGCGCGAAGTCCCATCAACTGGAGAAATGTAACAATAAGTCAGGTTAACCGATTCGATGGTAGTGTTGAAGATGATATACAGGTTCCCTATGTTATAATAAGTCATACCGAAATAATAGATGATAACAACGATAACTTCCATGAAACAAAAGATATAATAAACAATTCTTGGGCAGATAATCCCAATTATAATGTAACCCCTATTGTTAATAATCTTACAGGAGTTACACAGGGAACATTCTTTGTTACTATCAAATCTGATGATGAAGTATTTTTTCAGAATCAATATGATGCTAACGGATTAGCTATAGGCACTGCGCTTCCCAGAGAAGTACCATCTGGTACAGAGCTATACTGTACTATTACTTCTGATAATAGAGAATTACTAGCCAATGATATAGAAATTGTAGAGGTCAATGTGCTATTGGGCGTTGGAGGTGTACAGACTTTTACACCTACTTTGTATGCACATAACCCAGATGTTACGTCAAGATTTAATTCGCAGAGTAGAGGATGGGGTGTATTCGCATATAATCCAGATTATTCTACAGATGATGATACTGATGGGGAATACGATTATATAGATGTAGATCAGTTGGATGCGGAAATAGAAGTGGATGAGGAAGATATACCTACAGATGAATCTGATTTAGCTAACGCACCAAGGGGATATGATGTGCTATTATGGCCTATGACTATGACACTCACAGATGATGGTAGTTATCGATGGCAAGCACCAGATGATAATACATTCATTACAAGGACCATTATGAATCCATCCAGACTGGGTTCAGATAATGTGGATCGGACAATGACTTTAGGTGGTAATAGTTATCCAGGATTTCCTATTGTATCTACATCCGAATCTATTGCTTTAATGGGGAACGCAAATCCAGGTACTTTAACAGTACTATCCAATGGAGAAACGGAGTCCCAAGTAGATTATAGAGATCTCAATGGAGATAGGATTCCTGATCTGATGGAAAGAGGCACTATACATTATACATTGCCTAATGGAGCGTTACAAACTCCAGACCCTAATCTGAGAGTCGATATGACTCGATCCTCCAGTCGCTTAGATGGACCAGCAATTTCTTTTAACGGAAACATTTTCCACGCAACATCAAGTCGCTCTGCAACGCAAGGTGCCAAATACGCCATAGCTAGTGGTTCTTTTGGTGCGGGTGTATCGGACAATGTAAGTGAAGGAGAAATTGTCTGGATAGATGTCAATGGCGATGGGTTAGCAGATATCATAAATGTGGATGATGGTCAGGTGCAGTATAATCTGGGATATGCATTCACCTTGCCTGTAAATATTAGTTTTGAAAATAATGCACTGAATAATAGTATATCCAACTCCTCTAACTTTGGCTTATCCATTAGTTTGTTTGAAGGCAGTTATTCGGCTGGTCTTAGTTTTTCCAAGACATTAGGTGATGGTCGCTCAGCTTTTGTAGATCTCAATGGTGATGGATTGCAAGATTTGGTATTCAGTAATGGTCTTGGTTTAGACTATTTGCTCAATAATGGTCTTGCGTTCGTCGATGATACAAGCTTGAATTTAGGTAATGACCTGAATACTAATCATGCCAATAGGTCCCTCATGAATGGCACATCTATAAATGCGGCATTTTCCATAGCACCTTGCTTTTTAGGATTTAAGATAGTTATCAATCCCGGAATAAATAAGTCTCAATCTACAAGTCGAGTACAAGCCACTTTTCAAGATATCGATGGTGATGGTTATGCGGACTTTCTGTCATCTGGAACTGAAGGACTTAATGAGGATTATAATAACTCAGGATTTCAGGCGCAGCGCTCTACCATCCACCGTACTAATAAGTTAGCCTCTGTCACTAACTCTTTGGGCGGGGTTTATACTTTAGATTATGCACTGACACCAGCTACAGTAGAGCACCCAGGTGGCAAGTATGTGATGTCTGAGCTAACGGTGGATGATGGATTCGATGAGAATGGTGTGATGCAACAATATAGATTCGAATATGCTAATGGTTTTTATGACCGTTGCGAGCGTGCTTTCTTAGGATTTGAGAATGTCAATACGGTAGAAGTCGGCGGACCGATGCGTACAACGACTAATGTATATAATAATGACAATGTATATACGAAGGGCCTGATCACGGAATCCGCAGTACGCGCTGGTAATAGAGATGGTTCTCCGTGGAAAAGAAATGATTATACCTATGAGTCCCATATCGTAGACCCTCGACAAAATAATGATCATAATCAAGTAGGACCAACAAATTATTGGCCTAATAGTAATGTACCGACACCCAACTGGCAAGATGATGAGATAGTATTCAATGGTGTTGCCCGTACTAAGACCTGTCTTCCTCAGGAAGGAAACATCGGTGACGAGATGAACTTAACTTATGATGACAGAGGCAATGTTATTTCTTACACCTACGATAATGGAGCAGGGGGATATACAGCCACCCTGATGTACGAGAATGCCTATCTCGCCGATAACTTACTAGGACTAGGAACCTCTCTGACGATACCTGGTCTGCGAGAGCGCTCAGCAATGTATTATCCTACAGGTAAGATACAGACCTCCACAGTCAATATGGGAACTACTAATGCCGTAACAGATTATCAGTACGATAATTATGGTAATCTAACACAGGTCATGTTGCCTAGTAGTGGAGGTAGACAGGTCATAAACTTTGAGTATGAGAACAATGCCGAGACTTTCTTGTCACAGGTGAATAATACATCACTAGGTTTTACGTCTTCCATGTCAGGGTATGATTATAGATTCGGTAAGCCAGGTACAAGTACTGATATCAATAATAATGCATTCATATTTAACTATGATGACTTTGGTCGATTAGATGATTTTACCTTCACGGGATTTGGTCTGGGAGCAGACCTTCAGTATCAGGTAGGTTCTCCAGGTGTACCGAGCCTAGCCAGAACGATGAGGGATGACCCTGAGCATGGCGGTGATTTGACATCTGTATTCTATGCTGATGGTCTAGGACGTATGCTACAGTCTGTCGCGGACGCTGAGGTAGGTGGCGATCCTTCTACGGTCTATTCTGGTATACCTGTCTATGATCAGCTGGGTAGGACCGTCACATCATGGTATCCCATAAATGGAAGTGGTAATTATAATTACAATAATACGTACGGCGGCACTAATAATGCTAGTAGCAGTCTACCGACGACCCAGACTTATGACTTACTGGATAGAAAAATAACAACGACCCATCCAGGTGATAGACCAGAAACCTATAGCTACAGTGGTGCGGCGCCATACCTCAGCACAGCTTATAGTGACCTGAATGGTAACTCCAGTACAACGCTCTCTGAGTATAATGGACCTGTATATCAGCAGATATCTAATGAAGGCTTTCTGACGTCATTCTATTATGATGATATCAATCAACTGACGATGGTAGAGCATCCTGATCCTAGGAGAACTGAAAACTGCGACGGTAATAAGCCTAGTAGACTACAAGTCTCTTCATACGATTATGATATGGTCGGCAATATGACTCGTATGACAACCCCTGATAAGACAACTAATTATACGTATGATGGTCTCAATAATATGACCACTAAAACAGATAGATGGGCGGTCCAGTATGTCTATGCTTTTGGACGATTGAGGAGCATCAATTATCCCGATACTCGTGAGGATGTTACATTCACGTACGATACAGGAGGTGGCAGTGGCGTCGGCCGCCTGGCGACGATGAGTGATATAACAGGGACGCAGTCCTACAGTTATGATCCACTGGGCAAGGTAACACAGATAGATCGTTCTATAGCATTACCATTTAAGGTGATAGGAGATGATGATAATTCATTAGAATTTACGACGAGGTGGAGATATGATATCTGGGGTAGGATACAGAGTATGGTCTATCCTGATGGAGAAAGTCTCACTTTCACCTATGATCCATCAGGTACTCTGGAGGCGATTAGTGGACGAAAATCTGGCAATTTGTATAACTATGTTTCTAGTTTAGAATATGACGAGTTTGGTGCGCGTACTTTGCTGGAATATGGTAATGGTCATAGCATAAGCTATACCTATATGCCAGCAGAAAGATTCCCGGATGTGACGGATATGACATTTGCAGATGGCAGTTTTGAGGTGGATTATACGGCTTATGATAACATCGGTAATCTATCGAGTGTTGATTATAATGCCACGGCGATGGGATTATATGGTACGGGTAATCAGTCCTATACGTATGATGATGACTATAGGGTGCTGAGTGGTACGGGTTCTATGACGGCAGGAGATTTCTGTAAGGGAAAATATACCAGAGCCTTCAGCTATACGCATAACTATTGCTACGATGATATGGGTAATATATTATCTAAGTCGAGTGAATCAGAACGGACTGATCCGACTTATAGGCTGGGTTATGAGCAGAATTATGACCTGATCTATAAGTATAATAGCAACAATAATAGGATACAGACCATAGATGAGACCTATTATGATGATTATGACGATAATGCAGTGACACGTGAATCAGATCATAGTTTTAGTTATGATGACAACGGTAATACAGAAGCTCAAAACCAAGCGGTAGAGGACTTGCATAATGATCTGCCAGAAGACCAAAGACATATCTATAATACGAATCGGAATCTAATCTGGAAGAGTGGAGATATAATGGCGGCATCAGGGGATAATAATGCGATTACGCATTATATTTATGATGGTAACAATGAGCGTGTCCTCAAGATGTCGGGATCACATGATGCTATATATACTAATGCGGAGTTGTCTAATTATACAGATACGACCAAGCTCAACTATGTGATCTATGTCAATCCATACATGGTACTGAGGCCCGATGGGCATTATACCAAGCATTATTTTATAGATAGTGAGCGTATAGTGTCTAAGATCGGTAATCCAGAGGATTATCCGACGGGGGGACTATTCGGGGATAGTAATGGACAGCGAGATCCTATGCAAGATTATATCAATGATAATGTATCCCAGTTATCTGCTATAATGGAGGATGATTTTATAGAGAAAGAAGAGACTGGAATGATAGAGGAGATGGATATAGAGACCTCAGACATTGGCTTATCAGATGATAATGATGATGAGGAGGAGTACAGATACTTTTTCTCCAAGGATCATCTGGGCTCCTCGACGCTGATCTCAGATGCTGGCGGAATGCTGATACAACATATTCAGTATGCGCCATTTGGTGAGTCGTGGGTGGATATGCGTAAGGAAGATTTTGCGACGCCATATAGATTTACGGGTAAGGAGCAGGATTGTGAGACGGGGTTATATTATTATGGGGCACGGTATTATGATTCTAGACTGGGACGGTTCTTAAGTGTCGATCCATTGGCCGATCAGTTCCCAAGTCACTCACCTTATAATTATACATTTAATAATCCACTGAAATATACTGACCCGACGGGAATGTATCCAGATCCCCCAGGTTGGTTGAAGAGAGGTATTGATTATATTAAGAATAAAGTGAATTTAAAGTTTAGTGCTGGTGTTAGTTTAGGTCCTCAATTAGGAGTTAAATCTAAGTTTGTACAAGTTCAAGCCAAATATGCTTCCGATGTAATTAGGATTGATGGATCTACTCAGGAGGGTTTTGAAGCTACCCATGGTTTAAACTACCCCCAATATGGTTTAGAACCTGATGAGATGAGAACAAATGTATCTTTAGGCGCTGGAGTTGGTATAGGATTAGATGGGAAAGATCCTGTTGGTATGGGAATACAGTTTGAGGAAAGCGGAGTACCTGATGGAATTAGAGGAGCTCCCATGTTTGACGAAAGTACTGTGGAACGATCTTTTCGATGGGTGACTCCTCTAGGACCTGTTGATCTTGAAGGAGGTCAGGAAATCAATAATGACCAAACTACAGACATTTCAGTTGGTGCAGAGGTTAATGCATTTTTTATTGGGCTAGACGTAAAGGTTTCTTTGGAAATTGATAAAGATTAGACTAAGAGAATGATAAAGAAATTAATAATAAGTCTTTTTGCTATTAGCATGTTTCATTGTTCATCAGATCATAAACCTGGATACTTTACCAAAACCAATTATGATGGTAGCTTGAGTTTTTATTACTCTAAGGAAGGCGAAATTACTCCTGTTGAATTTGAAAAAATTATGTTTGGGAAATTTGAGACTTGGACTCCAAAGTCATGGGTGCTAAAAATCTTTAATGACTCAACGATGGTATTTGTAGATACCAATGATTCATTAGGTGATAATATCTCCATAGTAAAAACGTCGATCAAAGAATGTGGTGATTCTGTTGTGTTTAATTTGAAACGAAACTCATTAAAAAGTTCTCCTAATACCAAATTGTTAGATTATGAGAATTTGTTGTACACTAACAATGGTGAAACATTTTATTTACAAAACTCCTTGTTAGGAAGAAACGATAAAAGATATAGTCAAGATTGTTATTTCACTTGTTTGGATAATAACAGTTTAATTTCTTGTTGTTTAACTTATTCCGAAATTGATACTTTTAGTAAAAGAGCCATACTGGACTATTTAAGTGAACGTTTTTTTCAATTATGAATAAATGATAATAGCGATCTTATTTCTTTCAGCATTTTCTTTGTATTTGATTTTCAGAATGGATAAGTCAATAAGGCGTTATGTTTTAAGACATTTAAAAAACAATGTTAAGGAGAGATTGGAAACCGAAATTTGGCAGATTACTTCGATTGAGGATGCAGAGAATAATCCAGACTTACCTTTTAATACTAATGCGATTGGTTTAGGTGGTACTGGTCAAACATATCTACATATTAAAATTTTTTTATTAGTTATTATGGAAAATAAGAAGAAGGATATTAAAGAAGTTTGGGTACATTCTGATTATGTTTTAGGAATGCAAGTAATGTTTATTACTAAGTCTGCCACCTGATGGTGGAGGTTTGCAACCTCGATCTGATCTGCTTGAATAAATAGAAAATAGCCCTTGCTTGTGGTGAGGGTTATTTATTTTAAAGAGCGGCTACATTTTTATGAAAGAAGTCTTTGAACTTCTTGTTGGTGAGCATTTTGTCGATGATAGAGAATACGGTTTTTCGATCATCTTCGTCGAGCTGCTGAATAAGATTGATTTGTTCTACAGTGGTTTTATCTTCAAGAGTAACCCACGATGCTCGATGTTTATAACATCGATCCAATGCACTTAAAACAAATGAAACAAATGAAGAAATAAAAAATGAACGGGCACAAAATCATAAACTAAAATGCGCTATACTACATGACGTTTACAGCGGTGGGTTGGATAGATGTATTTACTCGTAAAGTGTACAAGGACGTAATAATCGATAGTTTGCAATATTGCATTTCGAACAAGGGATTAGTAGTGTATGCCTATGTGATTATGAGTAATCATATACATGTCATGATGTCTGCTAAAGAAGGATTTAAGTTGTCAGATATAATATGGGATTTTAAAAAATATACATCAAAACAGATAATAGGGAAAGATCACAATAAAGTTTGTAAGCTAGATAGTATAAGCTTGAAGTTATCTAGTCCTTTGCAGAGGTGCGAGGGTTGTTTTATTTAAAGGAGATCATTTTGCGACCATTCATTATCCCTGGCTAATTTGGCAATAATTTATCATGCATAAGGAGAATACAATAATGCTCGAGGCTATCATGAATCCTTTGAAATGAAATCATATTAGTGCCAAAATCGTTAAGTTTACAATACATAAATAATGAACTATGGAAGGAATACATTTTGTTAAAGACGAGAATGATAACAAGATAGCTGTTCAATTAAGTTATGATGTATATGGTGAACTCTTGGATGATTTAGTAGATGGCCTCATTGCTGAGTCGAGAAAGAATGAAGAGTCTATACCTTTTGATGAAGCAATGGAGCAACTAAGAAAAGCGGGTAAGTTAGATGGGTGAATATAAAGTCAGCTTTAAGAAAACTGCATTTAAAGAACTACATAGCCTTCCGAATAAAGCTGTCACAAAGATTGTTTCCTTAATAGGCGATCTATCTAAAGAACCCCGTCCGAGAAGCTGCAAGAAACTAAGAGGATATGCGAATTTATGGCGCATTCGATCAGGAAACTATAGAGTAATTTATAAGATAGAAGACCATGTCTTAATAGTAGAAATATTAAAGATAGTTGACCGTAAAAATGCTTATTAGTAAGAGTAATCTGCTCCTTGCGGTCGCAAAACTTAAAAGTTGATCTGCTGCTGGTCCCAAATGCAATCACCAAGAATGTGAATCACTTTAATACAGTTACCTACTAGCAACCCCTCTCACTTCCCAATACAAAAATTATTAAATATATTATCCAGCAGATCATCTGTGCTAATCGTCCCGGTAAGCTCACCGATATGATGTAAGGCATGACGGATGTCTATGGCTAAGAGGTCGGAGCTGACGTATTGATTCGAGAGTCCGTCAGTGATGGACTGTAAGTGGGTATGCAACTGAGAGAGAGACTCATAGTGTCGGAGATTGCTGACGATGGTTTGGCTGGAAGGATTGTTGAGCTTGATGGATTGTGTGAGGGCATCTTTGAGTTGGTCGATGCCTTCATTATTTTTGGCTGAGATGGCGAGGCATTTATTTTTAGTCAGTGTGCTGACGGCTTCCTCTATATCGTATCGATGGCAAGTATGGAAGGTGTCTGTTTTGTTGAGTAGTATGATAAGTTGTTGGTCAGGTTTTAGCTCGATGGATTTGGCTTCTTCTACGATGGATTTGTGGTCTTCGGATATTTCTGTGACGTATAAGATGATATTCGATTTAGATATGGACTCATAGGTTTTTGCTATACCGATCGACTCTATAGTATCCGTTGTATCCCTTATCCCAGCCGTATCAAGGAATCTGAACTTCATACCTTCTATAATCATCATATCCTCAATGACGTCTCGCGTTGTACCAGGTATATCGCTGATGATAGCTTTGTCATCTTTGAGTAGTGCATTGAGCAAGGTAGATTTTCCGACATTAGGTTTACCGATGATAGAGACGGCAATTCCATTTTTGATGGCATTTCCATAATCGAATGACCTTATAAGTTCTGCTGTTTCCCTATGTGCTGTTGATATCAAGTTTGATAATTGGCTGCGATCAGCAAATTCTACGTCCTCTTCACCAAAATCATTTTCCAGTTCCAGCAAACTGGCGAATTCGATAAGGTTTTCTTTGAGTTCCCCCAGTGATTTAGAAAAACCTCCTCTCATTTGATTCATGGCGATTTGATGTTGAGAGGCTGTTTCGGAGTTGATAAGATCGCAGATGGCTTCTGCTCTTGGTAGATCTACCTGACCATTGACGAAGGCGCGCATAGTAAACTCTCCCGGTCTCGCATGTCGGACACCTTCGTGGATGAATAGTTTGACTATTGCTTTCAGAATATAAGAAGAGCCGTGACAGGATAATTCCACGACGTCTTCTTTGGTATAACTTCGCGGTGCACGGAAGACAGAAGCCAGGCACTCGTCCAGAATTTGATCTTGGTGGTCTACTATTTTTCCGTAGTGTATCGTGTTACCCTCGACTTGACTTAGGTTTTTTCCTCTGAAAAAAGTATCGACTATAGATATACAATTAGGCCCTGAGAGACGTATTATACCTATAGCACCCTGACCAGATGGCGTTGCAATGGCAATGATATCATCTTGTATTAGACTTTGTGACACGTATTATTACTTTATATCAGGTGACTTGTATTGACACATTAAGGATTATAACAATTTGATTTTCATATAGTTATCAAAACCAATCCTTACAGTTGTCATTTTAAGGTCAATTAGAATTTTTTATCCCAATTTATTGATTTTGCGAAAAGTAGTTTATTATATTTGAATTGACGAAATTATTTTAAGCATTAATTTAAACTACGATCTCAACCGATTTTTAAAAGAATCAAACGCTGAAAGCTGTATGTAACCCTTTCCCCGTTATTCTTACCTGATTTTAGTTTTTTTATGCGTAATCACATGGTTCTGACCTGTTAGTCAGGGTACTATGTATTATAAAAAAATTCAATCTCATGAAAAGACAGATACCTTTATTCTGTTTGCTCCTACTATGCGTATTTGCATATAAGGTAGATGCTCAGACCATTTCTTGCAATAATCATGTAAATATTAGTGTCAATGGCTCCTGTAACATTGATCTATCCGTCGATGCCTTCATGGAAGGAGCATCCAGTGATAGTGATGTGCAAGCAGGACTCTATGAGTATGACATATTGTTTAATGGTCAAGTACTAATGACTGGTAACCAAAATGGACCTCTCAATGGTGGTAATGTAGATATGTCACCCTTCATAGGCCAGACCTTACAATTTAATGTGAGGTATACGCCAAGAGGAAACTTTTGCTGGGGAACAGTATTGTTAGAAGATAAAATCGCACCTCAGATCAATTGTGATTGTCCAGTAGGTGGATTAGGTGGCGGTAATTATGATGCGGATTGCACATTATCTTGTGTTGAGTTGCCATTAGTCAGAGACCAGTTTTGGAATCCATTGCAGAATGCCATTATCAATAATGACCCTAATGATGTCTTAGCACTGGATGTTACGGATAACTGCAATAATTTTTCGGCCTCTGATTTATCATACTCAGATCAGGTTTTTGATTTAGGTAATTGCGATGGCAGTGTGCTAAGAAGAACATGGAATGTCAATGGTAGTAGAGGCCCTATTGCGACATGTGTAAAGGAATATTATTTCCGACCACTGAAAGTATCAGAAGCGATGGAGGCCACCTTTACTTCTGTCGGCGGTACAGATGTGCCAGATGTCATACAAGACAAATTGGTCTTACCTAAGCGTATCGTCAATATCCCAAGTTGTGGTGTTGGTAATTCACCCGCAGAGATAGCGGCTTATTTTGATAATCCACAGACTGTAGATCAGGATACGGATGGAGACAATATCACTCCAGCGGACTTAGATATAGATTTAGTCATAGAAAATAACGAAGGTTACTGGTATGGATTTCCTCATTATTATGTCTTAGGAAGGGCACCTATGGGTTACCATGCGCAGGCTGTAGATAACTCTATATGTACTATAAATACAGGCTATACGGATTTAGAAACAGAAGCTTGTGCGCCTGGATGTAGCGGTAACTCTAAGACGATAAGAACATGGTCTATTTTGGATTGGTGTACAGGAGAGCTGATTACTTATGATCAGATTATCAAAATAGTAGATCAGGATGGTCCTAGTATCACCGTAGCAGATATAACAACGAGCGTTGACCCGTGGGAGTGCGAGGCTACAGTACATCTTCCAAGTCCTGAGCACCTATTCGATAATTGTGATAATATATTGTCTTACTCGGTAAGCAGTGTTAACGGTTATCAGATTACAGGTAATTCTCTACAAGGTTATGTGGCTAACGGAGTTGCTGTAGGAGAAAGTATGTTCCAATATAGTGCCGTGGACTGTTGCAATAATGAGTCACGAGTCAATATCAGAATAGTGGTACGAGATAATACCCCACCAGTTGCAGTGACTAAGGAAAGGCTTGTGACTTCGCTTACCTCAGTAGGCACACCTAATAATGCAGAATATGGAATCTCTAAAATATTTGCGATCGAATTCGATAATGGTAGCTATGATGGATGTAGTGAGGTCACTATAGAGATAAGAAGACCTAATGACTTCTATTGTGAGCCTAACGATACATTATGGGGAGATTTTGTCAAGTTCTGTTGTGAAGATCTGAATGGACAAGAATTCGTGGAGATTCCAGTGGAGATGCGCGTGTCTGATCTTGGTGGAAACTCTAATATTTCTTGGTCGATAGTCAGATTGGAGGATAAGGCATTACCTAATGTCTTTTGTCCTGAGCCATTGATTTTGACCTGTGATATGGATTATAATAATCTTGAGATGACAGGTCTACCAGAAGGTTTTTCTCCTTGCGGAGAATTCAATTTTAATATCGACCCTGTGCGCATAATGGAAGATACAGAACCCCAGCGCAAGTTGGCTGGTACCTTGCCTTTATATGATGTGGATGGTGATGGAGATTTTGATGATGTGCCGCCTTATGATCAGAGTTGTGGTTTTGGTGCTCTCAGAAGAGAATTCAGAAATGCGGACAATGTCAATTTCTGTACGCAATGGATAGTTATAGAAAGAACAGGAGATTTTGATGCGACGACAATAGAGTTCCCAGATGATGTTGTATTGGATTGTAATGATTATGACGAAGGTGAACCGACATGGCTCAATGATAATGCCTGTAATCTTATAGGCGTCTCTGTGGACATAGATACTTTCTTTCAGGAGAGAGGATCATGTATGACTATAGTCAAAAACTGGACTGTTATAGATTGGTGTCTACAAGATCCGACAGACCCAGATCAAGGAAAATATACGGATGTACAGGTGATCCAAATCAACGATACAGAAGATCCAGAACTCACAGTCGTAGATAGTTTGATATATAGCGTTGATGCTAATTGTGTAAGTAAGGGTATTGTGTTACAAGCGTCTGCCGATGATGATGGTATCTGTAGTAGTGATTGGATAGGATGGGAGGTATCTATTGACCTTAATGCAGATTGGACACAGGATTATTACTATGCTAATACAATACCTGCTATTATCAATGGGGAACCTAATCCTTTCTATGTAGAAAAAACAGCCAATGGTGAGCAAGTAGAAATTGTCTTACCAGATAATCTGCCATCGTCTAAAGTGTGGCATAGAGTAGTATGGCGTGCGACTGATGGTTGTAATAACAATAGATCTCATACGAGATACTTCCAGATATCAGATGCCAAAGCACCGACGCCTTATTGCTATAATCTAAGTACAGCATTTATGCAGAATGGGCAGGTGGAGTTATGGGCTAAAGATTTCTCTCTTGGAAGTTTTGATAATTGTACATCTGAGGATGACTTGTTATTTACTTTCACAGATGTCGTTCCGCCAGTAAGAGATGACTCTCAGTATGATCCTTCTCCGAGTGGTAATAATCCAGCACCAGACCCTTGGTATGACGGTACATACTGGTATTATGATGCCAACGATGGCTCTTATGCTGATCAGGCAGAATATGGTAGTGATATTCACCTATGGAACGAAGGATCCAGAACCTCAGGAAAGATTTTTACAGGTGATGAGATAGACGCTAATGGATTTACTTCTGTCAAGGTATATGTATGGGACGAATGCGAGAATATTGACTTCTGTACGGTCAACCTAAGAGTCGTAGACAATGATGGTGGAGGTAGTGTGTCTGGCAGAATTGCAACGGAACAAGGCGAAGGAATCTCGGGAATCAAGACAGAGCTTGTGGCTTCTTTGCCTGGTTATCCATTAGAAGACACCACTGATGGACAGGGATACTATGCTTTCGAAAATACACCTTATAATATAGATTATAGTCTCAGAGCAGTGAGCGCTAATGATAATTATCTTAACGGCGTGTCTACTTTAGATTTGGTTTTGATTCAGAAACATATTCTTGGCCAACAATTTTTCCGTTCGCCTTACAAGATGATCGCGGCGGATGCTAATTCCGATGATTTTGTTACAGCGATAGATTTGATCGAGTTAAGAAAACTTATACTCGGTGTCTATGATGAGTTGCCAGAAAGTGATAGCTGGAAATTTGTCAATAATAATGAAGAACTATCTATGTCTAATCCTTGGGCATATCGAGAGTCAAATGATATAGTAACCATGTCATCTGACATGATTAATCAAGACTTCGTTGCAGTCAAGATAGGAGATGTCAGCGGTAATGTGCAATTATCGTTATCAGACCAGCAGATAGAAAGTCGATCTCAATCATTCCTAGAGTACGATGAGCGAAATATATCCGCAGGTGAGACAGTAAGTATTGAGTTTTCGGTGTCTGCTAAAGATGTACAAGGCGCACAATTAGCACTACAACTAAAGGGCTTAGATGTATTATCTGTAGATGGATTACATGAAGGAGAATATCTGATTACTGATAATCTATTTAAGGTTGCAGCGGCTAATGTCAATGAGAAATTTGCATTTACTCTTACTGTAATATCATCTCAAACCAGTGCAACATCAGATTTAATAGGTCTTGATAAATTGTCTCTTGCTCCAGAGATCTATAAAGGAGAGAATCTTGAAACGATTGATCTTAACTTAAGAGCTAAAGGGGATACTGGTTTTTCACTAGATCAAAATACCCCTAATCCTTTCAGCGATAATACAATAATTGGTTTTTCACTTTCAGAAGCGCAGAATATAGAATTAAGTTTTTACAACGTAGATGGCAAGCTATTGCATACAATGAGGTCTAATGCTAATGCGGGATATAATGCACTCAGTGTATCCGCTGGGGACCTACAAGCAGAAGGACTGGTCTACTACAAGCTTAAAACAAAGGAACATACAGCCACTAAGCAAATGGTTTTACTCAGGTAATTGTCCTGAGATACATTTTGGTTTAGTAAAAGCCCTGCTCGCAGTTATTGTGGCAGGGTTTTCTTTTTTTGTGCAGAAAAAAAGTCAAAATATTTATATTTTTCAAAATTGTATAATTGACACTAACCAAAGGTAAAGGTCAAAAAACAGTAAATATGAAAAAACTATTATGTGTTCTATTGAGCATTGTGATGACATGTTCTATAGGGTTTTCTCAGACGACTATTCTTGATTTTGAGGCCGATGAGACGAGTACCGTCTTCCAATATTTCGGTAGTACTCTAGAGGAAGAAACCACCAATGTTATAGCTAATCCAGACCCTAGTGGCATCAATACAAGTGCCATGGTATCTGATTTTGTTAAGCCTGCAGATTCAGAATCATGGGCTGGGGCATTCGCTACGACTGATTTAGTTCCGATCTCCTTGACTGCTGGGGAGCAGATATGTGTTAAAGTCTGGTCACCAGCCAGTGGTAATCTTGGACTTAAGCTAGAATCAGGTAATCAGGCAGATTGGATCACAACGCAAGAGATAAATGTTACTAACCAATGGACAGAACTTTGTTTCGACACAAGTAATCCTTCAGTAGAAGATCCAAGAACTCCTGCGGCAGGTGGTGTGTATAATCAGTTGGTGTTATTTTTCGATTTTGGTACTGTACTCTCTCAAGAGCAAACTTATTATTTTGATGATGTAGTGGTATCTGGTGGATCGACTGGTCCAGCCAGCGTCACTTTCTCTGTAGATATGAATGGTTATGGCGGAAGCTTTACAGATGTGTACGTCTCGGGTACATTCAATAATTGGGCAGATGATCAGCAATTATTATCTGATGATGATGGCGATGGTGTGTTTACTGGTACAGTAGCTGATGTAGAATTAGGTAGCCATGAGTATTTATTTCAGGTAGACAAGTTTACAGATGCGGAGGACTTAGATCCTTCGGCTTCTTGTACAGTAACAGATGATACAGGTGAATTTACTAACAGGTCGCTAGTTGTAGCTTCTGATGTGACTCTCGATCCTGTCTGCTGGAACAGTTGTTTTGCTTGCGAAGAATCTGTAAAAATCACATTCAATGTAGCTAAAGGAGTCTTAGGTGAAGTTAGTCCAGAAGGCATGTATGTGGCTGGAGGGATAGGCTTTGGTTTTCCTGGCGATAATAGATTAACCGATGATGACGGAGATGGTATTTACTCAATTACAATAGAGAGAGAAAAGGGATTTGAATCTTATTACACTTTCACTAATGGCGCCTGTGGAGATTTTAGTTGCAAAGAAAGTATCGTAGGTCAGGATTGCGCTAATCCAGATCATTTTAATGATAGAGCGATAGGGCCAGTCGATAGTGATATAACGGTTAATACTTGTTTCGGTCTTTGTTCTGAGAATACAGATTGTGAGACAGATGCTTTTATAGATTTTCAGTTTAGTGTCGATATGACAGGATATTCTGGTTCTTTTACAACGGTATTCGTATCTGGTAATTTCAATAATTGGTCAGCTGATGCTTTGCCTTTGACATTTGATGATACTAAGAATCTCTGGACTGGCAATGCTAACTTATTACCAGGCGATTATGAATTTAAGTATCAAGTCGATGGATGGACAGATGAAGAAAACTTTATGGAAGGAGATCCATGTACAGCAACGGATGAAACAGGTATGTTTACTAATAGAACATTGACTGTATCTGAGCAGGAGACTAGCGTCTGTTATCAGTGGAACTTATGTAGTACTTGCAATACAGTAAGCATAGACGATTTAGTAAAGGTCAATAATCTGTTTTCTATACAACCAAATATTGTAGAAACGGATCTACGTATCATTTATGGAGATTCGTTTTCGGGTAAGGCCAAGATCATTATCCAGAGCAACATAGGTGAATTATTAGTAAACAAGACAGTTACTAATTCTGGGGTAGAACACATTGATATTTCTTCTTTCGAAGGAGGATTATATTACATCACAGTGCTCAATGAGGATAAAAGACAAACTCATAAATTCATAAAAGAATAAGCCCTCAAAAGACCGGATAGTATGAAACTAAAAATAAATATCATACTGTTTCTTACTTTTCTTACACTGACTGTGCAAGCGCAGATTAGTGTGACTGGAAAGGTAATAGAAGCAGGAGAGGGCTCGGAACTTATAGGAGTAACCATACTCGAAAAAGGTACTAGTAATGGAACAATTACAGAAATAGATGGAAGCTTCGCGATAGAAGTTACAGATAATAATTCTGTGCTGGAAGTGTCTTATGTCGGTTACAAAAAACAAGATGTCCTAGTCGGTAACCAAACGGATTTCAATATAGAATTGGTAATAGATGCCGAAGAGCTGGACGAAATCGTGGTAGTTGGATACGGTACTCAGAAGAAAAAGGTGGTTACAGGTGCAATATCTAAAGTCACCTCCGATGATCTTACAGATATGCCTCTGACAAGGATAGAATCCACGCTACAAGGTCGTACATCAGGAGTACGGGTAACAACTAACTCTGGACAACCAGGAGAAGGAGGGACGGTGCGGATACGTGGTACTACTTCTATCAATAATAGCGAACCATTATATGTAGTGGATGGCGTCCCTATCGGTGGTGGTATAGATTATCTTAACCAAGGAGATATAGAATCAATAGAAGTACTCAAAGATGCAGCGTCGGCATCCATCTATGGCGCTAGGGCAGCTAACGGTGTCATACTCGTTACTACCAAGCAAGGAACAGCAGGCCAGATGGATGTCAACTATAGTGCCTATTATGGTGTACAAGCCCCGTGGAAAAAATTAGCCTTACTCGATGCCACCGAATATGCAACACTGATGAACGAATCATCTGTTGCCGCAGGTGGAAGTATTCTATTCGAAGACCCTCAGTCATTAGGTGTGGGAACGGATTGGCAAGATGCGGTATTCAGAAATGATGCACCGATGCAGAATCATGAGTTAAGTCTTACTGCTGGTACTGATCGATCTAATTATTATGTGTCTTTTGGATACTTTGATCAAGATGGCATCGTCTCTCAGGATAATTCTAATTTTAGACGATATACTGCACGTTTTAATTCTTCTCACAAGATAAGCGATCATGTTAGATTTGGTAACACACTAGCGTATACTAGAATTAATAGCCGTGGTGTTTCTACTAATTCAGAATTTGGTTCTCCACTAGGTAGAGCGATTAACTTGGATCCTCTGACGCCTATTATAGAAACAGATCCGGAAGTGTTAAACTCCAGTGTGTTCAGGAATTTTAATGTGGTCAGAGACGAGGATGGTATGCCTTATGGTATATCCAATTATGTGACATCGGAGGTACTTAACCCCGTTGCCGCTCTTTCAATACAGCAAGGCTATGGATGGAGTGATAAGATCGTAGCCAGCATCTTTGCCGAGATTAGTTTTCTTAATGGATTTAAGTATCGTTCGAGCTTCGGTACAGATTTGGCATTTTGGGGTAATGAAGGTTTTACACCGATATTTTATCTCAATGCTTCTAATAGAAATGACATCACACGATATAACAGAGCTCAGAATAGAGGTCTTAAGTGGATCATCGAAAACACTATCTCGTATGCCAAAGACTTTGATAGACATAGTCTGAATGTAGTCGCAGGAATCGTGCACGAAAAGAATAAGGGAGAGGGAATCGGCGGTAGTATTCAGGATATACCTGTCAATAGTATAGACGATGCCTCGCTGGCATTCCCTACGACGGCAGAAAGTCAAACCTTTTTTGGTTTCGAATATCTTAATACACAACTTTCATATCTAGGACGTATCAATTATAATTTTGATCAGAAATATTTGTTCTCTGCAACTCTTAGAGTTGATGGTTCATCAAGATTTGGAGCTAATAATCGCTTTGGATTTTTTCCATCGGTCTCCGTCGGCTGGATATTAACAGACGAGCCATTCTTGAGAAATAATTCAATTCTCAATTTTGCCAAATTGAGAGCATCCTGGGGTGTGAATGGAAATGACCAAATTGGTGATTTCAGATTTGTATCTACTGTCGGTGGTGGAAGAAATTATATTTTCGGACTTAATGACCAGCTCATCAATGGTGTCAGCCCGAATGCCATTGCCAATCCTGACTTGAGATGGGAAGAGACAACTCAGATTAATATAGGATTGGATGCCAAACTCTTCAGAGGCGTCAGTATGACCTTGGACTTATTCCAAAAGAATACAGATGGTATGTTATTGGATATAGCTGTACCAGGCTATGTAGGTAATGGTGGGCCTGTCGGTAACATCGCGAGTATGTCCAATAAAGGAATCGAATTAGAATTGGGTTACGGCAATAATATAGGCAAGCTCAATTATGACCTTAGTGCTAATGTGTCATATAATAAGAATGAAGTGACAGACCTTGGCGCTGATAAAGAATTCTTACCAGGACAAAGATTTTCTCCTCAGGGATTAGAGATAACGAGAACAGCAGTAGGAATGCCTGTCAGTTTTCTATACGGATATAGAACAGATGGAATTTTCCAAAATCAAGCAGAGGTAGATGCTTATGTCAATCCTGATGGAGAACGCATCCAACCAGATGCGAGGCCTGGTGATATCAGATTTGTAGATGTTAATGATAACGGACTTATAGATCCTGATGATAGGACAATGATAGGTGATCCGACACCGAGCTGGACCTATGGTGTCAATGTCTCGTTAGGATGGAATAATTTCGATCTGATCATGTTTGGTCAGGGTGTAGCAGGTAATGATGTATTCAAGGCTACCAGAAGATTCGATCTTCAGATGGCCAATATGACAGCAGATGCACTGGGTAGATGGACTGGTGAAGGCACCAGCAACACTTACCCAAGATTATCTATGAACGATCCGAACAGAAACTTTAGTCGTAGTTCTGATTTCTACGTCGAGGATGGTTCGTTTTTTAGAATCAAGACCTTACAACTCGGATATACCATTCCTGACTCAGTCTTAGGAAAGATAGGTATGAAAAAGATCAGATTATATGTATCAGGTAATAACCTGCTTACAGTAACTAATTATAGTGGCTATGATCCAGAGATAGGCGGAGGTAGTTTTGGTGTGGATCGTGGATTATATCCGCAACCAAGATTTTTCTTATTTGGTGTCAATGCATCATTTTAATAAATCAAAGAATTACAACTATGAAAATATCACAAAGGTTAGTAATACTTTTTAGTGTTCTTTTTTTCGTCTCTTGTGGTGAGGACTTTTTAGAATTGGATCCAAGAGGTACGGAGTTAGAAACTAATTTTTATCAAAACGAAGAAGAAATATTCCAAGGTCTGGTGGCGGCTTATGATGTATTGCAGTGGGGAGGTACGGATGGCTGGACTATGAAACTGGGGTTATATAATGCCGCGTCGGATGACACCTATGCTGGTGGTAGTGATCCATCGGATCAACCTAGTTGGGTGGCGATGGACCAGTTTACCTTAGATCCATTTTTGGGACCGCAGTCTGGTCTATGGAGAAAAAATTATACAGGAATCTACCGAGCTAATCTTGTACTTCAAAAACTGGAAGAAGTAGAAGGGCTGGCTACAGACTTTGTAGCACGTACGCAGGCTGAGGCTAAGTTTTTGAGAGCGTATTACTATTTTGATTTAGTCCGCATGTTTGGTAGTGTTCCATTGATTACTACTGTCCTGTCTGGAGACGAACTATACGACCAAGTGCAAGCGACACCTGATCTTATATATGCTCAGATAGAACAAGATCTCAATGATGCCAGAAATACATTTGAGTTACCCGCCACTTTGCCAGCAGATGAGTTTGGTCGTGTAACAAAGGGTGCAGCGACCGCGTTACTCGGAAAAGCAATTCTTTATCAGAATGACGAATCGAGAATGCAAGAATGCGCCAGTGTATTAGAAGAGGTTATAAGTTCTGGTATATATGCTTTAGAGGCGGATTATAGTACCATCTTTGATACGAATAATGAATTTGGAATTGAGTCTGTATTTGAGATCCAATACTCTGGAGCACAACGCGGAGGATGGGGTAATTTTAGTAATGGTACAGAGGGCAATTATAACGTGCAGTTTTTCGGTATGAGAGATTATGTGGGGCCTTCCTATTCTTCTGGATGGAGTTTTTGTCCAGTAACCGAAAAACTCGTTGATGTTTTACGAAATGATCCAAGATTTGATGCGACAGTAATAGATGGTAATGCGCTAAGAGGGCAAGGAGCATCTTACACAGAGGGATATCAGAATACAGATTATTTCATTAAGAAATATTCTGGACTGCAAGCTGATCGTGCTACTGATGGAGAGCCAGCTCTTAACTGGAATAAAAATATTAGGGAAATAAGATATGCTGACGTATTGCTTATGGCCGCTGAGGCTTATGTAAGATCGGGTAATGATTCGGCAGGTAAGTCTTACCTCAACGAAGTCAGACGACGTGTCTTTTTACAGCCGATTACTTCTGCATCTGGTTCGCAGCTATTAGATTTTATTTATAGAGAAAGACAATTGGAGCTTGCGACGGAGGGTCATCGCTTTTTTGATTTGGTAAGGACGGGAAGGGCTGAGGCAGAACTATCGGATCAGGGATATACTTCGAGTAAGAACGAGGTGTTGCCTATACCGCAGACGGAAATAGATATATCTGAGGGTAACCTTTCTCAAAATTCTGGTTATTAAATAATATCGAAGAAAGACTTATGAAAACTATAATAAGATTCCTTTTTATTCTGTTTGTAGTCGTTAATATCGGTTGCGAACCACAGGTGGATGATAAGATTGGTCTAGGAGAAGCACCAATAGCTAGCTTTGATGTAGTAAGTGGTTCCACGCCCAATGAATTTACATTGATTAATACAACGGACGGTGCTTTTATTACGCAGTGGGAAGTAGAGGCGAACGGAAAATTTGAAGGCGAAACTGTAGAGGTTAGTATTCCTTTGAAGGGTGAATACACGGTGACCATGACCACGTTCAATAGCGGAGGACATGCCACAGCGACCAGTAGTGTAATAGTAACAGAAGATGACCCAGATAATTGTTTTGGTAATATGGAACTGCTGACAGGATGCGGAGAAAAAGTATGGAGAGTAGCATCAGAACCTTCAGCACTGCATGTCGGTCCTAATCTGGAAGAAACATGGTGGGGCAACTCAGAATCTGATATCGGGGAAAGAGCGTGCCTGTTTAATGATGAGTATATATTCAGAGCTAACGGTGAATTCGTTTATGATAACAAAGGAGACTTTTGGGCGGATACAGATGGCGGTGGAGCGGTTTGGCCTTCTGATTTAGGTCTTGATCCTGGCTGTCATGGTAGTGATGAGTGGCCTGACAAGTATAGTTCTTGGTCTTCGGGCAATCATACTTTCGCTATTAATGATGACAATATTACAGTGGTGGGAGAAGGTGCTCATTTGGCTCTATATAAAATAGGTACTACAGCCGAGGTTACATCGCCGCAATCCTCTGTGTCTTTGCGTATAGCAGAAATGTCAGCAGACAGAATGGTGTTATTCGCCGATTATAGCGGTGTCGTATGGAGACTTACTTTTGTATCAGAGTAAAAAGAGAACAAAATGAGAATGACATTCAGAAATATAGTAACAGCATTTGTCATATTAATACTTGCGGGTTGTGGAAGTTCTGGTACTGAGCCTGGTATGGAAAATTTACCACGAGTAAGTATCTCTAACTTCACATTATTTGAAGGAAATGATGTGACCAATTTTACTTTTAATGTTTCCCTCAATCTTGTATCAGATAAAGAGGTCAGAGTAGATTATGCGACTAAAGATGATACTGCAGAAAAAGGAACAGATTATCAGGAAACTAATGGAACTGTTACAATTGCCGCAGGAGAAAGAGGTGCTGAGATACAGATAGAAATAATCACCGATGATCTTAAAGAGCCTGACGAAAACTTCAAGGTAATCTTGTCTAATGCAGTGAATGCAGAGATAGCTAACGGAGAGGGTATAGGCACTATAAGAAATGATGATACCCGTGTGGACATACCTGAGGATGGATATATTACGCCTGAATCTTATGCTGGATATCGACTTAACTGGAGTGACGAGTTTGAAGGCAATGAAATAAATACGGAAAATTGGACTCACGAATTCGGGGCCTCGGGCTGGGGCAATCAAGAATCGCAATACTATACTGATAGACCAGATAACTCTTTTGTGCAGGATGGTCGATTAGTGATAGAAGCCAAAAGAGAAAATTTTGATGGGGCACCGTATACATCTGCACGAATGATAACCAAAGAAAAGCAGACTTTTACTTTTGGACGAGTTGATATTAGAGCGACATTACCAGAGGGGCAAGGAATATGGCCCGCACTGTGGATGTTGGGTAGTAATATTTCTACTATCGGCTGGCCTGCCTGTGGAGAAATTGATATTATGGAATTGGTCGGTCACGAGCCAGATATTGTTCATGGTACGGGGCACTGGGGAGAGCAAGGTCAAGTACCTAGTGACCGTAGAGGGGGCGATTACAAATTACCAAGAGGAGAAAAGTTTTCGGACCAATTTCACGTATTTTCTATAATATGGGAACCTGGACAGATAGAGTGGTATGTAGATGATAACAAATATTTTACTCTGCGTACTTCTGATGTCAATGGCAATTATCCTTTTGATAATGAATTCTTTTTTATTTTCAATATAGCAGTAGGTGGACAGTGGCCAGGATATCCTGATGCCACGACTCAGTTTCCACAAAGAATGATAGTCGACTACATTAGAGTGTTCGATAGAATCTAATTACTAAAAATTTACATTGTTCATGTTTCGTTTTTTATTTCTTTTTTACTCGATAGTAATAATAGCTGGTTGTGCTGTGAAGGCTCAGGAAGACAGTGCTCAAAACAAAGTAGAAGAGCTATTAGCTCAGATGACATTAGAAGAAAAAATTGGACAGATGAACCAGTATTCCAGTTTTTACGATGTCACAGGTCCAGCACCCGGTGCAGGTTACCAGAAAGATAGATACGAACATGTCAAGAATGGGTTAGTGGGATCAATGCTTAATGTAAGAGGTGCGGAACAAGTCAGAAAAATGCAGGAGGTAGCTGTAGAGAATTCTAGACTCGGCATTCCGTTGATATTTGGTTTTGATGTGATTCATGGATTTAAGACAACGATGCCCGTTCCTATTGCGGAGGCGGCAAGTTGGGATATGGATGCCGTAGAGCAATCTGCGCGTATTGCGGCAGTAGAAGCTTCTGCGGCTGGACTCAATTGGACATTCGCACCTATGGTGGATATATGTCGTGATGCGAGATGGGGTAGACTGATGGAAGGCGCTGGAGAAGATCCTTTCTTGGGTAGTGCAGTGGCAGCGGCTAGAGTCAAAGGCTTCCAAGGAGATAACTTAGCTGCACCTAATACTATTGCGGCATGTACTAAGCATTTTGCAGCCTATGGGTTTGCAGAAGCTGGAAAAGATTATAACACAGCAGACATTGGATTGAGTACATTGTATAATGTTGTTCTTCCACCATTTAAGGCAACTGTTGATGCTGGTGTACAAACTTTTATGAATTCTTTCAACGAACTCAACGGTATACCCGCCACTGGAGATGTCTTTTTGCAGCGTGATATATTAAAAGGAGAGTGGGGATTTAACGGATTTATTGTGTCCGACTGGGGTTCTATTACAGAGATGTTATACCATGGCTTTGCGAGTGATGGCAAGCACGCGTCAGAGATTGCTGCCAATGCAGGTTCTGATATGGATATGGAATCGCATCTATATCTAAAACATCTCAAAGAATTAGTGGACGAAGGAAAAGTGGACAACGAGCATATAGATGATGCCGTCAAAAGAATTCTTACTGTCAAGCATAACCTTGGTCTCTTTGATGATCCATATAAATATTGCGATGTAACGAGAGAAAAGAATGTCACCATGAGCAAGGAGCACTTGGATGCATCATTGGATATTGCAAAAAAATCTATTGTTCTGCTCAAGAACGAAAACAACATGTTACCGCTTTCTAAAAGTGGTAAAAAGATTGCGGTGATAGGTCAGTTAGCGGATAACAAAAATAGCCCGTTGGGAAATTGGAGATTGGCCGCTGATGATAATACAGCCGTTTCTGTTATCGAAGGCCTTGGTGAGTATGGTAATGAGATAAGTCATGCGCAGGGAGTAAAATTCTTTGAAGGGCAGGAAGCATTTATACATGAGCTAAAGATCAATAATGAAGATGAAAGTGGTATTCCCGAAGCAGTCGAATTGGCCAAAAGTTCTGATGTTGTCATATTGGTGCTTGGCGAACATGGATACATGACAGGTGAAGGTAGAAGTCGCGCTCACATTGATCTACCAGGAAAACAGCAGAAGCTAATGGAAGAAGTCTATGCCGCTAATAGTAATGTCGTCTTAGTACTTATGAATGGTAGACCACTCGACTTAGATTGGGCTAACGGTAATATACCTGCTATAGTGGAGGCATGGCACCTTGGTACTCAATCAGGTCATGCTATTGCTCAAGTTTTATACGGTGATTATAATCCAAGCGGAAAATTACCAATGACCTTCCCTAAGAATGGCGGACAAATCCCTATTTATTATAACTATAAAAATACGGGTAGACCAGGACCTAGTGGACTTGTATTCTGGTCGCATTATATAGACGAAACTAATATGCCACTCTATCCATTTGGTCATGGATTGAGTTATACGACTTATAAGTATTCAGACCTGCAAGTGAATGTGGACAGTTTATCAGGTGTCGTGAATGTCAGTGTAGAAGTAGCTAATACAGGTGATATGGATGGCGACGAAGTAGTGCAACTGTATATAAGAGATAAAGTGGCTAGTGTAACAAGACCTGTCCGCGAACTAAAAGGATTTGAAAAGGTCACTATAAGTGCAGGTTCTAGTAAGACAATAAAATTCAAACTGACCAAAGACCAATTAGGTTTCTATAACAACCAAGGAAAATTTGTAACTGAGCCTGGTCAATTTGATGTCATGGTTGGCTGGAGTTCAAAAGATGGAGTGGTTTCCAATTTTACGCTTGGTGATAATTTTCAATTTTAGAGGATGATTCGATGCTGTTTCTTTTCGCTCTTGTTTATTCTTTTTGCAGGTAGTAGCCTGTCGCAAGGTTTTTTAAAAACAGAAGGTAAAGAAATAGTAGACGGACAAGGAGACCCCATCTTGCTAAGAGCTATGGGCTTGGGAGGATGGATGATACAGGAGGGGTATATGCTCAATACGGCAGATTTCGCCAGTGCACAATTTGAAATAAAAGCGAAAATAGAAGAGCTTATTGGAAAGGAGGCGATGGAAGAGTTTTATGATCTGTGGCACGCTAACCATTGCAGGAAAATAGATGTAGACTCTATGAGTGCGTGGGGTTTTAACGCTGTGCGACTACCGATGCATTATAACCTTTTCACCTTACCCATAGAAGAAGAACCAGTGACAGGTCAGAATACATGGATAGAGAAAGGCTTCGTCATGACAGACAGTCTGCTCTCGTGGTGTGCCGCTAACGAAATGTATCTTATACTCGATCTACATGCCGCACCAGGAGGACAAGGTTATGACAAGGGCATCTCAGATTATGACGAGACCAAACCGTCATTATGGGAATTAAAGGCTAATAGAGACAAGGCGGTGGCCCTTTGGGGAAGATTAGCGGAAAGATACAAGGACTCAGAATGGATAGCAGGCTACGACCTACTTAACGAACCCAATTGGGATTTGCCAGGTGGAACACTTTTGAGATCATTCTACGAAGAAGTAACGGAAGCGATACGTGCGGTGGATAATAATCATATCATTTTTATAGAAGGCAATTGGTTTGCAAATGATTTTACTGGATTGACTCCACCCTGGGATGATAACATGGTCTATAGTCCACATAAGTATTGGTCATTCAATACAGAGAATGATCTCGACTGGATACTGCCAATGAGAGAAACTTATAACGTGCCGCTCTACTTTGGAGAAAGTGGAGAAAATAGTAATGTGTGGTTCCGAGACGCCATCAATTTGTTTGAATCCAATAATATAGGTTGGGCTTGGTGGCCACTCAAAAAATTCCAATCTATCTCTTGCCCTTTATCTGTAAATCAAAGTTTTGGCTGGCAAGCTCTCTTGAATTATTGGAGAGGAAATGGTGCTAAACCTACCGCAGAAAATGCCAAGACTTGGTTGTTTCAGATGGCGGATAATTTGAAATTAGAAAAATGTATTTACCGCAAAGATGTCACTGATGCTATGTTTCGTCAGGTAAGATCTGCTGAATCAAAACCCTATACACAACACACAGTTCCAGGAGTTATCCAATCTATAGATTATGATCTTGGTCGTGATGGTGTGGCCTACAAGGATGCACAAGTCGCAACATACCATATATCTAACGGCAGCTTTACGGCATGGAATAACGGATGGTTTTACCGCAATGATGGTGTGGATATAGATATAAGTCAAGATGGACAAAACTCTAACGAATATTGTGTTGCATGGACAGAAGAAGGAGAATGGCTGCAGTATGAGACGGAAGTATTGGAGGATGGCATATACAACATAGAAATGCGGACGGCGACGGGTGATTTTGGTGGGCGCTTTCATTGGGCTGTCGATTCTACAGATTTGAGTATATCATATTTTGTGCCTTTTAGTGGTGATTACCAGTCATGGCAGACTACGCTGGTAGAAAATGTACCGCTCAAGAAAGGAACTAGAAAGTTGCGTCTATATATAGATGGAACGGGATTTAATTTAGGCAATATGACTTTCACAAGACAGGGTAGTCTGACGGACATACCAGCGTCCTATGTTACCTCATCTACTGTCAATGCTAATAGAATAAGAGTCAATATCAATAAAGAAATAGATCGCAGTTCTAATTATACCGAAGATGACTTTGCTGTATTGGTAAATGGAGAGATTGTAACTGTGACCGATGTAACTGTGGGGCAGGATGGCTACCATTTCCTGTTGGATTTAGATTATGATATGGATTTTACTCAGACTATAAAGGTGTCCTATTTTGGGACTGGTGTGTCGGCGTTAGATGGTACTCTATTAGAGGGTTTTGCATTAAAAGATGTCACTAATAATTTACCAGAGTATTTTCTAATTCCTGGTAAGATAGAGGCTGAAGACTTTTATAATCAAAATGGAATCCAACTAGAGGCAACGACAGATGATGGTGGTGGAGAAAATGTGGGATATCTTGATGTAGACGATTATATAGATTATGATGTATTTGTCACAGAAGCGGGATTATATAATGTCTCTTTTCGCACGGCATCAGAAAGTGCTGGTGGTGGCTTAAAAGTCCAACTTATAAATGATCAAGGTGTCGTATCTGACAGGCAAACATTTGAGTTTCCTTCCACGGGTGGATGGCAATCATGGGAGACAACGACGGGAGAACTGATTTTGCCTGAGGGTAGAACGACTCTGAGACTTCTTATCACAGAAGCTTTATTCAATATCAACTGGATGAGTTTTGATTTTCTTACCAGCTCAGATCAAATTACAGACTTCCCACTAACGCTATCGCCTAACCCGACGGCCTCCATAATTAATATAATAGGGGATGTGAATATAGATATGGATGCCCTTCAAGTATATGATATGAATGGTCGCCTATGTCAAGACTATTCCGTAGTAAGCAGAGATCAAATAGATGTATCTAATCTTACTAATGGTGTTTACACCCTTCTTATAAAAAGTAAGGAAAGGTCTGTTATCAAAAAGTTCGTCAAAATCTAAGGAGCCATATATAGAAGCAAATCTTCATCATCATTGGGTATCCTAATAGTATCTACATAACGAAGACCTAATTTTTCCAATAACTTTTGTGAGGAGATATTCTCTTTAGTGGTAATCGCTTTGACTATCTTAATATTGAACACGTTATGTGCGGCATCCATTATTTTCGTTGCTGCTTCGTGGGCATACCCTTTTCTTTCGTATTCAGGTAGCAAAGCAAATCCGATATCTATTCCTTCTAACCCAGGTCTATCATAGAGACCAACTGCTCCTACTTTTGTTTTATCGGATTTTCTAGTAATAGTGTAATTAGAGAATCCATGCTTCACCAGTTGAGGGGTGATTTTGGATTTTATATATTCCTTGGCGTCTTTCAGGTTGTATACATTTCTATCACCGATATATTTTAGCCAGGTCGGCGAATTAAGAAGCTCCAGCATAAAAGATGCATCGTCTACCGACGTCGGTGTAATAAAGAGTCTTTCTGTCTCGAAAGAAATCGGTTTTTCTTTCATGTTTTAGAAAATTACAATAGACTGACGGTGGTTATTTATATTTCATAATCATCAACTTTACGCACTGGTTATTTTGCTCTAAAGTGGTGTCGATTATTCCGCCAGAAGTTCATTTATCGGACTATGGTAATATTACCGTGTTTGACTTTTGATACGCCATTGATACTGTAGACTATGCGATATACATAAACTCCAACCTCTACTAACTTCTGATCTTTTCGACCATCCCAGCCAGAGACATTAACAGATTCTTGGTGGACAATATTTCCCCACTTATCGAAAATGCTCAAATCATCAATTACGAGCTCAACATCCGATGATACTAATGGCATGAAAGTATTATTAATCGTACCCTGATCATTAGGATCAAAAATTGTCGGTAAATAGACTTCAGGTTCTGGCTCGGATACGACAGATACATTCACTATAATTTCAGTCAATATGAGACATCCTTGATCATCCTCGACAGTTACCGTATAGGTTGTTGTCTCCTCAGGTTGGGCCGTAACGATCTCGCAGTCACTACAGTCAAGACTCGAGTTAGGCAACCAAGTAACTGACAGAGGGCTAAATGATAAGCCCAGATCAATTGTTATAGATTCACCCTGCGTGATATCGAAAGGTCCAATTGGATTAATACTCTGTGCACTTTCAGATATAATGGATATAGCTTCTGATAATTCGCAACCATTGCTGTCCTTTATGGTTACTAAATAGTTGCCAGTAGATAGCCCCTCATATATTTGATCTGCGGAGAACGTAACACCATCTATAGATACGGTATATGGCATTGCGCCACCAGAGATGTTAATGACTTCGATCACTCCTCCATCAGTTGCACCGCATGGAATATTTGTTTGCATGATCTCGAAGCTTAATTCTTCTGGTGCCGTAAGTGTTATTGAGGCTTCGTCTGTACAATCGTTATCATCTGTAACGGTGACGGTATAATCTCCTGCGACTATTCCAGTTAGTTGAGCGTCACTTTCGCCATTATCCCAGAGGTAGTTGTAGCTTGCTGTACCGCCTTGAGCAGATGCGGATATGTCTCCTGTCTCTCCAGAGCATAATATATCCAGTTCTACTTCGACAGTCGTTGTCAATGGATCTGGTTGGATAATTACAAATGATTCTATAGCGACCTCAATGGTATTTCCATCGAGAATTATTACTTGGTAATTACCTGCATCTAAATTCTCAAAAGAAATAGTTTCATTATTAGAGATGCTGCCGATCTGGTTATAACCATTATCACCTATGACCGAGTAAGAATAATTATCTGCATTCATCGAGGATATAGAAAACTCCAAATTTCCCGTATTGTCTTGATAACATGATAAGTCATTCCAGACCACGGATAGGGATACATCACATGGTGTTATCTCTACCTGAGTCTGTATAATGCTATCGCAGCCATTCGCATTAGATAAGGTGTCCAGGACTAATGATTGATTATATATGTATTCATCTATGACGAAAACACTATCACCTGGGCAAATGGTACTTACGTTTTCTGTAAGAGGCGTCTCAGCGAAAAATAGTAGATCAATGCTAAGGATAGAATCGCATCCATTGATACTTTGCATGGTCTCGATGCCAGTAGGTGTGCTAATGTCGTAAGTGTTTCCATTAACTACTATGGACTCATCAGGACATAGCTCAGGGCTAATAGGTGTAACAATCGCTCGTACAAAAGATAAGTTTACTTCTAGAATGCTATCACACCCATTAACTGATTGTAATACTTCTGTACCTGTATTGTTGTTTTCATCATATACATGACCATTTATAATTACTGATTCTCCCTCGCAATATTGATCATTGATAGGTGTGGTTATGGCCTGTACGAATGAGAGGTTGATGTCAAGAATACTATCACATCCGCTTGCGGATTGTAATATTTCTATACCTACTGGATTATTTTCATCGTAGGTGTTCCCATTAAGGACTAAAGATTGTCCTGCACATAGCTCATCTGTTACAGGGGTATTTATAGCTTGTACGAAAGATAGATTGATGTCTAATATACTGTCGCAACCTGATGTGGATTGTAATATTTCCATTCCAGTTGCATTGGACTCGCTATATGTATTGCCATTAAACACTAAGGTCTCACCAGTACATAACTCTTCGTTGATAGGCGTCATAATAGATTGTACGAACGAAATATTAATATCCAAGATGCTATCACAACCACTGACAGATTGCAAGATCTCCGAGCCGGTCGTATTACTTTGGTCGTACGTCGTACCGTTAATAACTACAGACTGACCATCACATAGTTCTTCGTTAACGGGAGTGGTGATGGATTGTACAAATGTCAAGTCTACAGTGATCAAACTATCACAGCCAGCGACACTAGTCAACATCTCTTGGCCCGTAGGATTATTTTCGTCATAAGTTCTTCCATTGACCACGCGGAAATCTCCAGTACATAATTCTTCTATGATATCCGTATTGATGGCACTTGTAAAAGAAAGGTCCACAGTAATTATACTATCACAGCCATTGCTTCCAGTCAGCGTCTCCACACCAGTACTATTATTTTCGTCGTAAGTTCTTCCATTGACTGTAAGGGATTGGCCCTGGCACAAGGCATCATCTATAAGAATATTTTCTTCTTGTAAAAATCTTAGTTCTATCGTCACTATACTATCACAACCGTTAAGGTCTCTTAGTACTTCTCTACCTGATGGATTAGAGCTGTCATAACGAGTTCCATTGATTACTATGGATTCATTTTGGCAATACTCTTCTTCTACTAGTTCTTCTTGTATGTCATAGAATTGCAACTCTATATAGGAGGTATCATTTTCGCAGGGTGCGTTATTTCTTACAACATATTCGAATCTATAACTTCCCGTCAGACCCCTTAGATCTAAGTCAGAACCATTCAATCCACCACTACCATCTATATCATTCCATTGACCATTTGTACTAGCACTACTAGCTAAATACAAACTGAGATCTACCGTCCCATTGCCAGGACAAGTTGTCAAAAAACCATCACCACCAGCAGATCTTGCTTGGCTTATGATGACATCTACTGTATCGGAGGTAGTCGGACAATTTATATCATTAAGGAGATTAAGGATATATTCTCCATCTGTATTGACATCCAGAAATTTGCCGTAGCTGGTATCTCTTCCATAGACCCATTGATAAGTATAGCTTCTGTTATCATTCGTCGGAATGAAGGCTTCTAATCTCACATCTTCATCACACAATCTGATGGTCCGTGAGCTAGTTTCGTTGATTTGAGCTACTGATATTTGTCCAAGTTCTATATATACCTCAGCTTCTTGAGCACAGGTGGTTGTTTCGTCTATGACCTGTAGGGTATAATCCCCAGTAAGCTGTGGAGCAATGCGCGGTCTTTGTGATATACTGTTGTCTGGATAAGTCCAGATATATTCATAACCGGGGACATTGGTGTTGCCATTAATTATAGCCTCTAGGTCTTGGACATTATCTATATCGCATATTTTGAGAGTGTCTGATGCATTTATTTCAAGATCAAAACTGGGATAGCTATATACCTCTATATTATCAAAGCCAGTACAACCATTTTCATCTGTTACAATTAGCTCGTAGCGACCTTCTATTACATTATCTAGTATCTGACCTGATCCAGACAGTGTTCCACTCCAATCATAAGCAATAAAATCATCAGGACCTATAAGGGACGTAGTTTCTCCTTCGCAGATTTCTACAAAGTCCTCTAAGTCTATTTCTGGCCCAAGCAATTCATAATTTACCGTCATACAGACTTCTATACTTGCGCTATAAAGCCCATCGGTAATTAACCTTTGAGTACATAAGGGGTCCCAAAGAAAATTAGATATCGCAACGAGATCAAAGCCTATCACATCGCCTGGATTGTAAGTATCGTTGAGATTAGATAGGATAGGTTCTTGTACACCGCCATTTTCCCATATCGTACCACAACTAGCAGGAGAATTAGTTCCACAATTGAGAAAAACATTGGTATATATACCTTCGAGACAATCATTGACTGCCGGACTATCGCTAAAATCTACAGTAAATTCTATAGACTCTATTCGATTACATTCATCTGGCGTGTCTGGGATCTCAAAATCAAACTGATAAGCTTCACTTAGATCCGACACTGGAGCCCAATTTTTGCGGTCCAGTTCGACTACGGCTTGAGAGTTGCCTTGACATTCTATATATGGTGGTAATTGGGAATATGTAATACACACACAACCAAGGGCGAGTAAAAATGTCAATATTAATTTCATGTTATGTAAATTATTATTTTTTACAAACTTTGATTGAATCACTAAAAAATAATTTTTATTCCCTATTTTGCCGTCTGAATTTACATTACTCAATAAAATAAATCACTCAATCTCAGTGTTATGAAATCGACACACAAATTTTTTCTTTTTGCCTTGATGATTGTGACTTCCTTCAGTCTCAATGCTCAGTTGGTCCCAGGCATAACAATTTATGATAACGCTACTCTTGGACCTAATATATTGGAAAACGGAAGTTTTGAAGATTATGCTGTAGGGCCTGCTCCTTATTGTGGCTTTGGTTGTGGACCAGGATGGTGTCATTTTGGAGGTTGCCAAAGTGTATTTATCACTGATGCCAATGATGTAATCTGCAACTTTGGTGGATTCACAGCAGTACCTGCTCCTGTACCTGTAGATGGTGCAAAAGCACTTAAGATGTTTGGAGATTTTGGAAATGGTGGATTTTCCGTAACTGGAACATTCTCTAATCCTAACATTCCTATCAAGCCAGGCGTCGCATATCAGACTTCTTGCTATATGTATTCTCCGACTGAGGCATATTGTCCTGGAGATCACATTGGTACAACTGATAACTTTGCAGAAATTCACTTAGAATTTAAAGATGCTGCTGGTAACTTAATAGAATATATTAACGCAGATGTATTTACTGGTGCTAATGCTAATGGAGAATGGCAAGAATTTACTGCGGCTGGTATCGCTCCTTCTAATGCGGCCTTTGCGACAGTAATTGTTCTTTTCTTGCAGCCTTCTAATCAAGGAGGAGCAGTTTTCTTTGATGGTGTGCAATTAAACGAAGTAAGATTCCCTAATGCTCCTACATTGGGCGAGTGGGGTATACTTAACTTAGGATTAATTCTACTTATCATCGGTATAGTAGCTATCAGACAGGTGTCAATATCAAGAGCGAAAGTCGCTTAAGAAAAAGATATATATATAAATCCACCCACTAACTGATTTGTATTTATGAAGAATGCTCAAGCTGTGGAGGACACAGAGAAAAATCTGATTCGTTTTGAGGCCTTTGGTCTTCAATTTGAGATAGATAAGAAAAGATGGCTTTTCTACTCTCTGATTTCTCTTCTAGGTTTGAGCATTCTTTTATTAGTATCTACAGTATTCTTTGAGTACGAAATGACCAATGCGGATCTACCAGGTGGATTTGTATTTGGTATTTTGCTGGGCTGCTTTCTCCATTTGCTGCTAGATTAGTGGCTTCCAATCTTACAGCATAAAGTGGCAAAAAAATCAAAGAAAAAAAACAGCCCTTCCGATAAGGACTCAGCTTCTAAAGCTCAAAGCTTCTCTGCGAAATCTCCAGAAGAAAAAAAGCTCAAACGAAAATTCTTTATCTATACAGCTTTTGTTGTCATTTTTTCTTTGATATTGTTCGGTATCACTAATCAAAAATGGTTTAACTCTACTTCTGCTCAGATCAATGAGTTCTATGCCCATATTTCTAGCTTCGTCATGAATATATTCGGTGCTGGAATGAAAGTAATAGATCAAAACATAGGAAACGAAAGATTTACTATGTCCCTGAAAAAGGGATGCGATGCACTGGCTCCTATGATTCTATATACAGTATCTATTGCTACTTTTCCAGTGGCATTCAGGCATAAGTGGAAAGCGATACTTACGGGAATTTTGGCTCTTTCTCTTTTGAATATTGTTAGGATAACGACGCTATCCTTAATTGGTCAATATTCTTCTGCGGGTGTATTTGACTTCTTTCATGAGACGGTTTGGCAGATTGCCTTTATCATATTCACTATAATTTTATTATTGAGATGGCTTGGTTCTTTACTAAAAATGGAATCCCATGACCAAGCTCAATAAACAGTTGGCTGTTTTCGTCCTCATTTTTCTAGCTTGCTTCAGTGTCCTTTATTTATTGGTTAGTAATAGTAACTCGATAGAGAATGGGATGGCTAAGACTAACTCCGTTGTAGGTGAGACTATTTTTAATGTTCTTAACCCCGAATTGTACTGCGATTATGTTGTGGGTGCTCCTGATAACCCTAGAGGATTTGATTTTACCTTTAATGTCTATGATAATCGCAATGTCAAAAGAAAAGTGAACAAGAAATCAGCCAAAAGAAGCCAAATAGATCGTATCATCTTACAGGATCATTTCATTCTTTTTATTGTTCCTTTCATTTTTTTGACGGCATTATTTGTGGCTTCACCAGTAAGCTGGAAGACGAAGGCACTTAGGTATCCGATCGGTCTTTTGTTGCTTTATATTTTGATCGCATTTCATTTGAGCTATAGATTTGAGCTTGTTTTCACTAATAATAATTTTGAGATTAATTCTATTTGGCTCTTTTTTACTTGGCTCTTTGGACTAGGTGGTACCTACGATAATATTTTCATTATCGCAGCTGTTTTTTGGATCGCATTGCTCGGATGGCCTATCTATAAGAGGTTTTCAGCAAGCTCTTTTGCTTAACGTCCAAGTATAAATATACACGGCCGCTTCCCGATTTCTTCTTTCTCAGATTTCCAAGACTTAATAGTTTTTGTCTTTATATATTCTGATTTTCCCGTTATATCTGCCGAAATGCAGAGCCTTATTTTATCATTAATATGCTTAGTGAGTAAGGTCATCAGCCGATCATTCCGATAGGGTGTCTCGATGAATATTTGTGATTCTCCAGTGGATAGGGTTCTCTTTTCTAATTCTTTTAGTTTTTGGATTACCTCATTTTCTTTGATAGGTAGATATCCTGCAAATCGGAAATTCTGCCCATTCATACCACTAGCACCAAGTGCCAGTAAGATAGAGGATGGACCAGTCAGAGGAATAACATGTATCCCTTTTTCGTGCGCTTGTTTGATAACTTCTTGGCCAGGATCTGCAATGCCGGGCATACCTGATTCGCTCATGATGCCCAAATCATACCCTTGATCTAGCCATGCCCATATTTGCTTTTGGTCATTTTGATTTTGGTGTTTCCCTATTTCTACGAGCCGCACTTCTTCCAATTTATAAGGCGGATTAGTCGAAGAGATAAACCGACGAGCCGTTCTTGCCCTCTCTACCGCATAATGCTTGATACGGTGGATATGACTAATCACAACGGGTGTAATATGAGCAAGTGTATTCTCCGAAATACTAATCGGTATAATGTAAATTTTTCCTCTATCCAACGTTGATCATTTTAATGAAGAGTGTATCATTCTTTTTATAAAAAATGGTTGGTGTCATCTAATTTTGGATATTTGCAGCACTAAAAAAAGAATAGTTTCTGGTGTGAATAATTACACTGTAAAAATATCACAGTTCGAGGGTCCATTTGATCTCTTACTCTATTTCATAGAAAGAGACGAATTGGACATTTATGACATTCCGATAGCTAAGATAACGCAAGACTTTTTAGAATATATACAGGAGCTGGAGAGACTTAATCTGGATGTAGCATCGGAATTTATATTAGTAGCGGCTAGTCTTATGCGGATCAAAGCCAAGATGCTCATTCCGAGAAAAGAGCTAGACGAAGAAGGCAACGAAATAGATCCTAGAGAAGAATTAGTACAGAGGCTATTAGAGTATAAAAAGTATAAAGAGGTCTTGGAGAATCTCCGAGAAATGGCATCAGAGCGAGATCAAAAGGTCGAAAGATATTATGCCAAAAAAGAGATAAAAGAAATATCCAAAACGGCACTGATAGATGTGGAGCTAGAGTCTTTAGATACGTATAAGTTATTTAAGACTTTTCAGAAGGTTCTGGAGAGATATAATTATACCAAAGAACAGTTTTCCTATCAGATCGTCAAGTATCCTTATACTGTAGAAGAGCAAGGAAAATACATCCTAGAGATGATAGAAAAATCAGGGCGAATTACCTTTGAGTCGATATTCGAAGGATTGCAAAATAGGATGCAAGCCATCGTGACATTCCTTGCCATGCTTGACTTGATTAATACCCAGCAAGTAGATATTACGCCGACGGATAAGATTAATAGTTTTTGGTTAGAAAAAGGCGCGTCTTTTGGCCAGTTAGCCACTGATAATTAGACAATTATTTTCCATAATCCATCCTAATCTTTTAGTTAGGGAAATAGACAAATTTTGTGTTTTAGACAAAAGGAAAAACTATTATTTACCTATTGGTAATTGTCAATTATTATATCTGAAACATTCCTTTATTTCAGAACATATATTGCTTTCAAATACTATATGAGAAACCCCTTACTTGTAATGCATTCTTTTATCTTTGTGGCAAAATTTCTACACCTAAATAAACTATCCTAATTAGATGGCAAACATTGGTCAGATCAAGCAAATCATAGGTCCAGTAGTCGATGTAAGTTTTACTGGAGAAAATTCTTCATTACCTCAGATATTCAATGCCCTTCAAATCAAAAGAGAGAATGGTGATTCTTTGACATTAGAGGTGCAACAGCACTTAGGAGAAGATAGTGTAAGAGCAATATCAATGGACTCTACTGAGGGTCTGACTAGAGGTATGGATGTCGTCGATACAGGTCAGGCGATTGCAATGCCTACTGGGGACGCAATCAGAGGAAGACTATTCAATGTAGTCGGTGAGGCTATAGATGGTATCGGTAATGTCTCTAAAGATCAAAATGCTTATTCTATACACAGAAAGCCACCAAGATTTGAGGATTTATCTACGGATAGTGAAGTACTCTTTACAGGTATCAAGGTTATAGACCTTATCGAGCCTTACTCCAAGGGTGGAAAGATTGGTCTATTCGGAGGTGCTGGTGTAGGAAAAACAGTATTGATACAGGAGCTTATTAACAATATTGCCAAAGGATACGATGGTATTTCTGTTTTTGCAGGTGTCGGTGAGAGAACCAGAGAAGGTAATGATTTGCTAAGAGAGATGTTAGAGTCTGGTATCATTAACTATGGTGAGGACTTCTTGCACTCTATGGAAGAAGGTGGATGGGACTTATCTAAAGTAGATAAAGAAAAACTCAAGGAATCGAAAGCCACTTTCGTGTTCGGTCAGATGAATGAGCCACCAGGAGCAAGAGCCAGAGTGGCACTATCAGGATTGACATTGGCGGAATATTATAGAGATGGTGATCTCAATGATCCTAATGGAGGAAAAGATATTCTATTCTTTATAGATAATATATTCAGATTTACTCAAGCGGGTTCCGAGGTGTCCGCTCTTCTGGGTAGGATGCCTTCAGCGGTAGGATATCAGCCTACCTTGGCCACGGAGATGGGTGTGATGCAAGAAAGAATTACCTCTACTAAGAGAGGTTCTATTACCTCAGTGCAAGCAGTCTATGTACCAGCGGATGATTTGACAGATCCAGCACCAGCAACAACCTTTGCGCACTTGGATGCGACGACGGTACTTAGTAGAAAGCTGGCTTCTTTGGGTATTTACCCAGCGGTGGACCCATTGGATTCTACATCGCGTATATTGGAACCATCTATCGTGGGAGAGGAGCATTATAACACGGCGCAGAGAGTAATAGGTATCCTACAGAGATATAAAGAATTACAAGATATTATTGCCATACTGGGTATGGAAGAATTATCAGAAGAAGATAAGCAGGTCGTACACAGAGCAAGGAGGGTACAGAGATTCTTATCTCAGCCATTCCACGTAGCAGAGCAGTTTACAGGATTGCCAGGTGTCTTAGTTCCTATCGAGGAGACAATAAGAGGATTCAATATGATAATGGATGGTGAGGTGGATCAGTATCCAGAGGCTGCATTTAACCTTGTCGGTACGATAGATGATGCCATTGCTAAAGGTGAAAAATTAATCAAAGAAGCGAACTCTTAATATATGCAATTAGTGGCTTTGACTCCTGAAAAGGAATTGTACAACGGTGATATAAAATCCGTAAAAGTACCTGCTGTCGGAGGGCAGTTCGAAATACTAAATGGTCACGCCCCTATAGTAGCGGCATTAGCCGCAGGAGAAGTAAGAATTCTTGATTCTGATGATAACAGAGTTGTTTTCAATATCGAAAAAGGATTCGTAGAAGTGATAAATAACGAAGTCTCATTACTCATACAATCTTTAGCTGAGTAAGGCGTAATATAATCGATAAAGGAAAGCCCAATGATAATTAATTATTATTGGGCTTTTTTAATTTCCGAATGTTGACTATTTTTCCAAAAAGCTTGACCATATCCTATGGAATATGATAAGTTAGATCTCATACAGCAAAAGGCCAAGTACTTACTTAATGACCTAAGGGAAGATAAGGATGGCTCTAATACATTGGCTTGCCTTTATATTCTAGTGATATTATATGTCATCTGCCTTTCCATACTATATATCATGAAGTCAGATCCTGGTTATATCAAATTTGTGATATACCTAGTATTACTTTTAGGGCTGCTAATAATGTATAGGATCCGGATGTCGGAGGCCTTCAGAGATAGTAATAGTCTATCAAGCTACACCAAAATAGATCCTGCGGATAAAGCCAACTATACCTCTGGACTGTTAAAATATCTTAGCTCTGGATACAATGTCAAAATCGTTCGTATCAAAACGGTAAGACTCATTTATACCATCCTATTACCGTTATTGATTGTATTGATAGGCGAGGTCTGGCAGATATTCTTTTCAGAGGAATACGTTTCTTCTGGTTTTTGGCATCATGTTTTCGCTTTCGCGATTTGCTCACCCATCTATTTTTTCTTTGGAAAAGATATAGAGCAGAGACAATTTGATAAAGAGGATGTGGATACCATGGTCAGAAAAATACATCTCTGATACTATAACCATTCATTGACGTATTGGACTGCGGATTCGTCTATATTGTCCCCTAGTACTTGAACCAATTGTTTCTTAGCATTCTCCCTGACCTCATCATCTACATAACAAGCAATCGTTACTAGCCCAAAAGACAAAACACCAAGATCATCAGTCATACCTAAAAACGGTGTCAGATCAGGAATGGAATCAAAAGGACTCAGAAAATACGCCAATGATCCGATGATGATATTTTTGGCCCAGACTGGTGTAGACTTATTTTTGAATGCGAAGTACAATAAGAGAATGATATATATCCCCTGAGTAGAAAGTGACTTTATGAACTTTTGTACATAGCTTATCAATGCATTAAGCTGAGGAGGATATTTCTTGTTCTCTTCTTTCATTTATATATCAAATGCTTTTACATCTAATTAAGTTTCATTCTTTCAATGTATTAGACCAAAGTCCAATCCTTGATTTCTGATATGCTCAACAAAACGAGGTAAAGCAAATCTCAACTTACTCATAGTCTTATTACTATCGTGCAGGACAATGATAGAACCTGGTGATGAGTATTTGATCAGATCACGGAGTAGGGTGTCAGCAGAGATGGAATTGTCAAAATCGCCAGGCATCACGTCCCACATGATAAGCTGGCAGTACTCTGTAATATATCTTAATTGTGACGGGGATATGCGACCAAAGGGTGGTCTATAGTATTCAGCAGAGAAGACTTTCCGACACTCTTCAAAGTCTTTAATATAATCCGAATAGCTCGTTGTCCAACCCGACAAGTGCCGATACCCATGATGCCCGAGTGTGTGACCGTGCGAATGTATTGATTCGATCAATTCTGGTTTTTCTTCTGCCTTTTGACCGAGACAGAAGAAACTGACTTTTATGTCTAATTGGTGTAGTAAATCTAAAAGTTCATTAGTGGTGTCAGAAGGTCCGTCGTCAAAGGTCAGATATACCTTGCCACTATCTCGATAATTCCATGTTGCTTGTGGGAATAGTTTTGAAAAGAATTTCGGTGTGCGCTTAAGATACATTTAGCGCATCCTTGGACGTCTTCTTTTTCCACCACCGCCTTTTTGCATCATTCGCATACCTTGCTTACCCATAGATCGCGCTGTGTTCATCTGAGCCTTATTATTTTTCAGCGCTTTTTCGAAATAATCAAGCTGATTCTTTATGTCACTCTGCGTAATATTTAAGGCTTTGGCTTCTTTAAAATAATTTTTGGCGGCGGTCCAGTTTCCTTTTTGTGCTTTGATATTGGCTAATTGCATGAGGACCATAGCCTTTTCATTTTCTGTCGGTAGTTTCAGCGAAAGGGCTTGGTTAAAATGTTCTTCCGCTTTTTTGCTATCACCTTCCTGAGACGTCAGCGTACCATTCATTATCCAATAAAAAGCCTTATTAGTCACATAAAGGAATTTTGGAAACTTAGTGAGACCCAGTCTTTTTCTTGCACCGACGAAGTCACCGTCCTGTATAAGTTGTGCAGTAGAGGCCACTGTACCGAGAAAAATATAACTCGCCAGCATAACGAACCCTAATAACCAGAATGGAAAGGCGTACCAAAATCCATACATCGTCTGTAAGATAGCGCCGAGAACGAATCCTCCTATGATAAGTGCGAACTTGAGATATATATTAATTATAAACATGGGTCTGTCTTTAGTTGCGAAGGTAGTATAATCACTTCTTTAGAGTAAGTAATTTTTGTTATTTATAAATATGAAATTCTGCTTGATTTCTAAGGCTTTATACCTCGGAAAAACTTGGCTAAAGTCTTTGTCAAATGCAGAATTGTCAGTCTGATCTTTATCAGTGACATTCATGCGGTTATATAAGATAATTCCGTTGTCGGATAATAGTTCTTTGAGTCTATGTAAAAATTCTGGGGATTGGAAACGTTTTGGAATTTCGGCACTTTGGAATATGTCCATTAATATGAGATCGTGTTTTTCGTCTCGCAGCATCAAAAATTTTTCTGCATCGACATTATTGACTTCTACTGGAGCTTCTATATCAGAGAGGGTATATTTTTGTACCAATTTGCATATTTCTGGATCTATCTCTACCGCTGTATAGACAAATCGATCTTTGGCCTTCATCTCTAAAAGGCGTATAACAGAGCCTAATCCTAAACCCAATATCAAAACGGATTTCCCCTGGAAGTGATTCCAATCTATAAGGTCAAATGCGATTTTGAAGTTTTCGTACTTATCATCATAAGAGTATATGGCGTCTTTGGTGTTAAGCTGGCGACGACCATTTATCAGTAATATTTCGAGATAAGGATTATATACAGACCCCGTATGTTCTATCCGAATCGGTCTGAGATAGCTAAGCATTCTTTTCCAAAAGGGAATCTGCATCAACTGTCCCAGTTTCTATAGGTGCTTGATTTTTGGAAGATATGTTGCAGGATACTTTTGTCCAGATCAGAAAGTTCTTTCTTCCGTCGCGCCATGACGACCTTGGCTATTTCCATAGCCTTTTCTGGTCTGAATGTCTTGAATCCTTCTCGTCCACCCCAGGAGAAAGAGGGGATAAAATTCCGAGGAAACCCACTACCGAATATATTACAACTTACACCGACCACCGTTCCAGTATTGAACATCGTATTAATCCCGGCTTTAGAGTGATCTCCCATAATAAGACCGCAGAAGGTCAATCCAGTTTTTTCAAATCTTTCAGAATTATAGTCCCAAAGTTTGATTTCGGCGTAGTTGTTTTTCAAGTTGGAGCTATTAGTGTCTGCACCTAAGTTGCACCATTCTCCTATGACGGAATTACCTAGATAGCCATCGTGGGCTTTATTAGAGTACCCTAAGAAAACGACATTGCTGACTTCTCCGCCGACTTTGGTATATGGCCCCAGTGTCGTTTTGCCATATATTTTTGCACCCATCTTGACGACCGCGTTATCACATGCCACAAAAGGTCCTCGGATCAATGCGCCTTCCATTATTTCGGCTTGATTGCCGATGTATACTGGCCCCTGCGAAGTATTAATATGACATGGATGTATGGTGGCAGACTGCTCGATAAAAATATTAGATGGGTCAGAAATGACGACACCATCAGGGATTCTCTTAGAATACCTCGACCGAGTGATAAGATCAAAGTCGCTTTGTATTTCCTCGCCATTAAGCGAAAAAATATCGGGCGGTCTTTTGATGAGTTTGATCTTATGCTGATCAGAGTTGAAGCTGATACCTTTTAGTTCGTCTATGTCATTATTCTCTATCAGTTGCTCAAACTGTCTATTATTCATCCGAGCGGCGATCAGATCGTCCTCGTAGATGATCGCTTCTTTAGTATCGAGATCATTGATGAGCGAAACTATGTTCCTGTCTGGCAACAGTCTGGAATTAATAACATAGTTGTCTTCTGTGATATTAATCGGGAACTTATCCGAGAGATAATCTTGGGTTATGTATGATGTCTCTCCTTGTAGGTGTTTTTCCCACTTTTCTCTTATGGTCAGTATACCGATTCTTAGCTCTGAGATGGGCCTTGTATAGGTAAGAGGGAGGAGAGAACTCCAGTATTCGTCATCGAATAAGATGATGTTCTTTTTGCTATCCAATGATTGAGGTATATGTCAAAAAAAAGCCCCGATCAGAAATCGAGGCTAAAATTTTATCCTTCTGTTTCTTCGGTATCTTGTTCTTGTTGTACTGGGCTTTGTTTAGAGAATTTCGCAAACTTCTTATTGAACTTGTCTATTCTACCTGCGGTATCAACAAATTTCATTTTACCAGTATAGAACGGGTGAGAGTTATTAGAAATCTCTAATTTGATCAAAGGATACTCATTTCCATCTTCCCACTCTATCGTATCTTTAGTATTGGCAGCAGACATGGCTAACCATGCTTTATCTACAGAGATATCCTTGAATACGACTGGTCTATAACTTTCTGGATGAATACCTTTTTTCATAATTATCTTATTTTTCTTAAAAGGACTGCAAATGTAAGTCAATTTGCCATATAAATAAAGTCAGATTAGTGAAAAAAAGCGTCTTCGTAGTGCCTAATTTCTGAGGCTTCTTTCATTTTATTAAATATAATGGAGATAATGTCAAATCTGATTTCCCATTGGTGATCGATCTTTTCCATATATCTCTGAGCAGCATCCATAATTAGCGTTTCTTTTTTTTCGTCTATGGACTCTTCTGGTGCACCGTAATGGTCATAAGATCGCGATTTGACTTCTACGAATACTAGTACTTCTTGGGTCTTGGCTATAATATCTATCTCCGCCTTACTGTATCGCCAGTTTCGTTCTAGGATATGATAGCCCTTGTCTATAAGGTGTTGTTCGGCTATTCTTTCACCCAATTGACCTATTTCAGATTTGTTCATATTAAAGAAGCAATGATCTTAAAATATTAATAATATTTTTAATGTCAAATTTGAAAAACATGATGGACTCCCTTATTGCAAGGTTTGATGAGCAACTTTTAGAATCATTACAGATTGGCGAAGCGGCCAATATCAATGCACATTCAGAACCTATAAATAAAGTATATGTAGCTGGTCTCGGAGGATCAGGAATAGGTGCCAATTTCGTTGCAGAATTTATTAAGGATCAATGTCCAATTCCCTATACAGTGGGCAAAGGTTATGGTATACCAAAATTCGTAGATAAAAATACACTGGCAATATGTTCTTCCTACTCTGGTAATACAGAAGAGACGCTAAGTGCTTATGAGCAAATGCTGGAGACAGGTGCCAAAATTGTCATTATCTCTTCAGGTGGAAAATTAATAGAAGAAGCGAAAACTAGAGGGTTTGATTATATACAAGTACCTGGCAATTGGCCTTCGCCAAGGGCGTGCCTCGGATACTCTGTTATACAACAGCTTTTCGTTATGGAGAAGTTGGGGTTCATAGATGATAGTTACAAGGCTCAACTTAAATCTGCCATTGATCTCATAAAATTTGATAGAGAAGATATTCAGAAATCAGCCAAGCAAGTCGCAGATAGAATCTATGACAAAATTCCGATCATCTATACAACGGATAGAATGGAATCTGTTGCTGTGAGATTACGTCAGCAGATCAATGAAAACTCTAAGATGTTATGCTGGCATCATGTTATCCCTGAGATGAATCATAATGAGCTCGTAGGGTGGACAGAGAAGCATCCTAATATGGCAGTCATCTATCTGCGTAATCAGGATGATTATGCTCGTAATCAAGTGCGTATCAAAATCAATCAGGATATCATATCTAAATACACAGATACTATTATAGATATATACTCTAAAGGAAATTCTCTCATAGAGCGTGCGATGTATTTAGTGCATTTTGGGGACTGGGTCTCTTGGTATCTCTCTGAGCTAAAAGAAGTCGATGCAATAGAGGTCAACGTTATAGATTATCTCAAGTCAGAACTCGCTAAAGTCTAACTTAGATTAAAGATACATTCCTATAAATCAAAATGTCATGGCCGATTTGCTTTGGGGTATAGACTTGGGAGGTACTAAGATAGAGTGTGCCGTCTTAGACAAAGATTATAATATCCTCGAAAGAGAACGTATCCCCACGATGGGAGATAAAGGATACGAAGTTGTGCTGGATAGGATAAAGATGCTTGTAGATCAGGTTGCAGAATCTTTAGGAGAGAAGCCAACTAAGATTGGCATAGGGACACCAGGTTCTATCAATCCACAAACTAATAATCTTAGGAACTGTAATTCTGTATATCTCAATGGGCATCCATTCCAGAGAGATATACAAAAAAAGTTAGGTATACCCGTCAAAGTCACTAATGATGCGAACTGTTTTGCGGTATCAGAATATAAATTGGGCGTAATACCAGAGAAGTATCCAGAGGCCAAGGTCGTGATGGGCGTTATAATGGGTACAGGTGTAGGATCAGGTATTATCGTACATGGAAATATAATTGATGGCAAAAATGGTATAGGCGGAGAGTGGGGACATAATTATCTGGATGCTTCGGGCGGAGATTGTTATTGTGGTAAAGTGGGTTGTGTAGAAAAAGTGATAAGTGGTCCCAGCCTCGAGTCTTATTACACATCCATAAGTGGTAATAAGAAGAAGCTCTCTGAGATCGTAGAGTTATATAGATCTGGTGATGAAAAATCATCGCTAGTCATGGATCGCCTTTTTGAGTTCTTTTGTAAAGGGATTTCTAATATAATTAATGTCCTTGATCCTGATGTCATAATCATAGGAGGAGGATTAGGTAATATAGATGAACTTTATTCCGAGGGCCTAACACGATTAGACAAATACGTCTTTAGCGATTACGTTAGTACGATATTTACCAAGCCCAAGTATGGAGACAGTTCTGGTGTCTTAGGTGCCTCTTTGTTGTGGACCTAGTCACTAGAAGAGTGAGCATATACCTTGACCACGCGATCCATCAAATATTTACGGTACTTAAGGGCATGTCTCTGCATCGCCTCTAATTGTTGTCTGGTAAACTGAGAAGCATTCACTCCATAAGACATGTGATTGAGAGATTCGTCAGCACTTGTCCGCATACCAAAGGCTAATTTTTGTGATCCTAGCATTTCCCACGGATGATGTAATCCTAAGAAATGTCCCATCTCATGTACAAGAGTAGATTTACTATACAGTCCATCATAAGCCATATATATTCTGTCAAAATTTGGACTATTGAGAGCGTATTCGTTTTCTCTTGTCCGTAGTCTTGGAGTGAATCCCATAAGAGCACGATCCGTACCTTCTTGTGCGTAGGTGTCAAATAAAAATACATTGATAGCGCCTTTCTTTTCTATAGGCTTTATGAGGGCATTGATTGTTGCTGTCTCTTCATGTTTCATGTATTCCTCATAAAGATCTGGCAGATAAGCCTGACCGTAATCCATAAATAGCTCGTCGAATTCAAATTCAACATATCCTTCGAATTCCTCATTGAGAAATTTGATATTATCATTAATGAGAACTGTTATCTCTGGATTGACCTCAGTCTGTCCCATCATGAATACATTGATTTTCATGACCGGTATCTCCATTGGTGTTCTGGATTCTTGGCTGTAATCATTAAGATTGACCACCTGTGAGACCATAAAATTGGACCAAATTACAGCAACAACATATTTATATACCCCCTTCATCTGATACGGTTCAAGTTAGAATTGTCTATATAACGTGCAAAATGTAAAGTACTTGCAAAAAGTATGTTAAATAGGGTATTCTTTCAGGTAGGTAGATGTTAACAAAATATAATTTGGCGTATTGTGTTTAGGGCAAGTTTAGTACCATTCAGTGTTAACAACTATATTTTAACGAATCATATTGAAGAAAAGTATTTTTTGGCAGCATGCATGACATTTTTTGATAGCAAAATAGTCGCGATCATAGTCGGGATTGCCATCAAAGCAAAAAAACCATCTATAAGATTAAGGATAATATCTAGCGAGGTGACGGCACCGACTAATATGCTGAAAAGATAAAAGCCATTATAGTAGTGTTTCTTGTCCGCTCCAAGTAAAAAAGACATGCACTTAGTACCATAATAAGCATAGCTGAATAAAGATGATATGCTGAATATGGATATACAAAGTAATAGGATATATTGCCCTACGCCTGGGATAGCCTGAGAAAAGGCTAATGCAGTCAGACTAACGCCATTGCTTTCTGACGTTTGCCATATACCAGTCACGAGTATGGCTAATGCGGTAAGTGTGCACACTATAATGGTATCTATGAATGGTCCGAGCATGGCGACCAGACCTTCACGTACAGGTTCGGAAGTCTTGGCTGCGCCATGAGCCATAGGCGCTGTTCCGATTCCGGCCTCATTAGAGAAAGCTCCTCGCCTGATGCCCAATATAATCAGTCCACCTACGATTCCTCCGACACGTGGATCTCCACTATAATTATCAGCAACGAAAGCATCTGTAAAAATCATCATCAGATACTTAGGTATCTCTTGGTAGTTGACCAGAAGAATGACTAAGACGGCCAAGAAATACATAATGACCATAGATGGCACTAGCCGTACGGTAATAGAACTGATCCTTTTGAGTCCGCCTAGAATCACAGATGCCGCCAATACTGCCAGAATAACACCAATCATCAGATTAGTGCTAAATCCTATTTGGATATCATTAGGGACGAGCAGTATGTCATTGATGGCTTGGGTTAGTTGATTTACATTGAATATAGGTAATGCACCGATCAGTCCAGCAACACTAAAGAAAATGGCTAAGGGCTTCCATGATTGGCCTAGACCCTCAATTATAAAATACATGGGTCCACCCTGTGTTACGCCTTCCGAATCCTTGCCTCTATACAGTACCGACAGCGTACAGGTAAAAAACTTAGTAGACATACCAATAATCCCGCTCACCCACATCCAAAATATGGCTCCTGGACCACCTATCGTTATAGCCACCGCAACTCCTGCTATATTACCCATTCCTACAGTCGCGGCTAAGGCGGTGGTCAGTGCTTCGAAGTGATTTATCTGACCCGGATCATTAGGATTATCATATTTTCCTCTTAGTACATTGATAGCATGACCAAAGTACCTGAATGGTAAAAAACGTGAGAATATCAAAAAATATAATCCGCCACCAGTCAGCAAAATCAATAGCGGTAACCCCCATACAAATGAAGCAAACTGAGCAATCCAATTATCAATGATTTCCATGAGTTACGAGCTTATGACTTTTATAATAGATGGCTATCAAAGGTCAAGTTAAAGAATTCTTTAGGCCTTAATGAAGCTGTATTTACATAATTATATTGTCTACAATAATATTTTCATAATGCATCTCCACTTTACTTAGGCCAAAATATGCAATAACTTTATGTGACTTTTTTGACATCCGTAGTCTTAACTTGTAAATTACATATTATAAAATAGTCTAATATGAAAACGGATGTTTATTCTCACTATCTCGGTCATACTAATCAATTTGGGTTTTGGTTGACTAAGCCACATTGGGATAACTACGTGGCGCAAGTACTAAAAATCATAGGTATCAAAGAAGGTGAATCCGTATTACCTACGGAGCATCCAAAGGTCATCGCACTCTTATTAGACAAAAGAACCAACGAAATAGAAGAAATCGTCGAGCTTGCAGAACCAGAAAAGCCAGATTATATCAAACTAAATCAAGACTTCGCCCCTAACTATATCCTTCCAGAGGCTATCAAGAAAGTGCTTAATGTCGCTTAATCTTTTCGGATTATAGACTCTTATAACCACGGCATTATAACTTCTTATCATTATCTTTTCGCTTTTTAGTTAATAATACACTGATTGGATATAGCTGTCAATACGAGATTGCTTTTGTCACATCGGATGGAGGGTGTGGCAAGATATATATACGAAACCACCAAACGCCTTGTACTAAATCATCCAGAGGATAGGTTTCATTTCTTCTTTGACAGACCTTATGATAAGCAATTCATATTTGCGGAGAATGTAGAGCCGCATATTTTGTCTCCACCCGCTAGGCATCCTATACTATGGTATTTATGGTTTGAGCGTGCCATTCCGCGCTATTTAGACAAGTATAAGATTGACGTGTTTTATTCTGGTGATATGTACCTGAGTATGAGATCCAAAGTACCCACTCTAATGGTAACGCATGATCTTAATTACCTGCATTATCCCAGAGGAATAAGATGGAGTCATCTCAAGTATTATCAGCATTATATGCCCAGGTTTCATCATAGGGCGGATCATCTTATTGCGGTCTCGCATGCTACTAAAAAGGACGTCGTCCACCAATATGGTCTGAGTGAAGAAAAAATTTCGGTTGCCTATAATTCTTGTCCGTCAGGATTCAGAAAATTTACAGAGTCAGAGAAAGAAGAGGCAAGACGCATTCATACAGGCGGTAGTCCATATTTTGTATATGTAGGATCGGTACATCCTCGAAAGAATGTCGATCGGCTAATATTGGCATTTGATCATTTTAAGTCGAAGTACGGCACGGAGCATAAACTGGTTATATATGGACGTATGGCTTGGAAGACAGAAGCTGTCTCCGTCGCATTAGATCAAATCAATCATAAGGATGATGTTGTTTTTTTGAGTAATAAAGAGGCTCTTGTACAATCGGTGATGGCATCTGCTGAGGCCTTATGTTACATCTCATTATTTGAAGGTTTTGGGATTCCAATTGTGGAGGCTTACGCATCTGGTGTACCCGTTATTACTTCTAATGTATCATCTATGCCAGAGGTCGCAGGCGAAGGTGCTTTGATAGTCGATCCTAACGATACCGAAGATATCAGTCAGGCCATGCACAAAATTATTGATAGAGGAACTAAAGAAAGACTTATCTCTAAAGGAACAGAACAGTTAGCCAAATTTAGTTGGGAAGAGTCTGCTCAGCATATTTATGAGCAGTTGCAAAGACTAGGTAACCGTTGAGTTATTATTAGTCATATCAGGAATCGTATAATCATGCTTATTCTTACCGCTTGAGCGCAGAAATAACATGCCCAAAATCCCTACCAGAATAAGAACCGCAGATATCGTCTGAGACATGGACCATTCAAGTCCAAATAGATCATACCTTGGATTAACTCTGATCTGTTCTACAAAAAACCTTGATACACCCGTCAGGAATACATAGAGGAAGAATAGTCTGCCAGGTGTCTTCCATGATTTTCTTATAGACCAAACAAAGAAGAAAAGCAGCAAAGAGACGGTAATCTCATATATCGGAGTTGGGTAGACAGGAGGTACTAATTCCATACAGTAACGACCTACACAATCCGCCATTTTCTCTCCGTCCAAAGCGACATTACGCGGGTAATTATAGGCCCACACCCAATCTGGTAAAAAGAACCAATCTGGTTTGGGCGCATCGTTGACGATACCCCAGTCACCATCACCAGAAAACTGACATCCCATCCTACCTACTCCATAACCAAATAGTAGAGCGGGTGCAGCGGCATCGGCCATGTGTTTGACGGGGATGCCTATTTTTTTGGCATATAATGCGACACATATTCCAGCGAGTATTAGTCCGCCATATATAGTCAGTCCACTACCAGATAATAACTGCCCCATCGGGTCTGCGATAAAAGAATCCCAGTTTTCGAAAATGGATAATAGTCTTGATCCCAATATACCTGTGAGAGCCGCGACCATTATAATAGAGGAAGTCTTAGAAGAAGGATATATACTATAGATTGTTCCCTTGGGTGGCAAAGGCTTGTTTTTATAATCGAAATAGTAGTAGATTCCAGCTAACACGCCCAATATACTTCCCATCGCGATATTTCCATCACTAGTGAAAATGATACCTGCTGGGTCTGCCTTAAAGGCATCAAAATTCTGATAGATATAAGGAATCTTATAACCTAGACCGAAAGCCAATAGGGCATTGATGATAACTTCTATAATGGGGTTGCTATCTTCTTTGACTTGTAACTTAGGGATAAGTCCTTCTTTCTCTTTTCTTTCCAGCTCCTTTTTGACCCAGTAATAAGCCGATAAAAAGGTGAGACCCAAAAACAGACCAAAAGTCTTAACGATAGACGTCCAATTGTCTACTTCTGTGCCAATAATATCATGTAAGAAATAAGAGAGATCTGGATACATTATAAGTTATAAGTTGCTCAAAATTAGAGATAATACAGTGATTAGTTATAATTCTGCACGAGAGTATTATTATATTAAATTCCATAAAGTAGCAAAGCAATTAAAAAGTGGGGTTACGAAAAATAAAAACTAAGGGTAATCTTATTGAATTTTATAAAGACTGGAAAGGTGTAGAAACCGTTTTTGTTAACAATCAAATAGTCTCAAAGAAATTTTCATTTTCAGGAACAGATCACCTGTTCAAAATTTTTAGTAGAGGCATTGCTTATAATTATTTGTTGGTATCCAAAATGGGATCAATAGGTCAAACTTTAATCGATTTAAAGTGCAACGGAAAATATGTTAAACAAAACTTATGGGTAATATTTGGAACGAAGCAAATAGAGCGAAACAAGTATAAAGCCAAGGGAATTAAGGAATTGAATGATTTTGATGTGGATGAGGCAATTGAGTATTTGGACCGAGCATTAAATGTGAATGGTCAAGACCCAGAAATTTATTTTTATTTGGCTTGCTGTCACTCTATAAATGAGAATAAAGAAGAAGCATTTGAATGTATAAGAAAAGCCATAAAGAATAAGCTAGCTAACCATGATATGATTTTGGAAAATGAGATGCTTGCCTATCTAAGAACACAAAAGGAATTCGAAGATTTCAAAAAGTCAAATTACACTAAATACGCTAAGCCCAAGTCATAAGTGATCAATCAACTATAGGAAATTGCTCGGAAATATTATATGTTGAATTTCGTTCGACCTACTAATAATGTTCCAATCAAGTAAAAATAATCGGGAATGACAATAGACATTATAGGTGC